>JAHDGK010000010.1:74365-107195 GCA_020627685.1 Granulosicoccus sp. | reverse complement strand
AACAATGGCATCGTTAGACAAGGTCATCTGATGCTGATCAATGTTTAACGGCAAGCGCTCTATAGAACCCAGCCCACGTAAAGCCGCAGACAAAGACCTAAAATTTTGGCTCTTATTCGAATTGATTGATTTAACCCGATAATGACGCGTTAGCTCGTAGTAGGTCAGACTGAAACGCCGCTCGATAGTTGCCAGCTCGGTATCAAACCAATACGGTGAAGGTTCGAAAAAACGTAGCGCCAACTCAAAGATCAACGGCACACCGTTGTCTAAGCCAGCGCGAATGGTGACCGGCAAATCAATGTCCGCCTTTACATCTAAATACAATTCGCCACGATCCTGAATTAAGGTGACATCGGACAACACAATACTGCCGGTCTGCCCATGGTCTTTTGATAAACCGCGTGCAGAGAGTCCTACCATCACCAGAAAAACAAACAGCGTCGCCAACGGTACCAGCAAGACCGCCAGTGCCCATCGCCGTTTTTCTACCTTAGGACTCACTGAGCACCTTTGATGAGCGGTGCATAGAAAAATCCATCCATGCCGTTTTCACCGGGTAACAGTTGCTGACATTCAGCAGCCTGAGTTGCATCGGGTGTCCTGTCCAAAAAGGCCAGCACTTGTTCTTCATTTTCTCTTTTTAAAATGGAACAAGTGGCATACAACAATACTCCGCCGACATTAAGCGTTCGCCATAGCTCATCAAGCAAACGCGCTTGCACTGACATTAGCACGGGGATATCGGTAGGGCGGCGTAACAATTTAATATCCGGATGCCGTCTTATTACACCCGTACCCGAACACGGCGCGTCTAACAAAATGGCATCGAACGCTTTGCCGTCCCACCAGCTGTCTAAATCACTGGCATCGGTTGCTTTTAACGTGACAGCCTTATTTAACGAAAGCCTGTCTAAGGTTTCCTGTACACGCTCTAAACGCTCCGCATCCTGATCAATCGCCATAACTTCCGAAAAGTATTGAAGCTCTAAGATGTGCGCTGTTTTACCGCCCGGTGCTGCACAAGCGTCTAATAATCGGCCACCCGATGGTGCAAACTTCATTAGCTTCTGTGCACATTGTTGTGCAGCTGCATCCTGAATACTAACGTCGCCGTCTTTGAACCCAGGCAATTGTTGAACCGGAACTGCTTTTGCCAATTGCAGCGCTTCTGGGACACCATCGATGACGTTCGACAGCATGCCCTGCTCGTCCAATAAAGCTTTGTATTCTTGTGTGCTATGGCGCTGCGCATTCACTCTGAGCGTCATGGGGCCTTGTTCATTGTTAGCAGCACAAATGGATTGCCACTGACGCGGCCAGTCTGCCCGGAAACGTTCCAGCAGCCACTGCGGATGATTGTGCTTTTGCGAGTCGTTAAGATTCTCTTCCAACTCTTCTACACGGCGTTGATAATTTCGTAACACCGCATTCACTAAACCTTTAGCCCAAGGCTTTTTCAAACGCTTAACCAGCTTGACGCTTTCATCCACGGCTGCATGTTCGGCTGTGGAGGTATGTCGCAGTTGATAAACACCCAATTGCAGCAACAGATAAATGTCTAAATCTTTTTTCTTTAAGGGTTTGCTAATCAGTTGATTGACCAGCCCTTCCAACTCATTGCTATAGCGCGCAAAGCCATAGCTCCAGGCTTGCAATTGCGCGCGGTCGGTTTCGGCAACTCGCTCTTGCGCCGACGGCAGCAGACGAGTTAATGAACCACCTCGGGTTTGCAACTCCAACATAAGTTGCAGACAGACAAGGCGTATATTTTCGGTGGATTGAGCGCTCATGTTAAGAAAAGCGCTGCCCTGTCAGTTCATGTCCTTGAGCAAACGACGCCGCCTCTTGCGCTTTTTTGCCGGGCCACTGCAAGGTCAGTAAGTCGATCACTCCATCGCCGGTTTTTACTCTGAGCGCATCGTCCAGTACATCGACAATAGTACCGGGCAGTAAATCTGCAGACGACGCGGCAGCATCAGCTGGTACCGACCTGCTTTGCCAAATTCTGACCCGTTGCTCGCATAGCTGCCCTTCAGCGACCGGCCACGGGTTAAACGCGCGAACACATCGATGCAGTTGCACTGTGGTTTGCGAAAAATCTAAATGCGCTTCGGCTTTACTGAGCTTTTCAGCATAGGTGACGCCTTCATCCGGCTGCGGCTCAGCTTGCAGTTCGCCAGAGCATCGTAACGGCAATGCCTCAAGCAAGGCTTCCGCACCTAAGGCTGCGAGTTTGTCGTGCAACAGCGCAACCGTATCGTCGCCATCGATGGGTAGTGATTTACTGAGCAGCACATCACCGGTATCCAGCCCTTCGTCCATTTGCATGATGCAAACACCAGTTTGGGTATCCCCGGCAAGGATGGCTCTATGAATAGGCGCTGCGCCCCGCCAACGAGGTAATAAAGAGCCATGAATATTCAAACACCCCAGCGGTGGCAATGACAGCACGGAGGTGGGCAATATGAGCCCATAGGCTGCGACGATTAAAACATCAGCGTTAAGGCTTGCCACCTGAGCAACGGCTTCTTCGTTACGCAAACTCAAAGGTTGCAATACGGGCACACCGGCCGCCTCAGCGCGTAACTTAACGGCGCTGGCCGTCAGCTTACGTCCCCGACCTGCAGGCCTGTCGGGCTGAGTCAAGACGCCGACAACGTCATGTTCGCTGGCGAGCAGAGCATCGAGAGCAACGGCGGCAAATTCTGGCGTTCCGGCAAATGCCACTTTAAGGCGTTGGCAATTCATGGACACTTAGCGCTCATTGATGTGGTTGATTTTCCGCAAAAGAAAAGTCGTGTGAAGCCCGAAATGACTCAAGGACGCTCTGGGATGTCGTCAGGGTCAGCGCCGTCCCGAATCCACTTTTCCATCTTCTTTCTGATGCGGTTACGTTTCAGAGGCGACAAATAATCGACAAACAGTTTCCCGTTCAGGTGGTCAATTTCGTGCTGTATGCACACAGCAAGTAACCCGTCCGTATCCATTTCGAAAGGATTCCCTTCCCGATCGATGGCGGCAATCTTAATTTCGGCAGGTCGTTTAACCGTTTCATAGACACCCGGAATGGACAAGCACCCTTCCTGCATTTCTCCCTCACCCTCAGCAAGGAGAATCTCCGGGTTGATGAAGGTTAACGGGGTGTCGTTTTCCTCCGAGACATCAATAACAACAACACGTTGATGCACATTCACCTGTGTCGCTGCCAGCCCGATACCCGGCGCTGCGTACATGGTTTCGAACATCTCATCGATCAGGGAGGCCATCTTCCCGTCCACGTTATCTACCGGGGCTGCTGTGCGCCTCAGTTGGGAATCCGGGTAATAAAGAATATCTAACAACGACACAGTAAGCCCCAAGCGGTTTCGATTGCGGAATTCTAACAGGGACGGACAAGGCATCCCGCTTGCATATCAAGGTTTCTTCAGCTCCGCCGATTGTTTGGTGGATTAACGCTATTCAACCTGGGAGAGTTCCCGAACATGGCTCCAAACAAGACTGTACAAACTGCCAAGCTAGCCATGGCATTCAGTCTGCCAGTCCTGCTGGCGGCTTGTAGCACCCTTGAACCGCCTGCGCCGGTCATGGCATCTCAGCCTCAAATCGTGGATCGCTTCGACGAAACAGGGTTTACAGGCGAAAGTTTGCCGGCAAATCAGTCGCGAGCCTTCATTGATCCATCGAATATCCGTGAGGACGCCCCGATCGAGTATCGCGTGGTCAAAGGTGACACGCTGTGGGATATTTCAGGTCGATACCTGAACGAGCCATGGAAATGGACCGAAATCTGGGAGTCCAACCCTCAGATCGAAAACCCACACCTGATTTACCCCGGAGACACTGTCGAACTCCAATATGTTGACGGACGTCCATCCATCTTACTGACACAGGCAGGTATTGCCTCCGTTGGCGAACCCGGACTGTCGGGCGCTGGCGTTAATGTTCCTCTGAAATTTGATGAGAACGGCAACCCTGTGCCGATGTACTCGAACTCTCGCATTCGGGTTTCACCCACTATTCGTCATGAGTCTTTGGATGAAGCCATCCCGACCATTCCCGGCGATTCCATTCAGCAGTTTTTGGTTCACCCACTCGTTGTTGATCAGAAAACGCTTGCCCGGGCACCGTACATCGTGGCGAACGACGATGGTCGTTTGATTGTTTCTGCCGGCACACGGGTTTATGCCCGCGGCCAGATGAATAACGGCCAGACCGACTACGGCATTTACCGCAAGAGCGACGAGCTAGTGGATCCCACTACCGGTCGCTTGCTGGGACACGAAATTACTCACGTTGCCGATGCGAAGCTACTGAATCTGGGCGACCCGTCTACTCTGATGATCACCCACAACAAAATGGAAGCTCTTGCAGGCGATATTTTGTTAGCCAGCAGCCAAGGCAGCATTGTTCATCAATATATCCCTCGTATTCCGGAATTGAACGGCGAAGGCCGCGTCATTTCTCTGGTCAACGCTATTTCCCAATCGGGCCGGTCTCAGGTGATCGTTCTGAATATGGGTAAGGAATCCAACATTCAGTCTGGTGATGTTCTAGCGATTGAAACCGCCGGAAAGCACGTGATCGACAAGCGTGCAGGTCTTGGACATAAGAAGGTGAGAATGCCTAACGTACGTACCGGCGTGGTAATGGTCTTCAAGACCTTCGACAAGGTAAGCTATGCGCTTGTCATGGAATCGACACGCCCGGTGAGAAAGAACGACATCATCACCGGAATATAGAAACGCCCGGAACCACCTAAGTGGCTGCGGGCACAACCGCAGTCACTTAATCATGGATGATTTAAATACCCCGGCAGCCGCCTGGCTGACTTTCTCTCTAGCTTTTCCCAATGCCACCAAATTATGCAAATTACTGCATGAGGTAGCGCCTTCGCCCACGAGTCTTGGGCAATTAATCCAACGTCATCTGGAAGGCCAGAGCACCGGCTTGCAGCGCACGCTGAGCCAAGAGGTGTCAGACGAGGATTTTTCCAAACTACACAGTCCCCACACGCAAGAGCAAGTAGATAGAGCTCTGGCATGGGAGGCCTCCTCCCCCGACAATCACATCATTACGCTAGACGATGAGGCTTATCCGCTTCTACTTCAGAGAACCGATTACGCGCCTCCTCTTCTCTATGCCCAAGGATCGCTTAGTGCACTGTCGCACCCGTTGCTGGCTGTCGTCGGTTCCCGCAAAGCCAGTAGTCATGCGCTGTCCCACACGCGCCAGTGCTGTCGTGAGTTGGCCGATTTAGGCATTGGTATCGTCAGCGGGCTGGCTTTAGGCATTGATGCCTCCGCGCACGAAGGCGCGCTGGACTGTTCAGGCGTCACTATCGCCGTGGCCGCCACCGAGCCTGACAGGGTGTACCCCAAACGGCATAAAGAACTGGCTGCAAGAATTATCGGCGGCGGCGGCTTGATTCTTACCGAGCATCACATCGGCAGCATAACGCGGCCTTGGTTTTTTCCACAGCGTAATAGAATCATCAGCGGCCTCAGTCTGGGAGTGCTGGTGGCGGAAGCCGCCCTGCCCAGCGGCACACTAACCACAGCCAACCACGCCATGAACCAAGGGCGGGAGGTCATGGCGGTGCCCGGGTCAATTCATAATCTGCAGGCAAAGGGCTGTCATGCTCTTATTAAACAGGGCGCAGCCTTGGTGGAATCCACCCAGGACATCCTCGATACGCTGGCACAGCCCTTGGAACGCGCGCTTGCCGAGCTAAAAACAAGGCCTCAGCCTACTGCTGATTCACAAATGGAGTTAATGCCACATTCTTATAGTGCGTTGCCTGTTACGCTCGACGCCACCGACAAATGGCTCCTGATGAGCCTAAGTTCCCACCCTGCCACCGTCGACGATTTAATGACACTTGCCAAAGACAAGGCTCAAGAGATTACAATCTCGGCGCTTAGTACTGCCCTTGGGCGTTTAGAACTAAAAGGGTTAATCAGCGTAGAACCTGGAGGTCGGTATGCGCGTTGCTAGCAAGAGAATTACACTGTCGCGTTGACAAAGTGCGGCCAAGCGACGAGTCTATTGGTCGATTCGACTTACAAAATGAATTGGTGACAGCCTTTCTGTCGCCACAATCACTACGGCATTCATGAGCAAAAATCTGGTCATCGTAGAGTCACCCGCTAAGGGCAAGACTATCGAGAAGTATCTCGGCAAGGACTACAAGGTACTGGCCTCGTACGGTCACGTGCGGGATCTGCTCCCCAAGGAGGGAGCGGTCGACCCTGAAAACGACTTTGCCATGAAGTACCAAATGATTGAGCGTAACGAAAAACACGTTAACGCCATCAAGAAAGCCTTGAAGAAAGCTGACTCACTACTTCTCGCGACTGACCCGGATCGCGAGGGGGAAGCAATCAGCTGGCATTTAGTAGAACACCTACAGGAAGAAGGCGATCTGGAAGGCAAAGAAGTACAGCGTGTGGTTTTTCATGAAATCACCAAACGCGCAGTACAGGAAGCCGTCGATAACCCCAGAGAGCTTGGCCACGATTTAATTAATGCGCAGCAGGCACGTCGCGCACTCGACTACCTGGTGGGATTCAACTTATCACCGCTGCTGTGGCGCAAAATACGACGAGGCCTGTCCGCGGGTCGCGTTCAGTCACCTGCCCTGCGCATGATTTGCGAACGTGAAAATGAAATTGAAGCGTTTATCCCGCAGGAATACTGGAGCATTCTGGCCGAACTTCAAAAAGATGCCCAACCGTTCACCGCCAGACTGTCATTGCTCAAAGGCGACAAAGTAAAACAGTTCACCGTCAACAATGGCGAACAAGCCAACGAGACGCGTGACATGCTGATGGGACACGCCAAAGGCTCCCTGACTGCGATCAAAGTTGAGAAGAAGCAACGCAAGCGCAACCCAACGGCACCGTTCACCACTTCTACCTTGCAGCAAGAGGCTTCTAGAAAGCTTGGCTTCGGCGCTCAGCGCACCATGCGTACCGCGCAGAAGCTGTATGAAGGTATCGATATCGGTGAAGGTCAAACGGGTCTTATCACTTATATGAGAACGGACTCCATCACGCTCTCAGAAGAATGCCTGGATGAGCTGCGCACGCTCATTCCTCAGCGTTATGGCAAAGACTATTTGCCGGACCAACTCAACGTTTACAAAAATAAATCTAAAAACGCTCAGGAAGCTCACGAAGCTATTCGTCCAACGTCCGTTATGCGAGCGCCGGAAGAGATCAAGAAATATTTAGAAGAAGATCAGTACAAACTGTACAACCTGATTTGGAAGCGAACCGTTGCCAGCCAAATGATCTATGCAACGATTGACCAGGTAGCGGTCGACTTTGCATGTGGCGAGGGCAACAAGTTCCGCGCTAATGGTTCTACTGTGCACTTCCCGGGCTTCATGACGGTTTACCGTGAAGATGAAGACGACAAAAAGAAATCTGACGACGATGAAAAAATGTTGCCAGAGCTCAAAGAGGGAGACTCAGTACCTCTACAAGACATCAAGCTAACCCAGCACTTTACAGAGCCGCCACCGCGCTTCTCTGAAGCAAGCCTGGTTAAGACACTTGAAGAATATGGCATTGGCAGACCATCAACTTACGCCTCTATCATCTCTACGCTACAGTCACGCGAATACGTTGAAATAGAAAGCCGCCGCTTCTTCCCCACCGATACAGGTCGGGTTGTTGCCACTTTCCTGGCCAAGCATTTTGATCAATACGTTGACTATGATTTCACGGCAAATCTGGAAGACGATCTCGATGCGGTTTCGCGCGGTGAAAAAGATTGGGTGCCACTACTCAGCGAATTTTGGAAACCGTTTAAAGATCGCGTTGAAGACAAATTAGAAAATGTCTCAAAAGATGAAGCCATCCAGGCTCGCGAACTGGGCATTCATGAAGAGAGTGGTAAACCCATTACTGTTCGTATCGGTCAGTACGGCGCATTCGTACAAATTGGTACACGCGAAGACGAAGACAAACCAAAATTTGCAGGACTACGCCCCGGTCAGCGAATGAACACCATTACGCTGGAAGAGGCATTGCAACTGTTCACCCTGCCAAGGGAATTGGGAGAGTCGCCTGAAGGTGAAAAGATCACGGCCAACATCGGTCGTTTTGGCCCGTACATTAAATACGATGCCAAGTTTGTCTCCCTTAAAGAAGATGACCCGTATACCGTCACCCTAGAACGTGCCTTGGAAATCGTTGCCGAGAAGAAAATCGCCGATGCCAACAAGCTGGTTAAAACGTTTGAAGGCACCGATGTGCAAATTCTTAATGGCCGTTGGGGTGCTTACATCACCGATGGCAACAAGAACGCAAAAATTCCGAAAGAGATGAAAGAGAACCCCAAGGCTATTGACTTGGAAACCTGCTTAAAACTCTTAGAAGAAGCGCCGGAACGAAAAGGACGCGGTAAGAAAAAGGCAAAAGCTGAAGCTAAAAAGAAAGCGACAGCGAAAAAACCTGCCGCCAAGAAAAAGACTAAGAAGAAAAAGTCTAAAAAGAAAAGTGCTGCGTCAAAGAAAGCGGCTGCCAAGAAAAAGGCAACCGCTAAGAAAAGTGCTTCAAAGAAGAAAGCAACTGTAACGGCGAAACAGGATTGAGCGACGACATACTCGCCGCCGTTGAGGCATTAAATAAAGGCGGCGTCATTGCCTACCCCACCGAAGCCGTCTACGGCTTGGGTTGTGATCCGCGAAACGATAAAGCCCTGCAGCGCATTCTCGATATTAAACATCGGGAAGCGCACAAGGGTTTTATTTTAATTGCCTCCCATCAAGATCAACTGACTTCATACCTAGCCCCTATTCAAGCGGAATGGCAGCAGAAGCTAGATGCTGCTTGGCCGGGGCCGGTAACCTTTGTGATGCCTGCATCCGATGCAGTCAGTTCATTGCTAAGCGGTCAGCGCGACACGCTGGCTGTTCGCGTAAGCCAACACCCTTTGGTCGTTAAGCTGTGCGATGCCTATGGCGGTGCCATTGTCTCTACCAGTGCAAATCGCTCAGGCCACCCGGCGCTACAAACCGGACAAGATGTTCAAGACGAGTTTGGTGATTTAATAGATGCCATTGTTAATGCAAACGTCGGCACCTTAGCCTCACCTACCCATATATTTGATATAAGAACGGGTCAACAACTTCGTTAAGGTCCCTAAAGAGATACCTTGCATGACTGAGAAATACAGTTTCCTCGATGACTACAGTGAAGGTTGTCATGAGGATATCCTGGCGGCCTTGACGCGGACCAACCTTGATCAAAACACGGCCTACGGTGATGATTCACACACGCTTAAAGCGCGCGGGCTCATTCAACAAGCCATGGGCCGGGCAGATGTACCCGTGTATTTTGTGGCAGGCGGTACGTTGGCCAACATCATTATCATGTCTGCCAGTCTGCGCTCACATGAAGCGGTCATTGCTGCCAGCACCGGACATATCGTGGTTCGTGAAACCGGAGCCATAGAGGCCACAGGGCATAAGATAATTTCAGTCAACACCACCGATGGAAAACTTAACCCTGCGCTCATTGAATCAACGCTTGCCAGCAATGCGCACTTCCCGCATATGGCTCGCCCGAAGCTTGTGTATATCTCCAACGCGACTGAGCTGGGCACGGTTTACAACAAGCAAGAGTTGTCAGAGCTGTCTGAGTGCTGTAAGTCGAACAAACTAATTTTAATGATGGACGGTGCGCGATTAGGGGCTGCACTAACAGCGCCGAAGAACGACCTGACACTGGCAGACATCGCCAGCATGACCGATATATTCTGGATAGGTGGCACCAAAGCCGGTGCGCTATTTGGCGAAGCCATCGTCATACCTAACCCAGAGCTCAGCGATGATTTTGCTTTTCATATAAAGCAGCGCGGTGCTTTGCTGGCCAAGGGGCGATTGTTAGGTATTCAATTTGAGACCCTGTTTAGCAATGAGCTTTTCTTCAAGCTGACAGCTTCTGCCAATACACAAGCCCAACAATTATCAGCAGCCTTTGTCGAAGCTGGACACACACTTGCGGCTACCACCGAAAGTAATCAGATTTTTCCCATTCTGCCAAACACCTTGATCGAAAAACTCAAAGAGCAATTCGATTTTTATGTGTGGGAGCCTGCCAGCGAGACGCATTCTGTGGTGCGTCTGGTGACATCCTGGGCAACCCTACCCGCTCAGGTTGACGCATTTATTCGTGTACTAAAGAGCGCGTCTTAGCCGTCACAATTCACGTCGATAAATTTTAAAGTGGGTAGAGTAAACTGTGTGAGGTAGACCACCTGCTAGCACCTCTTCCAACATGACCACAGACTCTTCCGAAGCGACTGATAACGGCCCCGTCGATAGCGACGCCGTTTATTCCTTTCTCCGACAGTTTCATGATTCATTCTGCAAACAGTTGGAAGTATTGGATGGTGAGGCTAAATTCATCGACGATGAATGGGTCCGCGAAGAAGGCGGCGGCGGACTCACCCGTATACTGACCGACGGCGCACTGTTTGAAAAAGCCGGTGTAGGGTTCTCCAAGGTGCAAGGCTCCACCTTGCCACCCTCCGCCTCTGCGCATCGCCCCGAGCTTGCCGGACGTGCCTGGGAGGCAATGGGCGTGTCATTGGTCTTGCACCCCAAGAACCCGTACGTTCCCACCACCCATGCCAACGTTCGTTTTTTCCGCGCTGACAAAGAAGGAGAAGATCCTGTCTGGTGGTTCGGCGGTGGCTTTGACTTAACGCCCTACTACGGCTTTGAAGAAGACTGCAAGCATTGGCACCAAACTGCGCACGATGCCGTTGAGCCTTTTGGGGATGGACTACACAACAAATTTAAAACCTGGTGTGACGATTACTTCTACCTTAAACACCGCAAAGAAGCCCGTGGTGTCGGTGGCTTGTTTTTCGATGATTTCAACGGCGAGGGATTTTCACATGCATTCGGCATGATGCAATCGGTAGCCACGCATATTTACCCGGCCTACGCACCCATCGTGGCAAAACGTAGAGATATGTCGTACACGCAGGCTGAGCGTGATTTCCAACTCTACAGACGTGGCCGCTACGTTGAATTCAATCTTGTTTTTGACAGAGGTACTTTGTTTGGCCTTCAGTCCGGTGGCAGAACGGAATCTATCTTGATGTCATTACCACCGCATGTCAGTTGGCACTATAACTACCAACCTGAACCCGGAACACCTGAAGCCGATTTAACAGAGAAGTACCTGCCCGCTCGTGACTGGCTTGCTGACCAGCTCGCTGACTAGAAACACACTCTGATGAAAATGTTATTCCGGTTGTTCTGGTTAATGCTTACGCAATCGTTGCGTCCCCGCGCACAGCTCATGGGGCCGGTTGACACCACATTGCGTGTTTACCCGAACGATCTTGATATTTTTATGCACGTTAACAATGGCGTGTACCTGACCTATGCAGATTTAGGCAGAACCGACTTATTGCTGAGGTCGAATGCCTTCAAGTTGATACGACAACAAGGTTGGTACCCGGTCGTTGCTGCCGAAACCATTCAATTTAAACGATCACTAAAGCTTGGACAAAAATTTAGTATCAATACCAAAGTGCTTGGGTGGGACGACCGGTCAATCTATTTGGAACAACGCTTTGAAAGCAATAATCAATGGGTAGCCACGGCCTTAATTGAAGCGATATTTCTATCCAAAAAAGGTGGCAAGGTGACACCGGAACAAATTTATAAGCTTGTTGGTTTTACCGATGAAACACCGGTACTACCCGACTACATACATAAGTGGAAAGAGACGATAAACCTTACCCGCGACTAACCAGCAAGGCACCAATAACAACCAAGATCAAACCCAGCGCCCGCGTCCAGGACAGGCTTCTTACCGGTATACCAAACGCCCCAATATGATCGGCAATAGCCGCCCCTAAGAGCTGACCGCCCACCAAACAAACAAAGAAGAGTGCCGCACCCATGATGGGGGCTAAGTAAGCACCACCGGCAACGATGCCTACGCCAATGATGCCGCCTAGAACAGACCACCATGGAAGTGAACTCAACAGCTGCGGCCGAAAATTCGCACCAGTGACAGGCAACAACAGAACAGCACACAGCAAGGTGATGGATACCGAAAACACCGTTGCTGATATGGGCGAGCCCAGGACTTTGTTTACCGCTGAGTTAATAACAGGTTGCTGAGCAAATACAGCACCCAGTAAGACGGTTAAACCTATCGCAATCCAAGGCATGAGCTGATTCTTTTCCAGTAAGTGATTAAAGCTAACAACGAATACCGCATGCCGGAATTTTCGACAGTGGCAATTTACATAGGAATAGGATGGTCTAGATAGATATCGTGAATTCCTTTCATGACCTCATCTGACAAAGTGACATCGGCCGCTGCTAAGTTGGTAGTCAACTGCTCAACCGATGTCGCGCCGATAATGGCGGACGTCATGAAAGGTCGCGACAGGCAAAACGCCAGCGCCATGTGCGCCGGGTGTAAATCATGTTCGCGAGCCAAAGCGTTATAGCGCTCGCATATAGGCGCACTTTTTTGAGTGTACCGACCTGACAAATCTTTGTTTAACGTACGGCGCGAACCTTCCGGGATTTCACCATCACTGTATTTACCGGTAAGCATGCCGGTGGCTAAGGGTGAAAAAGCCAGCAAGCCCATGTCTTCCTGATGCGATAGTTCGGCCAGATCGAGATCGAACAATCTATTCATCAGGTTGTATTCGTTTTGTGTACTGACCACTCGTGGCAGATTTTCTTTCTCAGCAATGGATAAATACTGAGCACTACCCCAACAACTCTCATTCGACAATCCGACATGGAGAATCCTACCGGCTTTAACTTCCTCATCAAGTGCACGTAGTACTTCCAGGATGTTGTCCTTAACCGGCTGTTTGTCTTGTGCCGTCGGGTCGAATGTCCAGTTTTGCCGAAAGTGGTAGCTGCCTCTGTTTGGCCAGTGCAATTGATATAAATCAATGCGGTCTGTTTGTAATCGTTTCAAACTGCGCTCGACCGATACGCGAATCTTTTCAGGCGTTATATCTTTACCGCCATACATCCATTCTTTACCTTTACCGGTTACTTTAGTTGCCAGCAGTACTTCATCTCGACGACCGGAGGCTGCCACCCATTCACCAATAATGGTTTCGGTATCGCCTAAGGTTTTTTCCGACATGGGTGTTGTCGGGTACATCTCTGCGGTGTCAATAAAGTTAACGCCATGATCCAACGCGCAGGCAATTTGTTCGGATGCTTCAGCAAAGGTATTTTGCGACCCCCACGTCATGCTACCCAGGCATATTTCGCTGACGAATGTGTCCGTTCTTCCGAGTCTGTTTTTCTTCATGATCTAGCCCAATCCAAATAAGCGGCTCTGGCCAATTTAGAAATTGGCCCTATCTCGTACTTTGTCTCTTCGAATGCAACGATAGGTGTCACTTTGGCGATGTTGCCGGTGAGGAAAACTTCATCAGCCTGATGAAAGTCTTCGTAGCGCAAACTACTTTCGTGCACGGTTATTCCACTTTCTCGCAACAACGTAATAATTCGTTGCCGTGTTATACCGTTTAAAAAAGTGCCGTTTGGAATCGGCGTAAATACTTCACCATCTCTTACCATGAACACATTACTGGTAGCAGACTCAGCAACGTTTCCAAGAGGGTCACACACAAGAGCGTTAGAAAAACCTTTCGCAATGGCCTCTCGAATCATGCGTGCATTGTTGGGATACAAACAGGCCGCCTTCGCATCTACCGTTGCCATATCGAGTGTAGGACGTGTAAAGCGGGTGGTTGCCAACGTGGCAGTGGCATCTACGGACGGCATGGGTATTTCCTGAAGGCACAGGCAAAAGTCAGTTGACTCGGGGTCGGCGCTTATAAAGCCGTCTCCGTACCCGGTAGACCAATACATAGGACGAATATACACAGCGGCTGCATCATCAAACTGAGACAAACCTTCATTAACGCGCTCAATAATGGCACTGGTGGATAAGCTTGGGTTCATACCCAGCGACACAGCCGATCGATTGACCCGGGCACAATGCGCTTCTAAATCCGGTGATACGCCATCGAAGCGACGAGCACCATCGAACACAAGGGTTCCCAGCCAGGTTCCATGATCTGCCGAGCGAAGCACAGGCACACTGCCCTGCTGCCAGCGACCGTCATGAAATGTCAGGATTGAGGGGGATGTGGTAGAGCTTGAAGTGTTCGTAGACAAGAATTCTGACCTAAAAGACTTTGACTAAGCCTCCATGCTAACGCATCCGATCAGGGCATGACGATTCTATCGCCAGCCTTTATTCCATTTTTTTTAAACCAACCCTGATTAACTTCCAGCGCAAACATAGCGACCTTTTCAGAATCAAACAGTTGTCCCGGCCCAACGTCCATCAAGTGAATTTCATTGATGACAAGATCTTCAGAAATAAAGGCGATGGATAAGGGGATGCGTGTATTTCGCATGGTGAACGTCAGAGCACGTTCAGCCGGATACACAAACAACATACCCGCATCGGTGTCCATTGACTCCCTGAAACTCAGTCCCATGTACCGCTGCTGGCCGGTAATGGCCAGTTCGACCTTTAAAGGGACATCGTTAATACGAATGTCTATAGTCGGCAATGTGTCCTGAGCTTGGTTGTCATTGGCGGCAGCCTGCTTATTCGGACCTAAGAACAAACAGACGGTTGCGACGATCGCGACAAGCACGCTGGTGATGCGCCAGGCAATATGACCAGTCAATGCTCTGCGCCGAAGTGAGGGCAATTTGATGATCGCCTGACCCGTCGATGTGTATTCCATTTGTCGCATGCGAATATCCCTTATCAATAAATCCTTAAGACAGCATCTCATTTAAACGCGGGAAAACCAGCCGGGTTTTAGGTCGCACACCTTCCCAGATAAAAAATGACTCTGCTGCTTGTTCAACCAACATTCCAAGACCGTTACAACTGGAGGCACCCAGCGCTGTGCTCCACTGCATGAAGTCGGTGTCTCGACTGGAATACGTCATGTCGTAGGCTAGTGATTGCTCACTAATGACAGTGTCCGGCACTAACGGCCTGCCACCATCAGCACTGGGCGTAGTTGCATTGATGATGATATCGAACGCGTTCTCACCAGCAAGTTCGTCATAGCCTCCCGCCGTAATGGCTCCGTCGGCACCAAACATATCTGCCAGTGCAGCGGCTTTACTCGCCGTCCTGTTAGCAATATGAAAGCTGGCAGGCTGCGTGGCAAGTAGAGGTTCGACAACACCTCTTGCCGCACCACCGGCACCCAACAATAAAATTCTCTTGGCTTGCAGCTCGAGGCGGTGATTAGTCTGGATATCAGCCACCAGGCCCGGACCATCCGTACTGTGCCCGACAAGTGCACCGTCGCGTTGCATGTGAATCGTATTAACAGAGCCGGCTCTTAATGCATGCGGCGCAACGCGATCGCACACCTTAACCGCAAGCTCTTTGAAAGGTGCGGTAACGTTGCAACCTTTCGCACCCGAAGCTTGGAAATCGCGCACGACTTGCTCAAACGTTTCAGGGGTAGCTTCGGTGCGTGTGTAGTTTATTTTTCGCTGAGTTAGATCACCAAACAGGTGATGAACAACAGGTGACAAACTATGGGCAATCGGTTGACCGATTACTGTGTAGCGGTTAATCATAAATTTGAAGGAAACTTCAGGGCCTCTAGCGGCACACCATTTTGCTGAAAGAAATATTTAAGTTCATCAAGACGCATCCGGGTTAATGGTTCGCTCGCATCAACGTCCCCGGCAGGGTTTATCGTCATTTTAAATACACCCTGCCCGCAACGACGATGAACGGTCAAAAGAGCATTTAATTCTATGAAGCTCTTGCCCCGTACTGTGGCACCGTTGTGGCTAAAGAGAACCGGAATTTCTGATGTCTTTTCACCCGGCTTGACGCACTCACCACCACCAATCAGGGATACATCGATTGCATGCGTTGGCGATGGGCGTTTCGAAATCCCGAGAGTCTCCCTCATCAGGCGGGTGGATCTCTCGGTTGCAGTCTCTAACTCCTCGGAACGATTGGCCGATCTTTCGTCTGCTTCTGCGGCAAAAAAAGTGGTTTCAGAGGCGGTGCTTCTCGGCGCTGACGTCGCTTTTTTAGTGAGTCGAAAGACGGTGTCGTCTGATTCAGAAGAGGAGGATGACGGCTTTGACGGGGCGTTGCTGCTGGCAGACTTATTAGCAGGCTTAGGTTTTGATTTACTTTCTTCGGTTTGCTCTTCCGTATGGACTATGCGCTCGGAGGGCGCGAACAAAGCATCGTGGAAGAGCATTAGAAACAACCAAACGAGCAGCGACATAGCGGCACAAAACCCTGCCACTACCATCATATTTGAGCTGCCTGTTTTTGCTTTGGACATTTAACCGAACCCGGGACAATTATTTTACTGGTAGGTAGTTTAAGCTGCGGCGTACCAGTTTATTGATACAGATTGAGCGGAAGGCGCTTTGGTGACAAATTCAAAGCACCGGGCATAATAGCCGTTCCCGGCACCGAACGCTGTTCAATAGCGTAAACAATACGAAACGGTTTTGCCGGGCACGGTGAACTGGCGCACGAAGACCAACTTTGTAATGAGTAACCACAATTTTAATAGGACATTAGCGACATGAGCAATCAGGCCGTGTTTGGCGTAAGAGCCCCTTACCCGGGAAACCGCCCCCGCAGAATGAGAAAAGACGCCTTCAGCCGTCAACTGATGCAGGAGCATCATGTCACCGCGGACATGCTGATTCAGCCGTATTTTGTCATTGAGGGTGAAAACAAGCGTCAGCCGGTGCCCTCTATGCCAGGGGTCGAGAGACTCAGCATCGATTTACTGACAAAAGCCGCCGAAGCTGTGTTTGCTTTGGGAGTGCCAGCCGTCGTGTTATTCCCCGTTACCGACGATTCGGCGAAAACCGATGATTGTCGTGGCGCATGGGACAGCAACGGCTTGGTACAACGCGCCATCAGAGCATTGCGCAGCGCCGTCCCTGAATTGGGCGTAATCACCGACGTCGCATTAGACCCCTACTCACCGCACGGACACGATGGCCTGATGAATGAGGACGGCTACATCATGAACGACGAGACGGTGGAAGCACTTGTAATGCAAGCCCTCTCCCACGCCGAGGCTGGCGCCCAGGTGGTCGCACCGTCTGACATGATGGATGGCCGCATCGGAGCCATTCGCGAATGCCTGGAAGCTGCTGACTATCGTCATACAAAGATACTCAGTTACGCGGCCAAGTACGCATCAAGCTTCTACGGACCGTTCCGCGATGCTGTTGGCGCGGCAGACGCCTTAGGCGACTCTGATAAAAAGTCCTATCAACTGGATCCGAGTAACGGTAACGAAGCGATGCATGAAATTGCCGCCGACTTGCAAGAAGGCGCAGACATGATCATGGTTAAACCTGGGCTGCCCTATCTGGACATCGTAAGGCGCGCCAAAGACACGTTTGCGGTACCCACCTATGCGTACCACGTCAGTGGCGAATACGCCATGATCAAGGCGGCTGCAGCGCAAGGATGGATTGATGAGAAAGCGATCGTCATGGAAACCATGATGGCTTTCAGACGAGCCGGCTGCGACGGTGTACTAACTTACTGCGCTCATGATGTAGCCACGTGGCTCAAGTCTGATTGAACACACCCGATAGGGTAGCTATATCCGGTGAACTAGTTCCGGTTTTCGTTCGCGACCTGTTTACCGACCGGTAGACGGGTTAGAACCTCAATCGACGAATAGCAGCTACGTGTTCAGACAACTATCAATCAACCTAGTCTCTGCAAGCCTATTAGCCTGTCTTGCAGTTCCAGCCACGGCAGATCTTGGCGATCAGTGGTACGTAGGTGCAGGTTACTCCAATGCCCTACTGTATCCGCGTGCTGCAGATAACGCGATAACCCGTCAGGAAGAAGTGGGGACCGGTGCTACTGTTTTCTTCGGTCGTGATTTTGATGAGAGAAGCAGCGGACAGTTTCAGCTGTACACACTGGGCGATACCATTTTCAGTGATGAGACCATTGCGACATTCAGCGCAGCGGACGCATCCATTTTGTACCGTTTTTTCGACTCCCGTGATGGAAGACGCAATGCAGTGTTCGGGACATCGGTTTACGGTCGTTTCGGCATGGGTTACCTCGAGCGCGAAACCGATGTAGAACTCAGCACAGAATCCAGTGCCGGTGTCTACTTTGGTGTCGGAGCTGGCCTTGAAACGTACTTCACCGACATGTTGGCACTGCGCGGCGAGATGATGTATCACGATGCTGATGCAATCTCTGGAAACATCTCAGTAGTGGCTAGATTCGGCGGTCGACAAAACCGCGCACCACGATCTGTTCCACAACCTGTTGAGCGTCCACCATTACCAACACCTGCGCCAGTTGAGCTACCCAGAGATTCTGTTACATCAACTCCGGTACCTTCGCCTCAGGCAATGCCGATTCCTCCACAGGCGACATTACCTGAAACGTACACGCCGCCACTGAATACAGACAGAACGCGCGGAGGTGGTTTACCCGCAGACAACCAAGTACCAGAAGTGGCTGTGATGGTGCCGGCTGAAGAATTTCGTGATTCATCGTCAACACCCACTAGACAAATCCCAGCACAGCCAACGGCCCAACCACCTGCTTTACCCACTGTTGCAGTGAAAGCTGATTCAGACGGTGATGGTGTGTTCGATGATGTAGACCGGTGTAGCGGTACACTCGCAAATTCTCTTGTTGATGGAAGCGGATGCTCACCGTTCGCTCGAATTGCTCAGAACCTGCAGTTCGTTGATAACTCACCGCTACCACTGGCGACTGCCGAGCCTGCGCTTAACGAGCTGGCTGCTTTGCTACGACGCAACGTGAATACCCGAGTGGAATTAGCAGCACACTCAGACAATGCCGGTGATCCTCAGCAAAAATCGTTGCTGACTCGTCAACGCCTGCGTGCCATCGGAATTTATTTGGTACAACGCGGCATTAGCCAGGACAGACTTCTGTTACGATCGTTTGGTAGCAAGCGACCCGTCTTTGACAACAATAGCGAAGCGGGACGTCGCGCAAATAATCGCATTGAGATCACAGAACAGCCCTGAACAGTCAAGCAGACGAACTCCATCACGACACCAACACTATAAGAAAAATCTTACGTGATGGTGCCTTCTGGGCCGCATTACTTGCAGGACCTGTCTGTTGGTTTGCCATGTACACGCTGGGTGTACCACTCAGACAACAACCACTGGCACTCGGAGTCGTCCTCTTAAGCGTTGTTGCGTACCCCGTTCTTGAAGAGATTGTGTTTCGCGGTGCCATACAAGGCGCGTTACTCAGCCGCGGGCAACTCTATCGCTCTTTTGCCGGCATCAGCATCGCCTGCCTTATCACATCAGTGTTGTTTGCAGCGGCACACTTACTAAGACAACCCCCTTTGTGGGCAGCGTTAATTTTCGTGCCCTCATTGGTCTTTGGCTGGGCAAGAGAACGGCATAAGTCCTTGTATTCGCCCATTGCACTGCACATGAGTTACAACGCAGGCTTCATTGGTCTTTTCTACGCGAGCTGAGCGCCCAAAGCATCACTTAGGGCACTAATGGCTCAATGCCGAAAGTGCCGAACGCCTGTAAACACCATAGCCATACCGTGCTCATTGGCTGCCGCAATGACTTCATCGTCATTACGTGACCCACCCGGTTGTATCACCGCAACAATGCCGGCCGCCGCTGCGTTATCAATGCCATCGCGGAACGGAAAGAATGCGTCAGACGCCATAACAGCACCGGCAACCGTCAGGTTTTCATCGGCCGCTTTGATGCCCGCAATTCTGGCTGAATAGACTCGGCTCATTTGCCCGGCTCCAACACCCACAGTTGCAGTATCGCGACCGTAGACAATGGCATTGGATTTCACGAACTTAGCCACCCGCCAGGTAAACAACAGATCTTTAAGTTGTTCAGGCGTAGGGGCAAGCTCAGTGACTACTTTCAATGAGTCTTCCTGAACATTCAGTAGGTCGTCATCTTGAACCAGCAACCCGCCTGACACCGGCTTGTATTGCATACTCGATGCAACACTTGCATTGTCTAACGATCTGCAATCAAGAACCCTGACATTCGGCTTCTCGGCTAATACAGAAAGCGCCTCTTCAGTGACGCCTGGAGAGACAATGACTTCCACAAATTGTCTTGAAATGATTTCACGCGCAACGGCTGCGTCCAGAGCTTGATTAAACGCAATAATGCCGCCGAAAGCGGATGTAGGATCGGTTAAATAGGCCTTGTCATAGGCTGCCTGCTGACTATTGGCTACAGCAACACCACACGGATTAGCATGTTTTACGATGACGCAGGCTGGTTCATTAAATTGCCGTACACACGCTAAAGCGGCATCGGCGTCCATAACATTGTTATAGGACATAGCCTTGCCCTGCTTTAGTTCAGCCGCCGCAATGGTGCCCTCACCTGCAGAGGCCGACCGATAAAACGCAGCCTTCTGATGGGGGTTCTCACCGTACCTGAGTGTGTTGTTAAGCTGATACTGGGTATTTAGTGTTCTGGAAAAATCACTGGGGCTCTCATGCGAATGCTCACCCACTCGCTGACCAAAGTAATTGGCGATCATGCCATCGTACTGTGCTGTATGTTCAAACGCTTTTACCGCTAAGTCGAAACGCAACGCTTGTTGTTGTTCATCGGAAGCCTTAAGCGATTCGATCACTCTCGAATAATCTGACGGGTTTGTGACGACCGTTACCGATGCATGGTTCTTGGCAGCAGAGCGCACCATCGCTGGCCCGCCGATATCGATATTTTCTATAGCATCAGCAAAGGAGACATTGTCTTTAGCAACCGTTGCGGCAAACGGATACAGATTTACAACGACATAGTCTATTGGGGCAATGCCTCTTTCCTGCATGATGTCGTTATCGATGCCACGCCTGCCGAGAATGCCGCCATGCACCGTCGGGTGCAATGTTTTGACTCTGCCTGCCATCATTTCCTGAGCGCCCGTGTGCTCAGCCACATCGGTGACTTTTAGTCCGGCATCGCGCAATGCTGTTGCAGTGCCACCGGTTGAAAGCAGTTGTATATCGTTGTCCGCTAAGGCCTTAGCCAACTCGACAATTCCAGTTTTGTCGGAAACACTTAATAGAGCACACGCTCTGGCCAAACTAGTCACAGTCAGTCGTATCCCATATCAGCAAGTTTGTTGCGTAAATTACCGCGGCTTATCCCTAACCACTTGGTGGCTTTGCTTTGATTACCACCACACTCCTGCATTACGCTTTCGATTAACGCATGCTCAGCCTGCCTCATCACCAGGTGATAAACGTTTGACGGTTCCTCTCCATCGAGTAAATCGAAGTAGCGACGAAGCTCGTGCTTAACGCAATTGGCTATAGCGGTGTTTGCCGGTTTAACGGCTAAGTCAGAATCAACACGTTGAGTTTTTTCTGATTCATTGACAGAAGATTTTTTTGACATAGCTAGTGATACAGATTGTTGGGACAAACTACGCTGCCTCCTGAAATAAATGGGGATGCGTGAAGAACGTCTCGACCATTTTCAGTTGATCCAGCGGGTCATCAACTTTGTTTATTTGCTCTCGGAAACTACCTGCATTACGCAAACCCTTGCAAAACCAAGCAATGTGCTTTCGCGCAATGCGCACTCCCCGGTACTCTCCATATAATTCGTGACAACCCGATAAATAGACCAATAGGGTTTGACCTATTTCAGTGCTGTCTGGACGTTCGGGGATAGCTCGCCCTTCAAGGGCTGCGGCAACTTCTCTAAACACCCAGGGATTTCCCTGCGCTGCTCTGCCTAACATCACACCTGCCGCTTTAGTGTGTGCAAGAACGGCTAAGGCATCGTCACCGTTTTGGATATCACCGTTGGCTATAACTGGAATATCAACCGCATCTACTATCGACGCTATGGTGTCGTATTCAGCTTGCCCTTTAAACCGGTCGCTTCTTGTACGACCGTGTACAGCCAGGCATGTTATGCCTTCACTTTGTGCAAGTTTGGCTATCTCTACACCGTTGCGAGATTCGGGTGTAGGTCCTGTTCTAATTTTTAAGGTAACCGGAACATCGACACGCGCAACAACCGCTTTGAGGATTGCACGCACCTGTGTCGGATCTGCAAGCAAAGCTGAGCCCGCCATGCGGTTACATACTTTTTTCGCGGGGCATCCCATGTTGATATCAATGATTTGCGCGCCGTGCTTAACGTTCAACTCGGCAGCATCGGCCATTGCGTCTGGTTCCGCACCTGCAATTTGAACGGCATGCGGTAAACCATTGTTTGATCGAACAATGCGATGGCGTGTTTTGGCAGTTGCGTATAACAGGGTATCGCTTGAAATCATTTCTGATGCAGCGTAGCCGACACCTTCACGAGCACATAAGTCTCTGAATGGTCTATCCGTTACACCTGCCATAGGAGCGAGAAACACGGGGGTTTTTACAACGTGTGCTCCTATCTCGATCATGTCAGCCTTGAATTAAACGCGGCCGTGTATCGTAATACAGATTAAACTTTAAAAATACCGTATGGGGCTACAGCAGTAGAGGAAAATTATGTGCGTTGCTACTTGACTTTGTGGAAGTCAAGCTCAAATGACATGGCAGTGTTTCCCGGATCCTGTACAGCTAACGCTATATCGAGACGTTTTTGCGAGTCCAATACATCACCCTCTTGCCAACCTCTTTGATACTCACTGGGTGAAAATTGGTTGGTCACGACCAAACGCCCTGCCCTATCGCTAAGTCGAATTTCTAACACCGGGTAGGCCTGACTGAAACTGGCTTCGTTAACGATGCCGAATCTGATAACGAGGGCATTGGCAACCGTTGGGTGTGACACGACCGATCGTTGTACCGCACGCAATGCACTTAAATCGTACCTAGGTGGAAGCTGACACGATAAGACGCCACACACACTATCAAGTACCGGTCGAACATGATCGTTGTTGAGAAGCGCCGTACGTTCGCGATAACCATACAAGCCTGTCGCCAGTAAGACGACCACCATAAACAACGACGTACGCAACATCCAGGGTGTTGAACGTTTTTCCGGTACTTCTAAGTCACGGTCAATTCCCGAATACGTACGGGTATCCACTGGTGAGTCGTAAGCGGACTCTTCTTCTACAAAAACGCGCTTGGGTTCTTCTGGAACGGAAGGCTTTTCAACCGCTGGAACGTCAAGCTGCTCAGGTTCCGGGTCTTGGTATTCAAAAATTAACGGCTCAGTTTGGGTGTCATCGGTGATGAAACCGATGTCCGTCACGACATCTATGCCGGAAACTGTTTTAGCTGAGCGCTCTTGCAATGTTGAACGCGCATCAACGGTGACGTCCTGTGCAAACAAGGTGTCGTTGAAGGTTTCGTCGTCGACATCTGCAACATCATCAAAATGAAACCGTGGCGTATCGCGCGTATTGTCAAAATATTGGACATCGGGCAAACCGGCATCTGTTGAGAACAGGTCGAAGTCGGAGTAAGTGACGTCGAGTGAACCCGTATCATTTGCCAAACCCGCAAGCAGGGCCGCACTGGCATCGAGTAGCTTGTCCTCTTCAGTGTGCGTCTGTTTAGGAGCACTGTTGGCAGACGTGGCGCCTGTGAGGTTTTGCAAAATGGCAGCTTGCGTATCAGAGAGCGTGTAATCGCCGTCTTCACTGAACTCACGCAAGTTGGATAAGGCATCGAATACACTGAGACACTCGCCGCATCGTACCCGTGTGTCAGAGCTGGAAAGCAACTCCAGAGATACCTCGAAAACCGTCTGGCAATTGGAGCAGCATGTTTGAGGATTCAGGCTTTGCAGATCTGACGAGCTAGCGGCGGGATGGCTTTTTTTCTGCGCCCGAGTCCGCACTCCGTTCGGCGAACCAATCGCCGAAGCGCCGGTGGCACCTGAGCGCGGAATATTGCCGGGTTTTGCCATGCTTACGTTAGCGTCGGACAGCGGTCATTAATGCCCATCCATCCTGTACCTGATTCTGGGCAAACTCGAAGTTATCATTGTAGCGCAAGCGCAGCGGCTCCATTTGTTCTTCTAAGATTCCAGATAACACCAGCGACCCGCCGGGCTTTACTTTCTGCGCCAAATTGTCGGCTAAAGACATCAGCGGCTTAAACAGAATATTCGCCAACAGCACGTCCACTTGCACTGATCCCAGAATATCGGGTTGGCCGACCTTGATGTTTTCCACCACGCTATTCTGTGCCGCGTTGGTTCGGGTTGCCAGAATAGCCTGCTCGTCGATATCAACAGCCCAGGCCTCACTCGCACCCAGCATAAGCGCTGCAATGGCAAGCACGCCGGAACCACAGCCGTAATCAATGACGCTTTGGCCCTTAAACGGTGTCAGAGACTCTTTTGTTTTATCGCCCATCCAGGCCAGGCATTGCGCCGTTGTGGCATGCGTCCCTGTACCAAAGGCCAAACCGGGGTCCAGACGGATAGTGACTGCGTCTGAATCTGGAGCCGCTTGCTCTGTGGGACAAATCCAGAGTCGATCACCGAACTGCATGGGCTTGAAATTATCCATCCAGGCACGTTCCCACTCGCGATCACCCAGCTTACTGATGCGATGCACGGGCACGGACAAGCCCGTCATGGCTGCCGCTAAATACAGTGCGTTTTGTACCTGCTCCGGGGTGGAATCCTGAGCAAACAAGCCAACTAAGGTGACTTCATCCCAAAGCCGTACTTCTCCCGGGACAGGCTCAAGCACTGCATGGGCAATGTCATCGTCGTCTTCACTATCGCGAAGCGTGACCGACAAAGCCCCTGATTCGAACAACCAATCTTCCAGCGCCTCAACGTCTTGCTGTTTAGCTTGCAGCGTGACCTCTAGCCAATCTTCACTCACAGCGGCTAGTTAATGCCCAGTTTCTTTTCCAGATAGTGAATGTTAGTGCCACCCTCCTGAAAAGCCGGATCGTTGAAGATATCCATGTGCAATGGAATATTGGTTTTGATCCCATCGATGAAAACCTCACTAAGAGCACCTCTCATGCGAGCTGACGCAGACTCACGGGTATTGCCGTAAACCACCAGCTTGGCAATCATGGAATCGTAGTGTGGCGGCACGGTGTAGCCGTTATAGATATGGGTTTCTACCCGCACGCCCAAACCACCTGGCGGGTGGTACTGCTTGATGGTTCCCGGAGAAGGCATGAAGTTGACCGGGTCTTCCGCATTAATACGGCACTCAAAAGCGTGACCGTTGATGCGAATATCACTTTGCTTCCACCGCAGCACACGCTCTTCTGCAGCAAAAATCTGCTCTTTGATGATATCGATGCCTGTGATCATCTCCGTTACCGGATGCTCAACCTGCACGCGAGTATTCATTTCGATGAAGTAGAAACGTCCATCTTCGTAAAGAAATTCGAAAGTCCCTGCCCCGCGATAACCTAATCGCTTACACGCATCGACGCAGCGCTTGCCCATGTCAGCACGGGTGGCTTCATCGATACCCGGTGCCGGTGCTTCTTCAACGACTTTTTGATGGCGACGTTGCATGGAGCAATCGCGCTCACCTAAGTGAATGGCATTTCCGTGCTCATCACAAATCACCTGAAACTCAATATGACGCGGTTTTTCCAGGTACTTTTCCATGTACACGACAGGGTTACCGAAAGCTGTGCCCGCCTCGTTTTGAGTCATCGCAATAGACTCTTCAAGTTCGTCGTCCGATCGAACAACACGCATACCACGACCACCACCGCCGCCAGCGGCTTTGATGATGATGGGATAGCCGATTTCATTGGCTATACGCTTGTTGGTTGTAATGTCGTCGCCCAGCGGGCCATCACTGCCCGGCACGCACGGTACACCCGCAGCCTTCATTTCAGCGATGGCACTGACCTTATCGCCCATCAGACGGATGACATCGGCGGTGGGCCCAATGAATTTAAATCCACTGGTTTCAACACGTTCAGCGAAATCGGCGTTCTCAGCGAGAAAACCATAACCGGGGTGAATGGCATCTGAGCGCGTTATTTCAGCTGCGCTGATGATGGCAGGGACATTCAAATAACTTTTTGTCGAAGGTGGAGGACCGATACACACGGCTTCATCGGCCAGTCGCACGTGCTTTAAATCACGATCTGCAGTGGAGTACACCGCAACGGTCTGGATACCGAGATCTCGGCAGCAACGCATAATGCGCAGCGCAATCTCACCACGATTCGCAATCAGAATTTTCTTTAGTGGGGCAACCATGTTTAGTCCCCCGATTAATCGATAACGATCAATGGCTCGCCGTATTCAACCGGCTGACCATCTTCAACGAGAATCGCGCGCACCGTACCGCTGATCTCAGCTTCGATCTGGTTCATGATTTTCATGGCTTCGATGATGCAGATGGTGTCGCCTTTATTCACGCTCTGGCCGACTTCAACGAAAGCCGATGCCGTGGGTGAAGAGGATCGATAGAAGGTTCCAACCATGGGTGATTCCATGATGGTTCCCGGTGGCAACATGGCATCGTCGGACGCTGCCGCAGCAGGCGCTGGTGCTGCCGCAGCTGGAGCCGCGGCTGGCGCTGCTGCCATTGGCGCAGGTGCAACCGGTGCGGGTGCTGCGTAAGTGACTCCAGAGGCGCGAGCGATTCTTACCGACTCCTCGCCTTCGACGATCTCGATTTCGGAGACGTCAGAGTCTTCTAAGAGTTCGATCAGTTTTTTGATCTTACGAATGTCCATGAATGATTCCCAGATTAGTTCGAGTTGTTTTTCACGAATGCGCTAGCGGCCGTTAGGGCCATGCTGTACCCGGCAATACCAAATCCTGCCAAGGTGCCTATCGCGATATCGGAAAAATAAGAATGATGACGAAACGCTTCACGCGCGTAGATGTTGGAGATATGCACTTCGATAACCGGCATATCCACTCCGAGGAACACGTCTCTTAATGCAACACTGGTATGACTGTATCCGGCAGGGTTGAGAATGACGATTTGAACGCCTTCCTTTTTAGCCGCCTGAACACGGTCAATAAGAGCGCCTTCACTGTTGTTCTGATAAAAATCGACGGAAACCCCGAGGGTTTCTGCGTCGCGAGTCAGAGTCGCTTCTAAATCTGCCAGAGTTGAGGAGCCATATTTTTCCGGCTCACGGGTACCTAGCAGGTTGAGGTTTGGGCCATTGAGCACCAATACCTGTGACATACTCCGACTCTCCTAAACGTGGATAAAATAACGATGTGGCAGCTCATAGCATTACGGGCTGGCCATGTTTTATTGCTTGCAGACGCTTTTACAGCCCCAAACGAAGCATTCGGGAAAGATAGCATCAAATAGGCTTAGTTTGCAGACAAATCGCGACTTTTATCGACATTAACCGAGCAACAAAAATAGACACCTTAGATGCTACAACAGCATTTCAATCGCTGGATCCCGTACAGATCCTTGATGCGATAGACAGCGCGGGCTATCGCACTGACGGACGGGTCAGTGCACTCAACAGCTACGAGAACCGTGTGTACTCCATCGGACTGGAAGACGGACAGACCATCGTTGCCAAATTCTATCGTCCGGAGCGCTGGAGCGATGAAACCATACTCGAAGAGCACGCCTTCTGCGATGCCCTGGTCGAGCGCGATTTACCGGTTATCACGCCCATTAAAAATGCGGAAGGCAGCTCACTTCATTATGCGCCTCCATTCCGGTTTAGCCTCTACCCGCGTGCCGGTGGCCGCCCACCTGAACTTGATAACCCTGAGCAACTGGCTGTTATAGGTCGAACAATTGGCAGGTTACATTTGGTATCAGAGAATTTCCCGTTCCAGCACAGGCCGTTTATCGACGCCACTCGCTTGGGTGATGAGTGCGCAGACTACCTGCTGGATGCAAACATACTCCCCACGGAACAGGCGCATATTTATGAAAGCGTTGTCGATGATCTCCTGCCCGAGGTACACGACTGCTTAGATGCTGCGGACTACCGAGAGATATCGCTGCACGGGGATTTTCATCCGGGAAATATTTTATGGGGCAGCGACAACACCCCTCACCTATTGGACTTTGACGATACGGCGACAGGCCCCGCCATGCAGGATCTGTGGATGTTCATCTCCGGTGAGCGTCAATACGCGCAGGCGCGCCTAGCCGATCTGCTCGACGGCTATAACGAATTCAGAACATTTGATGAGAGAGAGATTGCGCTGATTGAGCCGTTGAGAACGTTGCGCATTATTCACTACGCCGCGTGGATTGCACGCCGTTGGAAGGACCCGGCCTTTGTGAAAGCGTTTCCGTTTTTTGCCGAAGCCCGATTTTGGGACGAACACATCCAGTCTTTGAGAGAACAACGGGCAGCGTTGGATGAACCTTGGTTGGTTTACTGAAGCTTAAGCCGACGCGGCAACGTTGAACAACAGATGACCGGTTCCGTACTTACCTAAGTCGATAACAAACGCGCAAGACTCGCCTTCAATCGATGCATCGTTACTCGCCTGAAGCTCCATCAATTTAAGATGCGATGTTTTGTCATCCATCATCAGGCTGGAGAAGATGTTCATCACTTCGTACAGATTTTCTGTCGCAACCTGCGACAAGGCCTTATCTTCCACCATGGATTCTGCACCGCCCGGTGGAATCATAGAGAGCGCACTACCTAGCGCTGCAGCCGTGGGCAGTGTGCAACGGCAACTTGCAACCGTCTCGCCGTCGTCATCAACATAAAGGGCCGTGTGCGTGGCCGTCGCGGCATCGAAGTCCTCTGAGACCACTGCTGAAGTCTCTGCACCCAGCATCATGTCCATCATCTGGACGAGCTGGTTGGCCTCTGGCATTTTGAATGCCATGATTATCCTATTACTGGCCTGAGCGCTTTTTCAAACGTTTCAGCTGTAAAGGGTTTTGCGACAAGAAACTGAGCACCCGCCTCTTTGGCTTCTGCCCGCATCTCAGCCGTAGATTCAGTCGTGACAAACCCGAACTTGACTGAGTTTCCGGCTTCACGGATTTTTCGAAGGAAGTCGATACCGTTCATCATCGGCATGTTCCAATCACACAGAACTAGATGAGGCGCGTAGTCCTCAATCTTATCCAAAGCTTCCGTTCCGTCTTCTGCTTCTTCGAATTCCATGTCATCGAAGCCCGCTTGCTTCAGTGTGCGCTTCACAATCATCCGCATGGACTTTGAATCGTCGACAATCATCACTTTCATGAGACACAAACCATTACTCTTTGACAGTTTATGTATCGGCCAAAACGCGCCAATTTTTAGCGATTACGTCGGAAACTTGACTGCGAACCAGTAGCCGAAATCAGACTTTTCGAAAAACCAGCGACGCATTTGTGCCGCCAAAACCGAAACTGTTCGACATAACGGTGTCCATTTCCGGATTATCGATTCTGGCGCGCACAATTGGCATACCTTCAGCCGCTTCATCGAGGTTATCGATATGCGCGGATTCTGCGATGAATCCAGCCTGCTGCATAAGTAACGTGTAGATAGCCTCTTGAACACCGGCTGCGCCCAATGAATGACCAGACAAGGACTTGGTAGAACCAATGTGTGGAATCGCATCGCCGAAAGCAGTTTTAACCGCGCCCAGTTCTGCGATATCGCCCACTGGCGTGCTGGTACCGTGCGCGTTGATGTAATTGATCGGTGAATCGACGGTCGCGCTGGCAAGCTGCATACAACGGGCAGCGCCTTCTCCAGAAGGTGCCACCATATCGTGACCATCAGACGTTGCGCCATAACCCACTACTTCAGCATAGATGGTCGCGCCACGCGCTTTAGCCACTTCTAACTCTTCTACAACCACCATACCGCCGCCACCGGCAATAACGAAACCGTCTCTGTTAGCGTCGTAGGCTCTTGAGGCAATTTCAGGTGTGTCGTTGTACTGAGTTGATAACGCACCCATCGCGTCGAACAAACAACTCAAAGTCCAATGTTCTTCTTCGCCACCACCCGCGAAAACGCGGTCCTGTTTACCCAGCTGAATAAGTTCTAGAGCGTTGCCAATACAATGCGCGCTGGTAGAACAGGCAGACGATATAGAGTAATTAATGCCTTTGATTTTGAACGGTGTTGCTAGACACGCTGACACCGTACTACCCATGGTCTGCGTTACCCGATAAGGGCCAACACGTCGAATACCGCGATCGCGAAGAATATCGGCAGACTCAACTTGGCTCAAGGACGAGCCGCCGCCAGAACCTGCAATAATTCCTGTACGAATATTAGAAACTTCTTCAGGCGTCAGACCGGCATCTTCAATCGCATCTTGCATGGCCAGATAGGCGTAGGCAGCTGCCCCGCCCATAAACCGGAACTGCTTGCGGTCGATGGCTTCTTTGAGATCTAGATCGGGTGCTGCAGCCACATGACTACGCATTCCCATTTCTTTATAGATTTCACGAGTGGTGATGCCGGATTTTGCTTCCCGCAATGACTCTGTCACCGATGCTTTATCATTTCCCAGGCACGACTTAATACCGATGCCGGTGATAACCGCTCTACGCATAATAAATACTCGTTAGAAATCTTCTGTAGATGTAAATAAACCAACGCGTAGATCACGGGCCGTGTAAATTTCTCGGTCGTCTACGAGCATGCGGGCATCACCAATGCCCATTACCAGTTTTCTCTCAATGAGCCGCGTCATGGAAATTTCATAGCGCACTCTTTCAGCCTTAGGTAGAACCTGACCGAAGAATTTAACCTCTCCTGCACCCAGAGCCCTGCCCCGACCAGGATTGCCTTTCCACCCTAAGAAAAAACCAATGAGCTGCCACATGCAGTCCAGTCCTAAACAACCCGGCATAACGGGATCGCCACGGAAATGACAATCGAAAAACCATAGGTCAGGAGTGATATCGAGCTCTGCAATGATTTCACCCTTACCCGCGGCACCGCCGTCGGCGGTAATGCTCGTGATTCGGTCGAACATGAGCATGTTGGGCAATGGCAATCGGGCATTACCCTCACCGAATAACTCACCGTTACCGCAGGCTATGAGCTCGTCGCGATCAAATGAGTGTCGATTGGAAAGATCTGGGGGATTCATAAGTTAGCTTCCGCCGAAAACGCGCTGCAGAATCTGCGAGGTGCGCTTGATAGGATTTTCACGTATCGCTTTTTCCTCTTCAGCCAGATAGTGAAAGATTCCACCCGAACCTTTTTCTACAACGTGGCTTGTGAGGTCCGCATCCACTTTTGGCGCAAACGGAATGGCATTGTATTTTTTTAGTAACTTGTTGAACGTGGTAACCGCACCAACGTCAGCAAGCGCTCCATCGACGATGGGACGCATTTGGGACTGCAAGTCTGCCCCTGTCTTGCTGCGAAAATATTCAGTTGCGGCATCGTCAGGCCCTTGCAAAATTCCTTTGGCATCGTCAACGCTCATATCTTGAATAGCGTCTACAAAAAGCGCGCGGGCTTTTGGGGTTGCTTGTTCGGCAGCCTCATTGAGCTTTAACTCAAGCTCGTCGAATGAACCTTCCAGCCCGACTTTTTTAGCCACGTTACGGGCTTTCACCAAAGACTTAGGCAATGGAATACGTATAGCGGGATCGCCGCTAAAACCCTTTGCCGCACCGAGTTGATCAACCACGGCATTTGATCCCGTGGTTAATGCTTCTTTTAGGCCTTTGGTGATCTCGTCTGAACTTAACGATGCGCCCAGTGAACTGCCGCCTGAGCCACTAGTGCTGCTTTCAATAGCCGCTTTAGCCGCATCTTTTAGATCATCCAGCTTAAGGCCTGCGGCAGACGCCGTTGAGCCCAAGGCAAGACATAGAAATACAGCACTAGTTTGTTTGATCACTTAAATAGTTTCCACAGAGTTGGCAATACAGCCGCCGCTATAAGAATTTTGGCTAAGTCGCCCAGTAAGAACGGCGTCATGCCCCAAGCCAGTACCGGCTTGTCCCAACCTACGATGCTGCCTAACCAGGCAATACCAAAAGCATAGATAATGACATTTCCGATCACCATGGCGGCAATCGTTGTCACTACAGATCTGTCCCATCGACGCTCTGCCAGCATGCCTGTGGCATATGCCGCCACGATGAAGCCGAGCAGGTAGCCGCCAGTAGTGCCCAACATATAGGCCAGTCCAATTCCTTTTTCAGGAGTGCCTGCGAAAACGGGAAGTCCGATAGCACCCTGCGCCAGGTAGGCGATAACAGCCGCTGCACCCAATCTTGGGCCCAACACCATTCCCAAGGCCAGAACAACCAGGGTTTGCAAGGTCATTGGAACCGGATAGAAAGGGATAGAAGCTTTAGCGGACAAGGTCAGCAGAATGCTGCCAACAACCACGGCAGCGATGTTTCGCACCCAGGTTGAGGTGCCGGCATCGGTTGCAGGAACAAGCTGATCCAATAAAGTAGCAGCAGAATTCAATGACTGATCAGCGTTTGCGGTCGCCATATCGATTTAAGTCTCCGTTTAATACAAGAAAGAGTGCCAAGTTGCGCGAGAGTATATCAAAGCGCTGCCCCTAGCCCGACAATAGAAATCGCCACAAGTCCTAATCCGATGACTTGATGGAAACGTTTTTGTTCACCGGCCACTATTCTCAGGTGAAGCTTCAGCCCCAACCAATGCCCTAGCGCCACCAAAGGCAGGGTCAGCAGGCTGAGCTGCCATTGGAGATCGACTCCGGCGATAGAAAGCGCGGATAGTTTTGCCACGACAAAAAATATCCACATGACAAAGAGCGTATCCCTCAATTGGGAGGCAGCTAGGTGCCGGGTGCTATACGCCACGATTAAGGGTGCGCCAATGAGAGACACACCACTGGCATAACCGCCACCCATAAGGCACAGCCAGTCGGTTATTTTTC
>JAHDGK010000010.1:44167-74265 GCA_020627685.1 Granulosicoccus sp. | reverse complement strand
GACACACCACTGGCATAACCGCCACCCATAAGGCACAGCCAGTCGGTTATTTTTCCTCGACTGACCATCACCCTGTTAAGCATGTAGACGATGCCGTAAGCCAGGGTCACGACATAGACGAATAGCGACACCGTTGGGCCGGATAAATTGAGCAATCCGAACAAGCCTGCTGCGAATGGCAGGGAAAGACGTAAGGACACATGCTTAATGTGCGCCCAACTCACATTCGACCAATGCGTGGACACCGTAAGCAATGAGAAAAACAACAACTGCCAGCAAATAGCCGGTAGGAACAGCAGAGGATCGTTGTGAATCATTAGCAGCAGAGGCAGCGTCAACGCGGCACCACCAAACCCAAGACCGGAACGCACAAAGCCGCTCCACATAAAGCACGCACCCACCAGCAAGATTTGCCATAGCGCCAACTCTGCCCAAACGGTATCGTACATAGAGGAATCCACCCGATTACTCCCACCGGATCATACAGAGGTAGTTTATGAGTTCAGACGAGTTCAAACAGATAAATGCTGTGCTGGATGCTCAACACGTTCTTGATACGTGGTTTAAAGACGATGATTCGGGGCGCATGGACCTACCTCAGCTGAAGCGTTGGTTCATGGGTGGAAAGAAGCTCGATGAATATTTAAAGGCCACCTACTCCGCGACCCTGAGCGCTGCGGCCAACGGCGAACTTGATCATTGGTTAGAAGATGCACAGTCAGCACTGGCACTTATTATCTTGTTAGATCAGTTCAATCGCAATATGAACCGAGGCACTGCGCAGGCATTTGCCTTAGATGCCAAAGCCCTTGCCGCGAGTCGACACGCGCTGGATCTAGATTACACATCCCACTACACGTTCACGCAAAAGATGTTTTGCTACATGCCGTTCGAACATGACGAGTCACGTGAATCGCAAAAGACAGCGGTGGCGCTTTTTCAACAGCTGAAAAACGATGCACCCGACGAATACACTGAGTTTGCCGATAGAGCTCTGGCTTCGGCCATTGAACACCAGGAGATTGTTGAACAGTTCGGCCGCTACCCGCACAGAAACAAAGTTCTGGGGCGCACAAATACCGACAAAGAAGAACAGTGGCTGGCGGGAGACCATAAGAGCTTCGGTCAATGAATCTCTAGCTACAGCTTGACCTGCTTGTAGCAAGGACAACTGACAAGATGATCATTAACAAGCCCGGCAGCTTGCATAAACGCATAGCAGGTAGTCGGGCCGACAAAAGAAAACCCCAGCCGTTTTAAGTCTTTGCTCATCTGTTTTGAAACGTCCGTACTACCGGGTACGTCACTGAGCTTGCGCACTTTATTATCCACCGGGGAGTTGTCTACATACTTCCATACGAAGTCTGAAAATTCCTCACCGGAATCTCTTAAACTGAGCAAGGCCTGCGCGTTTTTACGTACGGCGTACACTTTCTGTTTATGCCGGACGATGGCTGGATTGGCAGCAATTTTGTCAAGCTTGGCATCGGTGAATCGCGCAACTTTTTCAGGGGAGAATTCAGCAAAGACTTTTCGGTAGCCTTCGCGTTTGTTTAATATGGTTATCCAGCTTAGACCGGCTTGCGCACCCTCTAAGTTGATCATTTCAAACAGGTGTTGAGTGTCGAAATTGGGGCGCCCCCATTCTTCGTCGTGGTATTGAATATACAACTCACTACCCAGGCACCAACCACACTTTTCTTCTTTGGATTTAGCCACCGCTACCGCACCCTACACATGAACTCATGTGCAGCATACCTGAACGTTTGGGATTAAAAAACGACGGAAGATTATCCGTTCGTGCCCGTCTTTGGTTCCATGTGCGAACTAACAGGGTCGTTGGCTGCAGCATCTTGCACACCATACGGCCAACGCTGTAGCCACTCAGTATATTGTTCTGAGTTGAGAGGCTTACTGACAAAATACCCTTGGGCGATATCACAACCCGAGGCCTTCAGAAATTCGAGCTGCGATTCATCTTCAATACCTTCAGCGACCACTTTCATATTGAAGTGTTTTCCTAGCCCCAGCACCGCTTCAACAATCGCCACATCATCGCCATCACTGGAAATGTCAGTAATAAAGGCCTTGTCGATTTTTAACGTATCAACTGGAAATTTCTTTAAATAGGCGAGCGATGAGTATCCAGTACCAAAATCATCAATGGCGAGCTTCATGCCATGCGCACCTAATTGATGTAGTGAATTAATAACCTCGGCAGGGTCGTGCATGACGGCGCTTTCAGTGATTTCCAACTCAAGCAAATGAGGAGCGAGCTGGGAATCATCTAGCGCTTTGCGCACCATGGGTAGTAGATTGCCATCGGTGAACTGTACGGCAGAAATATTAACGGCAACGTTAAGGCCAAGGTAGCCTAACTGCTGAAGCTCTCGCATCTTGTAGCACGCACTACGTAGTATCCATTCACCTAACTCGATGATCATGCCTGTTTCTTCAGCAACCGGAACAAAGTCTTCCGGGGATACATAACCGTGCGTTGGATGATTCCATCTCACCAAAGCTTCTGCACCGGTAGCCTCTTTGGTATGTATGTTGATCTTCGGCTGGTAGTAGACTTCAAACTGCCCTGCTTGCAAAGCCACTTTCAGATCTTCTTCTAACCGAATTCGATTAGTAAGGTTGCTACGCATTTTCTCAGTGAACATCTGGTACTGGGCTTTACCCTGGCTTTTAGCTTCTTGCAAAGCCACTGAGGCATTATTGACAATCTCTTCTCCCAGCAACTCATCTTCTTGACTGACTAAGACATCACTGGGAAAACGAGAAACACCTACAGAGATAGCAGTCTTGAGTGTGAAGCCTCGATATTCATAGGGCTCGGATACCACCTTCATGATGCGCTGGGCAATGTTTTCAATAGATTCTGTATCACTGACATCTTGCTGCAGAACAACAAACTCATCGCCATCAAGCCTTGCGATTAAGTCAACTTCAGAAATCTGAGTGCGTAATCGATTGGACACTTCGATAACCATTTTATCGCCAATCAAATTACCGTATTGATCGTTAAAGAATTTAAAGTTGTCGAAGTCGATTAAGAACACTGAAAACGACCGGTCATCGGCAATTGATGCCCGCACCGTTTTCTTCAACGCATCTTCGAACATCAGGCGGTTAGGCAGATGTGTCAATGGATCATGGTGCGCAGCGAATTCCAAGTACTGCTGTTTTACCTTAACTTGCCTTTCTGACTTGCGTTGTCCGTCTATAAGGTTATTGATTTCCTGTGCAAGCGGCTTAAGGTCTGCCCTTTCAGGGAGCTCAATAAGCTCTGGTGCGCGGCCCTGACTTTCTTCCCGGCTAGTCCTGAGCGCCTCAATCAAATTTTCCATGGGGTACACATAAAACCTAAAGACCCCCATCATGACCACAGCTGCCGCTAACAAACTCGTAAACAAGGCTAAGACAAATAGCTGCAGGGCAAGTACGACTGTCGCGATAACATCCGGCTTGGTATCTACGTAGGCGATAACCGTCAGTGTTTCTCCGGGTGTTTGCACCAGCCATTGGAAGTTAAGCACGTAATTGTTCGCAACGAGCTGTTCACGAATACTGGAAAAGCCCAGCGTCTCACCGGCTTTGAGTAATAAATCATCCGAGCCGCTGATGATGACAAGCCCGATTAAGGATTCATCGAAAACCAGTTCTGGAAGATTTTCAAACTGTTCATCGACCAGATGTATCTGTTCAGTGACTTTGGTTTCCTGAACGGAAATGTGCTGAGCTATCTTGTCGTGGTAGTCGTTGTACAGCCCACTGAGAAACACGATCCACTGGCTTGTGAACAGGATCAACGCTAACGAACCAGCCATCAGACGGGCAGTCTTAGAGTGATAGACGTTTAGCAGTTCTCGACGGAAATCCAAAAAACCGATCCTATGAGTGTCTCAATCAGGCAGAGCGAAGTACTTGCCTTACTGGTTAGGTATCGGCACGGTGCGCCAGCCCTGAAGGTGGATTTACCGGAGCCCTGAAACGCAAAACCCCCGCAGTGGCGGGGGTTTTGGTACTACTAAGTGAGAATTAGCTCACATGATGAATAACACCTGGAAAGGTATTAAATTACATCATGCCGCCCATTCCACCCATGCCGCCCATATCAGGCATGCCACCAGCTGGCGCATCATCCTTAGGGGAATCAGCAATCATGCATTCTGTAGTGATCATGAGACCAGCAACAGAGGCAGCGTTCTGAAGAGCGTAACGAGTTACTTTAGTTGGATCCAGGATACCCAGCTCAACCATGTCACCGTATTCGCCATTGGCAGCGTTGTAACCGAAGTTACCTGAACCGTCACGTACTTTAGCAACAACTACTGATGGCTCGCCACCCGCGTTAGATACGATCTGGCGAAGAGGCTCTTCCATCGCACGCTTAGCGATACCGATACCGATGTCTTGCTCGTGGTTATCGCCAGTAACAGCTTCAACAGCTGCAATAGCGCGAACCAGTGCAGTACCACCGCCAGGAACGATACCTTCTTCAACCGCTGCACGCGTTGCATGTAGCGCATCGTCAACACGGTCTTTCTTTTCTTTCATTTCAACTTCAGTGGCTGCACCAACCTTGATTACCGCAACACCGCCGGCAAGCTTAGCAACACGCTCTTGAAGCTTCTCTTTGTCATAGTCAGAAGTCGCTTGGTCGATCTGAGTACGGATCTGCTCAACTCGCGCTGAGATCTCTTCAGATGAACCTGCACCGTCTACAACGATTGTGTTGTCTTTATCGACAGTTACACGCTTGGCAGTACCCAGATCTTCAAGAGTGATCTTGTCCAGAGACAAGCCAACTTCTTCAGAGATTACCTGACCGCCAGTCAGGATAGCGATATCCTGAAGCATGGCTTTACGACGATCGCCAAAACCAGGTGCTTTTACTGCACAAGTCTTGATGATGCCGCGCATGCTGTTAACAACCAATGTTGCCAGAGCTTCGCCTTCAACGTCTTCAGCGATAATCAACAATGGCTTGCCAGACTTAGCAACTGCTTCCAGTGCTGGTAGCAAATCACGGATGTTGCTGATTTTCTTGTCGAACAATAAGACGTATGGGTCTTCCAGTTCTGCAGTCATTGCATCCTGGTTGTTGACGAAGTATGGAGATAAGTAACCACGGTCGAACTGCATACCTTCAACAACGTCAAGTTCGTTGTCGAGTGATTTGCCTTCTTCAACAGTGATAACACCTTCTTTACCGACTTTAGCCATCGCTTCAGCGATGATGTTACCGATTGACTCGTCGCTGTTTGCAGAGATAGAACCAACCTGAGCAACCGCTTTCTCGTCGTTGCAAGGCTTAGACATCTTAGCTAGTTCAGCCGTAGCTGCAGCAACTGCCTTGTCGATACCGCGCTTGAGATCCATAGGGTTCATGCCAGCAGCAACTGACTTCAAGCCTTCGCGAACGATGCTTTGAGCCAATACAGTAGCAGTAGTGGTTCCGTCACCAGCGATATCAGAAGTTTGCGAGGCAACTTCTTTAACCATCTGGGCGCCCATGTTTTCGAACTTGTCTTCAAGTTCGATTTCTTTGGCAACTGAAACACCATCTTTTGTGACGGTAGGGGCACCGAACGACTTGTCCAGTACAACGTTACGGCCCTTGGGACCTAATGTTACTTTTACGGCATTTGCCAGGACGTCAACGCCCTTAAGCATACGTTGGCGAGCCGAATCGGAAAAACGGACTTCTTTGGCACTCATTGAAATGCAATCCTCATTAATTTGTTGAATAAAACCGGCAGGAGATGGACTCTCGACTGACGGTCAGAACGGTTTGTTACCGGTGGTTACTCGAAGACACCCATGATGTCGTCTTCACGCATTACCAGTACTTCTTCACCGTCAACCTTGATTTCGGTGCCAGAATATTTACCAAATAACACTTGATCACCCACTTTTACGTCTAAAGGGCGCACATCACCGTTTTCAGCAATTTTGCCTTTACCCACTGACAGCACTTCACCACGGACTGGCTTTTCGGTAGCTGAGTCAGGGATCACAATGCCACCGGCACTCGTGCGCTCTTCTTCCATGCGCTTGACGACCACGCGGTCATGCAACGGACGAATGTTCATACCAATACGACTCCGATAAAATTCAATTGTTAGGAAAATGACTCAAGGGCTGTTAGCACTCACCCTCGACGAGTGCCAATTCTAATGTCGCTTTCTACAATATCAAGTCTCGGGGCCAAGAATTTTTCACTCTAGTCGTCAATATGGCGGAATTCTGCATCAATGACGTCCCCATCACGGCTGGACTTGCCCAAATCCGGCCGGGGTTGACCGCCCGGAGCGGAATTGCCGTTGGAGGCTGATTCTCCGGATTTCTGCGCTCCCTCTGTCGTACCGGACCCGACGGTCGTGCCACCCGGCCGCCCTGCCGGCCCGCCTGTTTGACCAAATCCGGAACCGAACCCAGGTCCAAATCCAGCCCCAGCACCCATACCGCCGGCAACACCCACAACCGAGCGGGAGGCTATTTTCTTGGCCAGCCACTGACGGCTCCAAGGCAGCAGACAGGCAAATCCAAAGGCATCAGTGACAAAACCGGGGGTGAGAAGTAACACCCCACCGACCATCAAAAGAACCCCCTCGAGCATTTGCTGCGCCGGCATTTCCCCGGCACCCATGCGTTGCCGGGCCTTATTTAGTGTGGCTAAGCCTTGTTGGCGCAACATGGCCGTTCCTACGACCGCGGTCAGTACGACGATTCCCAGCGTGGGGAACCACCCGAGCGCCGCGCCGACCCGCAGCAATACAGCGATTTCTATAATCGGCATCGCGATGAATAAGATCAATGCAAACGGCATTACATACTCCTAAGATGGTTCAGGAACCTATTGCTACAAAGGGACTCTTACAAGGGCTTAGCGTCTCACTCGCTCTGATTGGCGAAAGGATTGCTACCAGTATCCTCTACAATGCGTGCGTTAACTAAAGAGCCGAGACGACCGGCATTGTATCAACCCAGTGGTCCAGAACGACCTCACTAGCAAATTCAGTCATGCACAAGGATTTACCCAAGCTGCAAAAAAAACGATGGGCTGCAGCGCTGTTTACCTCAGCGCTATTGGCGCTTGTGCTTCTATCTACCCGGGCTCCGGCCCTCGGGAATCTACTCGGAGGTAACCCCGAACCGCTGCCACCCGAAGTGGCTTTTGTTCCCAGCTTAAGTAAAGCGACTGGCGAGGCGCTCACGGTAAGTTTCGATATCGAAGAAGGATATTATCTTTACCGGGATAAAACCTCTTTTAAAGTGGACTCTGTTGAATCTGTATCAGCACTGTCGTCGATTGTGTCCGATGTGGCGATGATCCTCGGGGAACCTAAATTCCCTGAAGCGCAGATTCTTACAGATGATTATTTCGGCGAAATGTCGATTTACCGAAACGCTGTCAACATAGAAATTCCCTACTCCACGCTCTCACCGGTTAAATCCGGAATTCTGGCGGTTAAATATCAGGGCTGCGCTGACATAGGTCTGTGTTATCCGCCCACGACCGTCTCAATTCCATTCGAACTACCCGCCTCTGAAAAATCATCGATAGCTGACACGATGTCGGCAGGCCTGGGCCTAACGGCGCCGAGTGACCCCTTACCCAGTTCTCTAGCATCACCCGTGGCTGGAACAGGTTCGAATACCAATTTTTTTGGCTCTAGCAGCGCACAAGATGATTTACTGCCTCCCGAACTAGCGTATCTACCGCAAATATCGTCAGCCAACTTTCAGAACATTGGCGTGCGTTGGTTTATCGAACCCGGATACTACCTTTACAGACACAAACTTTCGTTTGCATTTGAAAACCTTCCCGGCGCTGTTATAAACACAGTCAGCCTAGACCCGGGTGTTGATCAACACGATGAGTTCTACGGGGATGTAAAAGTTTTTCGAGATACCGCCAATGCTCGAATAGATATTAGCGGTATCAACGCAGACACGCTTACAACCGGTAGCAATCTGATTATCAGTTATCAGGGGTGTGCTGATATTGGTGTGTGTTTTCCACCTAGCAAAGTCAGTCTGCCTTTAAGTTTCGATGCGGATTCACCCGATGCCCCGATAGTCGCCGCCAGCATCTCTTCTGCGCCCACCAGCGGCAACTCGTCCGAGCGACTGATCGCAACCAGTAACGCAGGCGCGGCTGAATCGATGGGTCAGTCAGAGCAAGATCGCTTGTTCACGATGTTGAGCAACAATAGTCTGTGGCTGACGGTTGCCACATTCTTCGGATTCGGAATTCTTTTAGCGTTCACGCCTTGCGTGCTTCCGATGGTTCCCATTTTATCCAGCCTGATCGTTGGGCAGGGAGATAAGATAAGTACGTTCAGAGCGTTTCAGTTGTCGCTTATCTATGTACTTGTTATGGCGACAACCTATGCCATCGTGGGTGTCATCGTCGGGTTGTCCGGTTATAACGTACAAGCTTTCCTACAGAATCCCTGGGTACTGTCTGGCATCGCTGCCTTGTTCGTTGTTTTATCGTTATCCATGTTCGGGTTTTACGAACTACAGATGCCTGTCCGGCTTCAAGAGAAGCTGACTAAGTGGTCGAACAAACAAGGGGGCGGTCAAGTCTCCGGCGTGGCTGCGATGGGCTTTATTTCAACGCTGATTGTCGGGCCTTGCATTACTGCACCTCTAGCCGGTGCACTTATCTACATTGCTAAAACCGGTGATGCGGTTATCGGTGGTGCGGCATTGTTTGCACTGGGCATGGGCATGGGCGCACCTTTGTTACTAATCGGAACATCAGCAGGCAAATTTGTGCCTAAAGCAGGTGCTTGGATGAATGCCGTGAAATACGTCTTCGGTATCATCATGCTGGCTATGGCGGTGTACATGATTTCCCGATTCATACCGTCAACTGTCACGATGGCACTCTATGGTGTTCTCGCCCTGTTTAGCGGCATTTACTTTGGCGCAACAGATACGCTCACACGTGAAAGCAATGGCTGGCAGAGATTCGGCAAAGGACTCGGCCTTGTTGTTCTGTTGTACGGCGTTGCATTATTGATTGGCGCTCTGTCAGGAAACGGCAGTTACACAACTCCCCTGCGCGGCATAGCATCGAACAACGCAAGCGGCACCGCATCCGAGGAACACGGCCTTGCATTTGCGCCTGTTAAGAGTGTGTCTGAGCTTAACCAGATTGTTGCGCTGGCAAGTCGCGAGAACCGGCCCGTCATGCTCGATTTTTATGCGGATTGGTGTATCAGCTGTAAAGAGATGGAAGCATTTACCTTTACAGACAGCACCGTACAAGACCTTTTAAGAAACGCCGTAGTTATTCAAGCCGACGTGACAGCTAATGATGACCTGGACCAAGAGATGCTGAAGCATTTTGATCTATTCGGACCACCGGGAATAATTTTTTACGACACAGAAGGTTATGAAATTCGTTCCGCACGTGTTGTCGGCTTTATGTCAGCGGATAAATTCAGCTCCCACATACAACGCCACTTGGGCGGAACGCGAATTTAGCGTTTACGCCAACATCCGATTCAGGGTTAGCCCTGTTTTGTAAAAATTAAGCAAAGTTGGCGTTATTTCTGCGTATCTGGTTGAGTCCACAGAGGGTTTTCCTCCTGTGGAACTCGTTAAAACAACCAGCCTTTGGCAATTCAAAGCCTTCGGATGCAGTTATATGCCTTATACAGTTGATATCAAACAAGCAAATGCGCCACGCGTAGCCAGCCCTCTGTGCGCGACACGCAGGCGCTTTGCAATCACAAAAATTTTACTGCTTCTAAGCTTTGCTAGCTGCAGTAGCTTTGCTCAAACAAGCGAAGAGGCGGAAACAGAGTGGGTAGAATCAGCCGAGCTCTGGCAGGCTCATGTAGACGACATCTCGGAACAACTCACCGCCCCTGTCATCAACCATTGCGAAGGTTTGGTTAGCCACAATGACCCGGTTGTGGTTGCCCCGATAAGCCAGTCTCCTTATATGAATCTGTATTTGGATCCGGCATTCAACACCCGTAATCGCCGAATCACAAATAGTCAGGCAGAACAGGTGCACCGCCCCATGACAAATTCTGCGGATGCCTGGAACAACGACGAGAGTCTGCTGATTTTGCATCGATTCGATAAAGCAGACCCGACACCAAAATTCGTATTGATGGATGGCAATAACTATCAAATGCTGGGCGATTTGAACATACCAGCTGTTGCCAGCGACACCGTCTACTGGAGTCAGTACAACCCGCTATCTGTGTTCTATGTCGACAATCATGAGCAAGCCGGTCAGTTAAAACGATTTGATATTGCATCCGGTACTCAGGAAGTCATCGCGGACTTTGCACCTATTTGCGAAGCCAACGGATTTCCAGCCAGTCAGGGTACGTTCACCAAACCGTCGTTAAACGATGAATTGTTTGCCTATCAATGCGGCACAAAGGATGGGAAAGCACTGGCCGTATCCTATGAGTACACCAGCGATGAATACCATTCACTGGCTATGGGAGCAGACACTCAATGGCCATTGACTACACCCCTTCAGGCAATGCCTGCCGGCGATGGTTTCTGGCTTCAAGGTGTGTCTTTAACGAATGCTTTAGACATCAATTCCATTACGCCACAATTTGAAACCGTAACGGCATCCAACGGGAAATCAATTTCGATATTCGATCAGCAGTCCTCTAATTGGAAAGCCCTATCCACTATGGGTTACGGAGAATTCGAAAACTTCGCTACGGAGCAAGTAGCACCCACCTACTTTTCAGAGATAGTGTTAGTGAACACAGAGAACTCTGAACAAAGTGAGATGTGTAGAGTTGCTCATCACCGCTCTTTTGGCAAACAGGCTAGTAATGCCGGTTACGATGCGGCGTTAGGGGAAAGTGTTGCGACGTTGAGTCCATCCGGTAGCAGAGTGCTTTTCAACTCAGACTGGTATGACAACGGTTCGGTAGATACTTATGCGATCGAACTCCCCTCCTTCACCCGCTTACAACTCGATGGGGAATGGGCTGACAAACAGACACCCTCGATGATTACACGCATTGCTCAGGCAGGTTCAAAGTTCGCTTATAGCAGAGCACTAGTCTCTGAGAATGAAACACCGGTGATAACAACTGGAACCGGTCGCATCAACGGTCGAAGCATTCATCTGGAATATACCACTAAGGTATCGAACAAAAGCGTGGCCGGAGAATGCAACGGCACAGTACAAAACGATATAAACGACATCGCGTTTGAATGTAACGACAATCATTTTGGAAAGGCGACTTATAACCTTGTACGGCAGTAAAACGCTACGGGGAAAATTTATGTTTTCCCGCAAAATAGGCCAACACTGAACCGAACACAGCCATCAGAAACAGGGTTACGCCCGCCGCTGACCAGAGGTTAAATAGGTCGACGACACCGGGCACAACGATTCCTCCGAGGAGCATACCGGTACCCGACAGCTGCATCATGAATCCGACCAGAATTCCGACCGAAGACGGATGGCTTGCAGCCTTTGGCATGATCGAAAAAAGAACGCCGGGCACAAAGCCACCGATAATAGAAAACGCAACAGCCGCAGTGATACGCATGAAGGTATCTGAACCTGGTGCGAATACCAACAATGCGCAAAGACCACCACCCAGTAGTCCGGTGATGAGCAGCCTGATATAGCCAACGCCTTTACGCGATAACACGCCGACCAATATGCTGCCAAGCGCATTGCAGATCATCACTAAGGCAACAATAGTGCTGACCACCGCCAGGGATATGCTAGACGTTTCTACTAACAACAGCGGCAAATAAGACACCAACGGAATGTATCCGAAAGAGTAAACAAAAAAACATCCGCTTAAAAGCCAGACAACGGGCTTGGTTAAATCAGCATAGTTACCTTCAACCTTAGTCCGGCTCAGCGGAACAAGTTGCGCACGATGCCTTCGCGTCACGACAATCACGGCGCTTGCTGCGAGCAAGGAGATAGCACTTGCAACCCACCATGACAGTTGCCACCCACCCATTGATTGAAGCTGCGGCGCTATTAACAACATACTACCTGCCCCGACCGGTAAAAAAGATGCCCAGAATGCCAACACAAACGAGCGGTCTTTTGATGCGCTGAGCGTCGATATCAACGATGGCAGAACGATCACAGAAATAATCCAGCCCAAGCCCTCTATTGAGCGCCCGATTAATAACAACGGCAGGCCTTCTGCAAACGAACCCAGCAAACCACCGACACCCACCGTCGCTACACCGATGATGGAAAACGGCACGTAGCCCAGGCGCCTGATTAGAACACCAAGCAATAATCCACTGATAGCGATGAGGATGGAATACAGCGAAACAATGAGGCCTGTTTGAGTCAGGCTGAGCTGCCACTGTTCGCGAATGAGAGGAATGGCAACCGGCACCTTACCGATATGCAAGCCCGTTGTGCAGCCGGCTAGATACAGTACGATGACAGCGCCCCATGCAGTCTGCTGTTCGTGGCCAGGTGTGGGAGCGTTGTTTGAGCGGCTCATTGGGCGGTACGACTCAAATAAGCGTGCCACAGAACGCGCGCTGCCACCCCACGATAAGGTGCCCAACGTTTTGCAATGTCATCAAGTTCCGGGTAGCTGGGAATATCTTTCGTACCGGTGCATTGAGCGTAGCTGACTACTAGCGCCCTATCACCACTTGCCCAGGCATCACTTCGGCGCATTGCCATGAGCAAATAGACACCTGCCGTCCAAGGGCCGATACCCCGTATTCGGGTAAGGCTCTGCATCACCTCGTCATTAGAGCACCGCCTTAGTGCTTTCAAATCCAGTTCGCCCGAGACCATGGCTTCTGCAATGGACCGACAATAAGATACTTTTCTTTCACTGACACCAGCCTCCCGCAAAGCTGACTCAGGCACTGCTAGAAACTCCATGGGTGAGAGTGTTGGCGCTAACTTTTTAACCCGAAGCATGACGGCTTTTGCGCTGGCCAATGAAACCTTTTGCTCTAGCACCACATGAATCAGGGTCTCAAGAGACTGGGTTCGTTGCCACAATGGAGGCGGGCCAAATTCCTCGACTAGACTGTTCATTAAGGAATCTTGCGCACACAAGCTAGTCACAGCCGGCAGCAGTGTCTCGCGCGTGAGTGATTGATACACTATGACCGTTCCATAAGCCGAATTAGCATGACAAATTCCAAACCTGTAATCAGTGCAGAGCAAAAGCGACTCAATGCTCATGCGAAACAAAGCGCAAACTGGAAACACTGGGGGCCCTATCTCGCTGAGAGAGCATGGGGCACCGTGCGAGAAGATTACAGCAGTGATGGCAATGCGTGGGAGTACTTTCCGCACGATCAAGCCAGAAGTCGCACTTATCGCTGGAATGAAGATGGGCTGGCAGGTTTTTGCGATAGAAATCAGTACCTGTGTTTCGGACTGGCTCTGTGGAATGGACAGGACCCCTTCCTGAAGGAACGCTTGTTTGGATTGTCAGGCCCGGAAGGCAATCACGGGGAAGATGTCAAAGAGCTGTATTGGTATCTGGACAGCACACCAACGCATAGCTATGCCCGCATGCGCTATCGATACCCGCATAAAGCCTTTCCGTATGAAGCCCTCGTACAGGAAAACGCCAACAGAGGTCGCAAGGACCGTGAATTCGAAATAAGCGACACTGGCATCTTTCAGGACAATCATTTTTTCGATGTCACGATCACGTACGCCAAAGCTCAAGAAGACGATTTACTCATCAGTATCGAGGTATGCAATCGCTCTGAAAACAAAGCAAGCCTATCTGTCGTGCCCCAACTTTGGTTCCGAAACACCTGGAGCTGGGGTTATGAGTCGGGCCCTCAGGGAGATGTATCAGAGCGACCACAGATAAACTGCAGCGATAACAACATCTTCGATATTAAGCACGAGCAACTCGGTAATTATCAGATGTACTGGCAAGGTACGCCTGAGGTCTTGCTGACTGAGAATGAATCTAACAGTGAACGCCTATTTGGCACGGGCAATACCAGCGCATGGGTTAAAGATGCTTTCCATCGGTATATTGTCAATGGTGAAAAATCCGCCGTTAATCCTGCCAAAATTGGAACAAAGGCCGGATTACATTTTTCGTTAAAACTAAAAGGACTGGAATCTAAGACGATACAAATTCGTTTAAGTAAAGGAGAGAAGCGAAAGCCTTTCGTCGGGTTTAAACCCACGATGTCTAAGCGGCGTGCTGAAGCCGACGCCTTCTATGAGCAACTTCAGTCGACAAGGGCATCTGATACCCATCGGCAGATTCAACGTCAGGCTCTATCCGGCATGCTGTTTTCTAAACAGTTGTACTACTACAACGTACACCAGTGGCTTGACGGCGACCCTTCACAATCAGTAACGCGCAATAACAACCGCAACAAACAATGGCATCACATGAATAACTTTGATGTCATGTCCATGCCAGACAAATGGGAATATCCCTGGTATGCCGTGTGGGATACCGCGTTTCATTGCTTACCCTTGGCCGCAGTAGATGCGGACTATGCAAAAAGGCAGCTGCTACTGATTACCCGCGAATGGTACATGCACCCTAACGGACAACTACCCGCCTACGAATGGTCCTATGGCGATGTGAACCCACCTGTGCATGCCTGGGCAACCTGGAACGTCTATGCCATGGAGAAAAAACAAACAGGCAAAGGCGATAGTGCATTTTTAGAGAGTATTTTTCACAAACTGCTGCTTAACTTCACTTGGTGGGTAAACCGGAAAGACACCAACGGACACGATATTTTTGAAGGTGGATTTCTCGGCTTAGATAACATCAGTATCTTTGATCGATCCGAAGAACCACCAACCGGCGGCACTTTGCATCAGTCTGATGGCACCGCATGGATGGGTTTCTTTTCCGCTTGCATGCTTCATATTGCGTTAGAGCTGGCCCGCACTAATCCGTCTTATGAAGATATCGCCAGTAAATTTTTCGAACATTATTTACGCATTGCCCACGCTATCAATGGTGATCAAACGACAGAAGGCCTGTGGGATGAAACCGATGGTTTTTTCTATGATCGTTTAGATCTGCCCGATGGCAGAAGCTCGCCGATAAAAGTTCGCTCACTCGTGGGTCTTATGCCCATGATTGCTGCGACGACTATTGCCGATGAAGTCTATAAAGAATTTCCGAATTTCGCGCGACGAATGCGTTGGCACATGAAACAAACTCCGGAAGTTATCGACAGGATGGCAAGCATTCAAACACGTGGCGATGAAAACCGGCATTTACTGTCGTTTCTAACAGAGACACGCCTGCGTAAAGTTTTGTCGTATCTGCTTGATGAGAGTGAATTTCTCTCCGACTATGGTGTGCGCTCCCTGTCCAAGTACCACGCGACAAACCCGTATACCTATACTAGCGATAGCGGTAAAACCCTGACCATTGGTTACGAACCCGGTGAAGGCGAAACCGATATGTTTGGCGGGAACTCTAACTGGCGCGGGCCTATCTGGTTTCCCATTAACTATTTGCTCATTGAGTCTTTGCGTCGCTATCACAGCTTTTACGGTGCTGAGTTCACTATTGAATGCCCGACTGGCTCAGGGAACCATAAAACACTCGAAGAAGTAGCAACGGAAATCTCTTCGCGCTTAGTGCATTTATTTGAATTAAACGAAAACGATCAACGTGCCTGGTGCGGCGACAACCCGGACCTACTGTCCAGTAGTAACGAAGGCATGCATCAGTTCTTTGAGTACTTTAATGGAGATACCGGCGAAGGTTTAGGCGCAAGCCATCAGACGGGTTGGACGGGGCTAATAGCCCTCCTGTTACAACCGGACCTTCAGTGTCTATAGCGATAAGCCATGAGTGGACGCTTAAAGTTTGGAAGCTGCGTTTTGTGCAAACGGGAAACCAACCTGACGTTCCACCATCTGATTCCTAGAAAACTCCATAAACGCCGAAGGTTTGAAAAAACCTATACACGAGACCAACTCAACGAAGGCATCATGCTGTGCTCAAGATGCCACCGTGGACTACACAAACTCTATAGCGAGATGGAATTGGGTACCCGACTCAATACGCTTACAGAAATCTCCAACGATGCCCAGATAATCAAGCATGTTAATTGGGTAGCGAAACAAAAAATCAGGTAGCAGCTTACCGGCTCTTAGGGTGTCTCGTTAGTGTTTAAAAACCCACCAGATTGACGAGCCCATAGCTGCGCATACAAGCCCTCACCTACCGACAACTCTTCATGAGTTCCTTGCTGGATGACATTGCCGTTATCCATGACCAACAAACGATCCATGGCGGCGATGGTTGAGAGTCGGTGTGCGATAGCAATAACAGTCTTGCCTTCCATAAGCGCACTGAGATTTTCCTGTATCGCTGCCTCGACCTCACTGTCCAACGCTGATGTTGCTTCATCGAGCACCAGTATGGGTGCATCTTTTAGAAACATCCTGGCAATTGCCAATCGTTGCCGTTGACCACCGGAGAGTTTTACACCACGCTCCCCGACCTGTGCCTCATAGCCTTTACGACCGGCACTGTCTTCCAGCGATAAGATAAATTCATGAGCGTTTGCACGCGTCGCGGCCGAAATAACATCTTCCATGGTGGCGTCTCTGCGACCATAGGCAATGTTTTCATAGACGGTTCTGTGCAACAGTGAGGTGTCTTGCGTGACGACTCCGATGTGTTCACGCAGGCTTTCCTGCTTCACATCGCGAATATCAGTACCGTCGATAATAATCTGACCTGCTTCCACATCATAAAGACGAAGCATCAGATTAGTTAAGGTTGTTTTTCCCGCACCCGAGCGCCCTACAAGGCCTATTTTTTCACCACCTGCAATTTTTAAGGATAGTGAATCGATAGCACCGGTGTCACGCCCGTAATGAAAACGAACGTCGTTGAACTCTATAGCGCCGTGCGGAACTTCCAATCGCTTGGCATCTGATTTATCAACGATCTCCTGCTTCGTTGATAACATAGACATACCGTCGTAAATAATTCCCACGCTTTCAAACAGACCGGACAACTCCCACATTATCCAGTGCGACATACCTTGTAACCGCAGCACCAGACCAACACTGACAGCCACAGCCCCAACCCCGGTTAAACCCGCGTTCCACAACCAGATACCCACCCCTGCAACCGAAAACAATAGCGTGGCATTGATGAGATCGAGGGTGACATTCAAACCTGTGACCCACCGAAACTGCGGATAAACAGTGCCTAAGAAACGCTTCATACTGTTACGAGCGTATTCCGCTTCATGCCCTGCATGAGCGAAAAGCTTAACGGTCATGATGTTGGTGTAACTATCGACCACCCGGCCCGTCATTTCCGAACGTGCATCTGCTTGCAGCCGTGAAATTTGCTTTAAACGAGGCAGAAAGAATCTGAGCATTAGTACGTAGGCGATAAGCCAGCCGGCAAACGGCAGAATCATCCAGCCACTAAAAGAGGCGACCAACACCATTGCCCCGAAAAAATACACAGTCACATAGACAAGTACATCCAACACTTTCAAGACAGCATCTCTTATAGCCAGAGATGTCTGCATGACTTTGGTTGCAACCCGACCGGCAAACTCATCCTGATAGAAAGCATAGCTTTGCCCAAGCATCCATCGATGCGCCTTCCACCGGATAGTCATGACAAAATTACCGATGACCACCTGATGCAGCAGCAATGATCCGATAAATCCTGCAAGCGGCAAAAACACCAGCACGACCAAAGACATCCAAATGAGCTTGGATGATTCGTCCTGCAGTATTGACCCCGGCTCTCTGGTCCCTAGCCAGTCCACCAAATTTCCGAGAAAGCTGAAAAGGCTTATTTCCAACAGGGAGATGATGGCGGAAAACGTTGCCATGAGCAGCAGCCATACCCAGGAATCGCGCACGAAATACCACAAAAACGGCAACAGCGTAGCTGGTGGACGCTTAGGTGGTTCTTCCGGAAAAGGAGGTATTCGACTCTCGAAGTAATCGAGAATCCGCTGCACAATAGCCATTTCGACTTACATTTTTTGCAAAAGTAGGCTTAGGGCATTGATATTGTCCCAAACATACCAAAGAGTATACAGAATACCGCCTCCAATCACTGTGCTCAAAAAGCCGGTAAACGGAGTGGCCAGCCATCCGAGCAAGCCTGTGGCAACGATGAACATGAATAATGCAACTGTGGCACAAGAGGTGCCCAAATTTCTGACGCTTGAGATGTCGTTTAACAGCGCTTGAGGAACCGAGTCGATTCCTGCCAGCTCGATGCTCAAACGCACGTCGACGTACAGCGCAACCAAAAACAGTAAGGATGACAATAAAAACAGTAAAAAAACTAATTTCGCTACACTACTGCGCACACCATATCGCAGCACGTGAGCTGCGATGGACAAGGAAAACCCTGACATGAGACCGCTGATAAACGCTACTTGTCCAGTCTGTAATTCGAGTAGTTCACGCATAAGGATCAATTTACTGGAGTTGTGTGTAGAAATAACTGCAAAAGGAAGCCGCTTTTCATGAAGCTTCAACCCGGATTTCGTCGCTGGCTAAAAGAACTTGTTCAACCCTCAAGCAGCCCCGCTCTTGAGAACGCCTTAGAGCAGCATAGAGACACAGTACCTGTGTTATGGCTGCTGGGAAAGACCGGGGCAGGCAAGTCCTCTATTATTCAACGGTTGACCGGAGACAGCAAGACCGAAATTGGAAACGGTTTTGCACCGTGTACGCAAACCGCACAACTCTACAATCACCCTGCTAGCGCACCTGTCGTAAGATTTCTGGATACCCGTGGTCTGGGCGAGGCCAGATACGATGCCACTGAAGATATAGAGGTCGCCAGCCACGGAAGCCATGCGTTGATACTAGTGACCCGAGTGGATGATTCTTCGCAGTCAGCCGTGCTTGACGCCCTTACTGCACAGCGTAAGAAGCTTGCGTCCATGGCGATTCTCCATGTGCATACTCATTTACATACACTGAGTGGAGATGAACTCACCCGAGCGATTCAATTTAATACTGAAGCGGTAACAAACGCATTGGGGCGAAAGCCCGAATCTGTTCTTGTCGACTTCACTTCTCCAGAGGACGGCTTCGACGATATAAACATAGGTCTAAGCGAGCTTCGGCGCGCTATTGTCAGTCTGGTGCCTGAGCTAACTCGCGTGCTCGCCCTTCATGAAGCCGATAATCGAGAGACTGAAGTGTTCCTACCCTTAAGGCGTGAAATATTAGGCTACGCCAGCGCCGCGGCGGCGGTAGATCTCTTCCCGGCCGTGGGCCTGTTCGCGGTCCCAACCGTTCAGGGGAAACTACTGCACACCTTGGCCGGTCGCTACAACATTGTATGGAATCGGCAAGTAGCGTTGGAATTTGTCGCTGCATTGGGCAGCGGATTCCTCTATCGCTATGCGATCTCACTGGCCGGAAGACAGCTGGGTAAGTTTATTCCGGTCTACGGCCAGTCAGCCGGCGCTGCAGCCGCTGCCACTTTAAGTTTTGCCAGCACGTATGCTCTAGGACGAGCCGCTTGTATGTACTTTTATCATCAACAGAACCAGTTGAGCATCAGTACTGAGAGTCTCCAAGAAGCATTTAAACAAGCGTTTGAAGACCAGAAAGCCCCATGAAACCAAACAAGCTTTTCAATCTGACGAACAGCAGTGCAGCTTTGTACATAGCGTTGGTGGTGCTGTTGCCGTTGGCGACGCTCTCAGTATTAGGATTGATCTACCTGTCGAGCAACGAGTTGCTGTTGATCGTGGTTCTCGGCTGGTTGGCAGTCACAGGTGTCGCGTACGTCATTTTTATCCTGCTGCCCGAAAGACGGCGACTTAAGCAAATTGAGAAGCTAAGCACTGATGAGGAAACGTCACTCCCTCTTCCAGAACTTCTCACACCAAAGACCGACTGGACCGAGCAAGACAGGGCTGTGTGGAGCGAAGGATGCGAATTGATTCAAAACATGCTTCAAACTCCGACAACCTGGGAAGACATACCCGATCAATCACTGCGCTTGTTGTCACTCACCGCTATGCGGTATGCAGGGGAGACAAAAGCATCCAACCACGAAGATGCTTCACTGAAGTATCGGTTCACACTGCCTGAAGCACTGTTGGTTCTCTCTGTCACCGCTCACCGATATCGCAAATTCGTGCTTGCTAACGTGCCCTATGCCGAGCGCGTAAAACTGTCATCACTTTTGTCACTGTATGCACATAAAGACAACTTACAGTCCGGCTTAACCTGGGCGAATCACGCACGCCGTCTGGTTCGTCTAAGCAATCCCATTGCGGCTGCAGTGGGAGAGATAAAAGATCAATTCACCGATCGCTTGTTCAAGCATCTGAGCACCAACGTACAGAATGATCTAAAACGCCTGCTATTACAGGAGGTTTTACAGGTTGCCATTGATTTGTATAGCGGTAAGCTCAAAACTTCTGATGAAGAGCTTGAGCACTATCGCAGCACAGCCCTTAGCGAAGACGACAAGCGGCCACCTATCTCGAAAGAGCCTCTGCGCATTCTGCTACTGGGTCAAACCAGTGCAGGAAAATCGTCGCTTATAAATGCATTGGCAAATTCCTTGGCTAGTGAGGTAGACACCCTACCCACCACCGCCCAAACGCAGAGCCATGCCATAGAGATCATGCCCGGTACAAAGATGCACTTTATCGATACCGTAGGACTGAACAACACAACGGTCGATATCCATACTCTGACAGAACTCGCCTTCGATGCAGATCTCATCATTTTTGTATCCCGGGCAACGCAACCAGCCAGAGCCCCGGATCAATTGCTCTATGAACACATAAACAAGGCATTTCTGGCAAAACCCGAACGACGTGCTCCACCGTTAATGCTTGTATTGACGCATGTTGATCAACTCACACCACGTGCGGAGTGGCGCCCTCCCTACGATTTGGGCGAGGACAGTGGTAAAGCCCGACAAATATCGGAAGCATTGCAAAGTTGCCTTAGTCAGATCGGCCTGCCAGCAAACACTGCCGCTATTCCTGTGCGACTAACACCTGCAGAGGACGCCTACAACCTCGACGCAGTGGCGTCCCAGATTATGTCTTTGCAAGACTCAGCCACCTTGGCACAGTGGAATCGCCGACGAGTCGAACGCGGTGAAGCCAGCATCTCTTGGAACGATCGATGGTCACAAATAAAAGGTTTGGGACGTGTGATCGGAAAAACTAAAATTTTGTAGTTTTATTCGTCTATGGAAACAGCCGGTGGCAAAGCGGACTGAGAATCATTGATGTGGTTCGTGATATTCGTAAAAAATATCGTACTCATCACCATCGTCAAGTCGACTAAGTTCTCATCCGTTAATTCCAAACTGCGGGCTTTGGCAAGGAGCTCATCGGGAAGTTTTCCTCTTTGCCTGAACAAAACAGCAGCAATCTCCAATATACAATCCAGACGCTCAGTCCCGGTGGGTTCACCGCGACGAATGGCCAGTTGGACATCAGGCGCAAGCCCGGCCTGCTTGCCCTTGAAGGAATGCACCGACAGACAAAAATCACAACCGGTTTGCTGACTTAGCCATAATTTAACAGCCTCTACCTCGGTCAAGGCAAGAGAACCGCTGCGTATACTCGCCTCCATATGCAAATAAGCGTTCAGCGCCGGCTGGCTATTGGCAAATTGCAAATAGATGGGTGCCAGCTTATTGTTCATGCGTACGGCAGCCAGAGCCTCTAGCGATTCTTCAGAAAGATCGGACTCGTCAAGAGTTGTAAGTCGGGACACGGTATGATCACGCTGTGAGAGTTGGATTTTATTATGCCTGATACCGTCTACCATCCGATACAACGTGTTCTATCGCGTATCTTGGCCCTGTGGGTCAAGCCCGACGTGCTCCCCGTTGAACCCAGCTCACTGATCGACCCGGACAAGCCCATCCTCTATGTGTTGGAAGTTGGCGGATTGGCAGACAGAACTGCGCTGGAGATCATATGCAAGAACAACAACATGCCAGCACCCAGGGACACACTGACATTCGGTAGCGTCAGCTTTCCTAATTCTGTGGATGTATTGAAACAACGCAAAGGGCTTATTTTCCGCAAACACCGAAACGTGCTCTCTCCCCGCCTAAGTCAACTGGTAGACGAAGGGGTTAATAATGAACTCGATGAGCTTCAAATAGTGCCGGTGTCAATCTATTGGGGTCGCGCGCCTGATAAGGAACAGTCGCTGTGGAAACTTATGTTTACAGAGAACTGGCAATTTGGCGGCCGCACTCGCAAATTGATTACAACGCTTCTGCATGGCCGCCATACCCTGCTGAGTTTCAGCGAGCCATTGTCTTTTAATACACTAAAAAGCTCCGGCGAATCATCGCCCATATTACAACGAAAACTTTCCCGAATTTTACGTGTGCATTTCAGGCAACGCCGCATCGCAAGTCTGGGCCCCGATCAGTCTCATCGCCGCATGCTTATCGATCATGTGCTTTCTGACAGCTCAGTCAGAAAAGCCATCCAACAGGAAGCCACAGGCAAAGTATCGATAGAACAAGCCCGTACCAAAGCGCAGAAATATGCCTTTGAGATTGCCGCCGATGTGTCATACCCGACCGTTCGAATCTTACATCGAGTGCTGACCTGGCTATGGACACAGCTTTATGATGGCGTAGAACTCTCTGGAATAAAACGATTAAAGTCTGTCGCTGATGGTCATGAGCTGATTTACGTACCCTGCCACCGCAGCCACATCGATTACCTGCTGCTCTCTTATATTTTGTATGTGCAAGGCTTTTCCCTGCCACACATTGCAGCCGGTGTTAATTTAAACCTGCCGGTAGTAGGCGGGCTTCTTCGCAGAGGCGGTGCTTTTTTCCTACGACGAAGTTTCGCCGGCAAGCCACTGTATACCGCAGTCTTTAATGCTTACCTAAAAGAAATTCTGCAGCGCGGACATGCCTTAGAATATTTTGTGGAAGGCGGCCGCAGCCGCACCGGGCGTCTGCTACCGGCCAAAGGCGGCATGCTTGCCATGACCGTACATGCATTTTTACAAGACCCACAAACGCCAGTGGCATTCGTGCCGGTATATTTCGGTTATGAACGATTGCTTGAGGGAGGCGCTTTTACCAGCGAGCTTGCCGGCGGTAAAAAACAGAAAGAAAGTGTTTTAGGTCTATTAAAAGCGATACGCACATTAAAAGAAGACTACGGGCACGTCTACGTTAATTTCGGCCAACCCATTGCCCTGAACGATTTACTAAACACACAACAACCGGATTGGCGGGATCTTACAGTGAATGCAGTAAGACCCGACTGGATCAAGCCTTTAGTTAACGACTTGGGCGATCAAATAATGCGCTCTATCAATGAAGCAACTAGCGTCACACCTATAAGCTTGCTGGCCACTACGCTACTCGCCACACCACGAGGCTGTATTAGTCGGAATGAACTCATCCAGCAAATAGAGCTCTATCAGGTGCTTTTGAAAAAAGCCTATGAAGGCTCTTTGGTCGTCATTCCTGATATCAATGCAAATCAACTGATAGAGCACGGGCAACGCCTGGGCTTTATTGAATCCGATCAGGATCCTGTCGGTGAAATCATTCAGATAAAAACCGGCCAAGCCTCGCGCTTAACCTATTTCAGAAATAACATACTTCACCTTCTGACCTTACCTGCATTAATCGCAGCTTCTCTATCCCACAATCGGTCACGCTCAACTGACGAAATTCGTCAGTCAATCCGCCTGACCTTTCCATTCCTGCAAGGGGAGTTATTTCTGGCAACCGAGTTAGACGACGACACTATTGATCAATCTCTCGATGCATTGCAAGCCAGCCAGCTACTGACGAAAACCGAGCTGGGTTGGAAGCGTGTCGCCGCAGGTTCATCAGAAGATGTAACCTTCACGCGACTAGGAGAGGTCGTTATGCCAGCGCTCGAACGCTTTTACCTATGCGCTTGTATTCTGGTGACTTCGAGTGAAAAGGTGTTGGATTTCGCAATGCTGGCTCAGCACTGCGAAGCCAGTGCAAAGCGACTTTCGCGAACTCACGGTCGTCACATGAGCGACCTGTACGACAAACATCTACACAAGTCACTGATCTCGAATCTGACCCAGCACGGGTTAATTGTGGTCGATGACAATCAGATAAGCCCCACGCCAACGATGCTCGACATGGAGGCTGAAGCTCGTAACCTGCTAGGCGAGCAAGTCAGACACGCCATCATCAACACCGCGTTAGCCGTACAAGCCAACCCAGCTCAAAAATCAAGCACCTAAATTCAGGGATACCGACCTCACCCACTTAGCATCGGTACGGTACATGCACGTTAGATAACCTACTTTTTGACTAAACAGCGCTGCCATTCGGCACACGCTGATCTGTACTTAATGAGGTTCCTATGTACCCGTTATCCCGAATACTGCCTGTTCTGGCAACATCGATGCTGCTAAGCACTCCAGCCTTTTCTGCAGATGCAAGATCCATTGCGCTTGGTGGATCGGCCATTGCGAACGCCCAAGGTGTCGCCGGTGCCGTTGAAAATCCAGCGTCTATGATGCAAATGAAAAGAAACGGCGACCGATTTCATTTTCGCTTTGGCATATCTTCCGAGGTTCGAGATACCGGCAGCGTTATTGAGACACTGACGGATAGTGCTAACGATAATCTTGTCAGCGATATCGAAACACAAATTGATGAGCTAAGTAACCGGCAAATTCAGTGCGACCCTGTATTCGGCAACGCAGATGATATTTGTCTCAGCGATACACAGAGCCTCTCTGACCTGGCCAATCAATTTCTAAATGCCATGAACAACATCGATGGTCAGTCTGTTGAAGCACAAGCGTCGGGCGATATCGGTATGGCCTTCACCAAAGTGCGTTACCCTATTGCCGTCAATTTCACAGTTATGGGTAGCGGTGCAGGAACACCGGATATCGCAGAATCCGATAAAGACTACATCCGCGAATTTGCAAACCTCTTGGATAATAATTCCCTGACGCTCGATGAAATTGCAAACTCAACTTATCTGGAAGCTGATGCACTGGGAATCCCACTGGGCGTTCAGCAACCTGAAGACGTTTTGCTCTCAAGCGGCACGACAAGTTCCCTACTTCGCTCACAATTGAGCATTAGCATAGCCTCAACTATTAACGTCGGCGGTTATGAAGTCGACACGGGCATTACTCCGAAATTTTCTTCGCTTGCTGCTTATCATCTGGACGCTAACATTCAGGAAGAACTTGATGATGACACCGATGGACTCGCCGACCGGTTCGAAGACAGTGAAGCCACTGATGGTTCATTCACCTTTGATATTGGCGCCGCTTTTGACTTAAAAGACTATGCATTTCGAGTGGCGGCCGTCGTACGAAACTTGATTCCAGAAAGCATTACGACAGAGAGCGGGTTTGAATTCGAGACTACGCCACAACTGATTGTTGGTGGTTTATACAAGACCAATAAGTTCAGCTTTACCGGTGATATGGCTCTGAACAAAGCCAAGGTAGATAATTTCGAAACGCAAAAGATTGCTTTTGGAGCTGAGTACGGTTCTAGAAAATTCGCGCTTAGAGCAGGTTTGAGTTATGAAGGTGCGCGCTCTAGTGATCAAACCGCTCTGAGCGTGGGTTTTGGCCTTGGACCGTTACAGTTCGGTATAAGGGGTTCGGACGTCTACACCATGGAAAGTAGTCTGCAGTTAGCTTACAGCTTTTAAAAACTGTTTATAACCCTTTTAGCGGCCGCCTCGTGATAGCTCTGGCCTGGCGTTGCATTGCAGCGCTCAGGCCGCTCAACTCCAAATTTTTTGACCAATCGCGTGCCTGAATAGGGTCGTTACTCAACACTCCAATCGCATTTTCGTAAGACTGTAGCGTCCACCGGTATCCGTATCGAAACCCGCTGTCAGCAAACTCACTCAGTGCATTCTTAAGCTCTTTTGAATCCACGCAGTTAACGACCAATAGACCTTGATCGTTAAGGTGCTGTTGCAGTAAGTCGGTCCAGTTTGACGTAAGCTTGCACGCCCTGAGGGGTTCACCTTCAGAGTGACCGAAGAGGTCATCTATAATTAAATCGAACGGCGCACCGTTGTAGTTAGCCAGCCACTGAATGGCATCGTCATGAAGAAGTGATACCCGATAATCATCGACGCCGAAGAACTCTGACGCGATATTGATATGTTGTTCATCAATTTCAACGGCAACTAATTGCGCAAAGTCACACAGCTCTTGAAGTTGCCGGATAACGGCCCCTCCCCCTACCCCCAACAACAATATTCGCGGCAGAGAATCGATAGGTCGATATAAGGCAGGCAGGCTGAGACAATCCCAGACACCGCCGGCAAACGGTTTATTAGGGTTCCACTGACTATGAAAAACTCGATTACTGTACAGACGAATTGAGGCACCTGATTGCCTGACGCTATAGAGCGTACCGCCTTCCGTGTGTTCCCAGAGAGTTGTCATGGGTAAGCAGCTAAAACGTTAAATGTGCGTTAATGAGCTTCGGCGACTTTCAATTTCGCTTGCATAAAATCCCGATGCTTTATGTATAGCAAATCGCTTAATTTACGAATGGTGTACTCCTCATACCCATCAACATTGCCATCGGCATAAGCCACTCGCCACATGTGCTCTAGCAATGAAATTTTATCTTCTTTAGCGAACGTCTCATTGATGAGCCGCACGTGCTCGTGCAACGAAAGCGTGTTGTCAGCATCGAGGAACGCTTCATCGACAAGCGCTTCCAGCTCTGTTAGCTCTAGAGATGAAGATTGAGTTAAGGCATTTACGATAGCCGTTCGCTCAACATCCGAAACATCGTGATCGGACCTGGCTATTTCAACCAGCAGTACGGCACAGATTCTCTCAATATCGTGCTGCATCAGACCCGGGCTGGAGTTACCCGGCTCAAGCGTGTTGGTAATTTGCTGAAGAAGCTGTTTAAACATCGAGGTTATAAGCGTAAAACACGAAACAGGGGTAATAGCCTAACACTGTTTTTACCAGCGGTTACACAACCGCCAGTCGATACCTAGTGGATACGCACCCGACGTTCAAATTCTAATTGACGCATTGCCTCGGCTTTCTGTTCATCGCTAAGCTCAATTTTACTTTCATCAGAAAACGGAAGATCTGCTGAATAATCGTTGTCGCGATTGTCGCACCAGTTAACGCCGGGAACCATATCTTTCAACTGCGTTGCATTTTCTGCAAAGAAATTATCGAATTCGTCGCGCTGACCATACACCTGCTCTAGCGCCCACTTTGCACGCGGTTGTACCAGTGCATCAGCCAATCGATTTTTTTGCCCCCAACCAACAAGCAGCTCTGAGCAAAAATAACTTTCCAGGTTGGCAGGCTTGTTTACAAAGCCGACGTAGGAATCAAGATTAAAATCGAGTTTCATCAAAGCGACTGCAAATAAGGTCGCGAAATCTTCTCGCTGTGTGTAATATCCGTAATACCGGCTTGCTCCGTCATTCGCCATCTCAGAGCCCAAAAAATCGGGTTGATAGCTAATTTGAGAATCCGTTGCCGTCACACCCCTAAAACTCACTTGGCTCAATTCATCGAGCACTTGCGAATTCAGCGGCATGTCGTTGTACATACGCGGGGATAAAAAGAAATTTTCATTTACCGTCAGCGCCTGTGCTGGATTCAACGATGCATTTAGTGACGGAATGCTTTCGGCAGGAAGGTAGTCAACAGCATGTGCCAGCTCATGATAAAGCAGACGGTACATGGGCACTTTTATATCTTCATACGGCCTTTCACTATCATCACTGAGACTGTAATAGTTGACGGCCGCTTGATTGCCATTGCGAAGCGTTTCGAAAAACCAAAACTGCAAGTCATCCCCAAAGCCACTGCGGTAGTCTTCTTCAGCAGATACGTTGGCCTTTTCAGCAACTGTCAGCCATAGACCAGCTGGATCTAAACGTATACCGCCCGTCCCTGCCCAATAGTACGAAGGTCTTACCGTACTACCGATACTGATTGAGGTTAATGATCCGAACAGCGGAATCATTTTTTCAGGGGCATCATTTAACAGCGCTTCAAATCGCTCTCCCATCCAATCATGGGTCACCAGCAGTCGATTCATAATATCGGCTTTGGTGAATTCGGGATTTTGCTGCGCGATGAAGGGTAAGGTTTGCAGCGTGCAGGTATCGACTATTTCCTTGGCTAACGCACAGTCTTTAAGGACGGCTGCATAAGGGCTGTCAGAGCGATAAGCGTAAAGCTGGTTTTCGTCCAGGATATCGTTGCCACCGGACGAGCCACAGGCAGATAGCGATAACGCGAAAGACGCCCCAAGTAGTGCAAACCATCTATTCACGTATCGCTACCTCCGTGTAACGTTCTTTCGAATCGTTACTGAATGTCTATCTCAACCCTTCTGTTCAGTGAACGATTGTAGGGTGTTGAATTGTCTGTTAACGGCCGGGTCTCCCCGAAACCGCGTGTCTGTAGTCGACTGGAACTAACTCCCTTGCTTTGCAGATAACGCGATACCGCCGCTGCTCTGCGTTCTGACAGTCCCTGATTATAAAGTTCAGAGCCTGTCGAATCGGTATGACCGTTTATAACAATGTCGACATCATTCTTCAGCAATACTGCTGCCAGAATGTCCAGATTCCGTCCGAACTCGGCACTTATGTCGGATCGGTCAAATTCGAAATTACCGCTACTGTTAATTGAGGGCGTCGGTGCCGGCAATTCAGGAACCAGAGGCTCCTCAGGCGCTTCCGGTGGCTCATAAACCGGTGGTTTTACTTTAGGCGCCACATACGGCTTGCCGAAACGCTTCAGTATCCCAATGTTCAGGTACTTTGCATCTGTATCTATAGCCATCAGCTCGGTTCGGAGCGCAAAGCCATTCTTAAAACCGTATTCCAATCCGATACCAAAAGCTGCGTGAGTAGAATGGTCGCGAAAGTATTGAACACCCGTGGCGGAGTTACTCATTTGCCCGAGCCCTGCACGACCATACAGGGAGAGGCCTTCCCGGCGAAATAAACCATCGGTGTCAGTATCGCGAAAAGCAAAGCCGCTTTGAGTGTTGTAGAGATACCCCAGCGCGCTGATACCGTAAACGGTGTAATCAATGGTGCCTACATCGGCTCCCAGAAAGGCGATTTGAGCAGTACCTAAGTCGGCTGCGTATCCTTCAACCGTGAAAAAACGATTGATATCGTAGCCAACCGCCAGATGTGCGCCTGTGTCTGAATTATCACTCACTGTGAGCGCATCAGAGGGTGACTCAGGCTCTATGCGGGTCAGCCCTATTCCGCCATTAAGGTAAATGCGCTTTTTGAATTCCGGTGTTTGGTCTTCTTGAGCAAAAACAAATCCGGCCACAGAGGCTGAAACAAGCGCAGCCGTTGCCAACGGAATACCCACAATTTTCCGCAGTTTCGAAGATCGACGTCTGCTTCGTCGGCGAGCCATAGTTCTTCTGTTCATCGAAGTTCCTCACCTGTTAGCGAGCGAGTCGCACGGGTACGGTTTGTTCTTCTACGGATCCAAACTGCAAGCATGAGCACAAGAGATGCTAGCTGGGATAATCGGCCTATCCCAACTCCATGAACACCTGTTTCCAGTATGAGATTAGTACATTCACACTCAACAAAATCGTTCACCATGTTGCCGTTGAGATCACTGAAGCGGACCACATTGACAGTGACATTCCCCGTCACCTCCGTTCCGTCTGCGTCAGTCATCACATATAAAAACGTATCGACCCCGTAAAATCCGAAGTTGGGCTGATAGCTAACTTGGTTGTTCACGATGGAGATCGTTGCATTCGGAGACTGAGATACGCTGATAAGCGTCAACCCGCCACCCGACGCATCCGTATCGTTAGCCAGTACGTCAAATGTAGCCGACGTTCCCTGATTTATTTCAAAAGAATCATCAACCGCAGCTGTCGAACCATCATCGATAGGAGTTGATCCGCTATCACTTGAACCGCCATCGCTCGCACCAGAGTCAGTTGAGCCTGAATCGGCAGTGCCATCAGTGCCGCCCGAGTCAGCGGTTCCCGCATCAGTACTTCCATCGCTGGTTCCCGAATCTGTCGTGCCGCTATCGGCTGCGCCGTCACTTGCACCCGAATCGGTAGTACCACTGTCGGTCG
>JAHDGK010000010.1:0-44067 GCA_020627685.1 Granulosicoccus sp. | reverse complement strand
GTCGTGCCGGAATCAGTCGTGCCGGAATCGGTCGTGCCGGAATCGGCAGTACCACCATCCGCTGTGCCATCAGTTGACCCCGAGTCAGCCGTACCGCTATCTGTCGCGCCATCGGCGCCGCCGTCAGCAGATCCGCCATCGGACGTGCCGTCAGTTGAGCCGGAATCAGTGGCTCCACTATCTGTCGCACCATCGCTTGCCCCATCAGTGGCACCTGAATCTGCTGTACCGCTATCAGTTGCGCCGCTGTCTGTAGCTCCATCGCTGGTACCGGAATCTGTCGTTCCATCGCTGCCGTCACTTCCACCGTCAGTTCCTCCAGAACCGTCGGGGTTAACAAACGGGAAGTAAACTGTGTCGGTATCGGTCCCGGCAACATTCAATACATGCGGGTTAGTACCAGGCGCACTGATCAGACCTGGTGGGAGATCGGGATCGTTTGAATCAAGCACCACCAGAAAATTTCCGTTGGGAATTCCCGGCAGTACAAAGTTACCGCTCATATCACTATCGATAGAATCACCGATAGGTAGATCGGTGCCAGCATCTACGATGCCGTTTCCATTGACGTCCTCGTAAACGGTAATGCTGATATCACTGATACCTGCTTCAGTTTCATCAGGTACGCCGTTTCCGTTGATGTCGTTAAATACACTGCCCGTTGCGACAGTAACCGCGTCTTCCAAAAAGTAACCGGCTAGGCCACCGTATATATCAGCGTCATCACCCGGAACAACGTTGTCGTCAGACGTATCGTTCGGAAAGGTGCTGGGGTCTAGTAAGTTATGTAATTCGGCGTCGACGTCATCGGCGAAAAATGAAATGCCGTAGTAGCGCTGACCCGCACCCAAGCCCAAGTCTTGTGTGCTTAAAAATGCCATGCCGACAGACTCTACAGATCGTTCAGTTTCTGCCGGGAAACTTTGCGGCTCATTAAAGTCGTTTTGCAAAAACGAATAGGTGTGCTGCAAGTCAGTTATACCGTAGCAAACTGCCCTGTCGTAGCAATTGTGCTCGCCAACCAACACCAAGGGACCGAATGCCGACGGACGCCCCAGAACATCCAGTGACAGGATGGCCGCTGCCTTGACAGGGTTGTTACTGGATTTCTCGGCTGCCGCATGTCCGGCTAGCGCCAGATCGGACTCGACGAAGGGTGTGAGTAAGCCGTAGTCATAAACGTAATCGAGTCGCTCAATATTTTTAGCGTCTGGAAGTTTATTTGAAAATAAATCGACGGCCCCACGATTGATCACGCGACTCGACAAGAGTGATGACAAATCGCAATTGCCAGTCCCTGATCCGTCACTAGGATAATCTGCTGAGAACACTCTGCTGGTGTCAGAGTCTCGAAGACGCTCTACGAAAATCCCGCAAGGCTCGCCCGTTGTGACGCCGAGAATGTCATCGCGCAGTACGTCGACACGATCGGCAGACATAGCATAGGAATACACTTCACCCGTGGTTGTTGTGAAGCCTTCCATTAACTGGTTAGACCCCATACCCCATTGGTACTCAACATCACCTATGGTGTAGGTGAACGGGGTTGCAGGGACTTCACTTGTGGCAATGCTGTTGACCTGACCACCTGCAACTCCAGCACCGGATAGAGTTAAACCGAGGATTACTCCACAGCAGGATGGCAACAACCGTCTTTGACTAAACACCGAAACACTGTGTACGGCAGAATGTGACATGGGTACTCCGTAAGAAGTCGTTCATCAACTCAATTAAACGTTGAACCCGAAGATGCATTTATCCAACGCCGGTTGATGAAATGTCGATCGAAACAAACTAATGCAACACATACAAAGTGTCACAAAAATGACACTAATGTCGTGTTACAGCACACGCTATAGTACCTGAGACTGCTTCGCTTGAAACGATTGTAAGTGCTTAATTTTCGGTATAAACGCTGTTAGTTTTACCGGAAGATGTTTAGCTGGGCATATTGAATAAGAATTATCGTCTTGGCGTCGATGATTTTGCCAGTACGGATCCAATCGACAGCTTCGGATAATTTCACTTCCAGTACTTCTATATCTTCACCTTCTTCCTCCAAGCCACCGCCGACGCCCGCTCTCTGATCGCTGTCGTAAGGTGCAGTGAAATAGAAAAGCTGCTCTGTCACAGAGCCCGGTGTGGCATAAGCCTTAAATAAAAATTCAGGCTTACCAATTAGAAACCCTGTCTCTTGCGAGGTTTCAGCTTGGATAGTTTCCTCGGGATTGTCTTTTTCAATGATGCCCGCAGGAACTTCGAGCAAAAATCCATCGCCATCTTCGACCCACGCCGGGAATCGAAATTGTCTGATCAGGACGATAGTTTCGTTCTCGACATTGTACAAAAGGATAGCCGCGCCATGCCCTCTGTGATAGATCTCGCGCTTCTGGGTTTGCCACTGCCCATCGGATCGCAGGTAATCAAACGTCACATCCTCCAGGCGTGCCCACTGATCCGACAATACGTCTCGCTTTTTTACCCGAATTCGGCTTGCCGCCTCAGAGTTGCTACCGGAATCGGAGGGTTTTTCACTCATAAGATCAAAGAAATTCCATTTGTTTCAGCCACTATTGTCACCTGTTACAACGTGTTACAGCTTGATGCGGTACCGAAATGTATCCGAAGGCGTGTGAACCGATACTTCAATCATGCCTTGTACGCGAACCAAGGCTTGAGCAAGTTCGCGACATTAAAGAGACATCAAAATGAAACACGTAAAGAAAATTATCGTCGGCACACTTATCGTTGCAACAACCGCACTAGGTGCATCAGCTTATGCTAATCGAGACGGTGGCAAATTTCAGGATCGCATGATCGAGCGTATCAGTAAAAAGCTTGAATTGACCGATACGCAAAAAGAAGCACTGGCTACTTTCGGCGCTGAGCTTGCAGAGACACGCGAACTTATGAGAGGCGGCAGTACCGACATACGTTCTGAAATGAGCGCACTTGTTACCGCAGATACGTTTGACCAGGGCAAGGCTCTAACCATGATTAATGATAGAGCGGCGGCATTGCAAAACAATGCACCAGAACTGGTAGCTGCAGCGGCCGTATTTTTTGATGGTCTGGATGCTTCTCAGAAAGAGCAGATCACAAAATTTGCTGAAAAGCGTGGTCGCGGACATCGTCATTAATCACAGATTGATGGCCCAGTCGAATTCAGTGAGTTAAGCTTCGTTTATGAATCCTGTATTACTCATTGATGATGACGGAAAGCTGGCAGAAGTGCTGAGCGAGTATTGTGCGAAGTTTGGTATTCGCATAGAGCCTGCACTTCTGCCCAGCACCGGTTTAGAAAAATTACATAAGGACAGCTACGATGCGGTCATCCTGGACGTTATGCTTCCAGAGATGGACGGGTTCGAAGTCTGTAAAAAAATAAGGCAGTTCACAGACATTCCCATCATCATGCTCACCGCTCGTGGTGAGGTCACCGACCGTATCGTCGGACTGGAACTGGGCGCTGATGATTACCTGCCAAAACCCTTCGACCCTCGCGAGTTGGTAGCCCGATTACAAGTCAATATAAAACGACACAAACAAGGCGCTTCTTCGACAAGCGATACCGATGAGCAAAATCTTTATTTTGAAGGCTTGTCTATTCACACATTAAAACGCGAAGTTAAAGTTGAGCAGAATACAGTTGAACTGACCACCATGGAATATTCACTGTTATTGATGCTAAGCCAGTCTCCCGGAAAGCCGTTCACACGGGATCAAATCCTCGCAAAGTTAAAGGGTACCGAGACAGAGCTGTTCTCGCGCTCGGTTGATATTCTAGTGAGTAGACTTAGAAGCAAACTCAAACCGCTTCAACCAATACGCACCATTCATGGAGCGGGCTATGCCTTTGTGCTGCAACCCCTAGCAGACACATAATGTTCAAGGCACTCTCTTCTTCTCTTTCCTTACGTCTACTGTGCATATTTTTACTGACGGCAATTCTGCTAGTAGGATTTTTTATCATCGCCTTCTCTCAAGGGATGAGCGGACAGTGGCGGCGAACTATCCAGCCGCATCTTGTCCAGTATGTGGAATACGTGCAGCAAGACCTTGGAAGCCCGCCTAATCACGACCGGGCGAACGCTCTGTCTAAACGCTTGCGGGTTGATATTTACATTTATCAAAGCGATGAATTTGTCTATTCAACCAACGGGCAAACTCTTCCTTTGGATTCATTAGTATTTCGCTCCGTTAACAGGCGTTTTCCAATTGGCAAAACTAGCTTCGACTCTCCGTTAGAGTTAAAAGCAGCGTTCACAGATCACGATAGTTCTGAGAACCGAATACTACGAATTGAGCAAGGCGATCACGTCGTCTATTACGACCTACAAAGCCAGCACAATGCGTCTAGACAACAAAACCGATTTGGTAACGAGCTGGCGGTTGCCCTGCTCGGGCTGGCAGTCGTACTGTTTTTAAGTTATCTGGCAATCAGACATCAGCTTCGTCCAATTTGGCAGATACAAAAAAGCGTTGGGCGCATGTCAAACGCTGAGCTGGATCACCGTATAAATCGCAAAGGCAGCAGCGACCTGGATGTCCTGGCGCAAAGTATCGATGGTATGGCAGAACGACTTCAAGCACTTCTCGATGCAAAGCGTGCACTCCTGATGGCACTCAGTCATGAGTTGAGGTCGCCAGTGACTCGAGCACGTATAACAACAGAGCTGCTTCCTGAATCAAAAAATCGTGACAGACTGGCTGACGATCTGCAGAACATGGAGCGAATGATTCACGACATCATGGAATCAGAGCAACTACAGAGTAATCATGCCGTTCTAAACAAAGACAGCGTCGATTTGAAAGATTTACTCTCCGACGAACTTAAAAGAATTTTCCCAACAGTCGATTTATCCGTCAGCCCTGCTTACCAAATACAAACCATTGAGGCGGACGCTGCAAGGTTACGAATCGCCTTTAGGAACCTGTTACTGAACGCGCAACAGCATGGGGCATCAGATGACTCCACGGTTAAATTAAACATATCGCTAAGCGAGAACGATGGCTCAGTAGAAGTCGTTATTAGGGATCATGGAAAAGGTATCAACCCTGAACACATAAAATTGATCACCGACCCGTTCTACCGCCCGGATTCGTCAAGAAGCCGTGAAACCGGTGGCTTCGGCATGGGACTTACACTGGCAAGACTGATAGTCGAAGCGCATTCAGGCTTAATGGAAATACAGAGCTCGCCAAGCATCAGCCCAGGCACCCAAATCACAATACGGCTGCCTGTCGCCTGACGCTTCTTAATGCCTAAGCGATACTCTCCGATCGTCGTTGCGCCATAGGTGCAAACGACTTCGATGGACTACTGACTCTTCCACCGGTTATCAACGTGGCCAAGGGTGGGGCAACCTTTAGTGCAGCGTGTACTAACGCTACTGCAATACCCATTGACACTATAGGCGCGGCCAGAAACCAAATTATGAAAATATCTGACTCACGGTCACCGAACAGCGGCAACCACCCTGCAAAAAACAAAATTGTGAGCATCAAGTAGTGACTACAGAAAGCTGCAAACAGGTACGGTGAGTAGCGTAGAACCCATTGCTGAAAAGCCCCGCCCATTAAAACAGGCAAGTAAGTCCATATCGCCAAAGAGCCGCAGAGCCTGCCTATCGGGTACAAGACAGTTTCATCGAACGCCATGCCCTTGGACGCAAAATACGCAACGACGCCTTCTGCAGCACCACCATTAACCAGTAGTATCGCGACGGTCGATGCAACCGCTAAAACGATAAACAGTGGGCAATAACGGTCTAAGCGCGTCAACGAGACGTTGCGCACTGCCAGAGTTAAGCCGATGGTGAAAGCAAACAGAACCAAGGGCCGCAAAATAATGACGGATGCCTGATTATGCTCAAACAAATAAAACATGCAGAGCAAACCGAGCAGGACCCAGGGCATTCGTTGCACCGCCGGCAGCAACACCGGTGCTAACAGTATGCAAACAAATAGATCGCGTAAAAATCCGAGGTGCATGGTTGCACCCACCGGCATCTCAGTTATGAAGAATATAATGTTGAGAGTGTCTAGCCATGATTCCGCATCGCTGACAAAAGTTGGTCGTGCCTGAGAGACTAATAAGTATACGAAGTAAGTCACTATCCCCCAAAAAACCATTGGCAGGACAATCGACACAAAACGTCTTCGATACAAAGAGCTTACCGATGCTTTGCTGCGCATGAGAGCAAACGCGGCAAGATATCCCGACACAACACTCAGTAGTGCAGCACTGGCCCTGCCCGGCCCTTCAACTAACAAGCCTTCAAGAAAAAAACCTAAATTGCCTGCGCTAAACGAGTAGTTGGGAGACAGTGTAAGTCCATCGGGCACATGCACGAATATCATCCCCAACACGCAAATCATTCGCGCCATCGAGATACGATCTTTCATCTCTTGTTGTAGTGGGGAGGGACTCACGAACTTTCTTAAACATGCCAACTTTAACGAGTGTAAGAAAGAGCATAGAAGAGGAAATTTACTAATGCGCGGACCGCAGCTTACAAAACATTTTTTTTACAGAGAAAAACCGACCGGAGTAGCTTGGTTGGCAGTCCGTCACTTATCAAGTCAATGCACGTAACTTCGTAGGTATGATCTATTTAAATCAGCAACTTAGTCGTACTGATACGGTAATCCGAGTTTCTGCAATACGGGCATAACTCTACCGTTATTAGTGCATTTTAAAGCAGCAAAATTTATTCTTAGCAAAGCGAATTCAGTGGACTAAACTCTAACGTCGCTATAGCCGAACGCGCAGCTTTCTCAACGACGTATAAACACCAATCAATCGAAAGATTATGCGCAATAACATTTTGCTGGATTCAACTCAGGTAGTCGCTTTTTTTCGCCACATAGGCACCAGCTCGACCAACAGCATGGCCAGCAAAATAAACAAGCAACCAAGAAACCCGATAGCGGCAATTTTTTCATCCAACCAAAGATAAGCAAACCACGCTGCAAAAGGTGCCTCAGCGGATAACAAAATTGCGGCCTGTGGTGCACTGGTATATCGCTGCCCGATAACTTGAATGGTGAATGCCAGACCACTGGCGAAGATTCCTGCATAGAGGATCTGAGGAGCTGCAGTTTGAATTGCTTGCCATTCAATCGGCTCAAAAATCACAGCGACTATCAGTGCCAGCATAGCCGTCACCGCAAACTGAACCTGAGACAAGGCCAATGCCCTGCCCGACTGCCCGACGAAGCGGGCGATTAGAACAACTTGCAGCGCCCAGAAAGAGGCGCTGACTATAGTGAGAAAGTCACCGGCCACTAACTGACTTAGGTCTCCACCCGATAGATAGTAAATGCCTATCAAGGCTAAGATTGCCGCGACCCAGGTTATCGGGTGCGGTACATTCCTGAACAGCAGGATCCCGATAATAGGGGTGAAAACCACATAGAGCCCGGTTAAAAATCCCGAGTTGGTCACGCTCGTCGTCAGCAATCCAACCTGCTGCGTTGCCATACCAATAAACAGGCATAGCCCTATCAGCCCAAAGTTTAAAAGATCGCGGGGGCTTAAAGAGGACATGGATTGCGCACTGTCTGAGGCAGTACTGCGCGCCTTTGCAACCCTACGGGCTTCCAGGAACGTAAATGGCAAGATGACGAGCGAGGCAACGACAAATCGTAGCGCAACGAAAAGATAAGGGCCGATTGAATCCATAGCACTGGCTTGTGCTACGAAACCCATACCCCATATTGCACCTGCCAGTAATAAAAGCAGGTTCGCATGCCAACGTTTCATGACACTCCACCAAGACCACAGTTGATTATTGCCCGAACACTAGGCGCGGGACGAGAGCTTAACCGAATTCAGAGCCCTTTCTCTGTCACGCGCGTAGAATATGGCAACACCTCACGATTATCCCTCGCTTGTTATGCCACTTAGCAGACTCTCCAGCCGCAGTCGTCGGACGGGACTGAAAAAGAAGCGGCCTGCGGCCGAGCGAGCGGCACCTTCGACTCGTCATCAGCATCTATGGGACGCCATTCGATCGACTCGTGAGGAAATCGAACGATGGCAGTCAAAGAGCGAATTTGTGTTAACGCTCTTTCGCCAAACCATACAGCCCCGAGAGCAACGCATTACCGAGTGCATGCAGCAACTCACTGAGTCACTTATTGTGTTGCGAGATAAACCTGCCAGATCACAGGCAGAGCGCTCATTAATCGGACTCTGGATCATTGAAAACTTAACGTCACTCAGCAGCCACCCGTTTGCATCGAAAACACAATGGGAGAACTTGTCTATGCAATTCTCTGAGACGTTGGATTACGATGACCCTATCGACAGCCAACTCATACGCTTGCATCGCACCGAGATTGCAAAAGCCACTGATGCAAGTGAGTTACCCAGCTCACCTGTTGATATGGAACTCGAATCAGAAAGTGAGGATGACATTGTTTTTGATTTTGGGTGGCATAAGAAAGACACACCACCGGAGAATCCACCCGCTCAACAAACGAACAGCTCTCGCCAAACCGAAGTGCCCCCTCAGCGCCCGTCACAAGAACCAGCCATGGAGCAAGATCCAGAGCTTGACGTAAAAATACACGACCTAGAAAACAAGCTGTCTATCGATCGTTTGTTTAGACAGCTTGCCAAAGTGCTCCACCCGGATAGAGAGCAGGACGAAAAGCTGCGAGCTGAGAAACATAAACTCATGAGTCAGTGTCTGGAAGCTCGCCAGAATAAAGATATCGATACCTTATTGGAGCTTTACTGCGAACACGTTGGTGAACTTCCGGACGGGATTACTGACGATAGCCACGAGGAGCTAATAAGCGCACTGGAGCTGCAACTTAAGCAATTGCAAATCGAGTTGCGAAACCTACGCTTTGGCGACGCCCTTCAAACACAGATTGTTGAGCGCTACTCTGACGTGGACAATACCCGTACACAAGACAGAGTATCGATGCACGCAAAAGAATTAGATCAGGTTATTCGTACAAGCGAAGAAACAGTGAAGCAACTTAAAACCGACGAAGGCCTACAGCTGGCACTTGAGCGGCGACGAGACATCGAACTGGACAGGTTGTCCATCAATGAAATGACAGGTTTTAGATGAATTTAGGCTTTCGCGCTCAACGATTGAATTTGCTCGACGGCTAATCTGGCGATGTCATCGACACCACGAGCAACCGCTGCAAAAAACGCCTGATTACTTTCATCAACGGCTGCCAAACTAAGGTTGAATGGCACAGCCTTTAACAAAGTTCGGCCATTGCCTGATAACAATAAAATTTGACCCACCATCAGAGCTCCGCCACTCGGTTCACGAAGTAACTTATCAAAGGATACCTCTACCCGTGCAATTGGGGCGTAGTCACGCGGCCAGGGTTCAATGAGCACCGTTGTATCCGCGTGCGCACGAAGCCGTTCTGATAGCACTCGCGTTAACGCATCATCGGGATCTTCAGCCCATCGATGCCTATCATTCTGACTAATGGTGCCATCAATGTTTAAGCTCGCTATCTGCGCATCGTTGGCATATCCAGGTAGCGTTACCGGACTCATACCTAACGACTGGATATCCGCCTTCTTCGCAAGCTCAACAGCAACCGTGCCTTGCGCCGGAGAATCCAACAAATAGAGTTTAGGCGGAGGCCCGCTGGAACAAGCGGTTAAAAATACGACGCACGCTGCAAACAATCCTGTTTGACTTGCCTTCATACCTGCCAACCACCTGGTCGTGTGTTTGATAGTCGTCATCGATCTAGCGCCCGGTAAGTAGTGCATTCGGATTTTCCTCAAGTAACTCTGCAAATGAGGCAATGGATTTAGCCGCAATGCGAAGCTCTCGGGCCGCAGCAGACAATTCGATATAAATTTCAGAGTCCGGGGCTAAACCTTCCAAGACATCGTTAGCGTTGTCAGAAGCTGTAGTCAGCGACTTCACCATAGCTGGCAGTGTCTCCGTCGCCTTAGCTATTGAGGTCATCGAAGTTGAGAGTTGCGCAGGTAGCTGCGCAATGTCCGGGCTTGCGACCAACTGCCGCGTTTCCTGTAATAGCTGTGTGGCTGCTGTTACCAAGGAATCCAGTGGCAGCTCGGATAAATTCTTTATCAGTGCCTCTACGTCCGCAGTGACAGCCTCTACATTAGATGCAATGACAGGCAGAGATGGATACGGCTCATTCTCAAAATCAACCGCTACTTTTATCTCATCCGGTTTGTTCACAAGCTTCACGATAAGTGAGCCTGTCAAAAGATTCCCAGTGGCAAGCTGCACACGCAGTCCACCATCAACCAAACCCTGCACCGTCTCATACCATTGAGTTTGGCTAACATCTTCCAGTCCTAAGCGGCGTGGTTGAAACTGCAGTACAACTGTTGCGATGCTAGGCCCGGCAGATTCTTTAGGTAAGGCAACGGAGACGCTCGCTACTCGCCCCACCACAAGGCCGTTGTACTCAATGGGCGCATTGGCTCTTAACCCTTTAACCGAGCCTTCGAATTTAGCAATGAGTCGATACTGTTGATCATCCTCACCATCAAACAAGCTTTCTCTGGCATCTCCTCTTGAATCAAACAGCTTAAATTTTTTGCCGTTTGATCTAACCGGCGCGGACTGGGTGATTGTCGGCGGGTTTTCAAAGGCGATGCCGCCGGTGAATAACGCAGCAATAGATTCAACACGCACCGTCGCACCATCAGACCCGATTGAACCTTCCACACCTGATACGCCATAAAAGCGTGTATCCGGATAAACATTCTGATGAAACGGCGCTTCGATAAAAATATCAAACAGAACCTGAGTGGCATCTTTTGATAACCGGCGACGCTCAACACGACCCACTTCAATTTGCCTTAGGAAAACGGGGGAACCGACATAGATATACCCGGCTTCATCTGCGTTTAGAGTCAGCCTCAATCCCGGGGTGCCTCGCGTTGTCAGCGGCGGCTCATCCAGGCCGACAAATTCAGATTGTCGTTCACCCGGGACGTCATCCCAATCGACTTCAATATAGGAGCCAGACAATAACGTACCGAGCCCCGAAATTTCTGTTGTATTGATTCGGGCATTAACAATCCAGAAACGCGTATCGTCATCAAGGTACGGGGATACCTGAGGATCGAGTCGCACACTGACCACCACTGAGTTGAGATCATCTGCAAGTCGTACGGCCTCAACACGGCCCACATCGACATCATTTCGACGAACCCGTGTTTCCCCGGCTATAACACCTCCGGCCTTATCGAATCGTATCTCTACGAGAGGTCCGCGCTCAATGTAGGCTTGCCAGAGCACCCACCCGGCAAACAATACAGCCATGAGCGGCAACAGCCACGCAAAGGAGACTCGCGCAGACAAATACGAGGCCCTTTCAACCCTCGACGTGGCAGGTTCAACGCCGTTGTTTGGACCTTGATTCGAATGCGATTCAGAATTACTAGACATGTTTATCGCCATCCCATAGCAATCGGGGATCTAGAGAGCTTGCCGCAAGCATGGTAAATACCACCGAAAGTGCGAAGGCGTTTATGCCTACACCCGGAATGATAGTAAGGATTGCGCCTAGTTGTATCAAAGCTGCTAATACAGCAACAACGAACACATCGATCATAGACCACCGACCGATTAGCTCTGTAATTCGATGCAAGTTGTGACGACTGTGCAGTGACATCTCCCACTTAAATTGGATACTTAATGCCAGCAGAGAAATAATCACAAACTTGGCCACGGGAATAACGATACTGGCGAAGAAAATGATGAACGCAACGAAATAGCTACCGCTATCTGCCAATAATATGACGCCACTAAAAATAGTGTCTGAAGTGTCGCCGGTAAACGAGCGGGTCAGCATGATGGGAAAGATGTTGGCCGGTATATACGCCAGCATTCCCACAATCAAAAACGCCCAGGTTCTTTGTAGACTATGAACACGGCGGGATCTAACAGTGGCGCCGCATCTGTGGCAGGAATCCTCCACGTCTAAACTTTGCAGCACACCACAGGCAGTGCACGACTTCAGGCCCGAATCCAGTGCATTCACGATATGGGGTCCAGCTTGTTCCACACCGTATCTTTGCATAGCGTCAGATTAATAATAACCATGACACCCACCAACGCAAGCAGCGACCAAAACGCAAGACCCGCTTCCAAATTGGCCAACGCACTAATTTTGACCAATGAGACGACCACACCCACCATAAAGATATCGGCCATAGCCCAAGGTTCCAGCTGAACCGCCCATCTGAACGCTACCCGCATCGAATAACGCATTTGATGGTCAAAGCGAATCCCCCAGAGCACCCATGCAAGCAAAACCAGACGCGTTAAAGGGAGTAGGACGATGAACGCTAAGGTTAGCGTCCCCAAGCCACGCATATCGCTTCCCCAAAGGGCTTCTACTGCATTGAGCACCGATATGGTGCTTTCGATACCAGAGCGTGAGAGCGACAAAAAAGGCAAACACAAACTGATAAGCAATAGAACGATACCCGCCAGTACCGCAGCCAGCGACCGGTCGATGCTCAGCGGTTTACATGTTTGCAATACATGAGAGCATCTTTCGCAGCGAGCATACTCCCCCGCCTGCAAACTTTGTTTTGTGTGCAGCAAATCGCAGCCCGGGCAGGCTATTAAATTATCGGTATTCGGTTGAGTATTAATAAACTCAACTTCAGTTGTCATGTTCAGAACGTTTCGCTTCAGAGCGGTCAGCCATGCATTGTACTGGACCAATGCGTTAACTGACTGACAGTTTCACCAAGAACAAAGTTCCAGATGTGCAAAATTTGGCCAGTTTGCTGTAATCTGTTTCCTAACATGCAAACTTACGAATATATTAGCCGCATTCGCCGAGCACTGATTCTGGGCCTTCTTTGCCTATTCGTTCCCTTATCGAACCACGCTGCCGAACTATTGATGATTGAGGAGCCTGGCTGCGTTTATTGCGACCGGTTTAATCGTGAAATTGCGCCCGCCTACCCGAAAACCAGCGAGGGTCGAAAAGCTCCCCTTCGTCGCTTGCAGTTGGATGACCCTTTCCCCGCTGAACTTGCAAACGTTCGGGCTGCCACGGTCACCCCCACCTTCATTCTGGTAGACGACGGCCGCGAAATTGATCGACTCGTCGGTTATCCCGGTGACGAGTACTTCTGGTTCTTGCTTGGCGAAATGCTGGAAAAACTATAAACCATGGCCCTGCCTAAAGTCGCATCTGGCATGAAGCCAAAAGACATGCAAATCCTTGTCGAGCAAGCGCGCAAAGCCAGCGAGCTGCTCAAGGCCTTGTCGCATGAATCGCGACTGATGATTTTATGTATTCTCTCGGAGCGGGAAATGACTGTATCCGAGATTGAAGACATCATGCGTCTTCCTCAAGCTACGGTTTCTCAGCAACTCGCTAGGTTACGTTCGGACAAACTCGTGACAACACGACGCGACGGACGCTTAATTTTCTATCGTATTGCGGACACAGAAGTCAGCTCAGTTGTGGAATCACTTTACGAAGTGTTTTGTAACAACGACGATTCATGAGCTGATAAAACTCCGACCGGTTGTCTGTACCGGTCGGATTAAGTTTTATAAACGCTAGCTATAGATAGTGGGCACACCCATCTTCTGATGAATGGCATTGCACTGCTCTTCACTCATGCCAATACCTTTACGCAAGCTATCCAGGTATACGGCTTCTTCACGTGAATCAAGATTAATACCGAGCAGTGACATCATATACACCTGCATTTCAGCACCGCGGGGGATGGAACGAATAAACGCCTCGGCATCTAGGGGTGCACGCATTTCAGCTAAAACGAAATCCCGCTCCGCATCGCTGACATCATCACCGAGGTTGGCAACAATCTTTTGCTGTTCTTCGGTATCGATTTCTCCATCAGACTTAGCTGCATTTACCATCGCCTGGATAAGGATGCGAGCTTGGTCTTCCTGAGCTGGTTCAGGTTCTGGGATGGGTTTGCCTTGCAAAGCACCATTGAGTAAATCACCCAGACTTCCACCAACCGGAGGTTGAACATCGGCGCGTGGATCCAAGTTGGATGTTTGTGAGTTTGAAGCGCCGCCAGAAATACTTTCGAGAAGGCCACCAAGACCACCTGCCATACCGCCGCCAGCACCACCGCCTAAGAGAGCGCCTAAGTCGCCCAGACCACCTGATGAGCCCGACATTGAACTACCGCCCGGAGCTTGCTGCTGACCGCCTCCTAAAGCGCCCCCTAACAGTCCACCTAAACCACCCAGACCGCCACCGGAACCTCCGCCGCGTCTGTTCATTAATCCGCCAACACCTTTAGCGACAGCGATACCTACAGCAATGCGACCTAACGTTCCAACAAGACTCATTTTATTCTCCAACAAATTAAATTTTTGCACCGCAACACAAGCGCGTTACCATGCAGTGTACCCGAATCAACGTAAGGCACTATCGTCCGGATTCAATGGCAACAGCACCTCTCAACTTAACGAACAAACAAGCTAGGCACCTATGGCTACGCCTGCAAAGTATGTCAGCGCCACCTTGCGGTAAACGACAAAGTGCTGCTTTTGCCAAACGCGTTGAATCTCTTGGCATGGTGCAATTGGACTCCATTGGTATTGTCAGCCGAGCACATCACCACATCCTTTGGAGTAGACAGTCTGCCTATCGATCAACAGCTTACGATACGTTACTACAAACCAATCGCGACGTTTTTGAACACTTCAGCCACGACGCCGTAATACTACCCATGTCCACCTACCCTTACTGGCAGCGCCAACATCAAAGGCGTTCAACACAGTACAGCAATGCTGTTTGGGGAAAAGAAATGGCCGACAAAAAAACTAGAACAAAGATTATCGACCATATCGCTAAACACGGTCCGGTATGTTCTAGAGACTTTACAAAGGTTAACTCCAAACCCGCTAATCGATCTGCCCATGCCTGGGCTCGTCCGGCGCATAAACTCGCCCTGGACTATTTGTGGCTAGAAGGGACCCTTAGCGTGTCTCATCGTAAAAACTTCACTAAATTTTACGATCTCACCGAACGCGTAATACCTTTGGAATACCGGGAAAAAACACTTTCAGAGCGAGACCAAATCAATTGGCTATGCGAAACTGCCATACAGAAACTCGGCTTTGCGAGCGCCACAGAGATTCAAAAGTTCTGGGAAGCCTGCACGCTAGGCGAAGTACAAGCGTGGTTAAAAAAACCCAGCATTAAACTTAGGCAGGTTCAGTACTTAGATGCCAAAGGACAAACCATCGATGCGTATGCAGTCGCCGAAATAGAAGACGAACTCAGCGATACTCGTAACCCAAGCTCAAGAGTACGGATAGTTAGCCCGTTTGATCCAATAGTCAGAGATAGAGCCAGAGTCAAACGTCTTTTTAATTACGACTATCGTATAGAAATTTATACGCCGAAAGATAAAAGAAAGTATGGCTACTACGTCTATCCTATCGTTGAAGCTGATCGCTTTATTGGGCGAATTGAAGTTCGCGCTAACCGTAAGAGCGACACCTTGGACACACACGCCTGGTGGTTAGAAGAAAAAGTAAAACCCACGTCAGCCAGAATTGAAAAGCTGGGTAAAGAGCTGGAGCGATTAAGTAAGTTGGCGGAAGTCAGTAATACCGGCCCTATACCCGAAGTTTCTAAAACGCTCACCTAAGCACTTATAGAAGGTTTACCGGCACCTTTAAATATTGCTTACCGTCTTCATCTGCTTCGGGAAGCTTTCCGGCTCGCATATTAACCTGCAGCGCTGGAATAATAAGAGAAGGCATCGATAGTGTCTTGTCACGCTCTTCTCGTAACGTAACAAACTCATCTACGCTCTTTCCGAATCCAACATGGATATTATGCTGCTTTTCTTCAGCGACGGTTGTCTCCCACGCTATGTCGCGTCCGTTGGGACCGTAGTCATGACAAATAAACAGGCGGGTATCGTCTGGCAGCGCTAATACTTTTTGAATGGAGTAATACAAAGCACGCGCATCACCACCTGGGAAATCAGCTCGCGCTGTACCACCGTCCGGCATGAACAACGTGTCGCCAACAAAGGCAGCATCGCCAATGACATGTGTCATACAGGCAGGAGTATGACCCGGTGTATGCATGACGCGTACTTTCAGATTGCCAATGTTATAGGTGTCCTCATCATTAAACAGACGATCGAACTGACTGCCGTCACGCTCGAATTCTGTTCCTTCATTAAAGACTTTGCCAAAGACATCTTGTACTTCAATGATCTGCTTACCAATGCCTATCTGACCACACCCTAACTGCTTTTGAATATACGGCGCGGCTGACAGATGATCGGCGTGAACGTGAGTCTCGATAAGCCATTCAAGTGTTAAAGAATGCTCTTTAATATGCGCTATTAATTCATCCGCAGATTCATAACTCATGCGGCCGGCCGAGTAATCAAAATCGAGAACGGAGTCTATAACGGCACAGGAAGAAGACTGAGGGTCTTTGACAATGTAGCTTACCGTATTGCTCCGCTTGTCGAAAAAGCCCTGCACCTGAGGATTTTGAATAGTGGTGTCTGTAGCCATAGTCTGCGCCGATTGATCTTTCAAATTAGGTTAATCGTTTTTTAAAGCCAGTTGCAAGCGACATTCCTATCAGCATAGCGACCAGAAACACCAAAGTACCGGGGGCAAAAGCCGATAGCGCTGTCCACGCAGGCCCCGGACAGTAACCGCCGACGCCCCACCCTAGGCCGAAGAAAACAGCGCCAATTATTAGGGGCTTATCGATATCCTGCCTAGTAGGAAGCTGAAAACTTGGAAGCAATACAGGATTAGCTTGCTTGGACACAAGCTTAAAGCCGACCAGGGTTACCACCACAGCACCACCCATAACGAACGCAAGACTCGGATCCCAATGGCCAAATATGTCCAGGAAATTAAGCACTTTTGCAGGGTTAGCCATTCCCGAGATGATTAGCCCGACACCAAATAGCAGGCCCGACAACCACGCAACCAGACCGATAACAAACGTATTTTTAAAGGACATGACGAATCACCGTGACCGTTAAAACCGCTGTCGCCATAAACGTGATGACGGCGACTAAGGATCTAGCAGATAGTCTGCCCAAGCCGCAGACTCCATGACCCGATGTACACCCCGAACCTAATACTGTACCCACACCCACACATAATCCGGCAAACGCCATACCGAGATAATTATCGGAAATTATGGCGGGGTAGGATGTCCCCTCCCCTAAAAATTCCATATTGAACAGAATGAGTATCAGTGGTGCACTCACCAGCCCCGCTATAAATACAACTCGCCATAAGCGGTCACCACTTGCCCCCGTAAAGGCACCCGTTGTGATACCGGAGATACCTGCGATACGACCAAAGAAAATCAGCACAGCAAGGGCCGACAAACCTATGAGCACGCCGCCCAACAGTGAGGCCAAGGGCGTAAATTCTGTAGCAACGATAGGTTCCATCAATCTACCTCTCGACAAGTGATAATTGTTGAACGCATTTTACTTCAACGAGACATGGCCGCCTGTTTTCAATGACTCATAGGCAGCGTCGGCGATAAGCAATGCTTTTTGCCCGTCAACACCGGTTGGAGACGCAGGACATTCACCTTTCAAGACATCGACAAAGTGTTGCCATTCAAGCTTGTAAGCCTCCTGATAACGCTCAATGAAAAAATGCATGGGTGAATCACGCCGCACACCCTCAGCACGCTCTAAAACAAGCGTGGTAGCGGGGACATTTTCGGTGCGCAATGATCCCAGAGACCCATGCACTTCAATGCGCTGGTCATAGCCGAAAGAGGCGCGTCTGGAATTCGTGATAACTGCCATTTTGCCACTGTCGCAAAGCAACGTTAAACAGGCGGTATCCACATCGTTTTCATCAGCTATTGCCTGACTGGTCAATGCTGAGGCTGTTGCAACGACACTTGTAGGCTCCTCACCTAAGAGAAACCTGGCCATGTCGATGTCATGGATGGTCATATCTCGAAACAGACCACCGGAGACTTTTACGTACTCTAACGGGGGTGGCTCAGGGTCCTTGGAGATGACAGTCACCAACTCTACGTCTCCTATATCGCCAGCCTGAACACGCGCGTGCATGCTTGAAGCAGCGGGATCGAAACGACGATTGAATCCAAGTAGAAAAGGTGCCGTGCAATCGCGGGTTTTTTCCAGCACCGCGTTTACACGATCAATGGATAAGTCAATGGGTTTTTCGCAAAACACCGCCTTTCCCGCTAGCAAGCCACGCTCAATGAAATCGCTGTGTGTGGGAGTTGCTGAACAAATGACTACCGCATCAACATCGTCGTCTGTAAACACGGTATCCGTTTCAGCGACAGTTGCACCGACGCTGTCAGCCAGTGCTTTTGCAGACGCTTCGTGGGGGTCGACAACATAGTGTACGACCGTATCTGGATGATGATGAATGTTCATTCCATGAACTTTGCCGATTCGTCCGGCTCCCATTAGAGCAATGCGGAACGGTGTTTTTCCAGCCATTGTGTATCCTGAATTAACCTAAATCATTGGTGCTAGGATTCTAGCCAATTGGGGTGATAAGCGTCATGCATAATCCACTATTAAGCACGCCGCGCTGACCTGCTCGATAATACAGGACTAAGGCCTGCACGAGTCAGACAGCACGACAAAACTCCCAGCCGGGTGCAGCTGGCTTTTAAGCCCCACAAACGAAAAACGGCCCCTAAAGGAGCCGTTTTTCTTTACACCGTTATCAAAGTCAGTAGCGGTTTTAAATATGCCGCTTTAGCGCTTTGACACCTGAACGTTTTAAGGCTTTCCGAAGAATGCAGTGCTCTTAAACGCATCACGTTGATAGACGCGTATGTAGTCAGCCTCAAACTGGATAGGGAAAATAGACTCGTCGGTGATATCGGGAGTCGGTGCCCACGCACTACCTGCTACCAGATAGTTAACGATGTTCATTGGCTGTCTAGAAACCTGAGGACCAAACAGACGCTTTACTTCAACGCCGTCGATGTACCAGATAACCAACTGCGGCTCCCAAAGTACGCCAAACGTATGCCACTCGCCGTTGTCAGCATAGGTTCCACCACCTGGCTTTTTATACGACATGGTTGGTGCGGAACGCGTGATGCCAGTATTTGGATCACCAAAGTGATAAGTCTGGAACGCATCTTCATCACCGAACGGATTTTCACCTAAGTATTCAATGATGTCGATTTCCGGCGCGTGGTAGTTAACGCCGGTACCTGCATAGCGATGGTAGAGATAAAAACTGGACAATGCACCCGGTGCACCACTGACTTTGAATCGCCCTTCTGTGTATCCGTAAATAAACTGGAACTTGTCATGAGTTGATAACGCACCTGATAGAAACTCACAACGGTCTAAGCCAGACGGATCAACCTCGTCACAAACCGGTGGTAGGTTGGCGCGTAAATTATCAGGCACCGGCACCGCATTAATGATCATGGATTCACCCGTAAACTCGAACGGGTTGTAGCCAAAATCCGGTCGATCCTGTGGGTTAACGAAATACTGCTGCTCACCGTTGATGATGCGCGCATCACCCCAGGTTAATCGTGTCTGCCAACGATCCGGATCAATAGAGTCTCCGTTAAATTCATCGGAGAACACTAAATCAAAATCGTCTAACCAATAATCAACTGCCGACAAATCGGTTTCGCTAACAAAGTTGTCTTCAGTACCTTTATAAAAATCTTCATACAAAGGAACCGCAGCATTTCTCTCAGCAAGATAGGTCACGCTGAGTGGATCTGAAGCCGGTGACTCCTGACCATCATTATCAACAGCCGTCACTTCATACTGGTAAGTACTACCCGGCTCTGGCGTGTTGTCGTTGCACGTATGCAGGCGGTCTGCAAATCGTGTGTAGTTGCAATCGATAAAAGAAGTTGTATTCCAGATCTTGTTGATCTCAGCCTGAGTACCTGACGCAGTGTCAGTTTGATCCCCACGAATACGGTAAACAACACCATCACTTCGGTAAATGTTGTATTGGACGACTTCACCATCATCGTTTGAACGCGCCCAACTTAATTCAGCCCAATCGTTTGAAACCAGATCAAGTCGAAAATTCTTCGGCTGAGTGGGAGGTCCGCCTGCAACAGCGGCTTCCGGATCAGTTTCGAGCAAAGAGCCAAAAGGGTCGCTTGAATCAGGTGACTCAACCGGTTGTGCCAACGGATCTAAAACCGGAACACTGGGAGCCGACAGTCCAGCGGTTGGAATTCGGGGGGCATCTTCAAGAATGAGGGTACTGCTTCCGTCGTTGGTATCACTACCTGAGTCGCTAGTACCGTCTCCAGCAGTGGTGCCACCGGCATCACCATCAGTGGTTCCGCCCGCATCGCCGTCAGTAGTGCCGCCAGCATCACCAGCAGTCGAATTGCCCGCGTCACCAGCGGTATCGCTTCCGGCATCGTCAGTACCGCCTGCCGTGCTACTTCCAGCAGTAGTTGCACCGGGATCATCGTTGGCGGCGGTTGTGGAGCCTGTATTGTTCGAAGAACCAGAAGAACAGGCACTCAGCGTCATTGCGAGTAATGTCGTCGCCAGCAGGCGGTATTTATAGGTCATGGATAGCCTTGTTTATGTAGTGCAGACAAGCGTTAGGACACTTGCTTTTGGATTCAGTGCCGCATTTGTACTCGGGGCTACAGGGTAGAGTCAAGGTTGTGTGACCGTATGACCGAATGTTCATAATTGAACAAAACTACGGGGCGGCTAAAATTTGCCGCTTTACAGCATCATCCCCAGGCGAAATGTCGTCCCTGAGTGGGCCAGGAAAGGGCATCCGGTGCGGTTTCAGAGCGCTCAACCTCAAGCGCAATATCATCCAGTGTCCGTACATGTTGCATATGGCCACCCAGTTGTTCGTAGTCTGATCGTCGCAGTGTGAATTCGATTGGTGCAACCAGCGCGGGGGTTGGTACATAGCCAAAGGCATTTTTGGGCATTTTCGTGACATCTGCCATGACCGTGATTCCGCCGCCAGGCCAGACATACGCCTGTGCACCTCCGCAGGAGACATAGGTTAATGACTCACGTACAGAGCGGGTGAGACTCACCGGGTTCTCAGTCACCCCTGCCCGCAGCGATCCGCCGGCTCCCCCCATAAACAGGACGGAGCACAATGAGGGTTCGCAATTCTCGGCAATGCGATCCACCGACACCTTCAACGCTTCAGGCAAATCGGCCTGCTGCGGTTGCAGATTCTCATCCAGCTCAAAGTAGGCCCATTGCTCACCGGTGGTTGAGACCATGAGCATTCTCAAACCCGGCTTCGCCTGTGCGGGTTTAAAATCGTCAAGAATGCTAAGGGGGTCCTGTATGTCGGTACCGCCCCAGCCGGAACCCGGCTCGGCGACTTGAAAATATCTTCCCGGGGTTGAACGGCGCCCTTTTATACGGATACCCGTGGGCTGCATGCCCAGCAGTTTTCCAGCTTGATGTTCCGAGAGCACGCCGGTGATGTGGTCATCGACGACAACAACCTCGTCAACATGAGGTGCCCATTGCGTGGCGAACATACCGATGGTGGCAGAGCCGCAACCCACTCTCATTAAGTGCTCACGCACACCGTTTACTATAGGTGCTTGCCCCGCCTGAACGATCAGCTCTGCACCGGAATCAATGGTCATTTCAACCGGTTCGCAATTGCAGAGCTTCAGTAAAGAATTGCAAGTAATGCGGCCTTCCTTTTTCGATCCGCCAGTCAAGTGATTAACCCCGCCCAACGAGAGCATCTGCGAACCGTACTCCCCGGTCATAACATGACCGATCGCCTCTCCGTCTACTCGAACCGCAGCTTGCTCAGGACCCAAGTGTCTATCGGTATCAATTTTGACTTTGGCACCACAATAACTAAATATCCCTTCGGTCACGATGGTCACCATATCGACATCGTCGTATTTCTGACTGACGATAAAGGGGGCAGGCTTGTAATCCGGATAAGTTGTGCCAGCCCCTATAGCCGTGACAAAGGTTCGATTGTTGCCGAGTATGTCGCCGTCCCAGGTATTAGATGAGTTGCCCTGTGACGTATTCTCATCGTGTTGTTGTGAGTCATCAGTTGTAGCGTCGTCGTTAAGTGAATCAAGCAGAAAGGGAACCGCCTTCGCATCAGCTGTATCCATTCGCTGAAGCACGGTAAAAGGATCAACTCTGACTAACTCACCGCCATCATTGGCGTATCGATCACAAGCGCCCGTACGACCATCTTTGATGTAGCACAGCACGGGACAGGCATCGCATCGAATCTTTCCATTATCTTCTTGATCAACCACGAATCGAACCATGACTAGTTGATCTCCTTACTTTGTTGAATAGCAGCCAAGACTTTATCGGGCGTAGCTGGCAAGTCGCGAACCACAGCACCACTTGCATGTCTGATTGCGTTAAGAATGGCCGGAGCTGTCGGTATTAGCACATGTTCTCCAAGGCCTTTGGCTCCGAAAGGCCCATGTGGATCGGCAACTTCTACAATGACAGTGTCTATTGGAGGTACATCACCAATGGTCGGAATCAGATAATCGTGAAGATTATCGGTTCGTCCCGGTATGAACTCTTCCATCAGTGCCAGACCAATACCTTGCGCTATGCCGCCATGTATCTGCCCCTCGACAAGTTGTGGATTAATGGCCTTACCGACATCGTGCGCGGCTGTAAAACGCCCAAGCTTCACTAGACCGAGAGCGGTATCAACATCGAGAGTGACGAGCTGAGCAGCATATCCGTATAGCGCGTATGGAATACCTTGACCGTTTTCATCTAAGGGTTTGGTTGGTGGATCGTATGATTCTTCAGCCATCAAGACATAGCCTTGATTATTAATTTGCATATCACTTAAATTAATCGTGATGGCATCACCATCAACGGGCCGAACAGTACACAGATGAGCGTCTATGGTCAGTGAGTGTATGGAATCACACCCGGCCCGTTGTGCCAGGAGTTTACGAAGAGCCATCCCGCTAAGCTTCGCCGCATTGCCTGATACAAATGTCTGTCTGGATGCAGATGTTTTACCCGCATCGGGCGTTATAGAGGTATCCGCACTTTCGATATCAACTTGGTTTAAAGGTACACCCAATGCGTCTGAGAAAATCTGCGCAATAACAGTATTAGAACCCTGCCCGATATCCACAGCACCTTGATGAAGAATGACACGTCCTTCCGGGGTGATACCTGCTTTGATTGTGGACGGATTTGCCAGCGATGTATTACCACAGCCGTACCAACCACTGGCAACACCGACACCTCGGCGTAAAGCAGAACCTGATGCTTGTGCCTCTCGATTGAATTCTTCAGCATCGTTTAATGCTTCTCGCCAAGGCTCAACCAAACTATCAAGACACTGCCGAATTCCTACCGCCGATTCAAACGTCTGTCCGGTCACTGTTGGCTGGTGATTATCAAGCGCATTAAGCCTTCTAAATTCCAGGCGATCCATATTCAATGAGTATGCAAGCTCATCAAACAAACTTTCCTGTGCGATCGCCGCCTGTGGTACGCCAAACCCGCGAAATGCTCCAGCCGGCGCGCTATGCGTATACACACCTGTCGTGTAAGCACGATAGTTCGGCATGTAGTAAGGACCTGATGCATGTACGGGCACGCGATTAGCCACAGTCGGCCCCCAAGAGGCGTAGGCACCGGTGTTAAAAACACCTTCGAACGAATACGCAGTTAAACGTCCCTCACCATCCACCGCGATTTCAACATCCATTTTGGACGGGTGGCGCTTGGTGGTCGATTGCATGGACTCGGTTCGTGAATACGTCACGCGGACGGGCTTTTTCAATAACCATGCAGCCAGTGCCACAAACGGTTGAAAGGAGATGTCGAGCTTTGACCCAAAGCCACCTCCAGTGGAGGTTGGAACGATGCGAACGTTGTCAGGCTCTAAGTTCATGATGCTAGCCAGACTATCCCGATCCATAAAAGGTGCCTGGGTACAACCAAAGACTTCCAAGGTTTCTCCCACTCGATTGGCATAGCCTGCCTCAGGCTCTATATAGGCATGCTCGATAAAGCCCGTGGAAAAACTTCCGCGAACTTTCAGGTGGGCGTCTTTAAGTCCTTGCGCAACATCCCCTTTTTGCACAAGACCATGACAGAGGATATTTTTATCCGCATTGTCGTGTACCCGGTTGTCTTCAGATTGCAATGCCAGTAAGGGGTCAAGCAGTGCGCTCTCCTCGACCCACTCAATGGGAAAATCCGACAGGTTCAATGAAGCCATTGCCGACGCTTCACCCACGACCGCGGCAACTGCCTCCCCTTTAAAGCGTGCGGTGTTTTCCGCAAAGACGGGCTGGTCGATAAACGGCGGTATGACACCGAACAAATTTGCTCCAGGGATGTCAGCGGCGCTTAGTACACGCTCAATACCCGGATGCCTTTCAAGGAATGCGTTAAGGTCTCCGAAACGGAAAACGGCTTTGTGAAAAGGTGAACGGACAAGACGTAGCACCAATGCATCCGGTGGACAAACGTCATCACCGAATTCATCACTGCCATCAACCTTGGCTATCCCATCAATTCGCTGAAACGATTCGCCAACACTATTAACCGAATGGCGTTCTTCCTGGGATTTTGTGTCTTCAGCCAGATTCGTAGCGTTAACAACAGCCTCTATGATTTTTCGGTAACCGGTACACCGACACAGAACACCGCCAAGACTGTCCATGACTTGTTGCTCGGTTGGATACGGAGTCTGACGCAGTAAATGTAAGGCACTGACCAACATACCCGGCGTACATATTCCACACTGAGCGGCACCATGTACCAAAAACGAACGTAGCAACAACTTCATCACATCGTCGTTTTCTTTTAACCCTGCCAAGGTATCAACTACTTTACCTTGTACCTGCCCCACAGCCGTCAAACAAGCGCATACCGGTTCACCTTCGATAAGGACTGTGCACGCTCCGCAATCGCCAGCATTGCACCCTACTTTAACATCCCGACTATTGAGCTTTTCACGTAAGGCAACGGAGAGACGTTGAGTAGCTCCACCTTGGAATGTTATGGGCTTACCATTTAATGTAAAACTTGATGATGGACTCGCCTTTGAAGTATTCACCGATGGTGCTGCCGCAACCGTTGGCTCGTCATTTGATAAGCTCACGATGCACTACCTACCCAGGTGCGTGTACCTGTGGAGATACCATGTTGAGGTAGTGCAGCCAAAGTTGATCTCAGGAGGCGAATAACAACTTCGTAGGCGGCGTTTGTCCGATAGGGTGCACTAGCTCTTACATCACTAATCGGTGCTAATTCTTTAAAAAATTCTGGTTTAACTAAAGACTCAATATCACTTTGAATAGACTGACCGGTCAGTACTTCTTCTAATTCTGTCATACGCTTTGCAACGGCTGAGCAAGCCCCCACAGCGATCCTAACGTCGCACAACTCTCCGGCATCGTTCGCTAAGAGCGTGACACTCGCCATAACAATGGATATCACCAGATAACGGCGTGAGCCCAGTTTGTAAAATCCGCTTCGCGCATCAGATGACAAGCCGGGTATGTGGATGGCGATGACTAGTTCATTTGCAGCTAAGGTTGTTGATCTTGGTCCGAGGATGAATTCACTTAAAGGAACGCGGCGAAAACCATCTACTGAGGCAATCTCGATGCTAGCGTTTAACGCTAATAGAGGTGGAACACCGTCCGCGGCGGGTGATGCATTACATAGATTGCCTGCGATTGTGCCGGCATTTTGAATCTGCACTGAGCCGACCTCCCTAGCTGCCTCTTTAAGTCCTTTAAAAAAATCGGGCAACTCAGCATTTATGATGTCTGTCCACGTTGTTGTAGCCCCGATGGTTATGCCGTCATCAGTTATGCGAATGCCGCGAAGCTCGGACACTTTCGTTAAGTCAAGTAAGTAATCGGGGACGGCGGACTCTCCAAGCGCAGGGAAATAATCGGTGCCGCCAGCTAAGACCTGTATCGGGTTAACAGCTATCTGTTGCAATGCAGATGTTAAGGACATCTGCCGATTGTCCGTATGCTCAGTAGCCATAACAGAATTTATACGTGCACCTTTATGCTTGGAATATCAGACAGACAGATAAGCATCGCGTATCTCCGGTTGTGCTTCTAACTCGCTAAACGCACCGTCAAATTTCTTAAGACCGCCCTCTATCACAATCGCTCTATCAGAGACCAGTCGGGCAAAGTGTAAATTTTGCTCGGACAGCAAGACCGGTAAGCCTTCGTCTTTAAGCCGTAGAATCGTTTGCGCCATCTGCTCTACGATGACAGGAGCAATCCCCTCTGAAGGCTCATCCAGTAATAACAAACGCGGGTTTCCCATGAGTGTTCGCGCAATAGAGAGCATCTGCTGCTCGCCTCCAGACAACGCTTTACCCCGATTGTTCTTTCTTTCTAATAAATTAGGAAAAAGATCGAACAGGATATCGGTTGTCCATTCGAACACACCTTCGCGAGGAGGCTGCCGCCCTACTTCCAAATTTTCGCTGATTGTTAAGTCTGTAAATATTCTGCGCTCTTCCGGTACGTAACCCACTCCTAGCTTCGCCACTTTGTGAGTGGGCAATTGGGTTAACTCAACACCATCAAAAAAGATCTGGCCGGTTTGCGGCTTAACCAGCTGCATGATCGACTTAACGGTCGTGGTTTTTCCCGCACCATTTCGCCCGAGCAAAGAGACTACTTCGCCAGGCTTTATAGAAAAGCTAAGGTCGCGAAGTATATGCGCCTTCCCGTAGAAACTATTGATGTCTGTTATTTCAAGCATGTGAAGACTCATTGGCAAACACGCTGCCACCGCCTAAATAGACTTCCTGCACCATCGGGTCGCTACGGATTTCTTCTACGGTGCCATTAGCGATGAGTTCACCGCGATTTAAAACCATGATGCGATGGGCATGAGCGAAAACAACGTCCATATCGTGCTCCGTAAAGAGCACACTGATATCTCGCTCTTCCACGATATCTGCAGTGAGCTGCATCAAGTTTATTCTCTCTTTCGGAGCCATACCTGCGGTTGGCTCATCCATCAACAACAATGACGGGCTATGACTTAATGCAATGGCTAGCTCAAGGCGTTTAAGGTCACCATAGGCCAAGATAGCGCAGGCACGTTCGGCTTGAGCCGACATTCCAACAAGTTCCAGCAATTGCATTGCTTCAGTTCGATACAAACGCGTTGCATAAGGACGTATCGAAAATAGTTTCTTGTGGTGTGAAATTAGTGCCATTTGCACATTCTCGATAACCGTCATTGACTGATAGGTACCCGTTATCTGAAATGTTCGACCAACCCCTTTACGCCATATCTTGCGTGGCTTCATGCCGGTGATTTTTTCACCCCGTAAGAAGACATCGCCCTGGGTCGCTTTTAGCTGTCCCATCAGCATATTGAAACACGTAGATTTGCCAGCACCGTTAGGCCCGATTAGCGCCAACAACTCTCCTCGGCGCACGTCAAAATTTAAATTACTGACCGCTTGCAACCCGCCGAAAGACTTACTTAAGCCCGTGACCTTCAGAACACTGTCTGCTTGCTGAGTATTCATGAGGATTCTCCGTCAACGCGGGTCGTTGAACGCGAAAAGAGCCGTTCATAGCCACGTCTGATTGAACCCACAATGCCGTGAGGCGCTACGATCACGACAAAAATAATGAGTAGACCTAAGGCGAGACGCCAATATTCAAATCGGGTCAAGTAGTCTTTAACCAACTCTAATGAAGCCGCACCGACTACTCCGCCTGACAGAGTTTTCACGCCACCCAAGAACACGACGATTATTCCATCGAAAGACTTAGCTATTTCCAATTCATTGGGAAACACACTTCCTTTTGAAAATACGAACAAGGCACCTGACACACCGGCCATAGCTCCTGCAAAGGTAAACGCCATCCACTGAATTTTTTTGGTATCGATACCGGTCGCTTCCGCCTGACGGTTAGAGTCTCTCGAGGCTCTGAGTGCATAGCCGAATGGCGAGTGAGCTACGTGGCGTAACAGCAATATTCCACCCACACCAATGATGACAGTGAAAAAGAAATAAGTGGTCGCTTCGGATAACCAAGCCGAAGGCCAGATATCGACAAGGCCATCATCACCACCGGTGAATTCATCCCATTGAAAAACCAGTGACCACAACAGTTGCGCTAGTGCCAATGTCAGCATGGCAAAGTAGACACCGGTCAGTCTTAGACACAGCCACCCTATGATGACTGCGGCGAAACCTGCACCAATAGGGGCCATTAAGAATGCAAGCTCCATGGGCGCATTTGCATGGGTCACTAACAGGGCCGCAACGTAAGCACCGCCACCAAAGTAGGCAGCGTGTCCGAAGGAGACAAGCCCGCCTAAACCGAGTAGAAAATGCAAACTGGCAGCGAACAAACAAAAAATAATGATGTCTGTTGCCAGTATCAAAACGAAATGAGAATCGAGCAGAGGTAGACAAACCAACCCGAGCAACAACAAGCCGACTACTATTCGAGCGCGCCCACTGGCAGGTTTTATCGGCTTTTCAGGTTCGCCCACTTGTCCATGTTCGCCAGCAACCTCCTCACGCCCTAGCAAACCGTAAGGACGAATGGTTAATACAACAGCCATAACCACAAACATCAGTACCAAGGTGCTTTGCGGGATATACGCAACACCGAATACATTGAGAACAGAAATGAGTACAGCGGCTATGTACGCACCCGGCAAGGAGCCCATTCCGCCAATGACAACCACAACGAATATGGCTGCCAGAATATTAAAATCCATGAGTAGATCTGCACCACCTTTGGGCAGCTGAATAGCGCCTCCCAACCCAGCCAGTGCAGCACCTAAAAAGAAAACACCCGTGAACAACCAGGACTGATTAACGCCAAGTGCTGCAACCATTTCCCGATCTTGCGTTGCAGCGCGCACTAGCACGCCAACACGTGTTTTCGTTAACAAGTACCAAAGACCAAACAACACAAACGGCGTGATGGCAATTAATGCCAGATCGTATTTGGGGATAGGCTCCCCCATAAAACGCACAATGCCTTTAAGCCCCGGCGCTCTGGGCCCCAGAACATCTTCAGCCCCCCAAATCATAAGCGCCAGGTCTTGAATAACCAGAATAACGCCGAATGTTGCGACTAACTGAAACAACTCCGGCGCTTTATAGACGGGCCTGAGAACAAGCACCTCAACGATAACGCCTATGACACCTACGATCAGCCCGGACAATATCACTGACGACCAGAAACCTATTGCCCCGGGCAAGACCTGCATAAGTGAGTAGCCGACAAAGGCACCCAACATATAGAAAGAGCCATGAGAAAAATTAACGATCCGGGTGACGCCGAAAATCAGCGACAGCCCGGATGCGACGAGAAACAGGGTTGCCGCATTGGCAAGCCCTGTTAGCAGTTGGGCAACAAACAATCCCATAGCGCTGTAGTCCCCTGGATTAAGTGACTAAGGAATCCTTATTCTGGATTGCGTAACTTCGCAACTTCTTCATCAGACGGTAAGTAGCTCGCACCATCTTTATAGCTCCAGTCAATCATCTTGCCTTTACCGTCACTGACGGTGGTGGTACCGACAAACGCACCCATTGTGGATTGATGATCTTGCTCACGATAAACAATGTTGCCAACCGGGGTATCTACTTCAAGGCCGATAAAGGCAGTTCTGATACTTTCCATATCGGTTGAACCTGCACGTGTTAACGCAGCAGCTATTGACTGCGCGGTCATATAGCCAACTAAGGAACCTATCTTGGGTGACTCATCAAACATTTCTGTGTAGGCATCAACAAACACTTTGTTTGGACCATCGACAAAGTCGTACCAAGGGTAACCTGTGACCGTCCAACCTTCTGGCGCTTCGTCGGCAAGAGGTTCCAGGTACTCAGGCTCCCCTGTCAATAGACCATAAACATTTCGACCTTCAAATAAGCCACGTGTTGTGCCTTCACGCACGAACTTGGCAAGGTCACTGCCAAACGTGACGTTATAAATGGCATCGGGTTTCGCTCGCTCTAGCGCTTGAACTTCCGCGCCTGCATCAATTTTGAAAACACCAGGCCATTGTTCAGTGACAAATTCAACATCGGGACGCAGTGCCGTTAGTGCCTTTTTAAAGGCTGCCACCGCATCTTTTCCATAGGCGTAGTTAGGAGCGATGGTGGCGTACTTTACTGCATCAGTTTTAGCAGCCGCTTCGGCTAACATTGATGCCTGCATATAAGTGGATGCACGCAAACGAAAGGTGTAATCGTTGCCGCTCTCCCAAACTAAGCCATCTGCTAATGGCTCTGATGCCAAGTACACAACCTTCTTCTCTGCGGCAAAAGACGAGATAGCCAAACCGACATTACTGAGTATGGTGCCTGTAATCATGGCAACGCCATCACGGCTTACCAGCTCTTCTGCAATTTTTACAGCCTCACCAGGCTTACCCTGATCGTCGCGGTAGATAAACTCCAGCTGTTTGCCCAGTACACCACCTGCAGAATTAATCTCAGCAAGGCCCAGCTCAATACCGTTTTTATATGGACCTGCGAATGCAGCCATTCTCTTGTAGTGATTTATCTCACCAATTTTAATGCTGTCCTCTGCCAAAGCTGTGCCGGACGCGCTGAGCAAACTCGCAAGCGTGACAGCAGTAGCGGTTGCAACCGACATAAATGAACCTAGTTTTTTCATCATCAACTCTCCTCTAGAATCTCAATTGATTCTGTATCAATAGTGGTCACCAACGTCGTTGGCTTACTACGTCGAAAACATCAAACTGATTACTCTGCCTGAGTAATCATCGCACTGATTCTTTTTCTGTACACCGTTGGACCTTTATCTATGGCCAGTCGTATGGGTTTGCGATTTTGAGCCAACTGCTCTTGCTCATCAATGGCTTCAAGGATCTCCTTGTCTTCATTGAATGCGACTCTAAACATGGCATCCATTTGTTCAGATGCTGCTTCATCGCCAACTGCTGCATTGCGCAAGTGCATCCAGCGATCAATGGTGTAGTGCTCATTAACCGGCGTGAGGAAATGCAACGCAAATATTCGCACACCCTCGTCGCGCAATTCCTCGGGCAATTGCCTTGAAGTATCGGCACTTCCAAAATCTATGACAGCTGTACACGGCAGGTGTAAATAGTAGTAATGCCATCTGTCCACATTGCCTTCAAATCCGCCAAACTTCTGGAAAAAGCCAACGGGTGGCGCGTCGCGTATCCAACGCCATGCTACGAGCACCTCGCCCTCTGTATCAACGTGTACAGGGACGTTTTCACTGGCAGAGTTACCAAGCGTTGTAGGGTGAACAAAGCTCACATGCGCGGGGTCAACCAGGTTTTCCGCGACATTTAAATAGTTTGCTTTCAGGTGCAGTGCATCTCCTTGATGCGCGTGCCATTGATCACTGTGGAACTGAGGTAAATCGAAAATGTCATCGGTGTTGGCATCACGCGAATCACCCATCCAGACAAACACAATATTGTGCTTTTCGTGTACGGCATAGCTCTTAACAAATGCGGATGCCGGAATATTGTCCTGCCCTGGAACTCGCACACATCGACCTTCGCAATTGAACGTCATACCGTGATATCCACATTGGATATCATCACCAATTCTCTTGCCCTTTGATAGTGGCAGTAATCGATGAGGGCATTGATCCTCAAGAGCGGCCATACTGCCATTCGTTGCCCGATACATGACGACAGGCTGCTCGAGTATGACGACGCGTTTTAGCGAGTCGTCGAACTCTGACGACCAACCCGCGACATACCATGCATCGCGAACATAACTCATCTTAAACCGTCCTCACCGACAGCATCTTCATGTGTTAGACCGCCGACACGAGGTATTGGACGTCCTGAGTCTGTGACGGCTACTGCCACCATTATTTCATTAGCGCGAGGCGCATCATTGATTCTAACCTCCATACCATCAAAATGCGATCGAACATAAGCGGCATCCTTGTGCCCCAAAGGAACATCAAGCACCTGCCCCAAAGACCCCATCTTTTTGCTTGAAGCGACCAACGCAGCTCCTTTTTCTACCGCTGCTCGCAACGGCTTTCCTAAACGCGGATGCAAAATGGCCGCGGCATGCTCCAGCTCACCGTTCTCACCCACCATCGCAGCTTTACCGTAGCTCTGTGCATCAGCAGCTTGTATCCCCAACGCCGCAACACATTTCTCTCCCAGAATACCGCCCAGCTCTTCACCGATAACCATGAGATCTTCTAAATCTTGTGAAAATTGGCCTGCGTATGGATTTTCTATAACAGCCACTGCGGCAGCTCTACGAGTTGCAGGGTTTATAGCCTGCCCCATTTCGCTATATGTTTCATCAACAAAGGTGACTAGTTTTCTAATTTTAACAGTGGGCATATCGTTGACTCACACAAAACGCGGATTGATAACACGAAGACTCTACAATTTTCGTCTGGCCTTGCAGATGAAGATAACAACTGTGAATATTTCCCTGATTCATCAGTTTTTTCGCACACTGTACACCCGCATTTAGCGCCTGTTTTTTATTAATCTCACTCAGGGGTTCGACATTGATTGTAACCAAGCGATTACCGAGGTCTGAGTCTGGCTGTATGCTCGCTGCTGGTGCACGAGTGACTTCTTGAGCTACTGGCAGATTTACCGCATTGGCAATAAGCGTTGCAGCAACATCGGCATCTGCTGCAGTCGATGCCAGCACCGTAACAGCGTCTGCGATTCCTAATGAAAAACTACGTCCCTGCCAACCACTGGTGGCGACACCACCGATACCGTCTTCGGGTTTTATTAGAAACGCGTCTGAGTGATCAGTACTCTTTTGTGATTTACAAATACCAATTTTCAATTCGCTGGCAGGACTTAGATGGAGCGCGATATCTCCACCATTATTGACCTGAGCACGATCTAATGTTCGATTGTGAATTAAGTAGGACAGTATATGATCGGCTACGGCGCCAGCCACTGCCGCCATAGGTGTCACGTGAAACTCACTATATGGTTGAACGGCGAGCTGCATTCGCCTTGCAACATCTCCTTTAAATAAGAAGTTTTCGTAGATTCGACTTTCTTGACGCAAAGCCGGTAGCTGCGCAGCTAGCGTATCAAGCACACTCTCAAAGGCAACGGCTGCTTGCCTGTAAGCACGCTTAATTTCCGCAGAAGAACCTGCGGCATCAATGATTAAATCAATAGGGCCATGCTGTAAATGCAGACGAGTTGCATCGCCCAACAACCATGCTGTTGGACGCTCCTGCTTTAGAATATTGCTGCTAGCGCAGCCCATCCTGTCCTTCAATATCAGCAGCCTGCAAACCGCCAACTCTTGCATGGATGCGCGAACCTGTTGACATGACTAATGCCAACAATAATTCATCAGCTTTTGGCGCATCATTAAGGCCAACCTCGATGGCATCGAAATGACTGCGAACATAAGAAGCATCAATATGCGTTATGGGGATATCTAAACGTGTGCCTGGCGCTCCCACCTTTTTAGTCGATGGAACAATGGCCTTTGCGCCACCCAGGGCTTCACGCATAGCGTAACCGCCGGGAACATGCCACAAGGCCCCGTGCTCTAATTCGCCGGCACTTCCGACAATTGCACCTTTTCCGTAGCCCTGCACTTGATCTACGCCACCTAGGACTTCCACTAAACGGTTAGCTAAGCGTAAACCCAATGGATTTAAATCGGCCATAAACCCTTCTATGTCAGGTTCATATCGACCTGCAAAGGGATTGTGTATGACTGCAATAGCAACCGCGCGACGCAGCGGCTGCGACGGGGCATCACCGCCCTCGTGGAAGATTTCCTCAACGTTCACGCCCAGTTTTCGTATCACGACTTCCGGCATGGCTTGGCGTCTCTCCGCATTACAGGTTATGGTCGGTATCAAAGTACTTTGCCAATATCCCAACTTAGGCGTATTGTTAAAACACTGTTCGTACGCAAACAGTTATACCGAATTCAATCAGAAGGTCAAGTCTATTGATTCAGCCCAACGCAGCAGAGCTCAGTATGCATACCGCTCAGAGCGATATTTCTGAGGAATATCAGCTTGATGAACAAATCGGCTACCTACTCCGATTAGCCAATCAGCGGCACCTTGAAATATTTTCTGAAAACATGCCAGCATTGACCCCGACGCAGTTTTCGGTACTGGCACGCCTGCACGAAGTCGGTCAACTTTCCCAAAATGAATTAGGCCGACAAGTGGGAATTGACGCAGCCACCACTAACGGTGTCATAGACAGGCTATACAAAAAGGGCTTAATTAAATCCAAAACAGACAGTAAGGATAAAAGACGGCTGAGCATTTCCTTAACGGCAAAGGGCGTGAGAACCACGGAACAAGCTATTCCCATTGCTCAGGAAATTACTCGAAAAACAGTAGAAAAATTAACTTCCGCAGAAGCATCAAAGCTTGTAAAGCTACTTAAAAAAATACAGAAAACGTAAGAGAAACACTTTTCTCTGGATGAATGGAGACCACTAGCATGTCCGACTTTCAAGAAAAACTGGTTATTAAAAACATCGGCCGTATTCTGTCCGGAAAGTTGGAAGAACCTCTTATTGACGGAAATTGCATTATCGCCTTGGACGGGTTGATATCAGAAATCGGTTATGAGAAAGACATGGATACCGACCAGGCAACAACCACCGTCGATGCTAACGATACTTGGGTATCTCCTGGTCTGATTGATTCTCACGTCCACCCGGTTATCGGTGACTACACACCCAGACAACAACAAATCCATTGGATTGATTCGTGTCTGCATGGTGGCGTGACTACGATGATATCTGCCGGAGAAGTACACCTTCCGGGCAGACCAAAAGATATCGTCGGGTTGAAGGCTATGGCAATCGCATCTCAACGCTGGTACGAAAACTTTCGACCATCCGGTGTAAAAATGCACGCCGGAGCACCGGTTCTGGAAGAAGGCATGGTCGAGGAAGACTTCAAAGACTTGGCCGATGCAGGCGTTAAACTTTTAGGCGAAGTGGGCCTTGGCACCGTAAAAGCGGGGGAAACCGCAGCCGAGATGGTGAAGTGGGCTCGTAAATATGGCATTCAATCGACGATACATACCGGAGGACCGTCAATTCCCGGGTCAGGCTTAATAGACAAAGATATCGTTTTAGAGGCCGATGCGGACATCATCGGCCATATTAACGGGGGACACACGGCACTGCCCGACGATCAAATAATGTGCTTGTGCGAAGGTTGTACTCGAGGTATCGAAATCGTACACAACGGAAACGAGCGTGCAGGCCTACTTGCTATGCGCACCGCTTTTGAGATTGATCAGTCCGAACGCGTCATTCTAGGTACAGATTCCCCGGCGGGTTCCGGCGTTCAGCCATTAGGCATTCTCAGAATGATTGCCATGCTATCAAGCCTTGGGAACGTACCTGCAGAAATCGCTTTTTGCTTTGCGACAGGCAATACTGCCAGAATGCGAGAACTCGATACCGGCATTGTTGAAGTCGGCAAGTCAGCCGATTTGTTAATCCTGGATCAGGCCCAACATTCGCCAGGAAAAGACATGTTGGAAAGTATTCAACAAGGGAATTTACCGGGTATCGGCATGACCGTTATTGATGGGAAAGTGACCTCTCACCGCAGCCGTAATACTCCTCCTGCGGGAAGACTACCGGCTATTGTCTAGTTGCATCGACGTTTAGTTATAGCTTCAAAAATCCTATAAGTTGCGCGGCTAGGCTTGCTGCGCTTCGTAGTCAGGTTCAGCTATTTTACCCTGCGGCCGGCGTACGCAAAACCGCACGTATAGAAGAACGCACAGAACTATCATTAAGCCCATACCCTCCCTTGCCGTTTCCACGTTGTACCAAACTTCCTTGGTCCAGAACCTCGGGGTTATTGGCCAGAAGTACACCACCCCGATCACCGTCAGCGCAACAGTTGCCCAATAGGCAACTTTGACTGATTTAAGTGTAAATAACTTGCGTTGGAATAAGCCTAAGCCACACCATACAGCCGGGATTGTATAGATCAACATCCATAGCGCCCCGTCAGGATCGTTATATTGAACCGCCCCGAACAAGAGCATAAGAAATAACAGTAAGCCAAGCATTATTCGCATCAGATCGACGCCATTTTTTGTTGATCAGTACATGTCAGTGCATCAAGAAGCTTGCCACGTAATGTGAAGGCGTATCTTTGACATGATACTTGCACCTAAGGCTTATCAAAGCACTACTTCAGGGGAGGTGAAGGAGATGAAAATTTTCCCACATAACACCCTTGAGAACGCTTGTACAAACGAACTCAAAACCAATCAAATGACTATGCACACAGCGCATGCCACTGAGAACGCTAGCGACAATATTTCGTGGCAACAATTTACGGTTGAGTATCAATACCCGGTGATTTTCAGCGAGGATATTTTCGCTGCGACAAATCCAACATTGCTTGATACGGTCTCCAGACTTGAATCCGACAAATGCCACCGATGCTGCGTCTTTATTGACGAGGGCGTGCTGGACGCTCAACCTAATTTAATTAGTCAAATTAATGATTACTTTGACAGGTATCATCATTCGATGACCTTGAGTGGTCCGCCTATCGTCATGCCCGCCGGAGAGGCTATTAAAAACAATTCGGCGCACATCACTCACATGCAGAAGATTGTGTCTAAGCAAGGAATCGATAGGCACTCGTACATCATGGGTATTGGTGGTGGTGCGTTACTTGACGCGGTTGGATTAGTTGCAGCCACCTCCCATCGAGGGATCAGGCATATTCGTATACCCACAACGGTGCTGGCTCAGAACGATTCCGGTGTCGGTGTTAAAAACGGCGTTAATCTGTTCGGCCAGAAAAACTATCTGGGAACCTTCGCCCCTCCCTATGCTGTTATCAACGATTACCAGTTTATAGAATCCTTACCCGCTCGAGACAAAATTGCTGGCATGTCAGAGGCCGTTAAAGTTGCTCTGATCAGAGATGCTAAATTTTTCAACTGGCTGGAAGAGCACGCAAGCAAATTAAAAGCGTTCGACAAAACTTCCATGAGCTACATGATTAAACGTTGTGCCGAACTGCATATGGCTCAGATAGCGAAAGGCGGCGATCCGTTTGAAAGCGGTAGCGCTAGACCCTTAGACTTCGGTCACTGGTCTGCTCATCGCTTGGAGACGATGACGCACCATGACATCAGACATGGCGAAGCAGTCGCTATTGGCATTGCATTGGATGCACGGTATTCGGTACTGAGCTCCTTACTGGATCACGGCAAAGACTTAAGAGTTTATAAGCTGCTGAAAGCCCTTGGTGCGACCTTACAGCATGCGGAGTTGTCATCTCGATCTCCCAATGGGCAACTGTCTATTGTTTCAGGCCTGACTGAATTTAAAGAACACCTAGGTGGTGAACTCACCATAACTCTGCTTGAGGATATTGGTGTCGGCGTAGAAGTTCACTCGATGGACGAGGACTTAATCGAACAATCAATCGATTGGTTGAATTCCGATCCAGATACTAAAACAGAAATCCACACGCTGTCCGCAGCGAACGACTCAAGCAACACTTCAAAAATCAAAACCATTTTCAGCGCCGTATCCAGCGCCGTATCCGATGATAATGAACTGAACATACAGGCTGTTCTCGCTCATCTCAGTCACTGGATAAAAGCACGCACAGAGCCTGCAGAATTTGATTGGTTAAAAACGCGACTGCAACAACTTAAAACTGACTATTCAGATCGCGATCTATACATAACGCTTGGCCTGATTCCGAGAAAACTTAAGCGGGATGATTTAACACTTTCAGCAATAGAAATCGAATCTGCCCAGCGCGATTGCGGGCGCGAATGGAACCCGTCAGACTGGAGTATCGACGCTGCCGCACGCTGCCTTGTCATATGCACACTTCAGCAGCTCCACCCCGATCAGTTCGAAGATCGGTTTGCTGAGCTGTGCAAGACCGCTGAACTCAATGAAGCCATAGCGTTTTATCGTTGCACGGCAGTACTACCTAAAGGCGAGACGCTTGATTCGGTTATCGGTTCAGGACTAAGAACACATATTGCGGCCATATTCCAAGCGATTGCTTATAGAAACCCCTACCCCAGACTGCACTTTTCGCAAAACCGCTGGAACCACATGGTACTAAAGGCGTTGTTTATTGACAGCCAACTCTGGCCGATTCAGGGTATCGATGAACGATCAAACCCGGAACTTGCCCGCATCCTGTGTGACTATGCGCACGAACGATGGGCGGCGCACCGGGAAGTGACTCCTGAGCTTTGGCGATGTGTAGGCCCACACGCTGAAGGCTCCACGCTGGATGATCTTCAGTACGCGCTGCAAGACAGTAATGAATTACAGCAAAAGGCTGCCCTTCTTGCCCTACTCTCATGCCCTAATGCAAACCACGGCGCGCTGCAGGCCACGTACCCAATGTGGTGTAAAGAAATCGAAAACGGTTCTTTGAACTGGGATTCAATCGGCCAGCAATACGGACTTACAAAACAGTAAGCACAAGAGATTCAGCAAGTCAGGCGAGGCGTTACTATAATCGAGTAACCCGAAAAGGCAAGACACGCTAATGATGTTCATCGATCCGCACGCGCATATGATTTCGCGTACGACAGAAGACTACCAGGCCATGGCGGCATCAGGAGTCGTTGCGGTCATTGAGCCAGCATTCTGGTTAGGGCAACCCCGAACCCATGTCGGTACTTACATAGACTATCTGTCTTCCATTCTCGGTTTCGAGCGCTTCAGGGCCGGGCAATTCGGTATGCGGCACTACTGCACCATCGGCTTAAATTCCAAAGAAGCTAACAACGAGGAATTGGCTGAAGCGGTTATGGAAATACTGCCTCGCTTCGCATTGAAAGAAGGCGTCGTTGCGATTGGCGAAATTGGCTACGACGAGCAGACTGAACTGGAAGACCGATATTTCCGCCAGCAGCTGGACTTGGCTAAAGAATTAAATTTACCCGTCATGATTCATACACCTCATCGGGATAAAAAGAGAGGCACTTCGCGCTCTATGGATGTCTGCTTAGAGCACGGTTTAGACCCCTCCATGGTCGTTGTTGATCACAACAATGAAGAGACAGTAAAGGAGGTTCTCGACCGCGGATTCTGGGCCGCCTTCTCTATTTATCCATCGACCAAAATGGGCAACGAACGAATGGTGGATATTTTGTCTGAATACGGTGCCAACAAGATCATCGTAGATTCCGCGTGTGACTGGGGAATCTCAGAGCCATTGGGTGTTGCCAAAACCGCAAGCCTTGCCCTTAAAAGAGGCATACCTGAAGAGACTGTCCGCCTCGCCTGCTATCAAAATGCACTAGATGCCTATAGCCAGAGCGGGCAAATGAAAGAAAGCGATTGGCTTGACCCGGCACCTATCGATCAACGCACTGTTTACGAAGGCAACAGTATCCTACGTGGAGGCCGTGAGCCTGTTGTTGAAGATTCCGCACCCTCTCGCAGCACCGACAATTTAGTCATCAAATAAATATTAGCTGGCCTGTTTGAACTCAGCGTCAGCTGTCTCATCAGCAAACACATGATCGAGCACAAGCTGCTTAAAGTCAGTCGAATCAATATCGCTGTTAGGTAATAAGGCGGCGTCGCTACTGATTACCAAGGGACCGTGCTCAGGCGTATCGGTGGGCCTACCGTGTGATCCTTTTACCAGCGTCGTTTGCTTGTTGGAAATCACATCAAGCAAAGTGCGAAAGCCTAATTTTTTTCGAATTAGACGGGAAGCGACTGCCAGCATCGGCACTTTGATCTCAGGATCTATAAACAACTCAACCGGGTCATAGCCGGGCTTCCTGTGTATATCTACTGTTCTTGAATAATCCGGAGCTGCATTGTCATCCAACCAGTAGTAATAACTGAACCATCTATCCGCTTTTGAGATAGCCACCAGTTCGCCGGAGCGATCATGGTCAAGTCCACACTGTGCTTTACCCTCCTCACCCAATACTTTTTCCACACCATCAAGCGATTCGAGTATTCCCCGAACTTCATCGAGCTTTTCATGGTTGTTGACATAGACGTGGGCAAGCTGATGATCAACAACAGCAAAGGCATCTGAAGCGCCTGCATCTAATTGTTCGCGACCTTGCTCGTTTCTTACGCGAAGCAGACCCGCCTGGCGAAGCGCTCTATTGATATGAACGGCATCAGTCACAGGAGTAATACCGTACTCTGAAACAATAATAACGTTTTGACCCTGCTCATCGGCTTTGGCAATGAGCTCGCCACACAATGCATCAACAGCGGTCAAATCGGATTGAATATCGGGGTGATTCAGATCAGGACCCAAACGCTGAAGGTTGTAATCCAGATGCGGTAAGTACGTTAAGGTCAATGTAGGATTCCGAGTCTCCATCATGTGACAAGTTGCATCGGCTATCCATTTACTGGAGGTAATATCTGCCATCGGGCCCCAGAATTTAAACAAGGGGAACTGTCCCAGTTTTTCATCTAACTCATCGTGTAACTCGGGAGGATGGCTGTAGTGATCGGGGATTTTCCGTCCATCGGCCGGATACATGGGGCGAGGCGTTGCGCTCCAATCAGCTGTGGAGTACATGTTGTACCACCAGAACATTTTGGCGCAGGTAAATTCAGGATTTCGCGCTTTCGCAGCCTCCCAGATTTTCTCCCCGCCAACCAGTTTGTTCGACTGTCGCCACAACCAAACTTCCGATAAATCGCGGAAAAACCAGCCATTTCCGACAATGCCATGCTCTTTAGGTGTTAATCCGGTGACCAGTGTCGATTGAGCTGTACAGGTTACAGCGGGGGTGACCGCCCGCATTGCACGCAGCCCTCCACGCTTGGCCAATTTAGCCAAATGAGGTGTGTGCTCCCCGACAAGCGCAGGGCTTAAACCTACAACCAAAATTACTAGAGTCTGTTTCATAGGATGAGCATGGAAACTGCACGTAAGCAAGTAACCTACGCTATGCACTTTTCGTACTCACTCATGACTGCAGGCACCGCCAACACTGAATTAAGCTTTCGCGGCTGGAATTTATCGGTCGCACTACAACTTGGACGAGTCTCAAACCTACCCACCGTTTGGACAAATACGCTGGCGGCAATCGTTCTCAGTGGTGCTAGTACGTCAGCACTTAACCTGACACTCTTGCTTGCGGCGATGAGCTTTGCCTATATCGGCGGCATGTATCTAAACGATGCTTTCGATAGAAAGATCGATGCCGCGGAACGCCCGGAAAGACCCATACCGTCTAAGCAAGTTTCAGCAACCGATGTGTTTGTCGCAGGCTTTGCGATGTTGGGAATTTCCACGATGCTTGTCGGACTTGTGGCATCAAGTGCAAACACAACAGGCCCTGCCCTGTTAAGTGCAGTAGCGCTGAATATCGCTATTGTGGGATACAACGTCTGGCACAAAGGAAACCCTGCAAGCCCGCTACTTATGGGGCTTTGTCGACTGCTGGTTTATGTCACTTGCGCACTATCGATCACCGCAGAGCCTGATAAGGCCGTGTTCATTGGAGCGATGATTACGCTTGCGTACTTGATAGGTCTTACTTACACGGCTAAGCAAGAACAGCTTGGGCACGTTTCAACTTTATGGCCGCTGTTGTTTCTGGCAGCACCTCTTGTCTTCGGTGTCATTAACAGCAACGTTTCACTGATAACGGCTGCGATAAGCGCACTGCTTTTGGTATGGATCGGTTACTGCCTGAAACTGATTTTCAGAAGGCAAGCAGGTGATATTCCTCGCGCAGTAGTCAGCCTCATTGCCGGAATATCACTCGTAGATGGCGTACTCATTGCCGTCGCCGCCAGCGCGGCATACTCTCTTACCCTATCGTTAATGCTGACTATTGCAACGATAGGGGCATTCGCTTTAACGCTAAAACTGCAACGCTATATCTCCGGTACTTAAGATATAGCGTTGGCTGTAGAGAAATTTACAGGCGGAAGTTGCTAGTCTTTTTGGAAATGACGCAACCGCTGAATAAGGCTGGATGTATCCCAACGGCCACCACCCATTTGCTGAACATCCGCATAGAATTGATCGACTAGTGCGGTTACTGGAAGCGACACACCAACCTCTTTGGCAGCATCCAGTGCGATACCTAAATCTTTTCTCATCCAATCCACAGCGAAGCCATAATCAAATTTGTTATCGACCATGGTATCTGCACGATTGGTCAGCTGCCAGGAACCACCGGCCCCTTGAGATACCAATGAAGCCATCTGCTTTGCATCTAGGCCGGATTTCTCTGCAAAGTTAATAGCTTCTGACATGCCTTGCACCAGCCCGGCAATACAGATCTGATTACACATTTTAGTGATCTGACCGGATCCAACGTCACCAAATCGTTCGGTGGCTTTGGCGTAAACATCCATAATGGGGTTGGCTTTATCAAAGTGAGCCTGCTCGCCACCACACATAATCGCCAGTTGCCCGTTCTCGGCTCCTGCCTGTCCACCCGATACGGGCGCATCGACGAAACCAATACCATTTTTTGCTGCGACTGCAGCCAGCTCTCTTGCGACTTGTGCAGAGGCAGTAGTATGGTCAACGAAAATGCTTTCGCTAGACATACCAGCTAACGCACCGGTATCGCCTAGTACGACCGAACGCAAATCGTCGTCGTTCCCGACGCAGCACATGACAAATTCTGCCCCGGCAGCAGCCTCGGCTGGCGTAGCTGCGGCAGTACCGCCATACTCTTTCGCCCAACGATCCGCTTTTTCTGCCGTGCGGTTGTACACGGTTACGGAATGCCCTGCTTTCTGTAAATGACCAGCCATGGGATAGCCCATAACGCCAAGACCCAAAAAAGCTACCTGTGCCATTGTTCTCTTCCGTATTATTAAAACCTTATGTTAACTCATTAGCCCAAAATACCCATACTCGATGATTCCCTCACGCGCAACCAACCTCAGTCCCGTTTACCCACGATGAAAACACTCGTCCTTGGAGGAATGAAATCGGGTAAATCGCGTTATGCGGAATCGCTGGGTGTAGCGACGAACAAGAAGTGCACCTTAATTGCTACGGCCACCGCACTCGATGAAGAAATGGCCAGACGTATACAGCGTCACAAAGACGATCGAATGCCTGGCGTCTCAACAATGGAAGAGCCAATCTACCTGGCAGACGCGCTCTGCACATTTTCAGAAACGGACTGCGTATTGATTGATTGCCTGACACTATGGATGACAAACTTACTGGTCATTGACGATGACTTAGCTAGTTTGAAACTACAAAAACAGAAATTTCTTGAGGCCTTCAAAAACGCACAGTGTCACGTCATTTTGATTTCCAATGAAACGAACATGGGCATCGTTCCAATGGATAAACTCAGCCGCCAGTATTGCGATCAAATTGGAATACTGCATCAAGAGTTGGCAGCTCTTTGCGATGAGGTGACACTAATGGTGGCAGGACTTCCTTTACAGGTTAAAAGCGCAAACGGCGCTTAAATTCTACCTACCCCGAACCACTCAATATCACTACCAATACAGTGGTGTTCCTTTGTCCACTGTGTTCAAAACAGAAAAGTTGATATACCTACCTTCTTAACAAACTAAAAAACAAAGGTAGATGTGAAATGCACTTTTCAGTAAAGCGTTTGCTAAAGGCCTGCCTTGCAGCATCACTGTTGGGTGTATTTAGCGCCGCGACCGCTCAAAACGGGCTAGTTGGTAAGGCTGTAGAACTACCTACACTCGTACTTTCTTCAGGTGAGCCCTTAGCCAAAGAGCCCATCGAAATAGAAGCGGGCATCTATTATGAAATCATCATTCAAGCCGATGGGTCTGCTGAAATGGCGATCAGTGGTGCTAGTTTTTTCAGAAACCTATGGATAGATGAGATTGTCATCAATGACATTGAAATAAGACCACTGGGAATTGATTCAATCGAGTTTGATGACGAGGGTGAAGCTGAGATTAGTTTCATTGCTATCAAACCTGGACGATTTGAGTTACGCGCAACCGGCGCACCGCCTTTACTCATTATCGTTAAATAGGTTTTACGACCCTAGTGAGTTAGGCATTGGTATTTACGTGCAGAGCTTTTCTCAAACTTGAAAGCCGGAAAGCAAAAAGGGCC
>JAHDGK010000056.1 GCA_020627685.1 Granulosicoccus sp. | reverse complement strand
TCGATGTGCATGTGATTGTCGAAATACGTATCAGACGGTGCAGGCTCGAAAACCTGTCTATGGAGGCTGTCAATATAGCGCTCGCCCCACGAATTTGTCGAAAATTGATATGACACGTGTACTTCCCCACCCGGAGTATTGAGAGTGATCAACTAACCGTTATTCGGATAATTAAACCAATACCGTGCTACTCAAGTTTCAATGTTTTTGCCAACACGCAGTGTTGCTAATAGCGGTTGAGTTACATGGCTGCCTTGCGTGTGTACAACGGCATGCGAATGGCAACGTTATGGTTACTTTTCACGATTTTCCCGGTTACTGGAAACCTCAATGGCATTGTGCGTAATCCCTGCAAGGGGAGGGTCTAAACGAATACCCAACAAGAATGCCCGCCCATTTCATGGTAAGCCCATGATCTGCTGGTCTATTGAAGCAGCTCTAAAGTCAGAGTGCTTCGAGCAAATTATTGTCTCCACTGATAGTGATGAAATAGCCTCTATTGCATCATCAGCCGGAGCCTCTGTGCCGTTTCGTCGGCCCGCGGAATTATCAGACGATTATGCTCCGACTATTGCGGTTGTTAACCACGCTGTGAAGATGATTGGGCAGGGTGTAGAAACTCATTCAGAAATGCCTGTGTGTTGTTTATATGCGACTGCGCCCTTTGTGGTCAGCGCCGATATTCAGGCGGGGTTAGAAAAGCTCTCTGGACATGACTTTGTGATTCCGGTAACGACCTATGCCCACCCTATACAGCGAGCTGTCAAAGTTAGTGATTCAGGTTTTTTAGAAATGTTTGATGCAGAAGCCTATGCGGTACGAAGTCAGGATCTTGAAGAAGCCTGGCATGATTGTGGGCAGTTCTACTGGGGCACCGTTAAAGCGTGGGCGGGGGGGGAATCGCCTTATTCGGCTCGGAGTGCTGCTTTGCCTATCCCAAGGTGGCGTGTACAGGACATTGATACTGAAGAGGATTGGCTTCGAGCGGAACGGCTCTTTAGCGCGTTACCAGCTACTTCGCAGTAGTTAGTATTGCGGCTCTTTATAAACGTAAACGGCAAACTCGAAAGGAAACCCGCCTTCGCTCAGCACGTAATCGTGTCGGAGCACGGGGTGACCTCCTAGTTCGTTTTTGCAAAAAGCAAAAACCTCCATGGGATCAACGTAGTAAAGATTGTCATCGTGATAGTCGACATAGCTTGTCATGGCATTGAACGCGATGCCTTTTTCGGCGGCAGTAAACATTCGATGAAGCGTTGCTTCCATAAACGATTTGTTGTCCGGCATTCGATTGTTGAATACCCCGGATAGCATGACGAAGTCACAACCTGTGGGTAAGGGGTCAAGACCACTGGCTAACTTAATCGTTACGTTAGGGTCTTCCTTGAAATTTTTAGCGGCCATTTCGGCAAATTCGGGAACAATGTCCACTCCGACATATTGTCCAGAAAATCCAACGGACTTTAAGTACAAATAAAGGTGGCCAAGTCCGCATCCAACGTCTAGAACAGAATTCAGCTCTGGCGCTATTTCACTCAAGATTTTAAACCGGGCGATTTGCGTTTCCGCATCTCGATATTGAAGCGCCTGTGGGGAGTCCCCGTGCTTTGCCAATAAAGATTGGTAGTGCTCAATGAGTTCGCTTTGACCGGTCTCATTACTCATTGTACAAGCGCTCCCAATTGATTATCAAAATGACGGATAAATGCTGCACGACCACGGCTGTTGGGTTCGATGCAGACTATATTCTGATGTGCGTTCTCACGTACTTGCTTTACGTGTTCGTAAGCGTTAATCCAGGAGGGCGTTGGTAGTGTGAATGCCACAGGAACGCCCCAGCAACACGTATCAGTATAGAGGGTTTCAGGCTTTACGTATCCGGCGCTTATACAGTCTTCCCACACGGTTTCTACCATTGTTGCTTGCATCAAAGACTTTTGATCACTGGGGTGAGACGGAACTTCAGCCATCACGATCGTGTGATTTTCTCGTGGCGACTGACCACTAAAAATACCGGGGCGGCTGTATCGAAATGGCAGGCGTGTGTCTGAGAAGTCGTGTAGATAGTCTGGTCCTATGATGACATCACCTTTGACCTCAAATGCGTATATGCAGCATCCAACCGGCAATAGTTCGTCAACGATGGTGTCTTGGATGTCCAGTACTTTACTCAAAAGGTGATCTGGCAAAGTCCATAAGAGAGTCGAGCCTGAAATTTCCTTGTGACCCGTCTTAACGGTAATTCCATCGTCTCTCGAATCAATTTTTTCAATAAGGCTGTGGTATTGGATGTCTACGCCAAGTTCCCGCAGTCTTAGTTCTGCTCGTTTGCAAAATTGCCCCAATCCCCCATGACTTGGATAGGCAAATTGCTCTGACGCCATGCTACCGGTAAATCGATCATCTCCACAGTGCCGTGTTACACCCATACGGTCGTTGAAATAAGCAGAGGAACCTTTGAGTTTGACCATGATGTCGTCACCTGCTAGCTTTGGACGCAACAGCATTGACAGTGCCGAAGTTCCGTGAGCCCCGATTGCATCGGTATGCCCGCCAGTAACCTTCGCAAGCATAGGTCTGATAGCGCTGGTAAGACTTGGCCCGTAATTGCTTTCATACCAATCAAGAAATGAGCGGGCGTCATCAGAGTGTTCTACAGGTTCTTTATTTTCAAGTTTGGTGATTTCATTTAGTGCTCTGCGAGCAGTGGTTGCATCGTCGACACTGAAGTCAGGCATTTCAAATCCCAACGTGTGTGTCACGTCAATGGTGCTTGCCCAATCGTGATTCTCAAGGATGCGTAATTCTTCACCTAAAATGTCGGTATAAAACTCACGGGCGATGTCACTTCGTAGGTCTAGATTCTGCGTCCCGTTATCTAGCCAGTAGCCTTTCCACTCGCGAGATTTCATAACGCCGCCAAGAGAATCACTTGCCTCTACTAAGCAAACATTTTTACCGCTTTTGGCCATTCGCCATGCAGCATAGATTCCGGGAAAACCTCCACCAGCCACAATACAATCGGCAAATTTCATTGAGCGGTCCTGTTATGCGGCCTGGTTAAGTTGGAAGTCAGATATATCCAGTGGTTTGTGAATGCCGGACTGGACGAGATTTAGAAACTGATCTGCACCCGTCCAAGCTAAGGCATCTACACAAGCCATGAAAGGTAGGAAGTCCGCTTTGCCTTGCCTATATTCTGGGTGATGATAGTTTAGAAATTGTAAATTTACGGCGCTATCGGAAAATGGGTTGTATTGAGATAAATAGTCATAAGACCCGACGGGAGACAGATAATGATCGGCACGTAAATGTTGGCAGAAAGAGAGGAGTCTAGTCGCTTTCTCCTGCGCCTCAATATTCAAAGATGACGCAAAGGTGCGCTTTGTCGTTATGCCACAAGCATCGGCTATTCTGTCAATGATTCCCGTGTTAAAGCGTGACAGGAAATTTTCAGAGTCTGCATAGGCTCTATCGATGATGAACTCGCACAGGTCGAAATGCGGAGCTTTTCCCAAGTTTGCCCGTAGGGTCTTCATGAGCTTCTTGTGATTATAAGAGTCTGCGAAGCGTACGTCTTTGATGCTTGTGGTGGTCGTTTTTTTGTCCACTCCAACAGATAACATCAGTTCTTTTGCATTGGCTTTTATCCGGTTCCTGGATTGCCAACTCCGCTTCGTGTATTGCACGTCGTCAAGGTATACAAACTCATCCACCGAATCCATCAGAGCGAAATAGCCCAACCATGGCATGAAGGTCGGTTGCATAATCGCGACAGTCTTCATGCGGCTATATCCGACAGGTTTATTGGATGCCCCTCGCTAACAGCTTCTCGAAGCGTTTTTCCGATGACAAGCTCTGGGGTGTTGGCGGATATGCCGGCGTTAGGCCGAATAAACCGAAAGTCCTCTTCAGTAATGATATGACCTGCTGGAATGTCACGAATAGCGAATGCTGAGCGGCGTCCTTTTTCGCGAGAAACTTTCTCGGCGTCTGTCGTGGTTTTCTCTTTTGAACCTTTTAGAACTTGGATATCGGCAACACCTTGCGCGATGTCCCGCATAATATCCGGTGTTGCTGAGAATCGATGGTCCGGTCCTTCTCTATTCGGGTCATTTGTAAAGTGTTTTTCAATGGCCACCGCACCCATTGCTGCGGCTGAAATTGCGGCAATTGATCCGACCGTGTGGTCCGAATATCCAACTTCACGTTCAAATCTTTCACCCATTGATGTCATTGCATTCAGGTTTATCTGATCAAGTGGAGCAGGGTATGAAGAGCAGCAGTGCAATAGAACGACCTGAGTGGCTCCGTGTTTGTCCAGTACTTCCAAGGCATGCTCAATTTCTGGAAGCGTTGCCATACCGGTGGATAAAATAATCGGCTTTCCAGTTTGCGCAACGCAGCCGAGTAGGGCGTCGAAAGTCATTTCAAAGGAGGCGATTTTGTAAATACTGCAACCTAAGTTTTCAATAAAGTCGAGATCTCTCGGATCGTAAATGGACGTGAAAGGCAGCAAATCTCTTTCACGAGCTTTTTCAAACAGCGGCTTGTGAAACTCCATCGGCATACAAGCGTTCTCGTACAATTCGAATAAATTTCGTTTACCCCACACGGCGTCAATGAGCATTGACGGGTGCTCACTTCTGACGGTTAATGACTCTGCGGTGTAAGTCTGTAACTTGAGGCAATCCCATCCTGCATCGGCCGCTATATCAACAAGTGCCAGAGCCTGATCTAAATCTTTGTCGTGATTGGCGCTAACTTCTGCAATAAGCAGTGCTTTCTCGTCAGTTCCCAGTCGTTTATTTTCCAGTTGTAATGGCATGGCAAGAGTATTGGGTTCGTTAATCTAACAGGGCATCGATGAAACGCTGCGCCCCATTGGTGTCTACCAGAGAACTGGCAACGGTGTTTTCACGTGTGAATGAATCTGATTTTATGGCGTTGGCCAGATGTTTTATATACCGCGAAAAATCAAGCGAGCCGCTAGAATCAGTTTCGAAGAATATGGTGGCAATACCAGAGTTGTTGAAACCACGATAGTAATCGCGGTAGGCATAGCCTTTCGCAAGGTATACCGCGGGTCTTCCTAAAGCGGCTGCTTCATATCGCAATAAACCCGGACGACCAACGACTAAGCTTGTCTTGGCAATCAAAGGGGCTAATGTGTTCGGCTTATGATGAAGCGTAATAAACGGGTTCTTTCGAGCCAAGGCTTCCAAATCGGCAATATGTTCTTCGTGGAAGAGCGGCCCGACAGCGACATCAATAGAAACCTGGTGTTCCAGTAGGTTCTGAACCAAGTTTAATGAAAGCCTATCTGTATCAGAACCACCGCAGCTAATTAGTATTGACGGGTAGGCGTCCACACTATTATCGTTTTTGTATTGATCGTATTCCGGGCCCAATAAGCTATACAGAGGACTATTGAACCATTGTGTCTTTTTGGGCGGTGGTGGTCGGTATTTTTCAGCGTCTAAATACGGGGTCAACAAGGCGTGCACCTTGCAGTTTGAGCAAATAAAGTGATCCGGAGGCATGCTGTCTATGACCGTCACGCGTGCCTTAGTCGCATCATTTAACGATTTAACTTCCCGGTTGGCTTTTATGGCGTTGGTATTCCACAAGGTATCTACGACGATGTCCGATACTGTTCGCTGCTGTTCCTGCCATTCGTCATTTGCAGCGTCAATGGCAACAAAGCGTGATTCGTCATCTGTCCAGGCTTTAAGTAACGGTATCGCGGCACCTGGCACGGCGTGCACAACCGAGACTCCTCGTTTGGCGAGTTCTCCAGCTACTATCCGGGCACGGTTGGCATGTCCCATCCCAATGTCAGGAGAGACGTCATACCGCAGTGCAATTAAAGGCTCAGACACGAATAACCCGCTTGATTGCCCGCGTTCAGCTTGCAATCAACAATAAGAATTCAAGGTTATTTACAGCCAAGTCCGTGCCGTCGAGGTGCAAGGTAACTACATGGGCATCTAACCTGTATGCAAAACAGGTTTCCGCTTACTGCAATTGCTTGTTCTGGTTCGCCATTTTGGTTAATAATCGGTCCAGCTGATTCGCAAAATTTCGCGTATCGGTTTGGTTCAACGCGGCTTGTCCACCGGTGTCGATACCGCTACCTCGAAGCGTGTCCATAAAATCGCGCATGTTCAAACGCTCGCGAATGTTATCTGCAGAGTAAAGCTCACCTCTCGGGTTAATTGCAAGACAGCCTTTTTCCACGAGTTCCGCTGCAAGTGGAATATCGCCCGTAATGACGAGATCCCCGGTATTGGAATGTTGGACGATATAGTTATCCGCAACATCAAACCCCTGAGCCACTTGGATAGCATTAACAAAGCGATTTTTTGGCACAGGCACGGGTTGATTGGCAACCATGGTTACCTCTAGCTGCAGCCTTTTCGCCGCTCTGAATAAAATATCTTTGACGGTTCGTGGGCAGGCGTCGGCGTCTACCCATATTTTTTTCTTCAATCGGCAGCCCACCAGCCTGGTGACAGCCTATCAAGCATTCGCAGATAGGCAGGCCACTCGGGTAACAGCACTTCCGCACCGCCTTGTGAAGCACCGCTTTCAAATTGCTCGCGGGTTTTAAGAACGATGTCGGGTCTGGGTCTTTTCAAGGTTGCACCTCCTGCGACAGCTGCCATCGCCTTTAGCTGGACACCGGCACAGTCCTCAAAGTGATACAGGCGAGTTATGGCATGAGCGATACTCGGGCCACTGACGATGAGTCCATGGTTGTATAGCAACATGGTGTGATTAGATGCGCCAAGATCCTTAACGAGACTTTCGCGTTCGGCCAAATCCAAAGCAATACCTTCGAATTCATGCGTGCCAATTCGATCGTGGAACATGCAGCCCATTTGCGTCAGTGGAATGAAGCCTTCCTCAAGGCAACAGATGGCTGTCGCGTTTTGAGAATGGGTGTGTGCGACGCATTGCAAATCAGGACGAGCTGCATGGATAGCCGAATGAATGGTGTATCCAGCGATATTCACCGGGTAAGGGCTGTCGCCAATTTTATTGCCGTCTATATCGATCTTAACCAGGTTGCCCGGCGTGATTTCATCGTAGCCATGACCAAATGGGTTGATGAGTAAGTGTTCGGTGCCCGGGATTCTGGCCGTAATATGGTTGTATACCTGAGAAGTCCACCCATGGTGGTGTACGATTCGATAGGCGGCGGCGAGATCAACCCGTGTGCGCCACTCCTGCTCCGATATTCCGGATGGCTGTTGTGCATAGCGATTTTCGACAGGGTGTTGGCTCAACTGACTCTCTCCCGCGATCTGTATGAAAGTTCAGGCACAAGAATACCAGCGCAAGGCAAATATATCCCCGTCGGATACCTCATGAACATCCAAGTACTGATCAACCGGAGCGACGCTCTATGAGAATTGCGATCCTAGGCGCAGGAGCTATGGGTTCCTGGTTTGGTGGGCACTTGGCTATCAACGGGCAAAATGTCCAGTTGTTAACCACTAACTGCGATCACATTGACGCCGTTGAGCGCGACGGACTCGAGCTGCGATCCGGGCCGAGTAGCACCATCGTGCAGTTGCCAATTTGTATGCCAACGGAATTGAAAACGCCAGTTGATTTAGTCATCACCCTCACAAAGACGTTTCAGTTACAGGCAGCGCTACAGAGCATTCAGAGTTCTTTGCATGCAGATACTGCCGTACTGTCTCTACAAAACGGACTGGGTAATGAGGAGCTCATTGCGGCCTCTGTGGGAGTGGAGAATACCTGGATTGGTATGACGATGCTTCCTGTCGATCGTATTGCCCCCGGAATTGTTGAGTGCAAGGGCATGGGAAGCAGCTGGTTTGGCCACGCCTCGATGAATCGACCGGATAAAGCCGCTAAGCTGGAAAGCCTATTCGTAGACGCTGGATTAGATGTACGTTTCGATAATCAAGTAAAAAACCGTATTTGGCAAAAAGTGGCTTTTAACGCTGGAATGAATGCGGTCTGCGCTCTGACACATTCGACACCCGGCATACTCAATACTCTTGCTGACGCCAAGCAGTTGGTGAAAGACACGGCGAAGGAGGTGGTAGACGTCGCGGCCGCCATGAACATTACAGTTGATATAGAGGCGGTGTACCAGACAGTCGATTACGCCTGCGAGAATCACGGGCAGCATCTCCCATCCATGCTGCAAGACCTACTTGCGGGCAAACCCACTGAAATCGATGCGCTCAATGGTTCTGTTGTGCGCATGGCCAGGGAACTCGGTATCCCTGTACCCATCAATACACTGTTAGCGACTCTGGTAAAAACTGCGGAATTGGGGCATTCGTCCAGCGAAGGCTGAGTTTCGGAAGGTATGAGCCATCCAAACACGCACCTTTTTTGTGCCTGAATATCATTGCCGTTTTAATCAGTGGCGCATTCTTTTCCTTTTTTCACATGTAAAATAAATCTATTGACTATTTGCGGCCCACACTTGTCAAAAGAGGGTTGCCCAACAACTTATGGAGACATCATGATGGACGTTATTAAAACGCTTTTCGCAGAGTCAAAAGAAAACACACTGGTGGCTGGTAGCTGCTTGTTCCTCATCATTGCTTTCCTTGCAGCATTTGTTGAACCGAAAGCGGCATTGTTACCATTAGCTTTGGGTGCCGGTTGCTATGTCGGCGCACGTCTTCAGGACAACGATTAGATCTTCGACATTTAAATAGCCCGCAATCTGCCAGTATTTTAAGCCGTACAGGTTGCGGGCTTTACAGTTAGTTTATTTTTTGCATCGCTACTAAGGCGCAGACCATACCCACAGCTGCGGCAACACCGTCTATTACTGGAATTTTGTGCCGCTTCGACAGTCTTGTAGGCAAATCTGCCATTCCTGCGCAGCCTAAGACAATGGAAGAGCAATTATCTTCCTCAATAGCAGTTTCTATTTCAGCGCTTATTCGATGTTCAGCATCGCTGCCTTCGCGTTCGAGCTCAAGTACCGGCACTTCACTAGCGCGGACCTTTTTACAAAATGAATGCACGCCATAGCGTTCAATGTTTTCCTCAATGACAGGCACTGAGACAGATAGTGTTGTGACTACAGAAAACTTATAACCCAACATCATACTGGCGTGAAATGCAGCTTCTCCGATTCCTACGACGGGTTTGGACGTGAGCTGCCGAGCTTCATCAATGCCTGTGTCGTCAAAGCAGGCAATGATAAAACCGTCAATCCCGTCGCTGTCTGCTTTTTTTATTTCCTTCAATAAGCCGGGTACTGCCGCAAGCCCGTCCTCTGGACCCTGAATGGCAGGTGGCCCCTCAATTGACGTGATTCCTTTAAGAAACGTTCCAGTAGGGGCAACCAAGTGAGCAACCTCTAAAACCTTAGAGGTCATAGATTCGGTACTGTTAGGATTGATAATGGCGATTTTCAAGAGAGTCGCTCCAAAGCGGTGTGTAATCCGTTAAACAGCTTTACGCTTAAGCACTTGGCTTTACTCGCTTACTGGATAGCTTGTAAATCAAGGCGAAGATACCAATGACGATAAATGAGAACACTGTTGTGAAAGTACCGAGTGCAAACAATACGGGTGTCGTAACGCTGGTAGTCATGCCGTAAATTTCCAGCGGCAGGGTGTTGTAAGTACCGGAGGTGAGTAAGGTTCTGGCAAATTCATCGTAAGAGAGCGTGAATCCAAACAGAGCAACACCAATCAAGCTAGGGCCTATGATCGGCAGTACGATGTAACGAAGCGTCTGCCACGACGTAGCACCCAAGTCTCTCGCCGCTTCTTCGTATGCACTGTCAAAGCGATTGAACACGGCAAACATGATGAGCAAACCGAAGGGCAGGGTCCAGGTGAGTTGTGACCCGAAACCAGAGCTTGCCCAATGAACATCCCAGTCGAGGATATTGAAAAGAATACCAACACCCAAAGAGATTAAAATGGAGGGGATTATCAGGCTTGCGATTGCCAGGTAGAAGACAATGGCCGACCCTCTAAAGTGTTTTCGGAACGCCAGTCCACCCATGAGGGATACGACAACCGTTGTCACCATAACCATCACACCTAAGCCAAAGGAACGGCGAAATGATCCCCATATGTCGCCCACAGCCTGTTGCTGAAATAGCTCCTTGAACCAATGTGTCGACACGCCATTCATTGGGAACGTCAATCCACCATGGGGTCCTTGAAAAGATAAGATGGCGATGGTGATGGTCGGGCCGTACAAAAACAGCACGAATACGGCAAAGAAGACGGCTAGTAAATAGAAACTCAGTGGACGTTTTGAATCCATTATTAAAGTTCCTTTCTAATGTCGACAAATCTAAGCAATATGCCGATCATAATGAGCACGGTCAGTAGCAATATGACGGCGCTGGCAGAGGCTGCCGGATACTGCAGCAACGCGATTTCATTGGAAATTACACGCCCCACTGAAGCGCTTTGACCGCCGCTCATAAAACGCACTGTAATGAAGTCACCCATTACTAGCGTGATGACAAAAATTGAACCAATCATGATGCCCGGTTTTGTCAGCGGAATGATGACATTACACAGTACTTGCCAGCCTGAAGCGCCTGCATCAACAGCTGCCTCGATCAACGAGCGATCCAGCCGCATCATAGAATTAAAAATGGGCACTATCATGAACAGGGTAAATAAATGAACAAACGCCAGAATGACGGCGAAATCGGAAAACAGCAGCCATTCGAGTGGCTTATCTATCAGTCCTAGTTCTAGTAATGTGTTGTTTGCAATTCCATTTCTACCGAGAAAAGGAATCCAGGAAATCATTCTGATGATATTCGATGTCCAGAACGGCACTGTGCAGAGCAAGAATAGTCCAATCTGTATAGGCAGTGATCGAACATGGAAGGCTAAAAAGTATGCAACGGTAAAACCTATGAGTAAGCAGCAAGCCCAGGTTATGCCGGTAAACATCAGTGTTTTTATATACACCGACAACGTCACTGGCGAGCTCAGCAAAAACTCATAGTTTTCAAATATGAATGCGGGCGAATAGCTGTATGCCGTCGATTGCCAAAAACTCACTGCGAAAATGGCGATGACGGGAAGCAACAAAAAAAAGCTCAGTATCAGCGTCATGGGGGCTGCCAGTAACCACCCAATAAGCGAATTTTTAGTTGACGTATTTGCCACGATAAATGTTAACCGGAATGCGATAGAAAATTTATAAGCTAATGGCCGTCAGTGTGCGTAAACACACTGACGGCCAGCCCACAGATTTAAGCGGCGATAAACTCGTTCCACTTACGCACCATGTATTGGTTTTCATCCATTACGGCGTTCCAGCATGCAACACTGCCCATGCGTTCTTCAAAAGAACCACCGTCGCGGGTCGCTCCGGCTTTCTCCATCACAACACCTTGAGGGTTGACGATATCTCCTTGTGCAGGCTTTCCTTCAAACCAGAAGCCCCACTCATCTTCGCTCATGAAGTTTTTCGATGTCTCAGGTACTGCTGAGTAGTAGCCCTGACGCATCAGGTAACCGCCCACCCAACCAGACAGATACCAGTTGATATATTCGTAAGCCGCGTCTAGTTCTAAACCTGATAGGTTCTTAGATAGACCCAAGCCACCACCCCATGAACGATAGCCTTCTTTCAAAGGTTGGTATACGCAAGGAATACCTTTCGCTCGTACGGCAGTAATCGCAGGTGACCACATGGATTGGATAACCACTTCACCGGAGGACATGAGGTTGACGCTTTCGTCAAATGACTTCCAGAATGCGCGGAATTGACCGTTCTTCTTGGCTTCAGTGAAAATAGCCATGGTCTTGTCTATTTCTTCACGGGTCATGTTGCCTTTATCGCCATAGCTGATTTCACCCATGGCCTCACAAACCATAGCTGCATCCATAATGCCGATGGAGGAGATGTCTAGAATGGAAGCTTTACCCTTGAATTCAGGGTTGAGGAGCTCGGCCCATGTGCTGATATCACGACCAATTAGATCAGGGCGGATGCCTAAAGTATCTGCGTTGTAGATCGTTGGGATGAGCGTCATCCAACCTGACTCATTGTCTACGAACTCTTTACCTTCCGGCCCGTCTACGAAACCGACGCTATGAGGTGCAGTACCCTGAGCGATCGTGCTTTCAGGGGTAAGTTTACCGTCTCTGAAAATGCCGACGATTTTATCGTAGTTATCGATGCGGGAAGTATCCATCGCCTGCAGGTTGCCAGCAGGCCAGACCTTTTTACAGATCCAGTATTCAATATCGGCGATATCAAACGATTTAGGCTGAGTTGCCGCACGTTGAGTAACAGAATCGGAATCCAGAGCTGTCATTTCCAGCGTAAATCCCAAATCTTCTTTTACTTTGTCAGCAACATCATTAAGGTTTGATACACCCGTACCGAATTGACGTAGCGTGACGTTTTTAATGTTCTGTGCCCAAATCATAGGGGCGCCGGTTATCGTACCTGCTGCAACTGTCGCTGCGGCACCTTTCATCAACAAGCGTCTTTGTTTGCCTGTCTTAGTCAAGTTTGAACGATGGCTTTTCCCGATTATGTCTTTCATGGTTTTCTCCTTGTTTTCTGTATTTAAATTACAACGGTGGTACTAAGTTAATCAGCGCTCATAAAACGCCTGGTTAATTCAACGGGTGCAGGTTTTCGGTGGACCATTGCACACCGACTGAATCGCCTGCCATAAAAGGTGCCTGCCTGAACTCTTCGTCAGTTAGGGTGGCGATTAAGTCAGCTTGTATGTTTGATGAGACAGTTATTTCCACTCGGCTTCCCAGAAATTCAACAAAACTCACGGTGCTGGCGGTTGGCTCACTCGAATGAATTAAGCGGGTGTGATCGGTTCTCAATGCGAACCGTGAGCCATTGATGTCTAAAACGTTGTGTCCTCCCATAAAACGGGCAACGAATTCAGATTGGGGTTTGTTAAATATGTCTTCCGGTGATCCTGCTTGCTCAATTTCTGCATTGTTCATCAGCACAATTTGATCGGCCAATGCAAGTGCTTCATCTTGTGAATGAGTGACGTGAACGAAAATGATTCCTAATTCTTTTTGCAACTTAGACAGCTCGCTGCGCATGCGAATTCTTAAAAACGGATCTAAAGCCGACAGCGGCTCGTCGAGTAGCAATACCGATGGATTTGAAATAAGTGCGCGGGCCAATGCCACACGTTGCTGCTGCCCGCCAGAAAGTTGCTCGGGTAGTCTTTGTGCGTATGCGCTCATATCTACCATGCTAAGTAGTTCTTCAGCACGCTTTAGCCGTTCAACCTTGCCTACACCACGCATCTTTAGACTAAATGCGGTGTTCTCTATGACCGATAGATGAGGGAACAGGGCATAGTTTTGAAACATCATTGCGGTGCCACGTTTGGCGGGCGCTAAACCGACAACATTTGTCCCATCTATTAGAATGTCACCAGAAGTCACCGATTCGTGGCCTGCAATCATTCGAAGTGTGGTCGTTTTTCCACAACCCGAAGGGCCAAGTAAACAGACATAGCTTCCAGCTTCAAACTCTTGAGAAAAATTATTTACGGCCAAGACGTTTTTTTCATAACGCTTTGTCACGTTGCTTAATGTCAGTGAGCTCGTCATCTATTTTTTCGTTTTGTGCTTTATCGTAGTGCGATGAAATTTAGCAATGTCTTTTCGTGGTGCGAAAAAGGCTGTTTTTTACGCTTTTTCATGGTTGTCATATGGGTAGTGTCAAGCTTCATGCCATCAATAAATGCCCGCGCTTTATTAATTTAATAAACATCCGTAAGGAATACGGTTGGGCAAGATCTCGCCTTTTTTAATAGGTTGGTGGCTACTGATTGATTTAGTTTCCAAAGAGATGGCGTACGCCTTTTCGAATTCAGCGTTTCCGATCGCACTTGATAAATTTATCTTCTCGATGTAAATGCTTTACTAAATCATTAGTTGGGTATTGAACTTATTAAGTGCGCTCTAATTTAGGTCGTGAACCGTTGCGCATGCACCGCATTGGTTCTCTATAAGCAAGGTTAAAGTCCCTGTATGAAGGAGGCTTTTATGAACTTAGTTATTAAATACAACGGCTTATTCAAAATTTAAAATTGTTGCTTCGCCGGGCATATTGATTGCGATTCTCAGTGTCAGATAAACACCCTTTGAGTCGACATGCCTGCGCAGAGCTGCATTCACTGATGGACTTCCGTTTCTACGAGATCTGGAGGGAGCCTGAATATATTTCAAAGCTCGTTGACGGCATTTTTACCAGTGTTTGGCTAACTGTCCTTGCCGCGGTTTTAGGATTCTCGCTATCCATATTGCTTGCTGTACTTCGAAGGTCGAGCAAGTACAGATTTCTCTCATGGATCGCTGCAATTTATATAGAGTTGGTCCGAAATACCCCGCTGATAGTCCAATTGTTTTTTGTAGCGTTTGGACTACCGATGTTGTTTGGCTACAGATGGCCGTTTGAAGCATCTGCTTTACTCGCTTTGTCACTGAATTTTTCAGCCTACTATGCAGAGATTGTGCGTGCAGGTCTTGACAATATTGATAACGGACAAGTGGATGCCTACAAGGCATTAGCCTTAAACAGGTTGAGTGCGTTTTTTCTTATTGTCATCCCTCAAGCTATCGCGAAGGTCTACCCCTCATTGGTCAGTCAGTTTGTTTTTCTTTTTTTGACCACGGGCATTATTTCCGAATTAGGTATAGAAGAACTCACGTGGAGTGGGCGATTCATAGCTGACAGAACGTTTCGCGATTTCGAAGTCTTTCTCACTTTAACGCTCATCTACGTGCTTCTGGCACTCGCATTCAAAACGCTATTCCATTTCGGCGGTAAGCGTATGTTTCCGTGGGTAGATGCCCGATGACTGAATTCTTTCAATATTTGTTTGGCGACTTTCACGGAAAAGTTTTGGCGACGCTTATCGTTGCGACCCAATACACGGTCTACTTGTCATTGGCTGCGTTTGTGGGGGGAGGTCTTGTTGGACTCATTCTTACAGCTTGCAGAATGAGTGGGGTTCGACTTCTGAAGAACACTGCGTCCTCATACGTTTGGTTGTTTCAATCAATACCCCTGCTCATGTTGCTGTTTATTTTAGGGTTGGGTGTTCCTGTGTATTTTCAGGTGGATGTACCAGCGTGGCTCGCTGCGGGTATCTCATTAACGTTGTTTACCAGTGCGTACCTTGCTGAAGTTTGGCGTGGCGCACTTGAGGCAGTTTCTAAAGGGCAGTGGGAGGGAGGCGAATCTCTCGGGCTGACATATTGGAAAACGTTACGACTGGTTGTTGCACCCCAAGCCCTTCAAATCGCTATTCCCCCGACGGTTGGCTTCCTAGTACAAATAATCAAAGGAACATCGTTGGCTTACATCATTGACTTTAATGATGTGATGCGATGGGGGAAAAAAATCGCTAATTCGCAGTTGGACGGGGCTGAACCGTTCATCATTTTTCCCATGGTGGCACTAATTTACTTTTCCCTTTGCTTTCCGTTATCCATGTTGTCAAGACGACTGGAAAAGAACCTTCTTACCGAACGCGGAATATCCGCCCCTAAAACCCTTGCTCAAGGAGCTTAACTACAATGAAGTGTATAAAACATATCGCAGCTGTCGCAGTACTAGCATTTAGTTCGTTAACGGCGCACGCTGATCAACTTGCCGACATACTCGATGCGGGTGTCATCAAAATTGCCGTACCTGAAAGTTTTCCGCCATTCGGCTCAGTTGGGCCTTCTTTGGAGCATGAAGGTTACGACGTAGATGTTGCAAAGCTGATTGCGGAAAACCTCGGTGTTAAAATTGAAATCGTACCGGTATCTTCAAAGCAACGAATTCCTTTCTTATCATCCGGAAAAGTCGATCTTGTCATCTCATCTATGGGTGCTAACCCTGAACGCGCTAAATCGATTTGGTTCTCTTCAGCTTACGCACCCTTCTTCTCTGGTGTGTTCGCTGCCGAATCAATGGATATTTCGTCAGCTGCTGATTTATCGGGTAAGAAAGTGGGTGTGACTGGTGGTACTCTGGAAGATCTAGAATTGTCAAAGTCGCTACCAGCTGATGCAGAAATGGTGAGGTTTGGTGATAATGCTGCGACGATCACAGCGTATGTATCTGGTCAGGTTGATGTCTTAGTAACCGGAAATACGGTAGCGGCAAAAGTTGCCGCCGATAATCCAAAACTTGAAATGAAAACTAAGTTCATCATTAAGGATTCTCCCGCATTTATGGGTGTAAAAGCCGGTGAAATGAACATGCTCCAATGGGTGAATGTTTTTATCACTCATAAGAAATTAGGTGGAGAGCTGAATGCAATGTCTGAGAAGTGGTTCGGTCAGTCGCTACCGGCTTTACCTGTCCTATAGCGTGCTCACTATCTTCTGATAGATTAAATTTATAATGCTGTACACGGCAGGCTGAACTTTATTCATTCAGCTTGCCGTTCCCAATCTTTCCGGCGAGGTCAAAGACTAGACACGCGAACCTCAGAAGCCTATATTGAAATAATCGAAAACAGGCGCTGCGTGATCTATGAAAGAGCCGAGTAAAAATATCCTGGGTGAAGAACTCATTCCCTGTGGCATGGACCCTGTGACGGGGTTTTATCGGGATGGATGTTGTGACACGGGGCCTCAGGACGTCGGCTCGCATACAGTCTGTGTGGCAGTTACCGAAGAATTTCTGCGATTTACCGCGTCGGTTGGCAATGATCTCTCCACACCTATGCCTAACTATGGTTTCCCCGGCTTAAAAGCAGGCGACAGGTGGTGTTTGTGCGCAAGTCGGTGGTTACAAGCTCATGATGCCGGGCATGCACCCAGGGTGTATGTGCGTTCAACTCATGAAGCGGCACTACGAATCATTCCCATGGAAAAGCTGACCCGAATGGCGGCAGATTTAAACTAGCATGGCAACCCAACGTAATCCGCTTAAGGTATTAGTGGTTGGTTTGGGAAATATGGGGCGTAGCCATGCGCTGGCGTATCATAATAATCCCGGTTATCAGATTGTGGGTTTGGTTAATAGAACCAAGACATCGCTCCCAGTCGAGTTGGCTGAATATACTTACTTCGATGATTACGATAGCGCCTTAAAAACAACTGAGCCCGATGTCGTCTCTGTAAACACCTATACGGATACACACGCCGACTATGCCATTGCGGCGATGCAACAGGGTGCACATGTGTTCGTAGAAAAGCCTCTTGCAGCAACTGTTGAGGATGCGCAGCGTGTGGTAGATGTGGCTAAATGTAGCGGTAAAAAGCTCGTTATAGGATACATACTCCGGCACCACCCCTCCTGGATTACATTGATTGACGAGGCTCGTAAGTTGGGCGGCCCATACGTTTTTCGTTTAAATCTTAATCAGCAATCCAGTGGTGCTACTTGGCAAACGCATAAACAGTTAATGGAGTCTTTGTCACCCATCGTCGATTGCGGTGTCCACTATCTGGATGTCATGTGTCAAATAACAGATGGCAAGCCAGTCACGGTAAGGGGCATGGGGGTACGCTTAAGTGATGAAATACATTCTGATATGTATAACTATGGACACCTACAAGTTATATTCGATGACGGTTCGGTTGGTTGGTATGAGGCAGGTTGGGGGCCTATGATGTCCGAAACCGCTTTCTTCGTTAAAGATATTGTGTCGCCCGGTGGCTCTGTGTCCATTATTATGGATAGTGGGGCAAAGTCTGATGACATCGATACGCATACACAAACATCCACGATTAAAATTCACCGCTCTGAAACTACAGGTGATGAGGCAAATACGTTTGTTCACCCAGATAGCATCTTAAACATGCAAGATGAACCCGGACATCAGGAATTGTGTGACCGGGAGCAGGCGTTCATGTTAGAGGCTATTGCAACCGACCAAGACCTCAGCCGGCATTGGGCTGATGCCATTAAATCCTTGCAAGTATGTTTGGCTGCCGATGAGAGTATTCGCAGTGGTCGCGAGATATCACTCTAAGTCAATTATAAGCCCAGCTCTGTTAACCCTGGGTGGTCGTCGGGTCTACGGCCCTGAGTCCAGAAAAATAATCGATCACCTTCGCTAATAGGAAGGTCATTGATACTGGCGATGCGTCTTTGCATTAAACCTTGCGCTGAGAACTCCCAGTTCTCGTTACCGTAGGACCTATACCATTGATGGTTAGAATCGTGCCACTCATAGGCGAAGCGCACCGCTATACGTGAGCCTTCCGTTGCCCAGAGTTCTTTTATTAAACGGTATTGATTTTCTTTTTCCCATTTCGCCCGTAAAAAAGCCTGAATGGCCTGGCGTCCGACCAGAAATTCCGATCGGTTACGCCAGACGCTATCGCTTGTATAGGCAAGCGACACTTTCTCAGGATCTCTACCATTCCACCCATCCTCAGCCATGCGTACTTTGACAGCGGCGGTTTTCGTGTTAAACGGGGGAAGTGGTGGTCTGCTATCACTCATGGGTCTTAATGACTACCATTGATTGTAGGAAAGAAATTTACCGCTCATTTTTACTTCAATTCGATCACCTTTGGGGTTAGGTACTTTTTCAACGCTCATTTCGAAATCGATGGCACTCATGATGCCGTCGCCGCCTTTTTCATGAATGAGTTCTTTAAGTGTTTGGCCATAGACTCCGACAATCTCATAAAAGCGGTAAATACACGGGTCTGTGGGCACGGTTTGTGGGAATACTTTGTTGGGACATTCGGCCATGACGACAGCCACATCCGCGGGTAAATCTAAAAGATCTACCAGGCTCTCGGCTTTGTCGATCGGTAGTGAATTCATACCCAGACAGGCAGAAGTGGTGAAAACTTCGGACATGCCGATTGCAGTCGCAATCGAATTCCAGCTTAATTTAAGTGCTCTTTTTTTAGCGAGTATGGCTTCGGTAACTTCAGACATGGTCAGCAGGCGGGGAAGAAGTTCTGGAGATTCTATTTCTTTCATGGTTAGTGTCCTGTCGCAATGTTTAGAGTTGGGCTATCCGTTTCAACGGATAAGTCATTGGTGAATGAAGGGGCATCATCAGTATCGGCTTTGCTATCTTCTGTCGATAAACCGGGACGTACGGATATCGGCCTTGTGTTCCGGGTGTCGCTGGTACTGTCGTACTGTTCGGCTATTAACTTTGATCGAGTTGTTAAAAATTCCACCAAGTGATTTCTGATGGTGTAGTAGGCCGGGTGATGAATGATGTCTGCCCGCTTTCTTGGGCGTGGAATATCGATCTCGACACTCTCAGCAACAGTTGCATAGGGACCATTACTCATCAACAATATACGGTCTGCTAGCAGTATTGCTTCGTCAACATCGTGCGTGATCATGAACACCGTTTGATCAGAGCCCGACCATACTCGGATAAGTTCATCTTGAATGGTGCCGCGGGTGAGTGCATCCAACGCGCCGAACGGTTCGTCTAACAGCAGTAGCTTCGGTTGAATAGCGAAGGCGCGTGCAATAGATACCCTTTGCCGCATACCGCCCGAGAGCTGTGAGGGTTTACGAAGTTCGGCACCTTCTCCTAAGCCCACCATTTTCAAATGCTTATAGGAGTGATCCCTGACTTGTTTACGTGTCCACTTGGGGAACCTGGCTTTTACGCCGAACATGACGTTTTTAAGTGCGCTCATCCACGGTAGAAGCGAATAGTTCTGGAAGACAACGCCTCGATCTAGGCTGGGGCCGTTGACTTCCTGGCCATCCATAATGACGGCACCACTGGTAGCGGTATCAAGGCCAGCGAGAACGTTCAGTATGGTTGACTTGCCGCAACCGGAGTGACCGATGATACAAACGAATTCTCCCTTTTTTATTTCGAACGATGCGTTTTCAAAAACGGTTAGCGGTTCATCACCGTCTGGAGAAGGGTATCGCCGGGTCAGGTTTTGAATTTCAAGCAACGTGTCTTTTGAAGATTCCATGTCTATTCCTGATACTCCACAGCAGATTGCACGCTAGCGAAAAACCGGTCGAGCAGCATGCCAACAACACCGATGACCATGATTGAAAAAATAACGCTGGTTAAATCCAGGTTGTTCCATTCATTCCACACGTAGTAACCGATACCGGTACCGCCCACCAGCATCTCAGCGGCAACGATAACCAGCCAGGCAATACCTATAGAGATGCGCATGCCGGTAATAATGGTGGGTGCAGCAGCGGGAAGTATGACGGTGAGCGCGGTTCGTAAATTTCCTAGCTCGTGAGTTCTGGCAACGTTGACCCAATCGTTACGTACGTTGGCCACACCGAACGCTGTGTTGATCAGCATTGGCCAAATAGAGCAGATGAATATAACGAAGATTGCCGATGCCTCGCTGTCCTGAATGATGAACAATGCCAGGGGCATCCACGCCAACGGTGAAATAGGTTTTAGTACTTGTATAAAAGGGTCGAGCGTTTTATAGGCTAACGACGACATACCGATGAGAAAGCCCACCGGTAATGCAATTAACGCAGCCATCAGGTATCCGGTTAGTACGCGATACAGCGAATACGCTATTTGGATGCCAATGCCTTTATCGTTGGGACCGTTGTCATAAAAAGGATCTGATATTTCTTCAAACGCTTTTACAAATATTGCCGATGGGGGTGGCACTCGGGCTTCCTCCGATGCGCCCCCCATAAGCAGTTCATACTCTGTCATGTTCTCAGCACTCTTTACGGCGGGCGTAAACAATTCCCACGTACCGAGCAACACGGTGAGTAGTATCAGGGATAGAAGAGGTGCCTTGAATGTTGAGGTCATGATGACTTAGCCCTTACCTATAGCGAAGCTTTTCACATAGGCTTCAGGCTGATCAGGGTCGAAGGTTTTGCCCATGATCTCGTAGCTCATATAAGTCTTGGTGGGTGGTTCCAGACCTAAGCTCTTCATAATCGATGCGCAGTCGGAAGCGTTGTAGACTTGTTCTGCGACGCCTTTGTAGTCAACATCGCCCTCAATATATCCCCAGCGTTTCATCTGAGTGAGAATCCATACACCCATGGAGTGCCAAGGGAAGGGGTCGAAATCAATTCGATCAGGCACGTCTTTAATATTGCCAAGGCCGTCAGCGTATCTGCCCGTGAGAACCTGAGAGATAACCGGTACGGGCTGGTTCAAATAGTTCTTAGGCGCTATGGCTTCAGCGATCTCTGCTCTGTTTTCAGCAGGGCTCGCGTATTGAGTTGCATCAATTAATGCCTTCAACAAATTGCCGTAGGTGTTCGGCATTGTCTCCGCAAACTCAGCACTACACGCGAAAGCGCAACACGGGTGACCGTCCCAGATGTCTTTGGTCAGCTTATGGATAAAGCCTACTTTTTCCCATACCGCGCGCTGATTGAATGGGTCAGGGGAGAGATACCCATCCAGGTTTCCAGCACGAAGGTTTGCAACCATTTCAGGAGGCGGCACCACGCGTATTTGAATATCGACATCCGGATCAAGTCCAAATTCTGCAACGTAATAACGCAGTAGAAAGTTATGCATCGAGTATTCAAACGGAACGCCAAACTTGAACCCTTTCCATTTGCTGGGGTCATCATTCTTGTCCATGTGATCGGTATGTAGAACGATGGCTTGACCGTTTATGTTTTCCACCGCAGGCATTAAGTAAGGTTCTGCAACTGACCCTGCACCCATGGTGATTGCCAGGGGCATGGGTGTCAGCATATGTGCTGCGTCGTATTCTTTGTTTAACGACTTATCACGTGCAACTGCCCAACCGGCCGTTTTAATAACATCAACATCCAGTCCGTACTTCTCATAGAAACCTAGCGGTTTTGCCATGATGATTGGGGTTGCGCATGTGATTGGCACGAAGCCGACTGACAACTTCGATTTTTCCGGTTTGCCTAAGGATTCGGCTATGGCTGCTTTTGCTTGTTCCATAGGAAAAACCGAGCCCAATGCAGCGGCGAGCGTTCCACCTCCTAAAAGTTTTGCAAATGATCGTCGGCTAATGTCGTTATGTCCGAACACAGAGCGGACAACCGCACTTTCCACCATGTGAGACAACGCGTCATCGGTACTGGAAAATTGCGGAGTTGAATGCGGACTGGCTGATGTGGACTTAGACGCGTGGGCAGATCCACAGGCGGAGCAGGAGCAATCCCGTCCGTGTCTTAAATCGATGTCGCCATCGTAGGGGTTGTCAAAGCTTTTAGAACTCATGGTTTCAGTCTCTCCTTGAAGGCACTATTGAGGTTTGCTGATAACTGTTATTCCATGGTTTGTGCCACTTTTTAAAATTCAGAAATAGTCATATAAAACAATGGTTTGAAATCGTTTTGTGGCTATTTTAATATTACGAAAAAACGTAAATTACGAATTAAAGTAACCTGGTGTTATGAAATTTAGTAATATCGAATAATGGTTTATCAAACACCAGTCCATTCGATAAAAAGCCTCTGGAAAAGCTGCACATGGCGGTGAAATCGGAGAATGATTCCAGTGCTTTGCTGGCCATTCGGCAATTCAAAGACGTTAGCGCCCTAGGAAAGGTGCTGAACCTTTGTTTTATGAATTCAGATGAGCCTACCTATTTGCTTGATCCCTATCGTGGTTTGATACTGCGCGCTAATCCTGCTGCCGAGCGACTGTTTCGATTGCCGGGTAATACCTTGGAGGGGCATTACATTGATTTGCTCTACCCAACTCATCGGGCAGAGTTGTATGTTTTTACTGAAGAGGCTTTGGAAGTAGGCTTTGCGCGAACGCGAAAGCTCACTCTCTTAAGGCCCGATGGCAGTGCTATACCGTTGGAGCATATGGCGATAGCTGTCACTCAAGGTGATCAAACTACTGTGCTTGTTCGCCTACTGGATTTAGATGCGCTTAACCAGCGCGATGTTAGTGAAGCGGCGGAGTCTTATCTGCGGCGTGGCCTGTACGAGTGGTTGCGTGATGAGCAGTATTTTAGAGATATCGAAAGAGAGTATCGACTCATACTCGGTGCTGCTGGTGAGGGGATTTATGGCGTTAGTTCTGATGGTCTGACAACTTTTCTTAATCCTGCCGCTGAAAAAATGCTGGGCTTTCGCGCCGATGAACTGGTGGGTAAAGATATGCATGAAATCATTCATCATCATCGGCATGACGGTTCTGTCTATCCCACTCACGAGTGCCCGATTTATAACGCGTTTAAAGAGGGTAAAATTAATTCTGTGGTAGATGAGGTCTTTTGGAAAAAAGACGGCACGGCTATTCCTGTTGAATACACATCAACACCTATTCGCGATAGCGGTAATGTCATTGGCGCCGTCATCGTTTTCCGTGACACTACAGAGCGGCGAAGTAACGAAGAGAACTTACGCCAAGCGCTTATTGAGAACGCAGCTTTACGTGAGCGGCTGGAGATGGAAAACGCGTATCTGCAAGAAGAAATAAGAGACCGCGGTGAACATCACAACCTAATTGGAAATTCCGATTCACTCAATGCTTTACTTGCTCAGATTGAACTTGTCGGACCCACTGATGCGAACGTGCTTATTACAGGTGAGAGTGGTACAGGCAAAGAGCTCATTGCACACGCAATACATCGAGCTTCAAACAGAGCAGATCGACCTCTCATACGTGTGAATTGTGCAGCTATACCTAGAGAGCTCTTTGAAAGTGAGTTCTTTGGGCACGTCAAGGGTTCTTTCTCAGGCGCATTGCGCGACAGGGTCGGGCGTTTTGAACTCGCTGATGGAGGAACCTTGTTTCTGGATGAGGTGGGTGAGTTGGAAATCGGCTTACAAGCAAAGTTGCTTCGTGTGGTTCAAGAGGGAAAATTTGAGCGGGTGGGCGAGGAGCGAGCCAGAACCGTTGATGTAAGACTCATCGCAGCCACTAACCGGAACTTAAAAGCGGAAGTCGAGGCTGGCAATTTCCGCGAAGATCTATTCTTTCGCCTCAATGTCTTCCCCATTGAGTGCACACCACTTAGGCAACGCCCCTCAGATATCCCCTTATTAGCTGAGCATTCGTTGGAAACGACGTGCACCCGTTTGAATCTACCCAAACCTCGGTTAAGCCGGGCTAATGTGCAAACGCTTATGGATTACCCTTGGCCCGGTAACGTACGGGAATTGCAGAATGTTATGGAGCGGGCTGCCATAGTCGCCCGTAACGGAAAGTTGGACATACATTTGCCTTCTTCTGGCAAAGAGAGTTCCTTAACCACGCCCGTTCAAGATAATGCGCAGAGTTTGGATAAGATTTTTACGGCATCTGAAATGATTGATTTAGAGCGTCAAAATTTAAAACGTGCGTTGGCAGTTTGTGATGGAAAGGTGTCGGGTAAGGAGGGCGTTGCGCAACTATTGGGCATGAAGCCGACCACTGTCTATTCAAGAATAAAGAACTGGAATTTAGATACAGCCAAATAAGGGTACGGCACTTAGAGCAATAGGAACTGGTCTATTGATCCTGTTCAATCACGCTATACTTTTCGTATTCAAACTGAGTTCATTCTCAACATTTTTTAGTCTCTTGTATGTTCCAGGCGTAATCTATGAGTAATCGTTCTCAAGCCACTCTGTTTGGTAGTGGTGCCCTACGAGTCTTAGCCATTTGCATTGTTTTGTGGCTGACCTTTATTGCGCCGTTCGCCAGCATTTTTGCTTTACTTTTCGGTAATCCATTCTATGCCTGGTGGTTTAACAGTCTGGTGTTGCTGCCTGCACCTATTTTGCTCTTGATTGGGGTGTTTCGGTCCAAGAGTGCCACCTTTAGATGGTCGGTTTTTCAGTATCTGGGTGTCAGTGCTGTCTGCTTTTCCGCCTCACTGTTGGGTATCGTGCTGTCCTTTTTTATCCCGTTTACTCTTGCGGGTAAGGTTGCTCTTGTCGCGTGTTTGATTTTTTGTATCTGGGGAATTTACTCAGCGCATCGTATCCATGTTGTCAATCTTTCTATCTCGTCTGAGAAAATAAAGAATGCTTTACGGCTTGTGCAAATCAGTGATGTGCATGTGGGGTCGCGCCGGGCTGAGTATTTAGAAAAAGTGATGCGGCTTGTCAATGAGCAGAAACCCGACCTGTTGGTCATCACCGGTGATCTTGTTGATGAGAACGTAACGACAACAGATTTGGCATCATTATCCGGTCTTGATTATCCTGTGTTTTACAGCAGTGGAAATCATGAACGCTATGTCGACTACAAAAGTGTTTTAGCTGCCATTGGGGCTCAAGGTGTGACCATCTTGGGTGATTCTACGACTATTTGCCAAGGGTTACGCATCATCGGTATCGAGGACCGGCAACATCTGGCCGAAGCGGCGCAGGCCTTAGCTCGTGTTGACGTAAACGCCACTGATAGTACGCAGCCATTTTCTGTGCTGCTCTATCATCAGCCGGATTTATGGGACGCAGCTAAACAGCGCGGAATAGATTTAACGTTGTCAGGGCACACGCATAAAGGTCAAATTTGGCCGTTTGGCTTACTAGTGAGGTTCCGTTATCGCTATGTCGCTGGATTGTTTAAAGAGGCCACCAGCCATTTATTCGTATCACAAGGGACCGGAACCTGGGGGCCGATCATGCGATTGGGCACGCGCTGCGAAATAACCGTTATTGAGCTGACTGCGTGAAGTCTATGTCTGTTGTCCGTTAAGTCTGTCAGAGTGGGGCGCATTAAATTTGAAGCACCCCTTAATTCGTACAGTATTTTTCCTGCTTATGTCACTCAGAATGATCCATAACTCAAAATCTGAGTAAAACATGTTGCGCTGGCGTCCAATCCATTACGAGTACAGTTGAAAGCTACGGTTATGAGTGTTGAAAACGAAAATCCAGAACTGAGCGACGCTGACCGTCGCAGAAAACTTGTTATGCGGCAGCTCGACGCTTTGATTACAAGTAATCCCCAGCTGTACTATGAGGCGACTGCTGCCGTTGCCCGGGCAGTACATCAAGACCTTCAGAATAATGAGAGCTTAACCGAAGACGAATCTAGAGCTCTAGCCGGACTATCCGCGCGGGATATCGAAATTATATTGGCGTATAAGTAGTAGCGTGCAGGGGTTGCAGCTCATTTATTGTTTTCCTTGTTCTTAGCCGCCATATCCAGCGCCCATAGTTTTTTATGAATCTGCCACGTGTTAAATATCAGACCAACACTGCATACAGCGCAGGTGGCTGGTAATAACCAAGTGAACTGATCTGTACCAAAAATCGCAATGTAGGCGTTAATCGCGATGATGACCAGGCGGGTTTCAGTTGGCCCTACACCGTAGTGATATATCTCGAACTCGTTGGTTGCGGCAAAGCTCAAAAAGCTATTGACCATAAATCCTCCAAGGATTACCACCAAGGCCATGTACCAAATCTCAAGCTCACGGGGCGCGAAGAGGTAGCCTGCAGCCACAAGACAGCACAGGAATAGGTAGTCGAGGAAATGGTCCATGTAGAAACCCCATTTGATGAGGCCTGTGTTTCGCCTTCTCCCTACTTCTCCGTCTGCCAGATCAGTTAAGTACTGAAGAGCAATCATCACTGAGATGCCCCATACCCACGCTATGTTCGATGACGCAAGGTACCCGAAGATCAGAACTCCAGCACTCCACAATAGTGTGGTAAAAGTGAGGTGATAGGTTTCAATTGATAGCGGAATTTTGGGTACCAACCAGTTTTTTAAACGCAACTCCAGCGGGGTTAAGAGGGATTGACCTACCTTTTCATCTCCAGCGAATTTTGAATCTGTCATAGCGTTGCGCTTCTGGTGA
>JAHDGK010000101.1 GCA_020627685.1 Granulosicoccus sp. | reverse complement strand
GACGAGTTCGTCTTTATCGCTCAAAGAGTTCGCCATCTCTGCTTACCCGAGATTACAAAAAACACCACGCGCGGACCGTTTCAGCGTACTTCGGGGGTCAGGGCTTCCGACGAGGGTAAGAGGCTTCGCTTGTATCGCCTGTCGAAACAGTGTCTTCGGGGTAATTGCCGGGTTTCACTATTGCAAACTGCAGGTCTTATGAACAACCCGCTAACCGCCGCTGCAACGCCTCACATCGCTCAGCAAAACGCTGGGTACTAACCGGCATAGGCACGCGAGCCCGCGCCACCCAGTTGATCAGATTTCGTCCTGCAATAAGCGTTTGGTGCGCGTTCTCGAGTACATATTCGCACTCTCGGCTACTGGCATGGGTGACTTGCGGGGCAAGTGCGGCGAGGTGTTCGCCGGTAGCCACAAACCTGGGCCAAATATGAAAGATGCACGGGTCACTTTTCATGGTTTCGGTTTCTTTCTTGGCAGCAGTTGCGAACGCTTCTACACGCTCTACAAGATTTGGAAATTCGGCTCGTGTGCTGAGGGTTTTGACCAGTAAATCCGCCAGAAAATCAATATTCGCCATGGTTTGAGCCACTTTGATAAAGCGTGACTCGTAGTACTTCTCTACCGGTAGCGTGAATACGCGGAACGGTTCGCCCCAGAGTTCGTCGATGCCTTCTTCACCGCTGTGGTGTTTGACTTGTTTTCCAAGCTCCAGCGCTTCCTGGAAGCAATCGCCGCAGGCCTGCATTAATTCGTTGTCTCGACTAAGGGTGACGCCTTGCTCTTCCAACTCCACGATGCGGGTAAACAGGTCGGTGGCTCGATTGAACAGGGCTCCTGCCAACATCGCGGCGTTGACGCGTTTCATGGCGGGGTCGCTCTGATCTTCGTAAGCTCGCCTGGCGTCGTCTAAGCGTCTGCCTGGCGTGTTGATGCCGGGCTCTGTGTGATGGAAGGCGCGGCGGGTTAGGGAGTCGATGAGCTGCTGACGTGCGGCCCAGGAATCTTCCAGCGGTGCGTAGTAACGAACCCAATAGCCATCGTAGTAAATGCATTCGGTGCCATCAATAATCTGACGCTCACCGTTTACCGCGGGGCTGACCGCTACCACCGAGGGTGCCGACGTGTCTGTCGGTGCTCGATTGAGGGTGCTGTTTAGAAGGGTCGTACGTTGTGCTTCGGCTATAGCCATCCGCACTCTCTAAGACTCAAGATGGGGCGAATTATAGCCATGTCCACTACCCAATTTGTTCGTTATTTTCATGACAGTGCAGGGGCTGTCAGAGTGTTGCTGCAAGCTGTTGATTTTGCTCGAAGCGCGTGTTTGTGCAATTGGTCACAAATTCACCAATTGGATGCATCGCGTTGATCAGAGGATCGAGTACGGATCTTGCTGGTACCGGTTCATAGAACTGCAGGTGGCCATTCATGGCCGGCATCAAACCTTCTGTGAGCGTTAATGAAAACCCATTTCAATGAATTGCGCAGCCCCCAGCTGCGAACCTGGTTGTTCAGTGCGATGGTTGCGGTTGGGCTGGTTACCGCAACAGGATTTCCAGCGGCATCCGCCTGGGCTCAGAGTGACAACACGGGTGACCCAGCTACTGACCCCGGCACGGACACCACATCAACAGGTGATCCAGCGGCGCCGGACAACACCACGCCAGGACAGTTAACGGTTCAGCTAAGTGGTACGGCAACGGCGAATAACGACACCGAATTACAAATTTCACCACCCCAGTTTGATACAGGCCTTATTGAGATTGGTAGCTCCACTTCTCAAACGGTCATGATTAAGCACGCCGGTGCTGCGAATTCGCCGAGCATTCAAATTAACGAAGCTGAGCTATTCGGTGGCACACCGGATGAGTATGCCGTCGACTTCAACGGATACACCACACTGTTCCCCGGTGATGAGGTGGCTGTAAACGTAACGTTCACTCCCATCTACCCCGGTGACAAATCAGCAGGTTTACGCATGAATGTGGACGGACTCACGGCGCCTGTCGTTATGATGTTCAAAGGTAAATCGCGATTCCCACTGACCAGTGACTTGTTGAATTCAGTCGATTCGATTAACTTCGGTCAAACCTTAGCCGGTACTGCGACGACAAAAAACTTTACGTTAACTAACGATGGTGACCCCACAGCACCGGCTGTCAATATCAGTTCGTTTACTCTTTCAGGACAGAACCCGAATTCTTTTGAGTCGAACTTTACGCCAACGACATTGCAGCCTGGTGATGCGTTGAACGTAGCTGTATCGATTAAGAATAACGTGACAGGATTTAATCAGGCGTTAGCAACGATCGAACACGATGGTAACAACGATGCTATCGAAATCTTATTAGAAGGCACCAAGGTCGCGGCAGGCTCAGTACCGATTTCATTTTCTACCAGTAAGTTAAACGGTGCATCGATAACACGAGGCACAGCAGCGCAGTTTGGTCCTGACGGAAAGTTCTATGTCACCGAAATGGATGGCGCAATCAAGATCTATAACATCCAACGTAATGGCAAGGACAACTACTCGGCCACGTTGACACAAACAATCAACTCTATTTCCCAAACTCCGAATCATAATGATGACGGTACACCAGCAAACTTGGGTAACAAGCGATTGGTAACCGGCATACTCGTCGTGGGTACTGCAGCAACGCCTATTATTTATGTTGCTTCCAGTGATCCGCGTCAGGCAGCGGGCCCATCGGGTCATGATTCGGGTTTAGATACTAACTCCGGTATTTTGCACAAGCTAACTAAAAGCGGTAATAACTGGATAAAGCAGGATTTAGTAAGAGGTTTGCCGCGCTCTGAGGAAAACCATGTACCTAACGGTATGGTGCTGCAAGGCAACACGCTGTACTTGGTAACGGGCGGTCACACCAACGAAGGCGCACCATCGAATAATTTCGCGTTCACACCCGAATACGCCTTAAGCGCAGCGGTACTGGAAATTGACTTAGCGGCCATCGGTAATTCCACTTACGACCTGCCTACGCTGGATGATGAAGACCGGCCGGGTGTTAACGATGCTAACGATCCGTTCGGTGGCAACGATGGCAAAAACCAGGCGAAGCTAATTCCAACAAGCCCCGTGAAGGTGTTCTCTACCGGTTACCGCAACGCCTATGATCTTGTCATGGCGAGCAACGGCAAGATGTACACGTTTGATAATGGTCCGAACCCACCGTGGGGTGGTCCGCCAATTGGTAACTGCTCTAACCAGGTATCAGAGGGCGGTGGGTTCCATCCTGATCAATTGCACGTGGTGTCGCAGGGTTCTTATGGTGGTCATCCAAACCCAACACGTGGTAACAAGAGCAATACGTTTAATGCATCGAACCCGCAAACCCCGATTGAAGGTCCTGCGAATCCGGCTGACTGTAACTACAAAGCCGCAGGCCAGGGCGATGGTTCTTTAACGACGATCTTGGGCTCCACCAATGGTATGACGGAATACACAGCCAGTAACTTCTTTGGTCAGTTGCAAGGCGATTTAATCGTGTCATCGTTTAACAAGAAGATCACTCGCGTTGTGCTGACACCCGATGGAAATGGCGTTGCCAGTAAGCAGGTATTACTGGATAACTTTGGCACAGCGCCGCTGGATATCACATCGCAGGGGGATAACGACCCATTCCCAGGCACTATGTGGATCATCGATAATATCGATCAAGATATTCTGGTTATGGAACCAAGTGATTACTGATTGAGTTGAGTATTTCTTTCGCGTACGTTGATGCGAAGACATTGATAAAGGACACCGTCACTGAAAAGACGGTGTCGACCTAACCCGCTATGACTTGTCAATAGCTAATTAAAAAGCTCAGTGGCGTGGTAATCTGCGCCACCCATGAGCCTACAGTACAACCCCACATCTGCGATCAAGCATGTAACGCGCGCTGACCCCGTCATGGCTGACCTGATCCGCCGGGTTGGGCCATATCGCTTGGAAACAGAGTTTGCGCTTAGCCCGTTTGAAGCCTTGCTCAGAGCCATCGTGTATCAGCAGCTCGCTGGCACTGCTGCCGCTGCTATTCATACTCGTTTGTTAGCACTTTTTAGAGGGCCTGTCACACCTCGAAAAGTACTGAACAAGGACGAAGCCACGTTTCGTTCGGCGGGTCTGTCGCGGAATAAGACGCTGGCAATCTATGATCTTGCTGAAAAGTCTCTGGATGGAACGGTGCCGAGTTTGGATGCAATTCACCTGCTGGATGACGACGCACTTGTAGATCGATTGACGTCAGTTCGTGGTGTTGGCCGGTGGACGGTAGAGATGATGATGATCTTTACTTTAGGTCGCGCTAATGTATTGCCGGTAGCTGATTTAGGGATACGAAAGGGTTACCATTTCGCGTACAACACAGCCGAACTACCTACTGCTGACGAGTTGGTGAAAGCTTCGCAGCATTGGGCTCCATACTGCTCGCTGGCAAGTTGGTATTTATGGCGCGCCACAGACTCTGTGGATTGGCGACTCGAACCTTCCG
>JAHDGK010000055.1 GCA_020627685.1 Granulosicoccus sp. | reverse complement strand
GTTCGTCCATATTTGCACTTTACGTTTCGACTCTTCACCCGGTTGGCTTCTAGATTTACCTGATTCCGGAGATTTAAGACACGGTTGTTTACATTTCATGCAGCGCAAGATAGCGGGTGCGATTTAGTCAGGCGGATTTTCTCGTTATTAAAATTTGATGACAGCTTTGAATAGTTGCGAGTTTCAACATTTTGGTTTTGTTGCGTCTGCTTCCCATTTGTTTACTGATCAATAACCCTTATATCAGCGTTGGCCTGCCATTCTATGACTAGTTTTCCTTCCGTGAATGATTCGCCAATAACTAGTGCATCTTCAATATCTTCGACACTACCGGCGCAGTAAGTTCTAAAACTACTGACATCATCAATTACTGCACGATTTGCTCGGCATAAAATGGTTGGTGTGTATTGTTCAAAAACCTCATTGGTACTACCAATGGTTTGGTTTGGTTCTTCCGGGGTGATCGCGTTCGTTGTCAGATCGATGGTACCCAATCCCGGAAGTTGTAGGATGATCCCATTCGCGGTCACTGAGATCTTCAAGTTCTCTCGGGGAAGTAACACGAGTACGTCCACTGAATCTGATATATCCTCGAACTGAACGTTAAAAGGTTTAAGCTCACTTTCTAACGCTGATAGCTGTTCAGTTGTTAAGAAGAACTGTGAAAGTATAGGGTCTTGAGGCGTTCTTACTTCCCATCTATTTTCGAAATCACATTGTGCCTCGCTTTGACTCATTCGGCATATGGCATTGGACTCTTGTGCAGCATATCCATTAAAGGTTTCTCTGAAAAACGTGGACAAACTAGTGTCTGTTTCGTCCTCAGAAACCTGCTCTGATTTTAAATACCCTCCTGTAGTACTGGCGTAACCAATAGAATAGTAGTCTTCACGGACCGAGTTTTTGATGTCGGTTTGCTGTGCTTCGATTTCCAAAGTATCCAGATCAGTAACTTGATTCAAATTTAGTTGCCGTTCAGAGTGAATGTCAGAATCGTTTTCTGATGTCGTAGCCAATATAGAATTGTTAAAACTAGTGGTGCCGTTTCTTGCTACATAGGACGATTGCAATGAATTGACATCATCGGTAGAAATGTCGACTATGGAAACATACGTCAGCAGCTGATCCTCCGACCAACGAGCTACATAGATTGTCTCGCCAAATCCAATTCCAAGGTCGGCAGTCGTTGTAATCTCATATCGATGAGATCCTGATGAATGCCGTGTTAAATAACCACTATCAATGGTCAATTCCGTGCCGATCTTGCTGTTCACAATAGATTCGATAATACGTAAACTAGCGCCGTAGACCTCATCTCTACCTGATCGTTCTAACTCAATTTTCTCTCGCAGCAAATATTCCCATGCGGCCATGGAGCTGGTATAGGTGGTAACGAAAGACCTGGTGCTTAAATCGCATCCTGTGTCGTCAGCCGTCGTGGAACAGTGTTCGGAAATGGCGTCCCAGTTCACTTCTATGAGTAGCGTCAGTAAAGCAATTTCAAGCTTTTTGTCAATGAGTTCCGAAACTGTGTCGGTGAGTACTCTGTACGCAGACTCAGAGTTATTTAAACTGCCGCTGGCTGCCAAGCTACTGGGAAAATCAGCCATGAATATTTCTGGGACATCTTGAAACTCATAAGGCGTGTCAAAGTAGCTCGGTAGGGTGGTTGCCCCTAATTTATTAGCTGAGCCGCCGTCGCCACTTCCACCCAGGCCCCCACCGCATGCGCTAAGTAACAATGCAAAGGAGATTGCAATCGTCTGTTTCAGGCGCGATGAAAGCCAAAGTAAAGATTTTATATTAATCATCAGAGACACTTGTTTGATTGTCTTCAAAGTAGAAAATACCCAGGCCGGTTCTGTTCTTTCCAGAACCTTCTATAGTCGGGTTACTGTCCCGATCCTGTGTCGCAAGGAATCGATTTAAATACAACAACACTTCCTTGCTTTTTTCCTGGCTAATGTGCCTAAATATTTCAACGCCATCATCCGTAACGTTGTCATAATTAACTGCCAGTTGAAGCCGCGATGTATCCGGCTTGTTGATGTCATTAAAATCTATAGTTGTAATATGGTCCGCAACGCTCTGCATGGCGACGTTGAGAAGTTCTTCTGAATCTTTAGTGGGCACATACCCTTGCGAGATGAGCTTTGCTTCCCCGTTCTTATCTAGCTCAACGGCACCAACTCTTATTAGTTCATCTAATATGGCGCGAGGAGGCGTGTTGTTGCCGTATTTGAGAACCAAGGCGTTGAAGGTGCCTTCGCCGTCCGTTTTTGTTAATAGCGAGGCTGGCTTTTGGTTCCTGTCAGTAAATTCGTCGTCATTCATCCAGCTAGTTATTACTCTGGCTGCATGGTTGAATGGAATATGGTCGTCTTCTACAGGTTCGCTGGTTTCTTGAATCTTTTTTATCTCTCGCCGAGGTATACCCGTTAAGACGGAAATTCTGGAAGTGGTCTGCTTGCGTTTGCCTATACGAAAATCTGCATCGGCAACTTCAACATAGAGCTGCTTGGTGACTTGGGCAAAATCTCCGTAACCAACGCCATAGCGCAACAGCAACCGTATAAACGGCCGCATAGTCACACGTATGATTTTCCTCATAAAGCTATGGGGAGGCATTGGTGAAGTCCTTTCCTCTATAAATCTGTTACCTATACGATATCGGCCGAATTTGCTCAAAAATTCACTTCAATCGGTGAAAATTGAACAAAAATGGTAGAAATTTGTGTCAGATAGAACAAATATTTCTGTTAATGGAGCGGTTTATTGTTTTTTTGCCTGGGTTTCGTGTAACCAGCCAGCTAATTTTGTGAACCCGGTACACCTAGCGCTGTTGAATTTCAAAGATCAATTTGGTGCGTAGACCCACTTTTTCCAAGATCCGAATCTGTTTGTTAGAGCCTAGGAACGGCTCAGGTTTATTTGTTGGTGTCGAGTTTGGATATATGTGCAAATAGGACCAAGTAATCGAAGGCTACGTCGTTAAGTGATTTCCTTTACTACCCTCTATTGCTTCGAATACGTGTCCGTATTTCGTTTCGTGACTTATGACTCAAATATAATTTGGTCGATATTGCACAATAAAATCGTTGGATAACTTGGCTTCGCAACGAGTACTTTGCGCATTGAGACGCGGAAACTCCGCAGCAGCCAGCCGTTCGAGAATCTGGAATTCTCATTCACGTACCTGAATCTGCTTTGTGGGTACATGGAATTCAAGCGTTTTCCAGGTGATATCGATTTGGTAGCGCTTGTCGTCCAACAGTAACCCTGTAACTGAAGCCGGCTGATTAGCACCTGCGTTTATTTATGAATCCAGCATTTAAAAATAGTGTCTCTAGTGAGAGCAAAACAATAAATCAGCTCGGTGCGGAAAAAGACTCGATTGTTGTACAAGCGATTCGAGTAAGAAGTGGTAAAGCGTTAGTGAACTACAGCTACATGCTTATCAATAGACGTACATCTGAGGCCGTCGTTATTGATCCGGCCTGGGAGATAAGCAAGATACGTGCGGTTTTAAAAGCTAGGAATTGCAAGCTCACTGCGATTCTCCTAACCCATCATCATCGGGATCATACGGACCTTGCCAGTGAGCTGGCTAGTGAAACCGGTGCCTTGGTTTACATGTCGTCAATGGAAATAGATACCTATTCTTTTACCGCTAAAAATCTTAGTGAGATTAGAGATAGTCATGTTGTCTCTGCCGGAATGCGTATCAACGTCATAGAGACACCCGGACACACTGCAGGTTCTGTTTGTTTTTCTGTGGGTGGATACCTTTTCACTGGTGACACGCTCTTTATTGAGGGTTGTGGGATTTGCAAGGGTAAGGGAGCAAGTGCTGATCAGCTCTTTGAAAGTCTGCGTTTAATACAAAGTACGTTTCCAGGCAGTACACAAATATTTCCTGGACATCGATTCCGTGAAGCTCCCGGAAAGTCCCTGGATTATGTCAAAGCAAACAACATTTATATGAAGGTGAATTCTAGAAGTGACTTCAAAACTCTTCATATGAGAAAGCGGGATATCTCGTCAATCGAGTATTTGTAAAGACCACTAATAAAAACAACATATGCCGTGCGAAAGTTGAAGTCTTCTTTGCGGCTCAAAATAAGAAAAAAGAGTTAAGTATGAAACGATCCTTCTCATCCAGTCAAAGCAAGTGCAGCTCTGGCGTTAGCGATAAATCATATAAACTATTGACTTCAGTAATTGTCTTGTTGAGTTTGGCTGGATGCTTTGATAGCGGTGTCGTAGTTCAAGGTGAAAACAGTGTCGGGGCTTCCGAATCGGGAATCGATCAGAATGGGTCTACAAATCCACCCGCTAATGATTCGCCAAGTTCGGACAATAACTCAGGTCAGAACTCATCACCGCTCTTGTCGCTGAGTCAGTTGGGTGAGCGAATATTTTCAGATACAAACCTATCCTCTCCAAAAGGACAATCGTGTTCTAGTTGCCATACGCCAGGCAAGGGATTTGTTGACCCTGATGTTGATCAGCCAAGTTCTCTAGGCGCCAATGGCGGAAATTTTGGGACTCGAAATTCATCTACCTTGTTTTACGCTAATCAAATACCGGAATTTCAGATCGTTGAACGCCCACACCCTCTAACTCAGATTCCTAGAGATGTTGAGTTTGGAGGGTTCTTTGTTGATGGTCGAGCAAGGACATTAAAAGAACAGGCCAAGGAACCATTCTTCAATGAGAAAGAAATGGCACTGCCTTCTAAGCGAGAGTTGGCAATTCGATTGGAGTCTGGCGAGTACTCCAAAGAATTTCAGGCGCGCTTTGGTCAAACAATTTTTCAAAACCCCGAGCTCGCCCTCGATGCTGCCGCATCGGCTCTAGCAGCGTTTCAAAATGAGCAGAAATTTTCCCCGTTTAGTTCGAAGTTTGATCGTGTGAAAAACGGTGACTCTGATTTCACAAGCGCTGAGTCGAGAGGTGAGGCGTTGTTCACTGGGAGAGCCTTGTGCAGTGTTTGCCATACGTCCCCAGGTGGTGCCGAAATATTTTCAGACTTTCTGTATCACAATGTTGGTGCGCCCAGGAATTTGACATTGCTAAACAACATTGGCGACCAATCCTTTGTCGATCTTGGTTTGGGTTCGAAAACTGGTAACCCAGCCAATAACGGTCAATTTCGTACGCCAACGCTTAGAAACGTAGCGAAAACTGCCCCCTATATGCACAATGGCGTATTTAAGAATCTCCGTGAAGTGGTTGAGTTTTACAACAGCGGGGCAGAGCCACCAGAAGTACCTGGCAATAACATACCGCCGTTCATAGGCAATCTGTTTCTCAGTGAAACTGATGTAAATGATATCGTAGCGTTCTTACATACATTGACGGATAAGTGACTGTAATCCCGTATCTTAGAATACGGGAAAGTCCTAGTGATGGATAACTCACATTGGTTTGAATAGGTGACTGTAAGCCCTACTGACAGGGAGTTGCTCTGAGCAATCTTTCAGGTTTAGCAGCAGCTTAGCGTCTTCTAGTTTTTCAGCACTAATGACATATTGCATATTCACGATGTAACTTCGATGAATTTGCTGAAACTGATTGCTATCTAGGGTGGTTAGCAGTTTTTTTAGCGGCTCCCTAATAATGGCTTCGCCTTGATGTGTAACAACGTTGACGTATTTGTCGGCGGCTTCGAAATAAATGATATCTTCGGTGGATATTAGATGAGTCGTATTACCGGTTGCGGCCCTGATACTCGTCAGTGGTCGCTGTCCGTTGGGGACCTGTCTAATGGTTTTGTCCAGTTGTTTTGCTATCTCGTTTAAATCAATCTGATTTTTTTGGATAAGCTGCTCTTTGATCCTATCCACGGTTTTTGTTAGTCGCTCCGCCGTCACAGGTTTTCTTACGTAATCGAGCGCTTGTATTTCAAATGCATCTATTGCGTGTTCTTCATAAGCTGTCACAAATACGATTATGGGAAGGGGGCTGTGGCTGTTTAACTCTCTTTCCTTGCTTAAAGATTCTGCTACCTGAAGTCCTGTTAGGCCGGGCATGCTGATATCCAGAAAAGCAACGTCGGTTTGGTTGGTCTGTAAATGTTCCAGCGCACTAGTTCCATTTGACACGACACTCTGAACACACAAATTAGGCCAGGCCTTAGCGAGTTCCTTTTTCAACGATTCAGCCAGAATAGGCTCATCTTCCGCGATTAGTGCAGTATATGTGGTTATATTATCGTTCATGAAGATAATACTGCGTTATCAAGTTGAGTGTCATTGTTGGAACATTTGGTATTTATCTTAATAATTATTGTTGTTCCTTCATTCGGTTTGCTGTTTATTCTATGAGTTGCGTATCCATTATAATAGGATTGAAGACGAGACCTTAATTGACCTAAACCTAGTCCAGAATTTTTATTGGTATTCGTAATTTGCATCGAACGCGCCTGTTGTAGTGTTTCGTCGTTCATCGCTATTCCGGTATTTTTAATAGCAATGGTGACTATGTTTTTAAACTGGTGGACTACAACATTGATTTCCCCTCCGTCTATGTGTGGCTCGATACCATGACGTACAGCGTTCTCTACCAAAGGTTGTAGAAGAAGGGAGGGGATGCGAAAGTTTGCTAAGTCCTCGGGTAAAAGCAACGTAAAAGACAGTCGATCACCGAGTCGGTATTTCCAAAGTGATAAATAGTTTTCTAACATGGCGAATTCAGTTTTTAGATCGACGGTCGGGTTTTGCGATCCTGACAGTGTGATGTGTAGAAATTGAATGAATTTGTCTAACATTTTTTCGGCGTTTTCAGGTTCAGTGCCTATCAAAGCTCTTACCGTGGCCAATGTATTGAAAATCATGTGTGGTTCGATTTGAGCCTTTAACATGGCAAGTTGAGCATCTGCGGCTCTTCTTTTTGCTTGTTCTTCACGTTCCTTAGCTTTTATAGTAAAGAGTTTAAAGCTCATAAAACGGTGATAAATAGCGAAAAAACTCGTCATTGCTAGTGCGGCAATTATGGTTGCAATCAGTATGTTTTCTTCACCGCTAGCAAGGTTGAACCCGTTAATTTCAAATAGGGGTTCTATGGGGATACTTAACGAAAAACGGGCGATTATTGATCCAACGAGGTAGGCTAATATCGCGAAAACCACAATGAATAAAACTCTGATTGCAGATTCCCAACGAAATGAGCGCAAGCCTAACCGGTCGAGAATAGGTAGCCCGAACCGAATTAGAAGCATTGCGCTTGTACCAATCAAAACAGAATGTAACAGAAGAACAAAAAAATCTAGATTTAAAAATGGCCACAGGAACAGCGCGATACCAAAACATCCTGCAAGGTTCAGAACCATTGTCCGTCCTAGAGGTAATTCTTCGGGTCTAAATCTGTATAAGTTGTCCATAGTTTTATTGATGAGTATGTCTATATATTCCAATAAGACGCACTTGAAAACTCCATACGCCTTCCATTGTTCTATACACATATAGGAAATGCCTTTGAAACACTATGTGGCTGCCTACAGGTAGTCGGTAGAGGCACTCTTCAGAGTCGGTGCAATCAGAGGAGGTTTAAAATTCGATTTCTAAATGATCGACAAGTTCATCTATCTTGAATCGTGTTTCAGACCATGTAGGCTTCCCCGTTGTACGTCCGGTGTTGGCAGAGGTAGTCCATGGCTCTGTTGGTATTCCATAGGTGTTTCTATTCAAAACCCCATCACCGTTTTGATCTTGAAAAACCAGAACCGAATAGACCCCCATTGTCAGGTGAAAATTAATTATTGATTCGGACTCTTCTCTTGAAACCTTTCGCACTGCACAAGGGGAATTCATAAAAGTACCTTCGGAATTGTAGATAGCGATGTAAATATCTCCGTTGTTTGAAGGAAGATTTTTTAAACTCAGTGAAAACCTGGCTGGAATACATAAAGTAGATGTTGTGATAACTGACGTTTGAACTGACTCGGCCGTATTCGTACGTGAATATTTCATGTGATTGCTGAACCGGAATGAGAGGATGAGGGTTAATCGTAGTGATCACTTTTCCTACTCTCAAATGGTTTGCGATGAAGTGCCGGTCTTGAGTCGTGAAGTGCTAAATGCTGCGATAGGCCACGAACAGCCGCTACCGGGCCTCGTATCTGACTATCACCTTACATAGATATGTGTTTTCTATTGATATGACTATCGCTCCAATTTGTACATATTTAGCAACCTGAATTGCACGCAAAATTGTGCAATTTCGGTTTGTTCACTCGAGACCATAATATGCTCTTATGTGACCAAATTAAAATTAGTGGCAACAAAATAAAATAATACCGGAGCGTCGTATGGGACGCATTCAGTGCGTGCGTTTGCTCTATTCGCGTAAACGAATGGGATTAGTGAGACATTGGTCAAATAACAATAAAAAGGTGTGAACTAAGTCTCCTAGAGCTGACTAAAAATCGCCGAATTATCCATGAATTCATATGTGAATTCAGTCTCAGATACGCGATGCTAATAGGTCAAAACAACCTCCAACATCATTATTGAATGATTCTGTGAGCTGACACCGCGAACACCAAATGCTTAGTTGATATGGTCCGTTCAGACCAAATTAGATCATCACTGCAGATAGTAATCGGTAGTAAAAAAAGCATTACCTAGACGGGAAATTCATGATCATTAGGAATTTCTAAGTCGAATGCCAATACAGGTGACGGGTTCTCTGAACGGTGGTTTAAGCCCTTCAGATTTAATTTTTCTGGAAAGTACGGTGGTGTCCCTTTGATCAGTCACGTACGCACTTTTCAGTGTTTGTTTTTTATCGAATCGCTAGCGTGATTCAAGAGACTTAAAAGTATGTTGGAAAAATATACAAAGTTCGTCATTAGCAAATGTTGGGCGGTGATCGCCGCATGCGTTCTTATAGCCGCTGTGTTTGGTAAAGGAACGATCGATCTGGATTTTAGTAGCGATTACCAGGCGTTCTTTAGTGATGATAATCCTCAGCTTGTTGCATTTGAAAGCGTACAGAAAACGTATAGCAGAAGCGATAATCTTTTCATAATGATTGCACCTGAGAGTGGAGATGTTTTTGATGAGAACACTCTCAGCGCGATCCTCGCAATCACGGATAAAGCGTGGGACATTCCTTACGTCACGAGAGTTGATTCACTATCAAACTTTCAATACAGCTATGGCGTTGATGATGATCTTGTTGTCAAGGATCTATTCGATACGGTTCAAGTTGACAAAGCAGACTTAAGAAAAATTGCTCTTAATGAACCTCTATTGGTCAATCGCCTTGTCTCACCGAATGCTGATGCGACCGGTGTAAACATAACTATCAATCTTCCGGGTGAGAACCCAATGTTTGAGCTACCTGAAGTGGCTGAGGTGGCGCGCGCAATTATCCTGGAAATGGAAAACCAGTATCCGTCAGTCCAGTTTTATGAATCTGGAATGATTATGCTCGATAACGCCCTTGCCGAGTCCACGGTTATCGATCTAGTGACCTTGGTTCCTTTGGTATACATTCTAGTAGCTGTTGGAGTGGCATTGTTCCTACGCAGTGTATGGCTCAGCGTCGGCACCGTGATTCTCGTAACGTTGTCAATCGTTTCGGCCATGGGGCTCGCGGGATGGCTGGGTGTTGTTTTGACACCACCATCAGCATCTGTGCCGCCAATTATTATGACGCTTGCCGTGGCGCACTGTTTACACATATTAACGACGTTTCTGCAAAAGCGAAAAGCAGGTTTTGTAGTCAATGTGGCTATCGTAGAATCTGTCAAATTGAATTTTAAGCCAGTCATTCTGACAACGCTTACCACTGCTTTGGGATTTATGTCGCTTAACTTTAGTGACGTCCCTCCTTATAGAGATCTTGGCAATATCACGGCATTTGGGATGATGTTCGCCTTTTTCTTCTCATTCACGTTTTTACCCGCTTTATTGGCAGTATTGCCCTCAAAAGCGCAGAGTTATAACGAAATAGTCTCTCCTCGGCTAATAAAGCTGGCTGACGTTGTTATACGACGAAGAGCTTCAATTTTAGTAACTGGCCTAACACTCATTGTAGTTAGTCTTTTTCTCATTCCTTTAAATACTCTGGATGATAACTTTATCGAGTATTTTGATGATTCTATTGAGTTCAGAACAGATACAGACAAAGTTACTGAGACCTTAACGGGCGTTTACTTCATTGAATACTCATTAGATTCGGGAGTGAGTGATGGAATAAATGATCCGAAATTCCTCAACACGGTTCAAGAGTTTTCAGACTGGCTATATACCCAACCTGAGGTAGTTCACGTTGATTCGATCGTAGAAACGATTAAACGCTTGAATTTTAACTTGCATGGGAATGATAGCGAATACCACTCTCTACCGAACAATCAATCACAGATAGCGCAATATCTGCTTTTGTATGAGCTTTCATTGCCCAACGGGCTTGATCTCAATAGTCAGATTAATGTCAGTAAATCATCTACACGATTGTCTGTGTCGCTGGAAACGCTGTCGACACTGGAAATGCTCGATTTTGAAGAGAGAGCTATCGAATGGCTGGAAGTAAACGCATCTGAGCTAAAAGTGGATGGTGTCAGCCCGACCTTGATATTCAGTCACATCAGCTTAAGAAATATTAAGAGTCTTCTACTCGGTGCTGGGATAGCTCTACTGCTCATATCAGTACTGCTTATATTTGTGTTTCGCTCAGTGAAGTACGGAATGCTGAGTATGGTTTCCAATGTTGTGCCCGCGTGTATCGCGTTTGCGATATGGGGGGTAACCATTGGACAGGTAAGCGTAGGTGTGTCTGTCGTTATAGCGATGACTTTGGGAATTGTTGTAGACGACACAATTCATCTATTCAGTAAATACTTAGATGCGAGAAGGGTGCAAGGCAAAGACCCAGAGGCTGCTATCAGATACGCGTTTAGTACGGTAGGTGTTGCTTTAGTGGGGACTACCGTGATTTTGACTGTCGGGTTTCTGATCATGGCTCAGTCGTCATACCAGGTTAATAGCCATATGGGGACTCTTAGCGCGGTAACGATAGTCATTGCACTGTTAATAGACCTCTTGCTTATACCTCCACTAATACTGCTTTTAGACAAGCCTAATAAATCGGCGAGTTAATTTCACTCGATAAAAACAAGTGTATGTGCATGCATACGTCTCAATCATTAATACCAATACATTAGCCAATTTAGTACAGGAAGAAAGATGAAAAACAAAACTAATAAAAATATGCGATGGGGAAAATCACATGCGTGAAGTAGCAATAGTAGGGATGTCTTGCAGACTGCCGGGTGGATTGGATGATGTAACGCTGCTGTGGGATGCGCTTTGTAAAGGTAGAAATACTGCAGATACAGTTCCCAGTGACAGGTGGTCGGCAGATTGGTTTTATTCGTCTGTCGAGGCGTCTCCGGGCAAAGCCTATGTCAGTCGAGGAAACTTTCTAAAACAAAATGTTCAAGAAATGGATGCTTCGTTTTTCGATATTCCTCCTCGTGTGGCAGAAAATCTTGATCCTCAGCAACGTTTGATGCTCGAAGTCGTTTGGGAAGCTTTCGAGAATTCAGGAATATCGCTTCCTGGTTTAGCCGGCGAGAAAGTTGGGGTGTATGTCGGTGGTTTTATGTTGGATCACATGATTACGCATATGCATCCAGAGAATGCAGCGTTGATTAATCAAAATACTGCGGCAGGGATGATGATGACAATGTTGTCAAATCGTATCTCACATGCATTTGACCTCCGTGGTCCCAGCCTTTCCATAGACACTGCTTGCTCTTCATCGTTAACAGCATTCAATTATGGATGTCGAGACATATTGTCTGGTGCATGTGATGTCGCAGCCGTGGGCGGTGTAAATATCATGACCCGACCAGAGTATCCAGTAGGCATGTCCAAGGGACAGTTCCTAGCCCGTGATGGAGAGTGTAAGTCATTTGATGAGCGTGGTGACGGTTATGGACGTGGTGAAGGTGCGGGCGTAATTGTCCTAAAGGAAATGAGCCAGGCTATTCGCGATGGTGATGTCATATTGGCCAAAGTGCTGGCAACAGGTGTTAATTCCGATGGTCGAACTCCTGGAATTTCGATGCCCTCAGGTGAAGCACAGGAAGCTCTGGCTCGTGAATTGTGTGAAGAGAATAATATTGACCCTGGCAGTATTCACTATGTCGAGTGTCATGGGACTGGAACATCTATTGGCGATCCCACGGAAGCCGGTTCAATAGGGAATGTTTACGGTAAGAACCGTACCGGTGACGATCGAGTTGTCATTGGAACCATCAAAAGCAATATTGGACACACGGAAGCATTAGCCGGAATTGCCGGTGTCATTAAGGCGGTTATGACACTCGTCAACCGAGTGGCAACACCGCTTGCAAACCTTCAAACACCTAATTCATCTATACCGTTTGATGACCTTGGATTGCGTCTATCGGATGAGATGGTCCCGTTGGGCAAGGGTGGAGAAACTCTACGCGCGGCAGTTAATTCGTTTGGCTATGGCGGTACAAATGCTCACGCTATTTTAGAGGGAGTGTCCGCGCCGGATAAGGTCTTAGAGAGCTCTTCAAGCAAAGATAGCGATATGCCTTTCATGCTGCCTATTTCTGCTCGATCGACTAAGGCGCTTAAAGAGCTTGCAGGGAAGGTTGCTACAACCATCGAGACAGGGAATGGCACTTTAGAAGACATCATCCATACAGCTGCTCATAGGCGTGCGCATCTGAGCCATAGAGCTGTTGTGATGGGAGACGACGCATTATCTCTTACTCGATCTTTGAAGAATTTTTCTGAAGGTGAAGAGGAAACCCATGTGGTTTCCGATAACGTGCCTTTCGGCGGATTAGACAAACCGGTATTTGTATACACCGGCATGGGTCCTCAGTGGTGGGGAATGGGGCAGGAGCTATACCGCGAGAATGACCAGTTTCGACAGGCGTTAGACGAGGCTGATGGAATATTTAAACGCATTTCTGGTTTCTCTATCTTGCAGGAGATGCTGAAGGATGAGAAATCCTCTGAGATCTCAAAGACAGAGTATGCGCAGCCGGCAAACTTCATGATTCAGTATGGAATTACTCGAATACTTAAAACGGCTGGTGTGGTGCCAGGCGCTATCGTCGGTCACTCCGTTGGAGAAGTAGGCTCTGCGTATGCTTCAGGTGCTTTGACACTCGAGGATGCTCTGCTGGTGAGCTATCACAGAAGTCGTACTCAGGCTAAGACAGCGGGTACAGGGAGCATGCTTGCTATCGGTTTAAGTGAAGCGATGTTGACGCCTTACCTTGATAAGTTCTCCGGAAAAATTGATGTGGCCGCTATCAATGGCCCTTCAACCATCACAGTGTCAGGAGATTCCGTCTCTATCCAAGCGTTGGCCACTGATTTAACGGAAGCTGAGGTCTTCAACAGGGTGTTAACCGTTGAAGTGCCGTATCACAGCTATCTAATGGATTCGATAACCGATGAACTCATTGAGTCACTTGAGAGTGTGTCTCCAGCTGTTCCGGAGCGCTTGCTCTTCTCTACGGTTACTGGGCAACAAGTTAACGATATCGCTTTTGACGGGCAGTATTGGGCTCACAACGTGCGTCAGCCGGTCGCGTTTATGGAGGCGATGAAAAACCTCACAGAGATGGGATTTTCCACCTTCGTTGAAATTGGGCCTCACCCGGTTCTTTCGTCCTCTATTCGAGATTGTGCGCGTACGTTTGGTAAAGATGTGCGATTGGTGGAAACCCTTCGACGGGGTACCGAAAAGCGACCCTCTCGCCCTGAGCTAGAGGCAATCTATGCCGCGGTTGCCGGTGTGTACGCTTCAGGTGCACACATCGATTGGCAAATACATGCGCCGACTGGAAACCTTACACGACTACCGAATTACCCTTGGCAGCGAGAGCTTCATTGGTTGGAGTCAACGTTAGGTGGTATTGATCGTACTAAGACGACGACGGCACCACTACTTGGATACTCTAAGACGGCGGCCTCTACGATCTGGCGTAATGACTTAACGCACGACAGTGTCGCTTATTTATATGACCACGTAGTGACGGGTACCGTCGTCATGCCTGGCGCGGGCTACATAGAGATGATGTTGGAGCTTGGGCACGCATTGCATGATGAGGTTTCGGGAATTGATATTCGGGATATCTCAATTGCCTCGCCACTGGTTTTGGATCGTGCCCGTAGTTTAGAAATCTTGACACAGTACGATCCAACAACCTCTGAGGTACAAATTCGTAGTTCGGAGTGTGGGCAGGTACAACAACATCAGTTGCATGTCACTGCTGAGGTTGGCCGTATCGATAGCAACCTTGTTCAACTCCATGATATTGACCAGCTGAAGGCTAAGTTTGAACAACCGTCAGATGCGACCGATCTTTATGGAAAGCTTACAACCATGGGGCTTCAGTACGGTGAAGCATTCCAACCGATTCAAGATCTCTATTTGAGTCCAGAGAGTGGTGAAGCCTTAGCTCGATTGTCGTTAAGAGAAGACTTACGCAATAGTGAAGGCTACTTTCTGCATCCGGTGTTATTAGATGGGTGTTTTCAAATGCTCATGGGGGTATTGCGCGATACAGGCACGATGTATCTGCCAACCGGATTCGACTCCATCCGAGTACTGACTACATCAACGCCCAATGAAATCTGGTGTTATGGCCGGGTTATCAGTCAGTCAGCCAGAAACATTGTCACAGAACTCACCTTGTTGGATGAGAACGGATATACCGTAGCCGAAGTTCGTGGCATGCAAGCAACGGCTGCATCGGGCGGCAGTTCACGTAAGCGGATAGACAAATGGGGAGACGAAGTAAACCTAGAAGAAGCCGGATATAACTGGTTTGTAGGTGAAGCAGTTGATGAACCCATCAGGCTAGGTCGCTGGCTTGTAATGGCAGCCGAAGGCGAAGAAATTGCTCCGAAAGTACTGCAGCAACTTGAATCCATGGGAGCGATGCAACCGGTACTTGTCGGCTTTGGCGACGATTACCAGTTCTCCGATGAAGAGGCAACTATTCGATGCGGTAGCGACGAAGATGCAGCGCGTCTATTAAAGGATATAGGCGATATTCATGGAATCGCATTCATGAACGGGCTCGTAGCTGGAAATGAGAGCGATCCAACCGGTGAAGTAGCGATTGAGGCCATATTGGCCATGACAAAAGCAGTAGCTGCGATGCCTGATGGTGAACGTCCGCGAACTTACTACATCACTCAAAATGCTTATGTTGCTGATGCGGTAGAGCTGAACGTTCGTCCTGCTCAGACAGCCATTGGTGCCTTTATGCGAGTGGCTCACAATGAAATTGAATATGCCAAGGCTAGTTTGATTGACTTGCCACGACGCATCAATGATCAACTTATCGTTGATGTTGTTGCGGAGATGCTCGCAGATGCGGATGAAGATGAAGTCGCTTTCAGAGGCGGGCGTCGAATGGTGAGCGTGTTACAGCTAACCGACAAAGCCACTAAGCCGACCTGCGAGAACAGGCTTATCGCTAATGACACCTTGTATCGAGTTCGTCCGGCTGTTGGAGATGACAGTGACGGGATGGTTGCACTACAAGAAATGCATCTTGCTAACCCAGGAGCTGATGATATTCGGATTCGCGTTACCGACATGTCAATTCCGAACTCATTGTTGGTTGACCCGAACCGAAGCACGCTAGATCAAAGTTTTGTGGCCGTGGTCGGTGAAGTTGAATTCGCTGGGGAGCAGGTTAATGATTTATCCATTGGTGAGAGAGTTTATGGTTACGTACCTGCAGATTTTGCCAGCCACATCCAGGCGAGTCGCGCGCAGTGTCATATTGCATCACTCAGTGACGGTGTCGAATCAGGAGATGCTTTAACAGCGCTTGACACCTTGGTTGTTGCCAAGTACGCAGCAGTATCGGCAGACCTAGATGCGGGTGATCGTGTCTTGGTAATGGAGAATGATGCAATGGCCGCGGCCATTGGGGCTGAGTTGCGAAAACAGGGCGTGGAAATATACGCCTTGAGTGGCGAGGCTGATTCCCTGCATCAGGCAGTGGATTTAGCCGTTGCCGATAATTCAGGGCAACGGTTTGATGCGGTAGTTGCACCCATGTCTCTCTGGATGTCTGCGGTGGGTGCTGAGTGTCTCAGTGATGGCGGTAAGATCATAGACAGTAGTGCACAAGCACAAACAGTTCGGGTGCCGAGTTCTCTTTCAGGGATGGTGAGGTGTGATTTAACGGTAGCTGCAGGTCGCCCAAAACGTCTTAAAGACGCACTTGATTCCACCGCTTCAGCGTTAGCCGGCGATGAGAAACTGGAAAATGCTGGCATTGCAGTTGGGTTGTTTGAAGTCACTCGTCAGACCTTCGATATTCCTCACACTGAAATTCGAATTGATATCAACTTCAATACCGTTGGAAATGAAGTTCCCGTGCAAGTCGAATTACCAATCGCTTTTGATAGTGAGGCTACCTATCTGGTAACCGGTGGTCTTGGTGGATTTGGTATGAAGACGGCATCGTGGTTGGTGGCTCATGGCGCAAAGGCATTAGTGCTGGCAAGTCGATCGGGTGCCAATACACCGGAGAAACAAGCTTATATTGATCACTTGACGTCGATGGGGGTGCGGGTAGAAGCACCACAGTATGATTTGTCAGATCGGCAAGCCGTTGAGAACATGATTGCGTGGATTGAGAAGGAATTGCCACCACTTAAAGGTATATACCACTCAGCCGCCGTCATTGAGGATCACAACATTGTCGATCTAGAACCTGAGGTTCTCAGGCGTGTCATGAGAGCTAAGGCGACAAGTGCCTGGGCGCTTCATGAAGCGAGCAATCACATTGAGCTCGATCAATTTGTCTGCTACTCGTCGATAGCCAGCGTTGTGGGTAACCGTAGGCAGGCAGCGTATTCAGCGGCAAACGGTTACCTATCCGGTCTTGTATATCATCGCCGTAGCCAAGGCCAGCACGGTTTGTCCATTGTCTGGGGAGCCATAGGTGACGTCGGAGTCGTTGCTGAAAGTAAGAGTACTGAAGAATTCTTAAAGTATATCGGTATTCGCGGATTGCCTTCGGCTGAAGCACTAGATCGAATGGCTGTTTACGTAGCACGAGACATTACAGAGATTAGTTGTGCGTTGATGGCAGGTTGGGGTAACTGGGCCAGATACGAAACTATAGGTTCGAAGTCACCCAGGTTTGTTGAAATGATGATTGACACGGGCGACAGTGGACAGAGTGAGGCCCGCGCACAGTTGGTTGAAGAGCTAGAGCCGTTGGACCAGGGAGAGCGTTTAGAAGTATTGACCGGTTTAATCTCAGCTGTTGTGGCCAATGAGCTAAGGCAGGATGCAGATAGTCTGTCGATCGATCGTCCTATCAATGATCTAGGCGTCGATAGCTTGATGGCTACAGAAATACAGTTGCTCTTGGCCAGCAATTTAGGTCTTTCCATCTCGGTTATGGACTTGTTAGGTGGCGCCACAATACGTGCCTTAGCTGAAAAGAGCCTGATTGATATTGGCTTAGCAGAAGATGACGCTCAGGCTAGTCTGGAGGCGGTAGCCCAATGAGTAGCACACTTGAAAGGCTGAAAGGAAGCTTGTTGGGATCCACGGCTAATGGCGAAAATGCACCTGTTTTACGCAAAATTCGCACAAAGCCAGAGTTCCATGACATAGCGAAGTTTCCGGAGCATAAAGAGTTCGAACAGACTGCATGGTTTTACAAACAGCAGAAATACGAATGGAATTTGTTTCGCGAACATATGGGGGTATCGGGTGCACGTGTAGATATAGACGGAAGAAACTTTATCAATTTTTCGTCTTATAACTACCTTGATCTGGCGGGCGATCAGCGAGTGCTAGATGCTGCGAAAACGGCCATCGATGATCATGGTGTTTCCACAGGTTCGGGTAGGATGATCACGGGTGAGATCCCCATCCATCAGGAGTTTGAAAGAGAGCTTTGCGATGTGTTTGGGACTGAAGATGCGGTGGTATCCGTTGGTGGTTATTCCACCAACGCCTTCACCATCGGCTATATCGCGCGTAAACAAGATCTCATTATTTACGATGAGCTGATACACAACAGCGCATTAATCGGATCAAAGATTAGCGGGGCGAGAAGGCTTACTTTTCCTCACAACGATATCGATGCCCTGGATGATTTGCTCAAGGAGCACAGGGCACACTATGAGCGCGTGCTTGTGTTGGTAGAAGGTGTCTATTCAATGGATGGAGATATACCTGATATTCCTCGAATCGTTGAAGTCGCAAAAAGTCATAAGGCATTGATCATGGTTGATGAAGCTCATTCAATGGGTGTAATTGGCCCTCGAGGGCTAGGTGTACTTGACCATTTTCCAGAGCTGGATGCAAAAGATATCGACTTGCTTTTCGGGTCAATGAGTAAGTCATTTGCTACCTGTGGAGGGTATGTGGCCGGTGGCAAGCCAGTGGTAGCCATCCTCAAACACTATGCCCCCGGCGTACTGTTGTACGGTGCTTCTCCCAGTCCCGCCAATACGGCCGCAGGGCTCGAATCGTTGAGAATAATGCGGCGGGAGCCGGAGCGTGCGCAGGGCGTTCAATCGAACGCTGCCTATTTTATAAAAAGAGCGAATGCAGCGGGTTTCGACACTGGCCTTAGCGCCGGTAGCGGAGTTGTACCTATCATGATTGGTTCATCCGAGCAGGCTTTGTGGCTTTCCGTAAAACTGTTTGAGAAGAACATCTGCACGTATCCAATGATGTTCCCCATCGTCCCTCGTGATCAAGCGAGACTCCGGTTTTTTATTAGCTGTGCGCATGACGAGCAACAAATCGATCACACCATCGATACGCTCGTGGAACTGCGTAAGGACATGCCGCGCGATCGCGGTTTGTTCTGATCAACAGAATATAAAGAACTTATCAGGAATATCAAAAGATCATGAAACAAGCTGTATTTAACCGATTCGGTATGCCATCAAAAGTCATTGAATGTATCAATGTACCGGATCTCAAGCCGCCGAATGACTGGGAAGTCACCGTGGACATTATGGTTGCCACGGTTAATCCATCAGACGTTTCGGTATTAAGGGGGCACTACGGAACATTACCTTCAAAGTTTCCGGCAACAACAGGGTTGGAGGCGTCGGGAAGGGTGGTGGCTGTGGGGCGTATGGTGAAGGACTTTGCCGTGGGGGATCGCGTAATTCTAGTTGCCAACAACAACTGGGTGCAACGCAGAAACATTGCTGCCTCCGCGCTACAAAAAATCCCTGACTGGTTGTCATATGAGCAGGCTGCCATGGTGAAGGTCAACGCGTTTTGTGCACAGCTGATGCTCACATCGTTTGGAGACCTGCAGCCAGGAGACTACGTCATACAGAATGCGCCGATGTCTGCTGTAGGGCAGATGATTATGGTGTTTGCAGCTGCAAAAGGGATCAAAACAATCAATGTTATTCGAAAAGAAAAGACTTCGGATGACATAAAAAAGTTTGGCGGTGACATTGCCGTGCTAGATGGCGAAGTGTTGGGCACTCGGGTATCCAAACTAACCGGGGGAACGCCCATTAGTGTTGGTCTGGATGCGGTTGCCGGTGATGCAGTCAGTCGGATGGCAGATTGTTTAGAAGACGGTGCAACACTCGTAAATTATGGAATGCTCTCTGGGCAAGATTGTCAATTGCGACCTGACCAGACGATATTTCGGGACATTCGCTTACGCGGGTTTTGGTTAAGAAAAGTACTAAGCACCAAAAACCTTAAAGAACGTCAGGCGATGTTTGAAGATACGTTTTCCATTATGGAGAAGAAAAAAGTCGAATTTACCGTATTCGACCGGTATCCGATTGAGCAGATATCTACAGCGATTGAAGCCTCCGAGTCAGAAGATCGACGAGGCAAAGTACTAATACTGCCCAACGGGGAATGCTAGTACACATTTACTTTGCACAAAAATAATAACTCAAAGAAGACAAAGGCCATGAATCTTGATCCTTTACTAAACGCACAACAACCCATTCCGTCCCATGCAATTGTCGCTATTGCGGCAACTGTCGTAGGCGGTATTCAAATGCTACGACCCAAGGGGGGGAGTCTTCATAAGGCAATAGGCTATTTGTGGGTGGTTTTAATGCTGTATGTCGCGATGTCATCTTTTTTTATCCACGACATAAAACAGTTTGGATCATGGAGTTTGATACATGTTCTTTCTGTGGCAATTGTGGTCAGCCTTATGTTGTCTATTTACTGGGTTAGAACCGGGAATATCCGGCTTCATAAGACTGCGATGGTTTCTATGTACACATTCGGATTGATCGTCGCCGGGTTCTTTACGTTCTCTCCTGGTCGAATAATGTTGGAAGTCATTACTACAAATTAAAAATGCCGGTTTGAAATCGGCCAATAATAATAAAAGTTAGGACAGACGTATGAATAACTATAAGAACGGATGCTCAGAGGAGCCGTCGCTGAAGCAGATAGAAGTCGATATGCCCAGTTCGGAATGTAAGAGTTGGTACATCAGATGGCTTCCCTCCGATTATCAATTTTTAATGCGGACGTGCCACGGCATACTCAGCAATGAAGAGTTCTGCGAGGGGCTACGGAAAATCGACGAAGAACAAACGCTGCAGTATTGGTGCTCGCGTTTGGCTTTACGTTTGTCGTTGACTCGCTACACAGATTTTGCGATTTCGCCAGAGAGTTGGAACATCGTCAAAATGTCATCCGGAAAGTTGGTCGTAAAAAACTCACTTATTAAGGATAACCATATAGATGTCTCCATATCTCATTCATACGGCGTTGTTGTCTGTGCGGTCAGTAGGGAGACATCTGTTGGTATTGATATAGAAGCGGCCAACCGAAAAGTTAATCCTGCGTTAATCAATAAGACAATATTTTCAGCAGTTGAACTTAAACACTTGCGCTCGAAAACAGCTAAGGAGCGAAATTCGCTGGCACTTAAGTTGTGGACTTTAAAAGAGGCATGTGCAAAGGCTACCGGTCTGGGTATGCGGATGAATTTTTCAGACATGGACTTATTGAGGGCTGAGACCGGTCAGTTCAAATTACAGGGCGTTTTGAATAGTGTGGACCCCCTAAAAAATTGGCAGTTGAAGCAGCATGTATTTCAACGTCATCACATCCTATCAATTGCAACTGCTACAGCTGCACCACTCTATCGCCCGACACTGGAGGCGGGAAGACATGACTATGTTTAACATGAAAATACACAATATTTCCTTGCTGGTTTTTTGTTTGGCAATCTCGCCCATGGGAACTATTTACGCGAATGATTCAGCGCGCGGTTTACAGATTGCCACAGCGGCGGATGACATAAATACAGGATTTGTTGATAGTACAGTGGAGTTTGATATGACACTGACTAACACGGCAGGCGATAGCGTTACGCGTAAATTATCTTTACTCACCCTAGAGGGTATTGATAATGGCGATAAGAGTATCGTGATTTTTAACTCCCCCAGAGATGTCAAAGGTACCGGACTGCTAACGTGGAGCCAGTCGGAAGGCTCAGATGAACAGTGGCTGTATTTACCGTCTCTGTCTCGAGTTAAGCGGATTTCTTCTGATAATAAGGCAGGATCGTTTATGGGAAGCGAATTCTCATTTGAAGATCTAGGGTCGCAGGAGATTGATAAATACGATTATTTGTACCTTCGGGACGAAGTACTCGATGGGGTTCCCACATACGTTATTCAAAGGGTACCGAACTATGAGAAGTCTGGTTATTCGAAACAAGTCTTGTGGCTGGATCAGTCTAACTATAACAACTACAAAATTGAGTATTTTGATCGGGGTGGGAAGCTTCTAAAAACGCTAAGGCAGAGTGGGTTTTCTCAATATGATAATAAATACTGGAGAGCAGAGACGATGGTTATGCAGAACCATCAAACACGTAAATCAACAACGCTCACCTGGGATAACTACAAATTTGGAAATAATTTAAGCGCAAGCCTGTTCACAAAAAATCGACTGAAGAGGCTACGATGAATTTACACAAAAAAAGCAGCCATTTATTGATAGGCGCCATTTTCCTTTTTCCGACTGCTTCGGCTTTTTCTGATATCGCTCCTCGCTACGACGAGATCAACAATACCCTGAATTTTACATCCGGGTTTTTTATAGATGAGCCATTGATCGGTGAAGAAAGGCCACAGATTAGTAAATTTAGTCTGGATACTGAAGTGTTCATTGATGTCTCTGATCAGTTTAGTCTAACAGCGCGAACGTATTTTCAGTACGAACACCTAAGTGACGAAAATACACATGCAGATTTGCGAGAGTTTTTGTTCCGTTACAGCGGGGAGCAATGGGAACTTAACGCCGGGATTGATCAAATATTTTGGGGTGTTGTCGAGTCGAGAAACTTGGTTGATACCATCAATCAGAATGATTTCTCCGCAGACTTCACGGGTGGTGCGAAATTAGGGCAACCGCTGCTTAGTTTCACCCGGTATATGGATAAAGGGGATTTGTCGTTTTACTACTTACCTGCGTTCAGGGAGCCTGAGTATGCAAGTAGTGATAGTCGGCCTCGGCTGCCCTTCGCTATCAATCAAAGCCTGACAACTTATGAGTCACCTGATAGGGAAAAGGAGGCGAGTTATGCGTTGAGATGGTCTGGGAATTCGGGTATCTGGGATTTAGGTTTACACGCATTTCGTGGTACGCGTAGAGAACCTCTTATCACTTTTACTGACGAGGGTTTTGCATCGAGGTTCGTCACCATTAGTCAAGCTGGTCTTGATGCTCAGGCGACTGTCGGGTCCTTATTAGCCAAGCTTGAGTGGATTCAACAAAACGGTCGGGAAATAGAAAATCACTCCGAGTTGGTGGCTGGTTTTGAGTACACGATTGCTCAAGCTTTCGGAGGAGATATCGATGTAGGTTTACTTAGCGAATATCTATACGACTCTCGAGATGAGCAAGCGGATCATCTCTTTCAGAATGACCTGATGACCGGAGTTCGTGTCGCCTTGAATGATGCTAATTCAACGGAGCTTTTACTGACGTTGATTTCAGATCTGGAAAACCAGGGTAAGACCATTCAATTCGACTTTGACCGTCGAATTGGCCCGAACTTTACGGTTAATTTAGGGGGGCAATGGTGGCGTGACACCGAAAACGACGCTTCCCTAAGCACGTTCAGTGCTGAAAACAATGTTCGTTTTCGGCTCAACTGGTATTTCTAATAAAAATAAATCCAAATAGAACAATTGTCATGTTAGCGACCCAACGTACAAATGCGACACAAGCCATCACTCTGTTGATCGCTGTATTCGTTATAACTACCCATCACACCCATGCTCAGGATTCAATCTCTGACGAGCAGCCTGTATTTCATAAGCTCGCATATATTGGTGTTGGCGGTGGTCATGCATCACTAAACCCAGTCGAGGAGAATGGCGCACCTTTAGAGTTTGATGGTGAAGCAGAGACCTATAAACACATTTATTTGGGGAGAGATTTTACCCCGCGCCTTAGTGGCGAGATACATTTTCATGACCTTGGCAAAAACCTTAGCGATTCCGTTGAGATTAGTTATGAGGATGTGACGCTCACCGGGCTTTTTTATTTATCGCATCGGCAACGAGTAGGACACTCTCTGTATGGGCGTTTTGGTATAGGCGATATTAAAACCAGATCTGATACACGTATTGCTCGGGATCATGATGTGCATGCAACAGGGGGATTGGGTTATGAATATTCGGGAAAGAATGGTTTATCTGTCCGCACTGAATATTGGTATCACGATGATGATGCCAGTAATATTAGTTTGTCCCTGCTGTATCGCTTTAACTCACAGGCGAATGTGCTAGCACCGACGGTTGTCGCCGGGGTTTTAGATGAATCTGCAACGGGAGTTGCAACAGTTACTGCTAGCGAACCGGTTATTCAGCCGCCTGAGATATTGGAGCAATCAAACGTGCCAATGAGTCAGGAACCTACAATTGTTGAAAATATTCCGACCTTTGAGCCCATTGCTGAGCCTAATGACAGTGTCATTGAATATTCCTGGTGTCCGGCAGGCGATGATTTTACAAGCAGAGATCTAAGCTGTGCGCTTACTGATGAAGCTCAAGACTCATTGACGTTTCTCGAAGGCTCTGTCTGGTTAACCAATCGCGCTAAAAAGCGCCTGGACAGTATCGCAGAGTCATTAATAGTCTATAGCGATGTAAAACTAAAGATACACGCCCATACAGATGATAGGGGCGACACTCGACAAAATATTGAACTCTCCACACGTCGAGCCAGGGTGGTCGCGAAGTATCTGAAGAATAAGGGCGTCGCTTTAGAGCGTATGAGTGCCAGAGCTTTTGGGGGAGCTCAGCCCGTTGCGAATAACGATTCCGATGAAGGGCGTGCACAAAATAGGCGAGTAGAGTTGATCATTACACCTGTCAATGCCATTGATTAGTCAAGGGCGCGACATTGAGCCAATTTAATTTAATGGTGAATCTAAACTACGCGTGGATTGCTTAGTGATCGTTAAATGTAAATTGCCTAAAGATGTGATTTTGCGTCTATTAATAAATACAAGTGTGGAACCATAAATATATATTTTGGCGATTAGAAAATATTCTAAAGTAGTCAATTTTCATGAGTAAATTCAGTTAAAAATATTACTAAATACTGAATCATGATCAGGTTCACTTGGCCGTAAAAATATTCCGTTTAAGCTTACTTTAACTTTACGTTGAGGCGAATTCAGTGTTTTTTAATAAGTATAAATATTCCTTTGTACTGCTTGGGTATCTAAGCATTTCGGAGTGTGTCTTTGGGGCAAGTTTAGATATCACAGTTGTTAATGAGGCTGGTGCTGTTGTCAATAACGGCGACTTAATCAATAAGTCTCTTCAAGAGCAGGTGGGTTCAGGTACAGGTAGCGCCTATGTGCCAGATTCATCCGGGTACATCATTGCACGTGATCCCGCTAGGGCAATACGACGTGGTCGTCAGCTTTTTCAGCGCAAGTTTAGTGAGGCAGACGGGCTAGGGCCAAGAGTCAATTATCATAGCTCCGGGGACATAACGACTCAAAGAAGACTCGGAGCGGGTTTATCCGACAGTTGTGCAAGTTGTCATGGGCTACCCAGAGGCTCTGCGGGTTTTGGTGGGCATGTTTCAACTTTCCCGGATGGTCGTGATGCACCACATTTGTTTGGCTTGGGGATTGTTGAACAATTAGCAGATGAAATCACCACTGAATTAAGACGCCTGCGCGATTCAGCATTAAGCGAAGCGAGCAAATACGGTTTCAATATACGAAGAGATTTATGGGCTAAGGGCGTGTACTACGGGTACATCACCGCTACGCCTTTCGGGGATGTGGATACTTCGCAGCTGCTTGGAATTGATACAGACCTAAGAGTGAAGCCCTTCTTTGCGCAAGGTAAAACTATCAGCATCCGGGAATTCATTAATGGTGCCTTAAAGGATGAAATGGGTCTGGAGACGTGGGATCCCGTTCTGTGTCGTGCTGCCGATTCAGTAGATCCCAAGATCGTTCGCAGTGTTACAGGGTTTATTTTCGATCCCCGACAGGATTCATTTGAGCGCCCGGTTAATTGCGATCGTTGGGCAGACAACGACGGAGATGGTGTCGTTTCTGAATTAGATCCAGCTTTAGTGGACTACTTGGAATTTTATTTGCTCAATTACTTTAAGCCGGCTCAAGGTAAGAAAACAGATCTTACTGAGGCTGGTGTTGGCATCATGAATTCCATTGGATGCACCACCTGCCATGTACGATCAATGGAAATCAAAAATGATCGTAGAGTTGCTGATGTCGATACCAAGTACGATGAGCAGCGAGGTATATTTAACGACTTATACGCCACCGCATCCACGCGTTTTTACGCTAAGGATGATGGTAACGGCGGACATGTACTTGCACCAAAACGCGAATCGTTCTGGGTTGAAAATATTTTTACGGATTTTAAACGACACGATCTTGGCCCTGCATTCCACGAACGTGACTACGACGGTTCAACCAACACAATGTTTATGACTGAGCCACTGTGGGGCGTAGGGTCTACAGCTCCTTATGGTCACGATGGCAGAAGTATTGACTTAGACCAAGTCATCCGGCGACACGGTGGAGAAGCCCAGTGGTCTCGTGACTTATATGTAGCGTTGTCAGATTTTGATCGCCTTAAAGTGCAAGAATTTCTGCGCTCGCTAGTCCTGTTTCCACCAGATGACACAGCATCAAATTTGAACCCAGGTGATCCGAACGGGACCGATTTGCAATCCCCGGCGGTCCACGGGAATATCGCACTACCGGTTCTGTATCAAATTCCGGAGTACGGTGCTGAATAGAGTTTTAATTGCAATTGCGCAGACGAAAAAGCCCTAATCAGTCGATTGGGGCTTTTTTGTTGCTGGCGCTAGGTGATCAGGCGAAGAGAGTCGGAGCAGGTCGGAACATCTCAATGTACATACTTACTGACAGCGTAATGCTTCGCTTACACTCTCCGGCCCTTCAAAGGTACCAATGTCTTCTGAACTAAGTTGCGCGCCTTTCAGTGTGGTTTCCAAAATGCGATTCCACCTCCCATCGGCGGTGATCATTGTTATCTCTGTATCGCAGGTTTTCAGTCCACCTGTGATAAATGGTTCGCCAATACGATGGTTGCTGTATCCAGCTTTGTTGGCAATTTGTTCTAACCCACCATTGCGATAAGACCAAACTCTGAGAATTTTTGCCAGATGAGGTCTATCTACGTAAGCGATGTCCATGTCGCCATCATGATTGAGGTCAGCAATGCCGACAGGGGCCAGCCATCGGTTAGATGTGCCAATATAGGGTGTGCTCGTTAAGAGACGTAGGGCGTCTCCGGCGAGCTGGTAAATGGCGATCTGTGCGCCATAGTTTTGGTGGCTGCGCACCGTAATGACTTCTAAGCCTGCATTCCCATCGATGTCTGCAAGACGTGGTGCGA
>JAHDGK010000054.1 GCA_020627685.1 Granulosicoccus sp. | reverse complement strand
GCATCAAGCGTTATAACCGGTAGCGTGTCTTCAAAAGAGGTGAGCTGCCCGGTGATCTGCCGGCGTAGCGCAACCCGAACAGCTGCTGTTAATTCTTCAGCATCCTGAGTTTGAGTGCCCTTTTCGGCTAATGTTTCAGCAATAGAACGCATGTCTTTTACCGGGATTCCTTCGTCGAGCAAATTCTGCAAAACCTTAACCACTGTCGGTAGTGGTAATAGTTTTGGCACCAGATCCTCAACCAACCGCGGAGCGCTTTTACTGAGAGAGTCTAAAAGTGATTGAACCTCTTGATGACCCAGCAGGCTTCCCGCATGTTGAATAAGTAACTTACTCATGTGCGTCGCGATAACCGTGCCCGGATCGACTACCGTGTAACCTAAAGCCTGAGCGTTATCTCGCTGATCTAAAGTGATCCACACCGCATCCATCCCATAGGCGGGGTCTTTGGCGGCCATACCCTGCAATGAACCACCCTCAACACCGGCGCCGATAGCCAGCTCCCGGTCCGGATAGATCTCAGCCTCGCCTTCGGTAACACCTAAAATCGAGATTCGATACTGCGTTGGCGGTAAGTCCAGGTTGTCTTTCATATGCACGGCGTGAATAAGAAAGCCCAAATCTTCCGTTAATTTTCGTCTGACAGCTTTGATACGATCGGGCAGCTTGCCACCTTGTCTGGCATCTACCAGCGGTATCAGACCAAAGCCGACTTCCAAGCTGAGAATGTCTGTGGTTTTAACGTCGTCCCAGCTAAGCTCTGCCTTTTTTTCCGGCTCAGCATTTGCAGACTCTTCGACCTCTTGTTCTGCATCATCCGTACTACGCGTGTGCCAAGCATAAAAACCGAGGCCAGCACCCAAAGTCAGGAATACTAAATTAGGCATACCTGGAACCAGTCCAAGCAGACCAATCAACATCGCCGTTATGATTAGCGCTCGCTGATCTTTAAATAGCTGTAAGGATATTTGCTCCCCCATATCCTCTTCAGCGGATACGCGCGTTACGATAACTGCCGTGCCCATAGACAGCAGTAGCGAAGGAATCTGTGCGACCAAACCATCACCGATAGTTAACAGTGTGTAGTTTGTGGCAGCATCGGAAAAGCTCAATCCATGCTGCCCTACGCCGACCGCAAGACCACCCAGAATATTGATAAATAATACGAGTAAGCCGGCAATGGCATCACCTTTCACAAACTTACTGGCACCGTCCATAGAACCATAGAAGTCGGCTTCGCGACCAATATCAGCTCGCCGTTTCCGGGCTTCTTCCTGATCCAGCAAGCCCGCGTTCAAATCAGCATCGATAGCCATCTGCTTGCCCGGCATTGCATCGAGTACAAATCGCGCGCTTACTTCAGATACACGACCAGCACCTTTAGTCACCACGACAAAGTTGATGATGACGAGAATGGCAAATACGACAAAACCAACAGCGTAGTTACCGCCAATAACGAAATTACCAAACGATTCGATAACCTGGCCGGCTGAGGCAGTGCCCGTATGGCCTTCTAACAAGACAATTCGTGTTGAAGCAATGTTAAGCGACAGCCGTAACATAGTTGCAACCAGTAAAACCGTCGGGAAAGATGAAAATTCCAACGGACGTCGTGTGTATACAGTCACTAACAGCACGATCAACGACAGTGCGATGTTGAATGTAAACAGCAGATCCAGACCGAATGTTGGAATCGGCAGAACCATCATGACGAGCATCAGCAGCACCAGGAACGGCGCTCCCAGGCCACTTAGCTGCAACTGATTGATAAATCTTTTAAAACTTTCTGAGTTCACGGTTTACTCGTCCTTTGGAACCAGCAAGGAATCTGGAATCGGTAGATCAGTCGGTTCAACCAACCGACGCCGATCTGGAAAGCTAAGCTTTTTAACCTGCATTACGTACGCCAGAACTTGCGCTACGGCTAAATACAAGTCAGATGGAATGCTTTCACCCACCTCGGTATGCCGATACAGGGATCGGGCCAATGGCGGTGCACTGAAGATGGCCACGTCTGAATCCTTGCCAACTTCCCGGATTTTCAGCGCCAAATGATCCACACCCTTAGCCACAACAACCGGGGCAACTTCATCTTCGTTGTATTTCAGGGCAACCGAAAAGTGCGTCGGGTTGATAATGATCACATCGGCGTCCGGAACATCTGCAAGCATCCGTTTACCGGCCATGGCTTGCTGCATTTGGCGAACCTTGGATTTAACCTCCGGATTCCCCTGCTGCTCTTTGTTCTCGTCTTTAACTTCCTGAAGTGTCATGCGCAGTTTTTTCGCATAAGACCACTGCTGGTACGGGACATCCACCAATGCAACTAACCCCAGGGAAAGCACTAACACCAGAATAATGACGAATACGATTCCGAACATCGAATTAACCGCATCAGAAATAGGCATAGCACCTAGTTTTAAGTAGTCATCCAAGTGAAGGTTCATCAGGAAAACAGCGAGCCCTCCCAGCAAAATGACTTTCAAGATGGCTTTAAGGAGTTCTGCCAGGCTCTGTATCCCAACCATGCGCTTTAAACCGGCTAAGGGTGATAGCTTTTTGGGATCGATCTTTACCGATGAGGCGCTGAATACCCAACCGCCCATACACAGTGGCCCGATAAACACGGCTAAAAACATCAGAAAAAGGAACGGTGCTGATATCCACAACGCTTCGACAAAAGGTACGTATAAGCCGTTTAGTACAGACTCATCATTAAACGCATCTTGCCTGTCCACACTCCACTGAGAGGCCGCTAGACGCTTATAAGCCTGAACACCGCCTCCGCCCAATATGGCAAAACCAATAAGGGACGCCAGTAGCATCAGTACGGTGTTTAATTCACGGGATCGGGGAACATCCCCCTTTTTTCGCGCATCGGCGATGCGTTTGGGGGTGGCCTCTTCTGTACGATCCTGTCCCGAATCCTGTGCCATGGCTAACTATTCAATAGCGCAGAGATGGTCGCTTGCGTCATGCTGAGCAAGTTCTCAAAGGAAAACTGAAACGTTGGAAGTGTGAACATAATGGCGGCGAATCCCACCGTCATCGTTATGGGAAAACCAACAGAAAATAAATTCAGCTGGGGTGCTGCACGAGTTATGACACCCATAATGATGTTGACTGTCAGCATTGCCGCCAAAGCGGGTAGCGCTATCGCCAATGCGCCTGAGAATACAATTTGTCCCCATCGAACCAAAGTCCACAAGGAATCTGCGCCCAGCGATTGACCAACGGGTAACAAGGTAAAACTGGCATTCAGCAGGAGCAACACAGCGTGATGCCCATCTAATGCAAGGAAAAGTAGCGTGGCTAGTATCAGATAGAATTGACTGACTGTCGGCACTTGAGAGCCGTTTTGCGGATCGTTCATTAGCGCAAAACCTAAGCCCATGGTGATGGCTATGCTCTCGCCCGCCATCGTAACGGCATTGAACGCGAGCAACACCAGCAAGCCCATTGCAACGCCAATAAGCAACTGCTGTAACGATATAAAAATGCTATCAGCGGAGAGAGGATCAACCTCAGGCATCGCCCCTAGAGTGGGCGCGATCAAGATGGTCAGTAGAAAAGCCAGTGCAATTCTGACGCGAACCGGAACTTCCCCACCACCCAGGGCAGGCATGATGGATAGTAATCCCGCAATCCGAAACATCGGCCACAGTATCAACCCTACCCAAGCGTTAATTTGTTCAGCAGTTAGCGTAAGAGCTGACATAACAAATCATGCCCCCAGGACTCTGGGCACCACGTCAGTGATTAGATTAGAGGTGTAATCGAGTATGACCTTGAGCAACCATGGTCCCGTGGCTACCAACACGATGACCATCGACAACAACTTAGGAATAAAACTCAGCGTTTGCTCGTTTATCTGAGTCGCAGCCTGAAACAGACCCACGATGAGGCCGGTTAAGAGTGCTGCCATAAGCAACGGTGCGCTGAGCATCACGGTAATAGTAAGAGCACCGCGGCCCAGATCAATGACGGCATCAGGACTCATGAGATGAAAAAGCTCCCAGCCAATGTTCCAAGTACCAGATTCCAACCATCAACCAACACGAAAAGCATCAGTTTGAACGGGAGTGAGATGATCAGCGGGGACAACATCATCATACCCATGGACATCAAGACACTCGCGACCACCAGATCAATAATTAGAAATGGAATAAACAACAGAAAACCGATCTGAAATGCGGTTTTAAGTTCGCTGGTTACAAAAGCCGGCAAAAGCACAAAGTACGAAACATCATTGATATCTTGTGGTGCAGGCGAATTAGAAATATTCAAAAATAGCTGCAGATCGTTATCACGTGTCTGCTGCATCATGAAATTTCTAAAGGGTTCGGCCGCAATCTGAATAGCTGTTTCAGCGTCAATAGTCTCTGCCATAAAAGGTTTTACCGCTGTTTCGTGTATTTCAAGAAATACCGGACGCATAATGAATAGGGTCAGAAACAACGCCAGTCCTATCAGAACCTGATTCGATGGAGTTTGAGCAGTGCCCATCGCCGTACGAAGAATCCCGAGCACAATGGTGATTCGCGTAAACGATGTCATCAACAGCAACATGGCTGGTAGCAAGGTCAGTGTCGTCATCAACACTAACGCTTGTAAATTCAGGCTCCAGGTTTGACCACCACCATCGGCAGTGTCAACAACGATGGCTGGAAGCCCTGATTGAGCGAAAACCTCTACAGGTGCAATGCTCAGCACCAATAGCAAGACGCTCTTAAAATGATTCAGTTTCATCAGGTTTTCACCTGGCGTTTGAGAGCCGCACTGAGCTTTTGCTTGAAGTCACCCAGCTCGGGAGAATCCGAAGCACCCATGGGGGTCTCCAAAACATGCAGAGTATTTATGGCACTCGACGTCACACCTAGTACCAGCTGCTCACTGCCGGCTTGAACAACGACTACACGCTCACGCTGGCCTAATGACAGCGCACCAATGACTTTTAATCCGGTATGCGAACCGCCCTGCCCGACTTGCATCTGCTTCATGAATTTAGCGAACGCCCAAAACACGACCAGAACAATCAGTAAGGCAACAGCAAGTTTGCCCAGAGTTGCAAGGGGGGATATGACTGGCGTTGAAGACTGCTGAGCATACGCAGAAGCCCATGGCGCAAAGGCGCACAGCAGCAACATGCATGCAGCAAACACTCGATTCATGGACACTTCTCCTTAAGTAAATCACCCTGCCGTTTCAACGGCCAGGGAACTGCTTACCTCAGGTGAACTTCTTCAACCGCTCCTGCGGACTGATAACATCGGTCAGTCGAATACCAAACCGTTCACCAACGACTACTGCTTCTCCACGTGCTACTAACGTGCCATTTACGAGAACATCCATCGGTTCATCGGCCATTCGTTGCAATTCAATGACAGAATCTTTGCCCAGCTTGAGCAAATCACTGATTGAAATCTTGGTTTGACCAATTTCCATGGACAGGGTGACAGGGATATCCAGAATCAGGGATAAGTCTGCAGTAGGACCATCAACCGGAGCGTTGATGTCTATTTCAGGGTGCTGTACCGGTTGCACAGAGACGTTACTTGCCTCATTTGCTGACGGATCCGTGCCTGCCTCACCAGCCGCGTTCGCGGCTGCAGAAGCATCAGAATCCATTGACGGGTCTGTCGACTCATCAGTGTTTTCCAAATTCGTGGCTGCATTCTCTTCGGACATAACTCAGTTTTTTACCGGTAGATGCCAACGCGAAACGCTGGCAGAAACTCGACCATTTGTACTGCCAACACGCGCATCGAACAGAGGCATGCTCTGTGTTTTGAACGAGACAGTCTGTACATCACGTAGCGGAATGAAATCTCCAGACTTCAGTTCCAATAACTTCCTAAGTGTTATGGGCATTTCAGATAGAACGCCCCGAATATCAATTTCGCAATTCATGAGCTCACCCTGCATTGCCTGGCTGAACTGCAGATCTTGAGAGGATGGACTTGCCACCTCTTTACGTAACTTTGATTCGAAAGGCTTAAGCGATTCAAAGGGATAGATAAGCTGACAAGGTAGCTCGATGGCCCCCAGCACAAGATTCATTTGGCTATCAACCATGATCGAATCCATGGGTGCATTGGTCAGCCGAGCCACATCAATGATTCCCAGCGAGGTTACTTTTACTGGCATCGCAATCGACCACCCACTGGTAACGCTTGTCACGAGTGCGTTAATAACATGGTTAGCCACCCGCTGTTCAGTACGGGAAAGCTCACGTGGCTCTTCTTCCGGGGTCAGTACCGCATCCCCACCAAAATAGGCATCTACAATGGTCGCCAGCACGCTGGTATCCATACAGAACCAAACAGTTCCCTGCACCGGGTTCATGGTTAACTCATAGACGATACAGGTGCGCCCCATATTTTCGACGCAATCGGAATACTTTGTTCGTTTAGTGCTTAATGCATTCGCATCTAAGGTTATTTGTAACTGTCGCGATAAAGCGCCGGCAAAATCCGCAGCAATACGCCCCGACACCAAATCAAGGATCGGCCATTGCGTATTGAGTTTATGACCCGGGTGAGCAAAGTCATAAATAGTCGCAGTTTTTGGTGTCGCTTCGCGGCTCATAGCAGAACGGTTCTACTGCATTACCAGGCGGGTTATGTACACATCTTTAATACGCTCAGAGCGATAATGAGCTGAAACGACTTCGTCTATTTTAGCCAGTGCCTGATCTCTTAAAGCTTGCTTACCCTCGGCAGTTGTCAGTGCTTCGCTATCCTGTTCTGCAAGTAGTAGCAACAACGTATTGCGAAGCTCCGGGTCATGATCTTCAAGAATGGGTAACACTTCCTTGTCATGGGTCGCAATCACCATTTCGATCATCAGAAACTTTAATTTCGTCTTGCCCTGAAAGTTAACAACAAATTCAGGCTGAACGTTATGGTAAAAAACTTCCTCAGGAAGGGGCTCAGCCTCTACGACTGTCGTCGCGGCAGCCATGGGAGGCGGTGCGATAGCTTTCGTTAAAAAGGCCGTACCACCGATGTTGATGGCTGAAAACAAGAGCGCGCCACCACCAATGAGAATCATCTTATTCATGATGTAAACCGCATTTTTTTGCTCACAAACTCAGTTGTTGTTTGTGCAAGGACGATAGAGTGCTCAGACATATAAGTCGTATCCATGACTGATCGATACATTCTTTACCGATGAATTTGTAGAGCTGCTTTTTAACTGATCAACCAAAGCACGCTCTGATTCGGACAAGACTCTTTCACCTGAGTCGTTAACGTTCGCGTCTGAGCGTTCAGCTGAAGGGTTCTCGGAATCCTGGGCATTCGTATTTCTCTGCTGCGAATTTTGTTGACTGTCGGCAGTCGTATAACCCATGTTCTGTCGTTCAAAGCCTGCGAAGCTTCCAGAACGATCACCACGTCCATCAGAGATATCGACACGCACAGTCTCAACACCCTGCGTGCTCAGTTGATCACGAAGACGAGGCAACATCGACTCTAGCGCCTCTCTTGTATTAGCTTGCGATGCAACTATGGAGATACTCATCTGCTCTTTTTCTATACCTATTTGCACTGAGATCGGCCCCATACCATTTGGCGACACGTTAACCACCGCGTTCTGAACGCCCTCTCCCACCATCCAACGGACGTTTCCAGCCATTGCTTCTGGTGCCGCTGGTGTTAGCAACGGGACATTCAAAGGCGTCTGAGCTATCGGTGTTCCAGTCAGGTCCGCTTTTGCTAGGATCGGAGCAGTAACGATGCCGCTGGCCGGAGTACTTAACATGTTATCCAGCATGGGATTCATGGAGACTCCTGACGCTGAATCTTTCACAGCTGCCACACCCGCCGCAGTTATACCTAACTGTGACTCAACGGTATTTTCTGCAAGCAACGAATTCGCATTGCCATTCGTTATAACTGGCGATGCTGGCGGAACATTAGCGCCCGAAGATGGGATATTTGACGCAAGCGTCAACGCAGGGTTGACACCGGTAGTCACCGAATTGAGGTTACCGGGCATAGACTGCCCGATAGGATCGCTAAGTTGCCCAGTAGACATGGCTGATGGTGCTTGCACCGGCGCCACAGTCGCCACAGTTGAGTTAACCCCATCCAGCGTCGTCGCAGTAGCTGGAACTGCGGTAGTAGAATTGGTCGTCGTGCTTTGCGCAAGTCCTGAAATTCCAGCCTGAACGCTCTGTATACCGGCGATGGTGGTCAACTGTTCTGCATCAGTTCCAACATCCGCTATTGAATCAGCAGGAGTTGATGGTATGACGGGTGGAGCAATGGATGCCATGGGCTGTCCATTCAAGCGGTTCGCAAACGTTGCCGCCGAAACAACAGGCTGTTCTGCATCGGCTACAACTGTCAGCGATGACGCAGAAGTTGCCGCCGTACTGGCGCTCGCTACTGAAGCTGCAGTCAATCCACTGTCAACGGTAGCTGCCGTGGCCGCTTCACTCACAATACGCGGTGCAACTGAAGTTGTTATAGGGGTATCAATCGTCGTACTCGGCTGACCTAGCGACTGCCCTACTGGCAAACTCTGGGATAAAACCGTTGACTGTCTAGCCGCCAGATTTAACTCTGTATCATCATTCGATGCTAAAGCGATTTCAGGGCGAGCAGCCTGAGTCGGCATAGCGCCAAGTTGCACCTCAGCCCCTACACTCTGCGCCGCTAGCTGTTCCGGAGTCTTACGGGCGTTGTTTTGAAGAACAAGATGTGGCTCGTTCGTATCAACTTCACTGTTTTCCGTTGACATACTGGCAACGGCCATCGGCTTCACAGCGTCTGCAGGCTCAACGTATTCTTCTAGGGTCTCAAGCGTTCCCGGGGGTTGCTCGCCGATCAAGGCATCACGGCTATGGGGCGATCTGTGTGTCGGCTCAGCTCGCTCTTGTCCATCGACCGATGGCGGTGTTGGACGCAACTCTCGACCGTCCTCTAACGGCAACTTGTTTTTATCATTCGTCGATTCCGCACTCGCCGATTCACGCGCCAAGCGTGTCGTTTGCTCTGCTAAGTCCGAACCGTCTGCTTGATCACTCTGCGCTTGAGTTAATACGCTAGAAAAGGACACTGAGGTATCGTCGGATGTTTCTCCAAAGAGTGATCCACCATCACCGAGTAACTCTCCACCCTTTGAGCTGGTCGCCTGAAAACCTGTTAACAAATTTGTAGTCGTCTCAGACATTATCATCCTCCCTGACGGACATGGCTCTTAAGCGTAACGATTGAGCTGTCTCGTTTTCTTGTGTTTGCTGTGCACGCGCATCTTTAACAGCCTGTTTAGCCGTAGCCTGCTCAACCATAGAGCCCAAGGCCGCCGTTTGAGCACTTTGTTGACGGTGCTCATTGATGCTTACTTGCAACTTCTCTTTCTTCTGGATTCGCTCGTGGTGCAACACATCAAGTTTGCGGGTTAGCTGTGAGACGAAAGATCGTCTATGCGCTAGCTGCTGAGGCGAGACACCGTCTAATCCGATAAGACTGTTTTGATATTCCAGGTTGATGCGTTTCAGATCAGAATGGTGGTTATCTAATTGTGATAACTCCAGACGCTGGCGCTCAACCAGATCACGACTGTGTTCGGCTTGTTCCTCGGAAAGAGATTCAAGTTTCGCTAGCTTCGCCGAGCTCATTTACAACTATCCTTAGAAAGAGGGTCTACTAAGGTGTCGGCCTAGAAAACATTCTGCGCAGGTATTGTGAGCTTTACCTATGTTACGTGCGGTTAATTTTTAGAGGGGTTAGCCGCTCACGCGAGCTACAAAAACACTGATAACTGTCACAGACCCAGTATCTGAGCCAGACGGGCACGTGAGGTTTGCATATCCTCACCTCTTTCAGCCGGCTGTTGCAGGTAATCCTGTAATGCAGGCCAGAACGCAACGGCCTCATCAAGTAGAGGATCGGTTCCAGGTTTATACAACCCTACCCTTAACATATCTTCTTGAGCACGATACGCAGCAGCTAACTGCAAACAGCGACGAATCAGCTGCTCTTGCCGGGGGTTATTAACCGCTGATCGGGTTCGACTAACAGATGCGCCAATATCTATTGCCGGGTAATGTGCGGCATCGGCTAGTTCGCGGGTTAACACAATATGGCCGTCTAACACGGCTCTAGCCGAGTCAACGATCGGGTCATTCTGATCATCACCTTCTGCCAATACGGTGTAGATAGCCGTAATTGATCCTCCAGAGGCCAGATTTCCTGCTCGCTCAACGAGCTGAGGCAACATCGCAAAAACCGACGGTGGATAGCCTTTACTGGTCGGCGGTTCGCCGGTGGCTAAACCAATCTCGCGTTGCGCCTGAGCAAAACGTGTTAACGAATCCATCAATAGCAGAACTTGTTTGCCTTTATCACGAAACCCTTCAGCAATGGCTGTTGCCAACATGGCCCCCTGCAATCGAAGTAACGGCGGTTGATCTGCGGGAACCGCAACCACAACAGCACGCTTCAAACCCTCTTCACCCAAGGTTTCTCGAACAAAGTCAGCAACCTCTCGCCCTCGCTCACCGATCAAACCAATAACCGTGACATCAGCTTCTGAGTGTCGAGTCATCATACCCAGTAACGCACTTTTACCTACGCCACTCCCAGCAAACAAACCGACACGCTGACCTTTACCCAGTGTCAGTAGCCCGTTAACAGCTCGGACACCTACATCAAACTCAGTAGTCACGCCTGAACGATCTAAAGGATTTAAACACTGAGAGACCAATGGCGTGGTGTGCGAATAGTTGAGAGGCCCTAACCCATCAATAGCTTGCCCTCTGGCATCTATAACGCGTCCCAACAATCCATCACCGCAAGGTGCGTCGAGTTGCCCGGGAACGGGTGTGACACGTGCCTGTGATCTGAGGCCTTCAACGGACCCCATAGGCATTAACAACGTTCGGTCGCGATTGAAACCCACCACTTGGGCTTCTACATGCGGACCGGAATTACTTTGTATAAGACAGCGAGCGCCAATAGATGCCTTGCACCCTGTAGCCTCTAAGGTTAAACCGCGAAGAGTGCTCAAAGTACCTTCGACAGGCAACTCAGGATTTTTTAAGTGTTGTCGACGATTCTTAAGTCGCGATTGCAGCGAGAGAGTACTCACAAATTACTCGGGTACAGCATGAGTTGTGGAGACATCTAGCGCATTAGCATTTTCAGGCAATACACCGAGTTCGACTGCCATAGAACTTAACCAGTTTTCAAGTCCCGCGTGCACTGTACTTGATTCTGATTGAATTCGGCACTGCCCTCTTGTCAGCGTCTCGTCCACAATAAAGGCTGATTCAGGAATATCGTTTAACTCCTGTTTGACTAACTGCGCATCAAGCGGGTGTAAATGTATTTGCTTAGGTCCGCTGGTGTTTGAAGGCAATTGATCCAAGCCGGCTTTAACAAGGCGAGCCATAGCATCGGGTTCTGTGCGGATTTCACGCTGTAACAATATGCGGGCTATATCAACAGATAATCCGTAAATTTCAGACTCCAGGGAGTCTTCCTGACTAGGAGGAGTCGATTGCGTAATCGAACTGATCAGATTATTCAGTTCAACAATTTTAGTATCTCTAAGTGCTTTACTGCCATCGGCATAGCCTTGCGCAAAGCCATCATCGTAGCTGGATTGCAGCATATCAACGGACGGGCTGCTCAGTGCTTCGGACACGGAAGATGGAACATTCTCCTGAGACTGAGCAGCTTGCAAAGCAGGTGCTGATGTAGGAGCACTGGCAACGGCTGGCGTTACGGGTAGTGACGGTGCATTCGCACCCGGTTCAATACTATTTAGCGTAACCGGTGAGACGACATCACGAGCTTGTACGATATGAGAGGCAGTGGAACCGAAATCCGGCGCTTTCCACTTAATCGCTTTCGCGGCCTCTTCTTCGGACAAGACTCTAAACATAGTCATCACCTTTACCACCTAGCGAAATCTTACTGTCTTCAGCTAGTTGTAATGCAATCGTCAGTATAGAACGCTGTGCAACTTCAACTTCGGAGAGCTTAACCGGACCTTTCGCATCCAGGTCGTCTTTAAGAAGTTCAGCAGCTCGCGATGACATGTTGCGGAAGATCTGCGCTTGAAGTTCATCCGAGGCACCTTTGAGCGACAAGATGAGATCTTCATTAGACGTCTCACGTAGCAATGTCTGAGTATCGCGATCACTAACATTAAGCAGGTTCTCGAATATGAACATGCCTTCTTTGATTTTCTCAACAATCTCACCGTCCATCTCTTCGATGGCATCGAGAATTTTTCCTTCTGAATCTTTAGACACGCCATTTAAAATCTCGGACGCAGCTTGCACACCGCCTATTCCAGCGATCTCAATAGACGCATCTTTTTCAAACAGCTCAGTAATAACCTCATTGAGGTCTGCCAACGCTGCAGGATGTAGTTTTTCCAGTTTGACGATACGCATGACAATGTCAGCGCGCTTCGACTCTGGCAGCATATCGAGAACTTCACCCGCACGCTCGCGCGTCAGTTGGCTCAGTACAGTTGCCATGATTTGTGGATGTTCATTGCGGATTATCTTGGCGATCACTCGCGCATCCATCCACTTTAATGCAGTGAGTCCCTGGTCGTCGTCTTCTTCGTTGGGCGCCATTTGCGACAAAACATTGCTCGCACGGTCCTCTCCCAATGCACGTTTTAGTGTGGATTTAAAGTAACTGGCAGACTCCATACCCAGAGACGATTCGTATCGAACCTTATTAACAAACTGGTCTAGTGTTTGGCCAATTTGCTGCTGTGAAACTCCCTCAATAGCAGTCATTGCTTCACCCAGAGTTTGTACCTCTTCGGGCTTCATGTGCTTAAGCACACTAGCAGCTTCCTCTTCACCCAGAGCCATCAACAATATGGCAGCATGGCTTGAACCGCTTAAGGGATTTGCTTCAACCGCATCAGCTGCAGCGGTATTTTCTGTTTCAGCCACTATTGCTCCGCTACCCAATCTTTGACGACTTTAGCAACCCTTTTCGGATCTTCAGCAGCCATTGCTCTAGCCATATTCAAAATATCGCCATAAACCACCGGTGGAGCATCCAGAGTTGCGTTGCCACCAGCATTATTCCAGTCACGCACCGCACCATTTGGAGCGGTTGCGTTTCCTAGTGCATCTACCGCGCCACCACCAGCAGCCGCAGCACTCGCCCCCGCGCCACCCGCGGCGGATGCATGACCTAAAGCCGCCAATTCAGCCTCAGCACCACCTGATACCAAACGCTTAACAGCCGGGCGTAGCACCAAAAGGACAAGCAATAAAACCGACAAGCCAATAAGAACCTGACGCACCATCGTCCACAGCCAGCTTTGCTCCCAAATAGGTAGCGGCTCTAGAGGAGCTATTTCCTCGACAGGCTGGAAAGAACGGTTAATGACCACCACGCTATCGCCCCGCTCTTCACTGAAGCCAACAGCCTCTTGTGCGAGCTGCGTGTATTGGGCTAACTCTTCTTCAGTCAACGGCGTTCTGATCGTTTCACCGGCCTCATCAAAGCTGATTTTATCGTCGATAAGAACAGCAGCAGATAAACGGCGTATCGTTCCCGGTACCCGGCGTGTATGAGTAATCGTTTTATCAAGCTCATAATTTTTTATGGCTGACGAGCTTTCGTTTTGAGCTTCTGTTGTTGTGCCGTCAGCGCCAGGAATTTCTGTATCTGTCGTACCGTTGCCCGGTGGTTGGTTTGTCAAAGCACCCGGAATACCGATAGCCGCGCCACCATTACGATTAATTTGCGTATCGACCTGTTCACTTCTCAACTGAGCGGCATCAGGCTCAAAGCTCTCTTGAGTTTGCTCGTTGATGGAAAAATCCACATCGGTTGTCACTATCGCGCGGACGCGTCCTGCACCAATAATCGGTGTTAACAGTGATTCAATACGATCGGAATAAAGCTTTTCGAGTTTTCTGGCGTACTGAAACTGATCACGAGTAGCACCGCTGGTAGAGTCATCACCAGTCGATAGCAGCCGACCCCATTGATCAACAATCGTGACTTGCTCGCTGCCCAGATACGGAATGCTGGACGCAACCAAGTTAATAATTGCATTTACCTGCTCATCTTCCAGACTTCTACCGGCCATCGCTTTGACCATTACAGAAGCAGATGCCATTTCACGGTCACGTATAAAAACAGATTGCTTGGGCATCGCCAAATGAACTCTGGCCGATTCCACGTTACGCATGCTGCTAATAGTTCTGCTTAGCTCTGTCTCGAGCGCATGTTGATAACGAGCGGACTCTGTAAAGTGGCTGGTTCCTAACGCTGTGTCATTTTGTAGAAGTTCCAGACCTTGCGCACTTTTACTAGACGTCAATCCGCTAGCTGCCAGATTCATTTGAATCTCGGCATACTTGTTTTTAGGCACTAAAACCAAACCCGTGGCCGGATCAAGTTTAAATTCAATGCCAGATGCTTTCAGGCTTTCAATTATCTGCAGCGCATCTTCACGGCCACCTTGTTCGGCAACCGGCACAAAATCAGGTTTTAAGGTCCAGGATATAAGCCCTGCCCCAAGCGTCAAGGCGGTTGCCACGACAATCAGCGCGCCCAATTGAGGCCCGGTAAAGAAACGCGCTAAAGCCGCAGTCAAAGGACTGCCGGCTTGTCCGGTATTCATTGTTGCATCGCTCATCGAGAATGATAGTTTCCGTTCGCAGTGTTAGTCACTGCATGACTCAATGACGTTTTATTGTTAGACAGGTGCATCACAACGGCATGCTCATGATTTCTTTGTAGGCAGCAACCATTTTGTTGCGAACCTGAGTAAGGGCTTCAAAGGATATTCGTGCTTTTTGGGCGGCGATCATCACATCCGCCAACTCGACATTGGGATTTCCGGCTTCAAAAGACTCTCGAAGCTGCTTTGCCTCGGCACTTCGCTCATTAACAGACTGAAGAGAATTCTCCAGAACCTTGGAAAACTCAACCGAATCAGCTGCAGGCGTTACTTCCGGTGAGATGGCGTTGGATTCAGGAATACCTGCATCCTGGGCCATTGCCCTAAGCTGCTGTAATAACGAATTGGTATCTATTGAATTGCTCATCTCGTATCCCGCCGTGAACAGAGATTGACGGAGCAAAGCGTGTGCCCTGCAATGAGAATCTTTAGCGCCGTAGACCTACCCAAGGGTTATCTGTGAACCCTGCACGGTAGAAGTAACCTAACTAGCTCAAGTGCAATATCGCGGCCGTAAAACGCGAAACGCCCTCATAAAGAGGGCGTTTCGGTATTAAGTCCCGTTACATGAAGGCCTCTAAAGGAGGCTTTCAACGGGCAATTCACGTCAAGCTGGCAGACTAATTAACATGCAACCTGCCAGAGACGTGGTTTGCAGTTTAGCTTTCCGAGGGTCCCGCACCGGCACCATCTGCTGGACTGATACTGTCCAACAAGCTCGCTGGAACCGCAGCATCGTCAGGCAAGGTACCTGCGGCTAACGCAGATTCTTGCTCGATGACCTGTTCGAAAGCCTGATCGATATTCAGCTTCGCACGGCTCTTGCGACGTTCGTTATGGAAAGCCAAACCAGTACCTGCCGGCACCAGACGGCCCACGATAACGTTCTCTTTGAGTCCGCGCAGATCATCACGTGCACCGCGAACGGCTGCATCAGTCAGAACACGGGTTGTCTCCTGGAATGATGCTGCTGAGATGAACGACTCAGTAACGAGTGATGCTTTCGTGATTCCGAGTAGCAGATTGTCGAATTCAGCCGGAGCAGCATTCGGGTTCTCAGCTAACAGTTCTTCGTTAATTTCTTTGACTCGTAGGAAGTCAACTTGCTCACCTCGGAGAAGTCGAGTATCGCCAGCGGCAGAGATATCAACCTTACGCAGCATTTGACGGATGATGACTTCAATGTGCTTATCATTGATTTTTACGCCCTGCAAACGATAGACGTCCTGGATTTCCTGAACCAGGTATGCCGCCAGTGTTTCAACACCACGCAGTCTTAGGATGTCCTGAGGATTCGGTTCGCCATCAGCAATGACTTCGCCTCGTTCTACCGTTTCACCTTCAAATACGTTGATGTGACGCCATTTCGGAATCAGCTCTTCGTAATGCTCTTGGTTTGGTCCCGTAATAACAAGACGCTGCTTGCCTTTCGTCTCCTTACCAAAGCTCACTGTACCGCTAGTCTCTGCAAGAATTGCAGGTTCTTTCGGCTTACGAGCTTCAAAAAGGTCAGCAACACGAGGCAGACCACCCGTGATATCACGAGTCTTAGAAGAAGCCTGAGGAATACGAGCAACGATATCGCCCACCTGAATTTCATCACCATCCTGGAGGTTGATGATCGCACCCGGTGGCAAGAAGTAATTAGCGGGTATTTCAGTACCGGCGTAATTCAGATCATTACCTTCCTTATCGACTAGCTTGATCAACGGTCGTAGATCTTTGTTAGTACCACCACGTTGCTTGTGGTCAGTAATAACGATATCTGTCAGACCCGTGATGTCATCAGTCTCAGCCCGGATGGTAACGCCTTCCACGAAATCAGAGAATTTGGCAATACCCGCCACTTCCGTGATAACCGGATGCGTATGCGGATCCCAAGTGGCCAGCACCGCACCCGCTTCGATAGCTTCCTCTTCCTTGGCTTGGATAACCGCACCATAAGGAATCTTGTATCGTTCACGCTCACGACCTGCTTCATCAACAACCGACAATTCTGCCGATCGTGATACCGCCATCAGCTTGCCTTCACGGTTAGTGATTTCTTTCATGTTGTGCAATCGAACTGAACCCTTAGATTTGGATTCAACGCTGCTTGCAGCAGCAGATCGACTCGCCGCACCACCAATGTGGAAGGTACGCATGGTCAGCTGTGTGCCCGGCTCACCGATTGATTGAGCAGCCATTACACCGACAGCCTCACCAATGTTGATGATATGACCGCGCGCCAAGTCACGACCGTAACAAGCGGCACAAACACCGTAGTCGGCTTCACACGTGATTGCTGAGCGAACCAGTATTTCGTCAACACCGGCTTCTTCGAGCATGTCTACCATGTGCTCATCCAGCAGCGTTCCTGCTTCAAGCAGCACAGTCTTGTCATCGCCTGGCTTAACAATAGCTTCGGCAACAACACGTCCCAGCACTCGCTCACGCAGCGGCTCAACAACATCACCACCTTCGATGATCGGCTTCATCGTCAAGCCATCAGTTGTTCCGCAATCCGGATCAACCACCACCATATCCTGAGCAACATCAACCAGACGACGAGTCAGATAACCTGAGTTTGCTGTTTTCAGAGCGGTATCAGCCAGACCTTTACGTGCACCGTGGGTCGAGATGAAGTACTGGTTTACGTTTAGACCTTCACGGAAGTTCGCGATGATTGGCGTTTCGATGATGGAACCATCTGGTTTCGCCATCAAGCCACGCATACCCGCCAACTGACGAATCTGAGCCGCAGAACCACGAGCACCGGAATCGGCCATCATGAAGATGGAGTTAAATGACTCTTGCTGAACGGTCTTGCCTTCTTTATCGACAACGCTCTCAGTACCCAAGCTTGCCATCATAGACTTAGCGACTTGGTCGTTAGCCGATGACCAGATATCAACAACTTTGTTGTATCTCTCACCGTTTGTAACGAGACCTTCAGAGTATTGAGTCTGAATCTCACGGACTTCACTCTCAGCCGATGCAATGAGTGTCTTCTTGTCATCAGGCACCATCATGTCTTCGATACCGATGGAAACACCCGCAAGCGTTGCATAACGGAAGCCTAAGTACATGAGCTGATCAGCAAAGATGACTGACTCTTTCAGACCTAAACGTCGGTAACACAAGTTAATGAGCTTCGAAATATTCTTTTTCGTCAGGTTCAAATCAACGTTGGCGAATTCCAGTCCAGCTGGAAGAATCTCAGAGACGATGGCACGACCAACGGTTGTTTCAACTCGACGTGGCTGCTGTATCCAGCGCCCCGCTTCGTTCTTAACCGAGTCCATTACTCGAACAGTCACTCGTGCATGCAAGTCTGCGATTTTGCTCTCGTAGGCGCGGTGTGCTTCAGCAACATCACTGAACACCATGCCTTCGCCTTTAGCGTTAACACGAGTACGAGTCATGTAGTACAGACCCAGAACGATATCCTGAGAAGGTACGATGATAGGCTCACCGTTCGCAGGTGATAGAACATTGTTGGTAGACATCATCAAGGCACGAGCTTCCAGCTGTGCTTCGATTGATAGAGGTACGTGCACCGCCATCTGGTCACCATCAAAGTCAGCGTTGAACGCGGCACAAACCAACGGATGCAGCTGAATCGCTTTACCTTCGATCAGTACTGGCTCAAACGCCTGGATACCCAGACGGTGAAGCGTAGGTGCACGGTTAAGCATGACTGGATGCTCACGAATAACTTCTTCGAGAATATCCCAGACTTCCGCACCTTCACGCTCAACCATTTTCTTGGCAGCTTTGATGGTGGTCGCCATACCGCGAATTTGCAGCTTGGAGAAGATGAACGGCTTGAACAGCTCAAGAGCCATCTTTTTAGGCAGACCACACTGATGCAAGCGAAGTGTCGGGCCAACCACGATAACGGAACGACCAGAGTAATCAACTCGCTTACCCAGTAGGTTCTGACGGAAGCGACCCTGCTTACCTTTGATCATGTCTGCCAAAGATTTCAATGGACGCTTGTTAGAGCCCGTGATGGCACGACCACGACGACCGTTGTCGAGCAGAGCATCCACTGATTCTTGCAGCATGCGCTTTTCGTTTCGGACAATGATATCCGGCGCGTTCAGCTCAAGCAGGCGACGTAGACGGTTGTTACGGTTGATAACGCGGCGATATAAATCGTTAAGATCAGACGTTGCGAAACGTCCGCCATCCAACGGAACCAATGGACGCAAATCAGGTGGCAATACCGGAAGAATGGTCATGACCATCCATTCAGGACGGTTGCCTGAAGCGATGAAAGACTCCACTAACTTCAAACGCTTGGTTAAGCGCTTAAGCTTTGTTTCTGATTTAGTGGCATCGATTTCTTCTCGAAGATTTTCTGCATCGGTTTGCATGTCGATGTCTTTCAACAAGTCATGCACCGCTTCAGCGCCCATACGAGCATCGAACTCATCACCGTGCTCTTCTACCGCTTCAAGGTACTGCTCATCAGAGAGCAATTGACCGGATTCCAGCGTAGTCATACCCGGATCGATAACCACATAAGCTTCGAAGTACAGAACACGCTCGATTTCCCGCAGGGTCATGTCAAGCAATAAACCAATTCGGCTTGGCAGTGACTTCAAGAACCAGATATGTGCAACCGGGCTTGCGAGGTCGATATGACCCATGCGCTCACGACGCACTTTCGTCTGTGTGACTTCAACACCACACTTCTCACAGACAACACCACGGTGCTTAAGACGCTTGTACTTACCGCACAGGCACTCGTAGTCCTTTACAGGACCAAAGATTTTTGAACAAAACAAACCGTCACGCTCTGGCTTGAACGTTCTGTAGTTGATTGTTTCAGGCTTTTTCACCTCACCGTAAGACCATGATCGAATGGTCTCTGGTGAAGCGAGTTTGATACGGATCGCATCAAACTCTTCAGTCTGGCCCTGCATTTTGTACAGATTCAGAAGATCTTTCATATTTTCATTCCCCTATCGTTTGCAGCGGAAAACTAATTGGTTGGATTAACAGCTTCATGTAGACGGCTATTGATCCTGCTCAAGTTCGATATTGATACCGAGTGAGCGAATTTCTTTAAGCAGTACGTTAAAGGATTCAGGCATGCCTGCATCCATACGGTGATCGCCATCAACAATGTTCTTGTACATGGTGTTTCGACCCTTAACGTCATCAGACTTAACAGTCAGCATTTCGCGCAATGTGTACGCAGCACCGTAAGCTTCAAGTGCCCATACTTCCATCTCACCAAATCGCTGACCACCAAACTGCGCTTTACCACCCAAAGGTTGCTGAGTAACAAGACTGTATGGACCCGTTGAACGAGCATGCATCTTGTCATCAACCAGGTGATTCAGCTTAAGCATGTGCATGTAACCAACCGAGACCGGACGTTCAAAGCTGTCCCCTGTTCGACCGTCATACAAGTGTGCTTGTCCGGACTCTGGTAAGTCGGCCAAGGCCAACATCTGACGAATTTCTTTTTCAGCCGCACCATCGAATACCGGTGTTGCCATAGGCACACCGCGCACAAGATTTTGCGCAAGCTCTTTGATTTCGTCGTCCGTCAGGCTGTCAATATCGATGTATTGAGTGGCACCCTCGTGGTTGTAGATCTTGTTGAGGAATGCACGGATATCAGCAACAGCCTGCTGCGCTTTGATCATACGATTGATCTTGTGGCCAAGACCCTTCGCAGCCCAACCTAAGTGCAGCTCAAGTACCTGCCCGACGTTCATTCGAGAAGGAACACCCAGCGGGTTCAGGCAGATGTCTACCGGTGAACCGTCTTCAGAGTAAGGCATGTCTTCGGTTGGTACGATCATGGAGATAACACCTTTGTTTCCATGACGACCCGCCATTTTGTCACCCGGCTGTAAGCGACGCTTAACCGCTAGGTATACCTTAACCATCTTCAGAACACCCGGCGCAAGATCATCACCTGAGGTGATTTTTTCTTTCTGCTCTAAGAAGCGTTGTTCGAAAGCTTCACGATGATCGCTGATGCTCTGCCCGATCTTCTCAAGCTGAACATTCAGTGCTTCGTCTTGCATAGAGATCTGGAACCACTTCTCGCGATCAAGAGACGACAGGTATTCAGAAGTTACCTTAGCGCCTTTGACCAAGCCGTCCGGACCTTTGTCCGCTTCTTTGTTAACGATCAGTTTTTCGATACGCTGATAAATGTCGTTTTCAATGATACGAGTTTCATCGTCGATATCTTTACGAACCTGCTTAAGCTCTTCACGTTCGATCTGTTGAGCACGCATGTCTTTATCAACGCCGTCACGTGTGAATACACGTACGTCGATAACCGTTCCGTCCATTCCAGGTGGAACACGTAGAGAAGTATCTTTAACGTCAGAGGCTTTCTCACCGAAGATAGCTCTTAGGAGTTTCTCTTCCGGAGTCAGCTGGGTTTCACCTTTAGGTGTGACTTTTCCAACAAGGATATCGTTAGGCTGAACTTCAGCACCAACATACACAATGCCGGACTCATCCAACTTAGACAGCAAGCCTTCGCTAACGTTTGGAATATCAGCCGTGATGTCTTCAGGCCCTAATTTCGTATCACGAGCCACAGATGTTAGTTCTTCGATATGAATCGTTGTGAAACGATCTTCCTGAACAACACGCTCTGAGATAAGAATGGAATCTTCGTAGTTGTAGCCATTCCAAGGCATGAACGCGACTAGCATATTCTGACCAAGCGCCAGCTCACCCATGTCTGTTGAAGGACCATCAGCAAGTACATCGCCTCGTTCGATCTGATCACCAACACGAACCAACGGACGCTGGTTGATGCAGGTGTTCTGATTTGAACGGGTGTATTTAGTCAATGTGTAGATATCAACACCACCTGCCCCTTCACTGGCTTCTGCGTCATGGACACGCACAACCATACGAGCAGCGTCGACCGAATCGACGATACCACCACGCTTGGCAACTACTGCAGAACCTGAATCGACAGCCACAATACGTTCGATACCGGTACCAACCAACGGCTTCTCAGCTCGCAGTGTTGGAACTGCCTGACGTTGCATGTTTGATCCCATCAAAGCACGGTTCGCATCATCGTGCTCAAGGAATGGAATAAGCGCTGCAGCGACCGATACGATTTGTTTTGGCGATACATCCATGTACTCCACCTGATCGGGTGATGCCATGGTGAACTCGTTATTGGTTCGAACCGATACGAGATCATTGATCAAAACACCGTCATCATCGATCTCAGTGTTTGCTTGGGCAATAACGTAGTTACCTTCTTCGATGGCAGACAAGTATTCGATTTTGTCTGTCGCTTTACCATTGTCCACCTTACGATAAGGAGTTTCTAGGAAACCAAAGTTATTGGTACGCGCATAGACCGCCAGTGAGTTGATCAGACCAATGTTCGGCCCTTCCGGTGTCTCAATTGGGCAAACTCGACCATAGTGAGTCGGGTGTACGTCACGAACCTCAAAACCTGCACGCTCACGTGTAAGACCGCCCGGCCCGAGAGCAGAGATTCGACGCTTGTGCGTCACTTCTGACAATGGATTGTTCTGATCCATGAACTGCGACAACTGACTGGATCCGAAGAATTCCTTAACCGCGGCAGCAACTGGCTTAGCATTGATGATGTCCTGAGGCATGAGGCCTTCAGATTCCACCATGCCCAAACGTTCACGCACGGCACGCTCAACACGAACGAGACCAACACGAAAGACGTTCTCAGCCATTTCGCCCACACTACGGATTCGGCGATTACCCAGGTGATCGATGTCATCGACAGTGCCGTTACCGTTTCTGATGTCAATCAGAACCTGCATTACGGCTTCGATGTCGTCTTTATCAAGCGTACCCGGACCTTCTGTATTCTCGCGCATTAGGCGACGGTTGAACTTCATACGGCCAACCGGAGACAGGTCGTAACGATCTGGCTCGAAGAACAGGTTATTGAACAGGTTCTGTGCAGCTTCCTTAGTCGGCGGCTCACCAGGACGCATCATGCGATAAATCTCGACCTGCGCTTCCAACTGAGTACGAGTAGGATCGATACGTAAGGTGTTCGAGATGTACGGACCACGATCGAGATCGTTGACGTACAGAACTTCAATTTTCTTGATGCCACCTTCTTGAATCTGCTCGATCAATTCAGCAGTCAGCTCGGCATTGGCCTCAGCCATGAGCTCGCCAGTTTCCGGATCAACAATGTCGTGAAACAGGATTTTTCCAACCAGATACTCAGCAGGAATCTCGAGTTTCTTGATGTTCGCTTGTTCTAGCTTGCGAACGTGACGTGCTGAGATTCGACGCCCTGTCTCGACAACCACTTCTTTGCCAGCCTTGATATCGAATGCAGCAGTTTCACCACGCAGACGCTCAGGGACTAAATCCATCTCCATTTTTGTCTTGGTGATAGAGATTTTGTGCGTTTCGAAGAATTTTTCCAGAATGTCAGCGGTTTCGTAGCCGAGCGCGCGCAACACGATGGTTGCAGGCAATTTGCGGCGTCTGTCGATACGCGCGAATACGCAATCTTTAGGATCGAATTCGAAATCGAGCCATGAACCACGGTAAGGAATGATTCGAGCACTGAACAGGAGTTTTCCGGACGAGTGAGTCTTGCCTCGATCGTGATCGAAGAAAACACCCGGAGAACGATGCAACTGAGACACGATAACGCGCTCGGTTCCGTTGATGATGAAGGTTCCGTTTCCGGTCATGAGTGGCAATTCACCCATGAAGACTTCTTGTTCCTTGATGTCTTTGACAACTTTGCTGCTGGCAGGCGCGGTCTTATCATAAATAATGAGGCGCGCGAGAACGCGTAGCGGTGCTGCGTACGTCAAGCCGCGAATTTTACATTCACGCTCGTCGAAAGCAGGCTTGCCTAGGCGATAGCTAACGTAGTGCAGCTCTACGTTACCGGAATAACTGACAATGGGCATGACGCTATTAAAAGCGCCGTGCAAGCCGACTTCAGCTCGGTTGTCCGTGTCCTTGTCTTCTTGTAGGAAATTGCGGTACGAATCCAGCTGCGTCTGCAGTAGATACGGCACCTCCAAAATGGGTGCTCGCTTTCCAAAATCCTTGCGGATGCGTTTTTTTTCAGTGAACGAAAAGGCCATCTACGTTCCTCATAAGTCTTAAGGGCGCGCGCCGGGCGAGCACGCTAAATTCGGTTTTTCACCGCCGGAAACGACGGCAGGCCGACAGTCACAACGACTGTCAGCCCACTGTTGTCACTGCCGGGGCTTTGACGCCCCGACTGCAACGGTACAACAAGAATTACTTAAGCTCGACGCTTGCGCCAGCTTCTTCCAAAGTTTTCTTCATTTCTTCAGCTTCAGCTTTAGGTACACCTTCCTTTATAGGTGCTGGAGCGCTTTCTACAAGGTCTTTCGCTTCTTTCAAGCCAAGACCAGTCGCACCACGTACCGCTTTGATGACGCCAACTTTGTTCTCGCCGAAGCCAGCTAGAACTACGTCGAAGTCAGTTTGCTCTTCAGCAGCTGCGCCACCTGCATCGCCGCCACCAGCTGGTGCTGCAGCTACTGCTGCCGCTGCTGATACGCCGAACTTCTCTTCCATTGCACTGATGAGGTCTACAACCTCCATCACTGACATATTGGAAATCGCTTCCAGCATGTCTTCTTTTGATACTGCCATTGTATTTCTCCGGTGGGAAAACTCGAATTTCTACGAGCTCCCTTTTAAGTCAAAGTTGAGTGAACCAGATTTAGCCTGATTCGAATTAAGCTTCTTTTGCCAATCGAACAGCTTCTACTGTTCTGACCAGCTTGCCTGGAACCTCGTTCAAGGTACGCGCAAGTTTCGTAACTGGCGCTTGCATAACAGCCATCAACAAGGAAATAGCCTCGTCCCGAGTCGGGAGGTTAGCCAATTTGCCAATGTCGCCGGCTTCGATCGTTTCCCCACCGACAGCACCAAGAGTAATGACAAGCTTGTCGTTCTCTTTAGCGAAGTCGCGGAATAAACGTGCCGCTGAACCTGGATCTTCTTGTGAGAAGGCCAGCATCAACGGACCGCTTAAGCGATCATTCATGCACTCGAATTCAGTCCCCTTAACTGCCAATCGAGCCAGGGAATTCTTAACAACTCGCACATAAACGCCAGACTCACGCGCTTTCGAGCGTAATTCTGTCAGTTGCGAGACAGTCAGTCCCCGATACTCGGCAGCGACCGCTGATAGCGCTGAACCCGCAACATCTGCGACTTCCGCTACAACGGCTTGCTTCTCTGTATAACTCAGAGCCATAGAGCACCTTTCAAATAACGACTTTCCAAACCACTCGGAAAGTCTTGCCTTGCAAGCCAACCGACAAACCCATTAGGGCGTGTAAGCCGACCTACCCCTCGGTTCAACAGCAAAAACAGCTTGCTGCGTCCCCATCTGCGTAGGAAATTAAGCTGACTAGCCCGTACATCAGCACCTACGGTCTTCGATGAGACAGGTTGAGTTGCGAATTGCGCGCAAAGCACTCAATTCACAAGGCGTCCGGAGAAATTTCCGTTGGCACTACCCTACTTCTGCTCACTCAAAGTTTATTTACTCACCGCTAAAGTAGCGATGAGTAGTCTGTTTATATGATCTGGAGAGATTTACTCTCGATCGAACTCCGGCATTTTACCCTAATTAGATTCACAAATGAGAATCTGGCAAAAGATAGCCGGCAGGTATTAGATCAGCGGTGAATGATCGATTGTTAAGCCTGGGCCCATTGTGGTTGAGACGGTTACTTTCTTCATGTAAACGCCTTTTGCCGCAGATGGCTTGGCTTTGATGAGATCCGCTAGCAACATGCGAAGATTTTCTTCAAGTTGCTGAGGCTCAAAAGAAGCTTTTCCCAGTGTGCAGTGAACAATTCCACCTTTGTCAGCTCGGTAACGAACCTGACCCGCTTTCGCATTGGTGACAGCTTCTGCAACATTAGGTGTAACCGTTCCCACTTTCGGGTTAGGCATTAAGCCACGAGGACCTAAGATGGTACCCAAGGCACCAACAACACGCATTGCATCGGGGGCTGCGATAACGACGTCGAAATCCATGTTGCCAGCTTTTACAGCTTCAGCTAAATCATCAAAACCAACTTGATCAGCACCTGCTTCGCGAGCAGCTTCAGCCTGAGCACCCTGTGCAAAAACAGCTACGCGAACTGTTTTGCCCGTGCCATTAGGCAGAACACTTGAGCCACGAACAACCTGGTCAGATTTACGCGGATCAATACCCAGATTGACTGCGACATCTACAGATTCAGAAAATTTTACAGTGGAAAGCTCTTTCAACAATGAGAAAGCTTCGCTGACAACGTACTGCTTTTCAGAATCGACCTTTTCGCGGATCGCCTTAGCGCGTTTTCCTAACTTAGCCATTTACACACCCTCCACTTCAAGACCCATACTTCTCGCTGTTCCAGCGATAGTACGAACAGCAGCATCCATATCAGCAGCTGTCAGGTCAGGATCTTTAGTAGTTGCGATTTCTTCCAACTGAGCGCGCGATACTTTGCCCACTTTCTCAGTATTTGGACGACCACTGCCTTTGGCAATGCCCGCGATCTTGCGAAGCAATACAGATGCAGGTGGTGTCTTTTGGATATAAGTGAAACTGCGATCGTTGTAGACCGTAATGACGACAGGAATTGGAAGCCCTGCTTCCATGCTCTGAGTCGACGCGTTGAACGCCTTACAGAATTCCATGATGTTCACACCGTGCTGACCCAATGCAGGACCGACCGGTGGACTAGGATTGGCTTGACCTGCAGGCACCTGCAGTTTGATGTAAGCCTGTACTTTCTTGGCCATACTACTATGCTCCTCTTCGGGTGCGAACGCCCAATAGCCGCATTACGCTCTATTCGGCTCCCCGAGTTTTAAAACCACTCTAGACTGCTGCCTCGAAGGCGGCACAACTCTAGAGTGAACGAATTGCAGGCGAAACGCCTGCCAATATTGCTTCAAGCCTTTTCGACTTGACTGAATTCTAATTCTACTGGTGTGCTTCGTCCGAAAATCTGAACAGCAACCAATAAACGGTTCTTTTCGAAATTGACCTCTTCGACCACTCCGTTGAAGTCGTTGAAGGGACCATCTGTAACCCGGACAACCTCGCCAACATCGAACAAGACTTTAGGTCTAGGCTTCTCTACACCATCCTGAACACGCTGAAGAATGGCGTCTGCCTCTTTATCGGAGATAGGCGCCGGACGATCAGCCGTACCACCAATAAACCCTAATACCTTGGGCACATCTTTTACCAAATGCCAGGTTTCGTCTTCCATCTCCATTCGGACAAGAACGTAACCCGGGAAAAATTTTCGTTCTGAGCGTCTTTTCTGGCCGTTTCTGATTTCTACGACTTCTTCTGTCGGAACCAAAATATCGCCGAACTTTTCACCCAGACCCGCACGTTCAATTCGCTCTTCTAAAGAGCGCTTGACGGTACCTTCAAACCCGGAAAAAGCCTGAACCACAAACCAACGCATCGCCATCGTTATCTAGATTCCTGTCACGGCACGGAAAAGAAACGCAAGCAGCATGTCGAACAACCACAGGAAAATACCGACGATGACTACGATGATAAATACCGTCAAGGTAGTTTGTGTGGTTTCGGCACGGCTTGGCCAAACGACTTTACGCACCTCAGTGCGTGCATCACCAAAAAACTCTACTGTTCGCTTGCCCAGATCAGTTTGGTAGACAACAAATGCTGCCAGACCTGCGATTATCAACAGCCCTACAGATCTGAGAAGCAGTGACTGCTCCTCGAAATAGTAGAACGCAATTAACCCGAGAAGCACCAATACGCCGGCAGCTGCCAACTTCATGGTATCTAGACTGTTAGTACTTGTTTCGGCCTTGGAGACCATCTATATGCTCGCGGCGTTAAAATAGATGAAAAATCATCGTTGAACACAAACCGGATTGGCAGGCCAGGAGGGAATCGAACCCCCAACCTGCGGTTTTGGAGACCGCCGCTCTGCCAATTGAGCTACTGGCCTAATCCGGTCACTTACTGAAGGCAAAGAGCCTTCGGGGCAAAACATGAAAAGCCCAGCTCCAAAAGGACCGGGCTAATCATACACACCTAAAGCCTATCTGAGCCCTTTTGGGCATCAGATAAGACGATATCACTCAATAATTTTGGCTACAACGCCGGCACCAACCGTACGTCCACCTTCTCGAATCGCAAATCGTAACC
>JAHDGK010000053.1 GCA_020627685.1 Granulosicoccus sp. | reverse complement strand
GTTTACTATTAACGATTAATTCAAACGGCTCACACACAAACTATCTGACACTACCTGTAGTGTTCTTCAGCCCAGTTTTTAAAGTGATGACTCAAATGTTCGGGGCCATAGTACTAGCACAATGATCATAACCGGCCCCATGGGCTAAAGTAGATTTGCGAACCAAATCTAACCTAGGAACCAGTCATGATCACAGATAGTTCTAGCACACCTTCTTGCGTCTATGTAGCCCTTGACGTTGCCAAATTGAAGCACGATGTTTTTGTTAAGCTTCCTGATGGAAAAACAAAAACCTTTAAAGTATCAAACAGCGCCTCTTATTTCGACAAATTCTGTCAGTATTTAACTTCTCTAAAGCACCCTTGTCGTGTCGCATTGGAGCCGACAGCAGATTACCATCGTCTAATTGCTTGGCGTCTAATTCAACACGGGTGTGAGGTTCGATTAGCCTCATCCATTGCTTGTGCTAGAACACGCAAAGCTATATTCAACTCTAGGGATAAGAACGCATAAAAGATACCAAAGTCATTATGTACCTGCTGGAATCAGGTATTACCCAAATTTACCACGACCCGTCGGCACATGGAATCAACGATATTCAAGAGCTTGCCAATACGTATTCGGTCATAGCCTATCGTCGAACACAAATTTTGCACAGTTTAAAAAACCACTACATAGCACTTTATTTTCCGGAGATAGAAAAATATCTGCTTTCAACCAAAGCACTCTGGTTTACTCAAACGTTTAGAAGATTTCCAACACCGAGATCAATATCAAGACTCTCTGAGTCGCGGTTCATAAAAATAGCCACACCGCTAGTGGGCAGAAAACCCAATAAACCTCTGTGGCTAAAGGAATTATATGCAACGGCACACCGTAGTATAGGGTTGCCGGTTGAGGAGAAATCAATAGCCGCTAAGATGTTTGTATTGATGCTATCCGAATACGAACGCTTAACACATATTCGAGCAGAAATTCAGGAAACCGCTGACTCTGTCCTGTGCGACAATCCCGATTATGAACTTCTGCAAAGTATCCCTGGCGTTGGACCTGTCATCGCGCTCGCTATTCTTGCAGAGGTGGGAGACATGCGTAGGTTCAAGCACCACAAACAATTCTTGAAATTTTGTGGATTTGACTTGGCGACGCATCAGGCCGGAAAATATCAAAGTAAGTCCTCACTCTCTAAGAGAGGTAATGCGAGGCTGCGACTTGTGTTTTGGCAAGCAGCACAGATTGCCATTCAACAACAAGAGAACAGCTTTAGGAAAAAATACACTCGCTATATAAAATGTATACCGACACGGCAGACAATCGACGTAAAGCTCGAGTCGCTGTGGCAGCAAAACTTGCCCGTGTAGCTTATTCAATTGTGAAGAGCGGCACACCCTATAAACCGTATTTCGAGTCAGCTTTACCCGGCGGAAAGATCCCTCTCATTGGGCCGTAAAGACACATTTGATCTTGTAGATAATGCTAGGACCTTCCGCCTGTCTTTTAACTCGTTTTAAGCACTGTTGAGACGATACATTTTATTGGTGTCGATCTCGTGTTTACTATGGTTGGGTAATTTTTACCGATATGCGGAAGTTGCGCTGGATTGACCGAAATTCAATCACTTACGCTTCCACGTTGGAGGCGGAGAAGCCTATTGGCTACTATTACAGAATTAGCTTGCAATTAGCACGTTATCCAGGCGGATAGCAATTGGTTTTCCACGCCATTCAATGAGTTGATCTAGTGCACGTGTGATTCGTTCGGAAGGCAATGAGAAATCAACTTCTATGGTGAGAGCCTGACGGTTATAGTCGTCAATAACATTGAACGTGCGAATAGTTCTTCCATCGATTAGCGTATCGCTCATAAAGTCCATGGACCACGCTTGATTGATAGCTTCGGGCACGGCGAGAGGTTCAGGTTTTTCTCGCACAAGCCGCTTCTTAGGCTTTATTCGAAGATTGAGTTCTAACTCTCGATAAATCCTATAAATACGCTTGTGATTGAACCCCCAGCCTTTCACGTTGCGTAAATATAAATAGCACAGCCCAAATCCCCATGTTCTATGGGTCGTGGTCAACCTCACGAGCCAATCAGCAATACGGATATTGTCTGCATTTAATTTGGGCTGATAGCGGTAGCACGTTTGTGAAATCTTCATCAGCCGACAAACATGGCTAATTGATAGTCCGTGAATCTGTTGTATTTTGATGGCCATCTTCTTTCGCTCCGATGGCCTTAGTACTTTCCCGCAAGAGCGCCCTTCAGGATATCGGCATCCATTTTGGACTCAGCATACATTTTCTTTAAACGCTGATTTTCGGCCTCCAGTTCCTTCATACGCTTCATCATAGAAGCATCCATTCCTCCGAACTTAGCACGCCACTAATAAAAAGAGGCAGCACTCATGCCGTGCTCACGACATAGGTCAGGTATGGGAACACCAGACTCAGCCTGTTTTAGTATGCCCATGATCTGGCTTTCGGTTTTTCTGGACTTCTTCATCGTAGAATCTCCTTAGTTGAAAATTCTACCTACAAACTCGATTATTGTGCGGGGGGATTACCGTCTTATTGCAACCAGTCAGAAAGACAACTGCGTCTAGACGTGGCTGTGCAGTATTTCTACTAGTTCTGCATTGATTAGGTCTGTACCTAGAACTGCAGTGGACATACCGCTAGTTCCCCGGATCAGGTGTGCGGAAAATTGACTCAGAAACTCCCCCTCCTCTCGAAGTCTACCTCGAACCCTTTTGGAAAGATCGATAAGGATCCGGTTACTGGGTCTCAAAACACTAATGGCCTGAGCAAATTTATTGATAGAACGACTTCTGGTTAGTTCTTAAAATCTGGATGCGTTGTTGGCACATCGCTCAGTTATTTTGCTGTCTGGTCGGTTCTCTGGCTACCATTTCTATCATAACTGCTTTCTAGAGGGCCGTTAAGGCTGCATATCCTCTTCCCTTTAATAGCTCTGTCGGACTGCCTCATCGAGAAAAGCCAACATCTACTGGTATGAGTTTCAAAAAATATCACTAGATGCAGTTGCACTGCCCTGTGAAAAGCCTACCTAGGAACACTGCACCATCGGATATTTGCAGGCTCACTCCTGTCGACAGGAATTTTTTAATGCCGTCGTACTATGAGGTACAGCATTTGCGTATTCCGGCGAACATGAACATCCATTCTGGTTCAACGTGAACAGTGAGTATCCCAACGCATCACGCAGTGGTAGTTTTACTTCAACTGTCCATCATCAGTCAACTTGCCAAGCTTTTTTCGCATCGATTCGCCTTTGAGTTTTAGTTGATGAGAGTTGTGCATCAGTCTGTCCAGAATGGCGTCAGCCAGCGTGTTATCGCCGATAGCTGCATACCATTGATCAGTGGGTAGTTGGCTGATAACTAAAGTAGACTGATGTCCGTGGCGATCATCAAGTATTTCCATCAGATCGTGTCTGTGTGCTGGCTGCAAAGCCTCTAACCCCCAGTCATCCAGAATCAGTAACTCCTGCTTGGCCAGCAGCCCAAGCAGCTTGGCATAGGTCCCATCCGCTTTTGCTTGAGTCAGTTCTAATATCAACCGAGACACGCGGAAGTACCGAGCACTATGACTCTACAAGCAGGCACTATGGCCTAACGCACAAGCAAGGTATGTTTCACCTCTGCCACACGGCCCGGTAATCGGTAGATTTTGATGGCGTTCCAGCCAGTCGCCGGTCGCCAGCTGTGCGATGTGTTTCTTTTGGATATTACGCGGGTGTGAGTATTCTATTTCTTGTACGGTGGCGCAGAGTTTAAATTTGGCTTGGCGCACCAATCGGTCCTGTTTTCGGTTATCACGCATCAGGATCTCGTGTTCGAGCAGTAAAGAGAGCCGCTCTGCAAAGGGTAGCGCCTCGAAGGTGCTTACCTGAGTCAGTTGCTGTTCAAAAGCGTTAGCCACAGCACCCAGTCTCAGCTCACGCATGTGATTAATGGTTTGTGTCGTCATAAATAAGATTCTCAGTGGAAGGTTTCAGGGCCGCGGATGTTTTCGTGCTCCTGCGGTAGTGCAGCACTCAGTTCAAGCCGCTCGGGTAGCTGGTCACGATTCGCTTTTAAAATCGACTTAATGTGTTTAAGCCGGTATAGCTTTTCGCGGTTGGCCAGCTTGCAAGCAGCATTAAGTCGATCCACAGGGTATGAACGGCTCAGATTTAATAACCCGAGACACAGCCGGTATGCTTGCTCCGGGTGAGCCTTGGCTTCCAACTGCCAACTGCCAACTGCCAACTGCCAACTGCCAACTGCCAACTGCCAACTAATCCATTGGAGGGTGTCGGAGCCTATTGATTCAGCCCACTGCTTTAGACGTCCGGGACGTCCACTTATGGTGTTTGCTATGGCGTACGGGCATGTGCCCGGCTTCAGTGCTAGTGCCAGCGTGGTATTTTCGAGGATGGCTGGCAACCAGAGTTTGCTTGAAGTAGATCTGTACTAAGGTTTCCCCGGCATGCAGCTCAAGCTTTTTACCGACGTACTCATGCGGTACCGAGTAGTAATGTTTTTCGTACTGTACGTGATGATAGTCGATATTGACCTTGACGCTCTTGATCGCAACATAGCGATAGGGCTGCACGGGTAACGGTTGTAAGGCGGGCTGGTCGAGTTTCTCACATGCCTCTCGACGGCAACCGGGCAGCTGTTTGAAGGGCTTGTTATTAAGCTCCACCAGCAACGCGGCAATGCAAAGGTTAAGTTCGGTTAGCGAGAAAAAGGTGTGGTGACGAAGCCGCATCAAAATCCGGCGTTCAACGAGTAGAACAGCGTTTTCTACCTTTGATTTATCCTTGGGTTTGTATGGTCTGGCTGGCATGACAGCCACGCCATAATGAGCGGCCAGTTGTTGATACGCAGGGTTCAGATCAGGATCATAGCGGCAGGCCTTGCTCACACCGCTGCGCAGATTGTCAGGTATCAGTAACTGACTGGTGCCTCCAAAGAATTCAAACATCCGCACATGGCTTTGTAACCAATCGGGTAGCGACTGTGAAGCACTGGCTTCGGCAAAGGTGTAATTGCTCGCCCCCAACACAGCCACAAAAATTTGCGCGTTCCAGATCTCTCCCGTGTGTGCGTTAACAATGGGAACCGTGGCACCTGCGTAATCGATAAAGATTTTCTCACCCGCTTTGTGCTGTTGACGCATCGAACGCCGTTGTTCTCCTCGCCAGTGTTTGTAGCGATCACAATATTGGGAGTAGCTGTAGCAGCTGTTGGGCACTGTTCTGCGTACTCCTGCCATAACAGCTGCTTGGTCATTCCCTTGCGTTTGAGCTCCTGGTGCACAGTTTGCCAATCGGGTACTTGCCGACGGGATAATACGCGGGTATCGGCCGCTGGATAAAACAGCGAGGCCAGGCTTACATCATCAAGCTCTGCCAGAAGAGGCCATTGAAGACCCAGAGTTTGAGCTTCTGAACACAATTTTTGTTTCGCACCGACACTGAGTTTTGTACTGGCACTGATTTGTCGGAATGACAAGCCAGCGGACAAACGAAGTCGTAGAACTTCTCTGATTTTTCGCATTGCAATCCTCTGAGCTGGCATCGGGTCTCCGTAGAAACGGAGAACAATACCAATAAAAATAATTCAATGCGTTAGGAGGGATTCTGGTTCAACGTGAACACGGATTCCGGCAACATGAACATCGATTCCGGAAAATACCCGCAAATCGTTCATGTTCACACCGGAATCAACGTTCATAATCAACCAGAGAGGGTGTTCAGTTTAACCGGAATCGATGTTCATGATGGGCCGGAATACGCAGGCACTACGATTCGGGTGGATCAATGTGATTATGAGGCAGGTAAACGATCAAATTCACTGATGAAACTTAAAGTATTCGATGACGATGAGTTTGAAATACTCGGTTTCTTACCCGGATCGGGCAACTGGTCAGGTACAGCAAAAACCGCAAGAATAAATCTCAATGATGGCACTGAAGGTATCGCTACCATGACAGGTAATCACGAGTATCTAAAATCTATCTGGGAGAACCCGGCGCCGCTCATTGGGAAAATGGCTACGGTGAAGTACTTCGGATTTACTGCCTACAACCAACTGAGACACCCTACCCTTCAAACAATACACCACACTGAGTGGTTGTAGAGAAGAGACGAAACTAGCAACGATGTATTGAATGAACCGATAGCTATCGTGTCATGCCCACACAACGCATCGTTGCTAATTCTGATTATACATACGGAGTAGCGCTAGGTTGAGCATGTATTTCTGCTAAAAGCCCGTTGCTGACGGTCAACCGAACTGAATTTCATCGAAACAGTAGTCCGCATCACTCTCAAAAGGGGTCTTTAATGCCCGCATGATGAAAACTTGATGGCGGTTGACTAAAGCGTAAAAGATAGGAGGGGCCTGAGTATCTAACATAATATTGATGTCTAGAAGGTATCAATCCAGAGTCCCATCCTTTTTCCATCGAGTAATCGTCTGTGTAGACGAGCCGATTTTTTTTGCAATGTTTCTGATGCTATCGCCAGCAGCAAGGCCAGCTTTGACTATAGCCACATTCTCTGGAGTCGCCATAGACGGCGGCCCAAGCGTATATTTTTTGTCAAGCGCCGATGCTTTCAGCTTGGCCCCCTCGACACTATTTGGATCGATAAGGTGAGGTTCAAGCCATCTAGCCCAACGCATTAGCGTATTTCCCACGCGAATTTTGGAGGCATCGGTTGAGTACTTTTTTCCAAATTTCGTAATAAGCATTTCAGCTACATCCATGTTAGATGCTGAAGGGTCATTTACTAGGATTGCGCGAGTGGTCATCACGGTTGGAGCCCTTGCCGCCGCATAGCGAAACACATCTTCAGGATCTCTATCATGGTCGGATGACAAGTACAGCATGTTGTTTTTTGTTTTGATGAGTGCAAGATTTGTCAAATCTTGTGCGGTGCGTCCTTTAACGGATTTTTCAAGTTCAGAACGCGGCATTGATTTCCGCTTACAAATTATCTTATAGGCGTCCAAAGCCGCTACTGGAGACGACATCCCCATGAACAATCCGCTTTTCCGTTTTGGTTTGTCTGTATATTCTCTGATGTCTTGATGGGTGATACCCATCGATACTAACGTCTCTACTTCAGCACCAGGAGAAGAGTTGAGGTACTCATCGATTGCTGTACTGTCTAAGAAAACGCTCCCAGTTGAAGGAGCTGAATTTATACTTGTTGCGTTCTCAATATCTGGCCTTACCACAAAGTATTCTACATCCAGTATAGCTTCTGTTGGATTATTCGGTTTGCTCAGCCCTTTTGCAGCGAGGTGTCGGAGCAGAAACCCAAAAAGCTGCTGGCTGCGTTCGTCTTTGGTCTTTAGTAGGTCATTCGCTTTTTTCCCAATGCTTCCCATAAAAGAGTCACTATGGATTTGAATTAAATTTATCCAATTCTCTCGCACCGATAAAGTTGCCCTCACGCCTGAAGCTTCAGACGAATTATCGGGTATGACCTTCCAGCCCTCAAAATCATAGATTTCATTGCCATCCAGCTGACCTTCTCCTCTGCCGACTACAACAGTATTCTTATTGACTTTTTGCCAATTTTTTATGGTACGAGACGCTTTTAATTCGGCGGAATTTGACTTGGAGGATTCGTAGTCTGACTCTGCTTGCCCACTACCTTTTAAACCGTTGGAGACTACAGCCTTGAGCATCATGTTAACTCCACGTTTTTTGTTATGGGCGCCAATCAGCTGTTGCTCAATCTTCCATTCATCAGAAAATACTTCGTTGTTAGTTTCAAGTGCCGATGGCCGGCAGCGTATGAAATCAAGCTCAATCTTCGCCTTAGCTATAGAGACATCAACCTCCACTGAGAAATCTTCACCGGTAAGTAAAATCCTCTCAGCACCAAAAAAGGCAGAAAGTGACAGATCATAACCCTCAGTCACATTGTTAGTTTTTGTTCTCAATGTAAGCGATGCAATTAGAGGATCAAGTGGACTTGGTGAAACCACCTCGTCATCGACTACCAATTCATTGGAGTTATCTGTATTCATGAGATCATTCTAGGGTATGCGCGACTTGTATAACAATCACACGGTTTGAGTATTGATGAAATACGTTCACCTCAAACCCGCTCCCAGCTCCGTATTTCCACGGTCCGATCTTTGGCTTTAAATTCCCTTAAAATCAGCTTATTAAAGCGTAACACAATTAGATCGAACATCCCCTTCCCGCAAAGGTGATAAGGCTCCAAGATCAATATTGATAGGTGCATAAGGTAGAAAGTCGGTTTTTGCTTTAAAAAACAGAGATAGAGAAAACTGTTACGGGAAAGACGGCCATTGGCCGTTTGCTGACTATATCTTTAGACATAACAGGCCAATGAATTATGTGTGGACAGAATGAATGTTGTTTGGATGAACCTCAAGCCACTATAAGCTCTGCCTGGTCACTTTGACGACTATCAACGTCATCGCAAAACTGTCTAAGGAGAGTGTCCATGTGCATAAACTCTTCATCGTCGCCTAACTGGACACCAAAATCGAGTCCTGCAAGCGCAGAGCGCGACTTCCACGTTATTAACTGATCGCAATACTCATCGATACCGCCGATCAGATGGCAGTATTCGACCTCTACGCTTTGTCGCTGTGAGGGGCGAAGGGTGCGGTAGACAGCTTGCTTTTCCGAAGCTGATGACCACCCACGATCATAGAAGATAACGACTGAGGCTTGCTCAAGATTCAAACCACGATTAGCGACCTTACTTGCCAGTAGTACGGGTGAATCACCGAATCTAAACCGAGCATCTAATTCGCGTGTTCTGGTTTCTACATCCTGCATACCTGTGAAGAGCACACCGTCAATACCATACTTTGTGGTCAGCAGCGAATCCAGGCGCTGTAGCAAAGACGGAGAATGTGCATAGACTATGGTTTTACGTCCTTGCTCGGCCCAATACTGAACCCGCTGTGCAACAAAACGCTGTTTTGAGGTGATAGGCGTGTAAGTATCCATTGAATTTTTACTGGATACATGAGGATTGTTAGCCGCTTGGAGTACCGCCCCTATTCTGGTTAGCACCGCCACAAGATTACTTGCCCGAGTCGAAGAATCTGAATTAGCACAGTGTTTCATATACCAATGCCTGAACTCGGTCGCTACGCGCAGGTAATGATCGAAATGCCCACCGTCCCAATCAATCGTATGAGTTCGTATTGTCGTCTCCGGACAATTGTTAAACACCGAAAGGTCAGGCTCAAGGCGTAGTCGTCTTTGGATATTGGGGGCCAGCCAACGACGGTACAAATCAACGTTCTTTACTCTTGGAACCTCTCTCTTAGCGCCTGTAAAGTCATCCTTAAATTGATTAGTGACCCACTGCGTCACAACATAATCATCGTAAGAGGCATCTTCTCCCCGATGAGACATGATTACATGTCTCGATCATCAATGGGAGAATGTTTGGCTTGGAATGGGTGCCATAACGTTGATGAGCACAAGCGTTACCAGCACTAACAACACTCAAAGGCAATAGGTCGCGAGGGTATCCCCTTTGCGGGGTTCCATCCATAACTATCAACTTCCGAGCACACAGCGACTTAACCGCTTTTGTCTGCTGTGAATGCGGATTGGCCAGTAATCCTCCCTCATCACAGATCAATAGATTGATGGATCGTCGCCACCGCTGCGCATTGGTATTTACAACACGCCGTACACTCTGGCCACGTTTATTCAATCGTTCGGTGGCAGTACCGGCGCGAAGATCACTGTAGGTGACGATATTGATTTTCGCATCCGGTCGATCACCATGACGCTCTACCCGCTTCCATAGATCGCCTGATATCCCTAAACGCTCTATCTCCCGAATTAACTCAGGCACAAGGGCTGACTCAACCGCGAGCATGTTGCACCCACTGTGCAATAGACACAGCACCAGCGATGCCCGTGTCTTTCCTGACCCCTGCTCCCATGCCGCGATATAGCCGTAAGGCGAGATAGCACCTTCGACAACGCTCTCTAACTGAAACGGTGCCAACCAACTGTCAATACCCAGCCGAGATAGACTCTGGCGATGTTGATGGGCAAGATCGGGAAAATGATGTGCTAGACCGGGATGAATCAATTGCCATGATTGATCGACAGAACCCTCACCCGATTCCTCTATGTCGAAAAGCTCCATCACCTGGTCAAGCCGTAGAGAGACTTCAGATTCTTTGTAGGACACCTGATACAGAGCATTGTCCAAACTTGCACTAAGCATGGTGCCCTTCTCTACGCTTGGGCTATTGATGTTGTTAGGGTCTAAGAAACCACGCCTTCTGGCTACCAATGTCACCTGAGCGGACGTTCCCGTTTGCGCCATACGATAGAACGGCGTAATGGCTATCTGATGGCGCCGAACACAACGATTAAAGTAACCTCTCAAGGTATCCGAGACTACAGGTTCACCACCACTGAGCCGGATTCTATGACACAAAGCTTCCAATGCCTGATGAGGATCATCCTGCAGCAGAAGTACATCGATGAGCAATTGTCCTTCGCCACTATAGGTAATGGATTTGGGCAGACGCTTGGCTATGGCCAGATCACGAAATAACGCATTAGCCACTTTTGCCTGTACTAACGCGCAGTGATACTTGAGCACGATTCGCCTACCGTGATGATGCAAGCCAACCCGCTTATCGCCCGTCAAAGGCAAGGTAATCACGTCGTGTTGATGATCAATGCCGTGGAGCTTGAAAACACGCTTTTGTCTTTTTGAGAGAGGATCTGCAACAAAGGCTTGCCAGGATGAATCCTCAGAGGCTTTGAGAATCAGAGGTTCTTCTGTTCTTGCACCCTGTTGAAAATAAAAGACTGCCGTTTTCACACACGCTTGTTCATCGTTGAAGGTATCGCTCGGCAAATGTAAGATCCGGCGAAGCTCGGGTTCTTCAAGGCACATATCCAACATGGAAACGGGCAATAGCGCTACTACAATTCGGGCTGCTTCCAATGCCTGTTCTAGTGCATAGATATGACTCAACGCTGATGTATTAGGGCCATACGCACCCATTGTCGTACACGGATAAGGGCGCATCGACGGGCTTTGAAGGTGAAGAGAATACGGGGGGTTGATTATCGCTAGATCGAAGCCAGACACCTCCAAATCTTCCATCGCACCACATTTAAACTCGTACTCGATGCCAGCCTGTAAAGCATCTTGACTCAACGCATCAATACAACGTTGATCTGGATCAATCCCATGATAGACAAGACGATGAGACGGAGAGCCATAGAACATCGAACCACTGCCCACACTACTATCAAGCACACTAACAACGTCATGGGCACTCAATGTCTCTGAGAGGATTTCCCATATACCTTTGGACACCCATTGAGGCGTAAAGAACTGTCCTTGACTCTGTTCCCGACGACGGTGTAAATCACCTAACGAATGCGCCTTATCCGCACTGGAACCTAGAGACTTGATAGCAGAGGATTGTTTACGCCACTGGCTCATGAGTTCGACACCTGTTGTCTGGTTAGGATGGTGGTAAAACACCCTGTAGGAATCCAACCCTGATACTCAATAGAAGGATCAGGACGAACAATCAGCTGTCTAAGATAGATTCGTTCTACGTTGCCGTGTAAATCGGTATCTGTATCGATCACATGACCGACTATCGCGGTGGATGATCCCCCGATGCGGATTGTGACCACATCAGGTTCATTGCCAAACATCACGTCAATTGTCTGCCTAGAAAACGTACTCATTCAGCTAAAGTGATTTCACGGATGCGGATGTCGGAAACGTATTCCCTAACAAATCCGATCAAGGCATGAACAAACTCACGAGGCATGTGCAATTTCACAGAAGAATTGAAAAAGATCGCCTCTCCCCCGTTTGGACCGATTACTTTGGTACGACTCGGGACAGATTCAAAGTACCCGATTGAATCAGCCATATCTATGCAGCTCTGCAGAAGATCACTAACGCCTTGAATACCGGATTCAAACTCCATGAGCTTAATGTGATTCTGAATCCTCTTTAGCCGATCTGAAACCTCATGCCCTTCAGCGTTTTAGATCGTGATTGGAAGAACATAGAAAGAGCGCGTTTTTTAATGTGTAACGGGCATTCTTTGGAGACTGAGCAAGCCGATAAATCAAATAGGTGTGATAGGTCTTTAGCCGATTGTATTCTTGATCGACCAACAAGCTCCTGACCACAGCGCATCAATTCAGTGTAAAAGCCCAACACGTCAATACTGCTTTTAACATGCTTTATTAGGGCTGATGCACTCAACGAGGAAATAGAGCTAGAACCACAACTATTGTAAACATCCTCTCGGCAGAGAGAGCCAACACCACCCTTTAGCGTATCGCGTGTTATGGACAGGTTAGAGCCATCGCTATTGTCTTTAGTGACTGCTACGCACTTATCATCCATCCAGCAATGAACAGCACTTTGCAGTGCTTCAAACGAACTGAATTGACCAATGCGCAAAGAAGTTGCGCCCTGCAACTTGCCGCTAACACGAGCATAGGTATCGTACAAATCGGCAACTTCATCAATCTTTTTGTAGAGATCGTTCTGCCATGTCAGCCAATGTTGGCACGGTGTGAATTGTATTAACTGAAGCTGCACTGTTGAGGCCATGTCGAGTGCTTATCACGTTGTTGGTATGCCTAGATAGTACCTATAAATAAGTGATTATTAAGCAAACGAACAAACACTACATCCAGTGAGGACAACAACAATTTGAGGCGATACGCTATGGATAATAACGAGTATTAATGTCAATCTAGCAGGTAGACATCTGCATGTAATGCACCCACATAATCGTATCGAACTATAGCTTACAGTGGCACCACATCAGTTTATGACAAGCGACTACGATATTTTGAAATAGTTTCGTATTGACAATCCAATCAAGAATAGGAGGATGACGCTCACAATGCCTTGGGCGATACTGGCTATCTGAAATCCAATGGTGATATCCACTGTGCCAATTATCTGGTGATGTGATTTAGGAAAAAGCCATTCAAAGGCTCTGTCAAAGGCAGGGTTTAGCATTCGCCCAAAGGGAATAGAACTACTCAATGTGTAGTCGATCAATGCATCACGCTGAGCTACCATCTTTAACTCTACCGGGTACAACCAACGATACAAGTAATAGAAAAGCGGTATGGACAATAGCAACCAGCCAATAGGTCTTACCACACTTCTGCCATAATCCGAAAGGATCCAGAATAGACCAGCCATGATACTTTTAGGCAAGGGGAATGCTGTAGTTTTCTTATTACGATGAAATAGTGTCTCTCGCCATTCTTGCCAAGCAAATTTTCGCTCGGCTTTGCGTTGAAGAATAAAACAATCCCGTGCTTCGTTGACTGCATTTGTTGAATCGGCTATCCCTTTCAATTGCTGTAATTTCGTAACATCGGAATAGTGTTCAAACGCTCTACCTACACTCATATTTAGTACATTTAATTTCAGTTTATCGTCCTCAGATATCGTAATGAAACTCGGAACACCGATGAAAGATGAATATCCAAAATCGATATAGCCTTTTATACTGAGTAGGTTAAAATATGATCGTTTTCCGAACCTAGCTTTACTGAATTCAATTTCATCGCCGAACGTGGCATTGCTGAAATCAACAACATCACCAAATGTGGCTCCACGAAAATATATTTTATCGCCGAACGTGGTTTTGTTGAATTCAACTCCATCGCCGAACATGGCATTGTTGAAATAAACACTATTGCCGAACTTGGCTTTTCTGAAATCAACATTATCGCCGAACGTGGCTACACTGAAATCGACAACATCGCCGAACGTGGCCATGCTGAAATCAACATTATCGCCGAACGTGGCTACACTGAAATCGACAACATCGCCGAACGTGGCCATGCTGAAATCAACATTATCGCCGAACTTAAAGCCTTCAAAGGATGTCTCATATGGAAATCTCATCGATGTGAAATTCAACTCGATTTCCGGGCGCTCATTTCGCCAGAGATTCCACGCACCGTTACCCTGCCCGACCAGATCACGTAAAAAAGCCTGGTGAGCTTCAAGATCATCTTTATGATCAACAAAAAATTAATGGTTTCTTACTGCTCTGCCCATCTCGTGCCACGACAGCTACTCAATGATCGATAGTGAGCCAGCACTATACAAAACATCCCTGCGGATTTCACATCCACCGATAAAGAATACATTTCACCAAGGGAATTGCGAGTCAAAGACTTAGCTCTAATTGCTCTTCGGAGCTATTGACCCGACTCTGCGAATTTTTCATGCGTAGGATCAGCGCTTCAATATCGCCGCTCAGAATAAGATCAGCATCGTACGCCCTCTTTCGTACCTGATTAGACAACCGAGCGATCTGGGCTTTTGTGCTCATAGGCGTAATCAAGCCGCTTATGTGGCTATACACAAATCGGATACTCTGATCCAGCGGCAGAGGATGACAACGACCAGGTTTAATCACCGCAAGACAACCCGCTAGTGCATGCTGAACCGTAAACGGATTTCCCTGTTTATCCGCATCACGTATATCACCATAACATCGAACCAGATACGCTCTTGCATCATCTAGGCTTGAATGCGTACCCAGATAGCAGACAGACCACCCACAATCACTGTGGGATAAAAGATCCAAGTGTGTGGGTTCACTGGTGATCTGCACATGATCTAAATCGACAGCGTGAGTGCTCTGTTCAGGGATCACGCTATAGGTGTTTTCGTAGAGATACACCATGTCGATAAGAGCAATCTATTTTCCGAGGGATGAAGACTCTATTTTATATCAACTGATTAGGGTACTGCTTGTCTTTCATGGATTCTTAGTTGAAGTATCCACGTCGCTCAACCTTCAGCTGTCTCCAAAGAGGATGCAAGATGCTCACAACACGTTCACGGTTTCGTAAGCCTCTGATACGAATTATCGGCTGATCTGAATCGTGTGTATGGATCACCAACGTTGAGATACCAAACAAGCCAAGTATTCCGGCCGGTGGGCTTTGTATATCCTGAATATCGGAAATTTCGCAATACAGATTTCGCCTCAGCATCACTGATATACCGTGCGTTTCTCGAATCTTGTTGCGAGTAATGACCGTGAGCTCATTTTTTACGGATAGATACGCCATCAGCATACAAAACACTGCCATACCCATCAGAGAGTAGACGACTATGTGTATGTATTGATCAAATATCGGTGAGTAATACCCGATCATTCTGTTATCCCACATGTACCAAAACACCGGTGCGCCTATCAAGAAGAGTATCCAGAAGAAAAAGGTAATCGCATTAACCCACTGTGAGGGACGACCTGCCCACATTTCGGTTTCATCTTCAAATGCTAAAGGAGGCTGGCCATGTTCTTCTGAAATAGTCCCCATCCCGTCCGGGTGTTGTGGTGTCTCTTGATTCACGCTGAAATGTCCTCTCTTGTAATACTCTTGGGTGGCAGTGAGTATCGAGTTTGTCTTTCGGTGGAAGAACTCCACTCGCTCATCATGTCAACCGCCGTTTGACGATCTTTGATGGTGAACGTATTGGCGTTCCCAACAGGTACAGTGCGCTCCTTACCAAAGATATAGTGGGCCATTGGCGTACCAATCGCGGAGGGATAAACCGAGGGATCAATGGAAGTACCAACCAGTACGATGATGTCGATACGCGATCGCTTAGACTTGATCTGATTAGCAATACCGATAGGATCAGATGAATGCTCATACCCCTCTAGGATGAGGGTTTGTGCAACGTCCTGTATCGGGAGAAACGAACGGTTATTGCACTTGAAATAACAAAAGTTATTCAGATTCTCAAGAATATGATAAATCCAAGGCTCGCCCTGGTCAGATGGAATATCGGAGATGAGAATAAGCTGTGACATGGATCCAATCGACATTAAAGAGAAGGGACAGAAGGCAAATGAGGACGTCTGTACACGTTTAGTGGTTCTAATCTCTCTCGGTTTGGAACGCTCTCACCTTGGTATAGGGCTAAGACCTCTATCGTGCCGATTTGTGAAAAAAGTGCCTGGATGAATAATGCGTGATACGCCTCCGAGCTTGATCGGAAATACCCATGGAACTGGTGCTTGAAACGATGTGATGTATACACATCAACACTGAATAGCGACAAGGCATGATGTGCCATTCCATTATCAACCAACTCTTTTTTGGTGGTCATGATTTGCATGGAAAACATGCTACGAGCGATTCGGACGTTTTTGGCGTTTTACGGGTACAACATGTTGTACCCGTAATTGCAGTGGGGCTACAGAACGCACGGATATGATCATTTGATCTCCCAAAGAGTCAACAGAGTCAATTGATATCCATGAACATAAAAGTGCCCAAAGAACAGCGTTTGAAAGCCTTTTTCTACCTGTTTGCCAGCTTCTTCTCTGGTTTTATCGTGATGCTGGTGGAATTGGCTGGGGTTAGGCTCATATCACCGGTATTCGGGAATTCAATTTACACCTGGACAGCTCTTATAGCCGTTGTCTTGCTGGCTTTATCCGTCGGAAATGCCATCGGTGGTTGGTTAGCAGATCGTGAGAACGCGCTCAAGAATCTGCATATGGCACTGATGGTGTCAGCGGTGGCGACTATGGCCCTACCCGGACTCTCCGGAGTGATGGTCCTACTGAGCAGTGGATTAGGGCCCATCGCAGGACCTATGCTTTTCTGCACGTTTTTATTCATCGTGCCGGCCACAGCCTTTGGCATGATCTCCCCGATCGCTCTACGTCTTTTATCTACGCTTTCCAGAGATAAGCACATCGGATTTGTGGGCGGTCTTATCAATAGCTCTAGCGCTATCGGTAGCGTGATCGGGACGATAGTGACCGGATTCATACTCGTTCGATACCTTGGCGTTAAAGAAATCTACTTCCTCTCCTCGGCTAGCATCGTGATTGTTGCAGGTGTATCCATGCTTCTTCATAGAACACCACTGCGAGCGGAGGTCACTGCCTATAGCGTGGTCTTGCTCGTATGTGGCGCTGTCATCTCAAATGGACACAAGCTCTCGCCTCATTCGAAGGAGATATGGAGGGATCTTTCCTACTACAACCTAGTGCAAGTGCTCGACATCGAACACGACGATGAGAGACATCACCGATACCTACTCAATGATGGTGCACCACAAGGCGTTATGGATATTGAAACCGGGATGCCGACCTCTTCATGGCAACGTATATGGCAACTGGTCGAACTGCAGGAAAGTGATTTTGAATTGAACAATGCGTTGATTGTCGGTGGTGGATCTTTTGGCGTTCCTCAGATGATGAGTAAACGATGGCCAGAGGCGCAATTCCAAGTTATCGAAATCGATCAAAGCAATGTCGATGCAGCTCAAACCTGGTTCAACTTAAAGAAATTCGACAACATAAACACAGTAGTTGCCGATGCTCGACTGTTCCTTAACAACCATTCAAAGCCCGAAGGCTACGAGTTTGTCTATCTGGATGCTTATGGAAGTAAAAACACCGTGCCAGCACATCTTTTGACGGTTGAATTCTTCCAAAAGATTCATGAGCAGATGGCACCGGGGGGATACGCCATGATGAATCTAATATCCAGTCTGGATAAGGACAATTCAGAGCTATTCAACGCTGTATTTGCAACCACTAATTCAGTGTTTAGGGATATACAAATCTACGAGATAGACCACGGGGAGCCGGGTGGAATCTCAAACATCTTCTTCCTAATGGGAGACTCCCTGAGAGGGAATCAAAAGATGGTATCGGATAACACAGAGCTAAAAGAACTGGCTGAATTATTCGTAGATCCTGATCTGTACGCGAGCAACGAAGGATTTGTAATTACCGATAACTTCCACCCTATTGAAAACATGGTAGTGGAGATGAAAAACCGAGGAAATGTACGATGAAGAATAGTGATGATTACAACTTATACGTAAGAAAAAGAAAGCTTAGAAAAAAGGTAGTGGGATCAGTCTTCATAGGCGTAGCAGCCCTGTCGATCTATGCAGCAGGAACATTGCACGGAAAAAGCACGTCAGAACATGTAGCTGCAGAACCTGTAAAGAGCAGGTACGAGCGCGATCCTGAACACGAATTTTGGGCAAAGCGTTTACAAGAAGGATCACTGATCGTCCATATCAGACATGCCCAGAGAGAGAAATGGAACGATGTCACCGCCTTTGATGCACTCGAATTAGCAAAAGGACTCAGCGCAGAACACGAATCGTTTAGCCGAGCTACGTGTTTAACTGAACAAGGGGTTGAAGAGGCGAAGATGATCGGACAGGTATTCGAGATGACTGGCGTAGAGTTTTCATCGATCTACACAAGCCCGTCTTGTCGTGCAAGACAGACCTCAGAAGAGGCTTTCGGTAATGTGGGCACCATAGTCAACTCCCTACTCCACCGAACAGCCATTATGGATGAGCAGCACGAGGTGTTTGCACACGATCTTCGTGAGGCAATGATGAACGCCGAGATAGTGCCTGGTAAGAACGTTGTCTTCTCCGGACACGGGGGGACACTGGAACGAGATGGGAACCTGGTAATCGATGTCTCTGAGGTAGAGAATATCGATGACAGACAAGAGGGAGGTTTTGTGGTGATTGAGCGTGTTGATGGGAAATTAATCGCTCGTCATAAATTCGAATCGTTCCATGACTACTCGAACGCTACGGTGTCATTGAAACTGAACAAAACCATACCGGTTGTCAACTGATATACCCGTAGAGTGGGTTATTGAGACCTCGACTGAAAATAGCCGGGGTCTCAATAGGCTTCTACAACTAAATATCGTTATTTTTCTTTATCTGCTCTCTGATCTGACGACCAAAGACGATGAAGAATAAGCTCCCAACGGTAGCTAGACCGATGAGGGCCAAGCTGAAGAGTGCTATGGGGTCTAATCCGAACATGATCACTCCTTACTATGCTTGATGTAGTTAATGATAGTTCCGAAAACAAAGAACCATAGTCCTGACATAAACAACCAAAGCGCATTGATGCTTGGGTTCTCCGTCAGTGTCATGTACAAAGCCGCTCCGAGTATCAACGATCTCGACAGATCAAACGCGTACTTCGCATAATCATCGGCTGAGAAGGATGTTAACGTGACAACTTTAGTGGCAATATTTATCAAGTATCGCAATTTTCTCTCCATAGAGTATACGGAGAACAACCCAACGGGTGTATTCCCCGGAGGGTTAAGTTATTAATCAATGACTTAGAGGCCATCGAAAGTTACTACGCGCCGTTATTACTCTGCGGCTACTTCATAATTCAAAGCAGACAAGAGTAATAAGGCGCGTTGTTAAGATCACTGTTTTTCAAAATGATGCTTGGCAAGTAGAAAACCTGAGACATCGCGTAACAGCTGATCCGCCCAATCGACTCCCTTAATATCAGAGCTGAGTATGGGCGTAGGTGGTAGAAGATCTATCAACTGACAATCATCATGAGAGAAATTCTCACGCAAAATATCAGCTGATTTCTGAGCGGCATCATTCCGGTCCTTATCAATAAAGTTAAGAACCTTTGTAATACCTTCTGGTGGAGAAAAGGATTGCATCATGGATGCTGATATACAGGGCCAAACGGGTATACCGGTAGCCTCGTAAACAGACATAGCCGTCTCAATACCTTCACAGATACCGATAGTGCCATTCACGGGCTCATAGAGCCTTATGTGTCGTCCGGGAACCTTACGATCCACAGGAGGACACATTTTTCGACAATCCAAATTTTTACCAAGATCCAACTTAAATCCATCATCACTAAGATAGGTACGATGAAGAGTGACAGGTCGGCCATCGTTGTTGCACACTAAACTCACAATGGCAGCATAACGTCCAACAAATTCACCCGTATCGTAATTAACGTAGCTTAACGAGGGATGGAAGCGTATATCACGAGAGGATAATGCCGAGAAATTAATACAGCGATTTGTAAAATATCGCATAGCAGGCTCTGACTTAGGGCTTGCTAGAGAGAGAGATTCATTCCAGACACTGTTTAACCAGGATCGTCGTTTAGATTCTTCCTCAATGCTTAATGTCGGTACAGATGGCACTATTCGTGTTGGTTGTGGTTCAGAACGAAAATCACCACCAAGCCAATCGCGCAATGAATCGTAGGTTTGAACATAATTCCAATCGTTCACCCACATCAAAAGGTCGATACCTTGTGGGAAGACACCTAAAGAGTGTTTAACCCCACCACCAGTTTCGTTAGCGTCATTGAATAGTCGGAATCCGTCAGTACCACCATTCACAGGGCAGCTGACATTTCGTCCTAAACGTTCACGCGCATGATCCAGACAAGGAGCTAATGTGGAAAAGGCAGAAAGCCACTGTCCTCTCATTTGCCCCTTTAATTGTGCTGAATCCCTTATCATTGCTTTACTCGGTTAGTTTTTTTCCTAATAACGACAACCTGTTGTTTAAAGAGAACCCAACTATCAGCAGGCTTTTGGTAGTAGTAATGTGTTTCTCGAAGTGTATGAGGAACACGAACATGAAGAACGGGAGTTCCATTTAGGTTAAGAGATGTAGAAATAGACATAGATTTATCCTTTGTAAAAGAGGAGCAAACCATGCCCAAAGGGGCAAAGGTAATGCCCCTTAACGGGTGGAGTAGTTATGTAGACGGAATTAATGCCTCATCTAATTTGATGAAACATAGATCCGGTGTAAAGCTAGTGAGTTATCAATATTCTCTTTGATAATTCAAATAGCTTGTCTTGTAACTCGTTGACATCATTAATCACGATACTGTTCTTATAATGCTTTTGAACACTTTTGGTATTGATACCAATTGCATAAGTATCTATGTGCCCTTCAAGCAGTGAATTAATGTATGCGACAGAGTTAGCACAGTTAGGCTCACCATCAGTGACGATGATTAGAACCTTGCTATGTCTTGGCGATTGTGTAAGCTCACGAGCGGCGTATAACATTGCCTCTGCAAGCGGTGTCGTACCTCCTGAAAAGATACTGAATCGTTCAAGACAACTTCTTACTGGCGTTTTTCTACTAAGTACAGGCGAAACAGATGCTTTCTGTGCAGGGAAAACAGATACCGCTATATCACAATTCGAAATAGTCTGAATTGCCTGTGATAACGTTACTGAAGCACCGTTAGCAACACTTTGCCTGCTACGCATTGATCCACTGGCATCGATTAAGAGATGAACAGAGGTATCCACGCTTTTTCTAACATCCCGGTTCAGGAATACACGTTGATCACCGGTTGAAATACGAGCTATTCGATTTGCAGAAACTCGCCTTCCTTTATGGTGTAACCAACTATCTTGACGGGTATGTGCCTGTAACAGCCCAGTTAGACGTGAACGTAAACGAGAAGAACCCAGCAACGCTGTGCCGAATACTGCCCCGTTAGTACCATGTCTGAAGTCTGAACCAACAGAAGTAGCATCAAACTTGACGCCTTCGTGAGATGTATCTACTTCACTACTCGAAACATGATCCTTAAAAACTTCCATAACAGACAATGGTAGCTCTGTTTCGGAAAGAATCATATCCCGATCGCTGGCAGACAAAGATGAATCAGATGTATCCGAATCAGTAGAATCATCCGACGAATCAGACGTATCTGAATCAGTAGAGTCATCCGACGAATCAGAAGATTGAGCAGGATCAACTTTCAGCAAATCCAATATTTTTGTAGTGATGCGGTGGGCATCAGCACAACACGTCATATTGGGTACATCAGTTGTCAAAATCTGATCAACCTCTTGAACAAAAAGGTCACCATAGGTCTGCTTAACAATCGGTTCAGCAAATCTCAACAAAGGATCAAATAGAGTCAAACCCCGAAAAGCAACTTTGCACTTGTATAAGATATACAGTGAAAGCTGAGTCGCAGGATTGTCCTTGGCTTTAATTACCTGAATTAAAGATTCATCAAACACATACTGATAAAGTGCGTCAATAGTGATCTTAGTACCGGGGAAGAGACTAATCATCTCCTCCTCAATACGAACATCTTCGATCGCGTTCAAAATGAAACGCTCTAATGGATTGGTCAAACGTCCCATTAGTTGAAAATCTGAACTTCGAATGTGTCCAGATTCATGCGCTAAATATCCGAAAAGTACATCATGGATATCTGACGATTTAACTAAAGGAAGCGTGATACTACGACCATCTGTATGAGCTTGGGTACCACCTATCAACACCTTGACGCCAAACAGCTCGCCATAAGCACTAGCAACAATAGGTAGAGCCCTTTCAAGCGACGTACTTAGATTATTTCTCATAGTAGATTTCTCTAGAAAAAGCCGATAGACGAATCAGCAGACAAATCTGTAATAGACGTGTCGGTAGACTGAATATCGAAAGGTGTGGAAGAGAGTGAATCGCCAGAATCAAATGAGACTGGACCATCATTAGTGGTTAAGGGTGTGGCTTGACTGGATTTACGAATGATTGATTCAACTGACAAACTACCGTCAATGATTCGCTCCAACCTATCCGGGTCAGCACACATACTGAGAAACACGATAACCCTGGAAAGAACAGGATCATCTTTCTTGAAGTGTCCATCAGGGATGGATCGATCAAGTGCCTGAAACTCACTAAGAACTTTATTCATTCGGTGATTGCCAAATGAAAGAAGATCGAGTTTCTGTATGACAGGTAATATCTGTCGTTTTAAATTGGCACTACCAATACCTTGATTTCGAGTCAGTAAACGCTCAGAGAAACGCTTACAGGATTGACCGATTTCATGCAGTACCTGGTTAGCCACATCATCAGAATCAGGTTCAGATCCCGGTAATGCATCGAGTTTGAACAACTTGTATTCAAACGAAAATGCCTTTTCCACATAGTCCTTATCTGGTGTCTGATCTCGCAAGATAGACTCAAATTCAGAGTTTTCAAAAAGCCATTTTTGTTTATTCTCTTCAAATGTGTCGAGAAAATGGACCAAGTCTTCGTAAAACTTTTTCTTAACACTCTCCAGTGTCTTCGATAAAGATTGAACCTCACTATCGGGTATGGCATAACCACCAATAAAACGAGTACCTGAAACTAAAAGGTGTCGTTCAGCTGTTTTGCGATGACGAAGCATCGGGTCAATAGCCTTTGGTGGAAATATTTTCTTACGTCCTAACTCCAATAGTTTTTCAGATGGCATAGAGCCATTAGTGCCCAGCTTTATATCATTGTCCCGAGAGGCTTTTTTAGAACCGCCCCAGCACTTGATTTTAAGATGAACGAGTGTAGTCCCCTGGATGAATTCCATAGGTGTCTCCTATAACAGTAGATGAGTAGAATTTGCCCGGCGTTGTGCAGGCGAAGTGAGTAGTGTTTTCAAAGGACATGAAAACGTGAGATACGTAATATCTCTAGCGGTTTAGTGAGGATCCAAACCGCGGTATAAGAACGCTAACAACCACCATAATCAGTGGTTGTATAGGCTCATTAGCATTGACAACAATGTGACAATGCGATCTGTTAATTACAACGATTATTCATCGGACCAACTAGACCCAAATATATCTCGTGCAATTTGCTCTATAGCTATCTGTTGTTCAGGTTCAGCTTTAGCGGTAAGTGAAATTCTCAATGCGTAACGCAGAGCATTGGGAGCATTTCGATACGTTAGGGTTAACGTTGCCCATCGAATTAATGAGCGGGTGGACATAGTGACAGTTATAGGTGCAACACCTTCTTGATTACCAATAAACAAACGACGAATGTTATTGGCAATATCAACCATCTTTTCCCGAATAGGCTCAGGAAGTGAACCTGCCTTATTAGCTAAAATAGCGCGTTCCGTTTCAACGGATGGATAATCTACATTCACCATACGAAAACGGTCCATAAAGGCAATATCAAGCACATTAACGCCTTGATACAAGCCCGTCGTATCACCTGAACCGACAGAGTTACCGGTGGAAATAAAACGGAAGTTCTCATGAGGTTGAATAACCTCACCCCCATTAGTGGGTATCACTAATGGATGTCCCTCAACAATATCGTGAAGGCCTGTTAACTGACCGGGGTCAGCGCGATCGCACTCGTTAAGTGTGAAGATGTGCCCTTCTCTCATAGCAACCGCAAGCGGGCCATGAACGAATTGCATAGTGCCCTGTACTAATTTCCAAGTACCGACAAGGTCATCAAACTCCATTCTGGAGTGAGCTGTAAAAGCCTGGAGAGGCCAATTTAGACGAGATGCAACTTGATATATCAAGCTAGTTTTACCAGCTCCATAATGTCCAGCGAGAAATAGACCATCACCACCAGGGGTAGTTAGGTAATTCAACACGTCCCGTAACGTCTCACGACGAAACACATAGGTAGGATCATTTTTTGGAACAAATGGGTTTGCAGAATCTTCAAATCCTGCTGTTTTTACTTCAGGTGGAATACCGTTGATTCCAAAGGTTGTGCCGACTGAAAAAGGCTTATTGCGTAGAGGTGATGTCATGGTTGGTATGAACTCCGTTGAGTAAAAAAGGAACCCGAACGAATGACACACCAATCCCCCAGATGGAGTTGATGGCCATCGGGCGGGAAAGACATAGTTATGTTGAAGTGGGTATACAGCCCGCAGGCCGCTGTGTCTGTCTCAATACCCGTACTACTAAGACACTAATAATGTCGTGAAATATTCCACGATCAAAATCTCAACGTCGATCAGATGACTACTCAGACCGGCTATTCGATGCAGTATTCTGGTTAAAAACACCACATTGGATAGGCGATTGTTGTACTACCTTACACATCCAGTATATCGCTATTTGGGCAATCAGAATCCTCAAAGACACGAGGGTCTTTGAGGAACTGATCACTATTTTTGGCTTAGAAAAAGCCTGCTTCTACATCAGTGAAAATCTCTGATACCGGATCACCGTATTGAAAATCTTCATTCACAAGCTTTCCATTGGAAAACGAAAAACGTGATTGAGACTTACCGGGTTTCCGAAATGCTTCTAGCTCAGCCGAGAAATCTTGGTCAGGAAATCTCTGCTGTAGAAACGCCGGGTAGTCAACTGAACCGCGCTTATGAAAGACGGTACCTTTCACTCCCGAATAATCAGAATGTTTATAATTACCCATAATGTTGATAAGTTCCTGCTGGTAGAGGCTCTTATCTTCTTTTAGGGTGGCTATTTTTTCCTCTAGCTCATCGAGCTTCATTTGTATATCAGACCATGAATCAGAAGCGGCTTCCCAACGAAATCGTTCATCGGCTGTCTTAGGGATGAACCAATCTCGTTCAGGATCAACGGTCGGGGGGGTTTTTGACTGAACCTGATCCCAGAACGTTTTAGCGGCGGTCATAATCTCAATGTGACGCTCAGGGGTAAGAGTGACTGTAAAGACCAACAATGGTTGTCCTTCAAGATAGAACACTAATAACCCTTCAGTAGCTCCACAAACGATGCATTGTGAGTGAACTTGAGCCTCATACATAAGATAGGTTTTAGACAAAATTCCGTTTTTCTGAATTTCGGCATAAACCTTTTCACAAGGTGCTTTGATTTCGACCGGCTTGGCATCAAAGGTCAATCCGTCTAATGATGCTGCGAAGGTAGGCCATGGTGTGTATTCGGCACACAAAGGCATGAGGACATCAGACAATTGCTTTTCGGCAAATTGACGAGCCACATCTTCACGTATTTTTCCACGTTGAACATTCGGGTTTTTATCAAGGTCGGGAGGATTGAGTAATCCAACCTTCTCACCCCAACACTGCCATGGTGTCTTGTAAGGACTAAGACCGAGTATCGCAGGCATATCGGATGCTGTGACTTTAGGTATTCGCCAATCTACCCAGGCTTGTGTACCTTGAGCAATATCGACAGTTTGAATAGACGATAGAGGATCAGGTGAGTGTAATAATGCAGATGTTGACATGTAGGTTTCTCCTTTAATAAAGGGACATGCCAACACCCGAAAGGAGTCTTAGCATGACCCCGTGGGTTGAAGTAAAAAAACGATGTAACTACGAAAACATTATCAATAGATGAACTATCTCCAATGTACGAAAAAACAGACTAGCTATGTACCTGAAGCAGCATCGATCTGTGTTTGATCAGGTTTTGCCTTATCAAGCTCTGCCAGGGCATATATAAGCTGTCTTTTATCTTTGATGCGTTCTTGCATATGTGCCTTACAAGTTTCAAAAGCATTCGTATTGATTGCTCTCTTAACCCAATCGTTAACTCTTTTACGGAAATCTGCCGGAAACTCTTGATCAGATAAAATCTGATTAACAGGTTCTAGTTCCGGGGCAGGTAAAGCAGGTTGTACTAACTCTGCTAAACCCTCTCCGTTATCAGTGTTTAATAGGTGTATTGCTTGACCCATTCGAGGGTTTTGAGTGGGCCACCATTTAAACGCGTGTTTAACAATCGTTTTTAGCTGCATCTCTGATTCCCAGTTCATCCAAGGTCCAAAGTTCTTTTTAAAGGCTTCGGAACCATCACGAACTTTATCGAGATATTCAAGAGATACCGCGTCAACGATATGTCCACCTTGTGGAAGTGAGGCAATACAATAGCCACCAATAGCACCACCCCTATTACTATCAAACGGTGAAAAATCATGTACAGGTGGGGATAATTTACCCTTCCACTGAAACACATCCTTTTCATGAACCAATTCTACGGCTGCAGCGAGTATAGAACCGGTTTCAACACCAATTGAAATTAGACCACGGTAGGAAATATCAACAACAACTTTAGGGTCTTCTGTTGATTTAGTCCGACGTGGAACCAAGTAGGCAAGCTTTAATGCTGGATCTAACGATAATCCAATGGATGAAACGTTATGCATTGCCATCTGCAAACTAAGAGGATTTTTGCTTGCAACTTCATACAGGTAAGCATTGTTCAAGAGTGCATTCATTGCAAATACACGCTCGTTATCGAACGATAACGGGGAGTTAGAGAACTGCTGTTTTGTGGCAACAATGAACTCATAGAGTGGATCATTATCATGAACCGATGTTAAAGATGTCATAGTTTTATACCTAAGTAGTTGAAGAGATAAATAATTTATCGGGTGTGAAATATCGAGTGTTTATCGCGTTGGGATGCAGGCTATTAGCGTCACAAAGCAGAATGAACAAGCGAGGCGAAGAAACGGTCCGAGAAAGGGCTCAGATTGTTTGACAACAATTTCCTGAGCCTCAAATAACGAAACCTTCCCTCTTTTGAATCGCGGATCCTTCATCTTTCTATAAACGATCCGGCCTTTAACAGAAATATCACTTAGCAAAGGGTATTTAGAGATATCTACCGCTTGTTGTGTATTTCTGATATCAAAGTAGACAATGTGATTTTTTTGAACATCATCGACTTCAGTTTGAACCACGCAATAGATGTGGTTGTTAACTAATTTACGTTGTATCAGTGTTCCAGTAATCTGGCTCATAGAAGTGCTCCTAAAATTGGACACTAGAGCAGACAATAAAAACCCGATTGGGTAACCATTGCCTGTCTAGTAAGGTTGGAAAGAACAGTTAGTTAAAACTGCGATGGTGCGTTATAACTCAGACCGCTCAGAACGGGATGTCGTCATCAAATTCAGGCGCAGTAGCCTGGGTGGAACTGTTAGTAGATCCAGTAGGTTGAGAAGCAGCTTCACCAGAGGTTGCAGACGCTTTCTTAAGCCGTTTTGGAAACATATTTAGAATGATTGAAGTGGCGTAATGATCAACACCCTCCTTTTGATACTTTGAAGTGCGTAGTTGACCTTCAAATACCAGCATGTCACCAACGTTGTAGTTCAACAAAGATTCACCGATTTTGTTAAACCCAACGACGCGATGCCATTCGGTTCGTTCAACAAATTGATCGGTTTCTTTGTCTTTGTATGAACTGGATGTTGCAACAGACAACTGTGTAATATCGTTGTTAGGACCGGTAGTTCGAATTGATCCAATGTTTCCGATAAGTTCGACTTTTTGCCAAGACATAGTATTTTCCTATTTTG
>JAHDGK010000052.1:5892-28356 GCA_020627685.1 Granulosicoccus sp. | reverse complement strand
CCGGGACCTGGTGGAATCAAAAAACATAATGAATACAAACGTACAAGTAGTGGTCATCGGCGGTGGCATTGTAGGCACGTCCATTCTTTACTGGCTGTGTAAACTCGGTTGGACAGACGCTCTACTCATCGAGCGGCGCGAATTAACATCGGGGAGTACTTGGCACGCAGCCGGCAATACCACCTATTTCGGTCCGTACGCAGAAATGACCCGTTTGTTCGCCGGCTCTATCCGCACCTATTTGCAAGCCGAACAAGAGAGCGGACAATCAATAAACTTTCATAAAACCGGCTCACTGCGCGTGGCTACCACTCCTCGCGAACGCGAACTATTCCATAGCTACGAGGATAAATACCGCGCGCTTAATATTCCCTACTCCGTTGTTGAAAACGAAACCATCGCAGAGCTTCACCCCTTTATTAAAACAGAGGGTCTTTATGGTGCAGCTCATACACCAACGGACGGCCACGTAGATCCGAGCAGTACGACTCACGCGTTGGCAAAAGCGGCACGACAGATGGGTGCAGAAATACAACGCCAGACACCGGTACAGAGCATTGTTCGCGATAACGATTGCTGGTTGGTGCATACAGAGAAGGAAACGGTGCGTGCCCAGCATGTCGTTATGGCGGCATCGTTCTGGACCCGCGAGCTTCTATTGCCGTTGGGTTTGAATGTGCCGCTGTATGCAACCGAGCATCATGAGCTCATCACAGAAGGCATTCCCTCGCTGGCCAAGCTTGACCACGAGGTTCCCGCTTACCGGGATTCCGACGTTTCTTGCAGCGTAAGGCAAGAAGCACACGGATTTTTAGCAGGCATCTATGAGACAGACCCTGTTTTCTGGTCGCTAGACGGCATTCCCAAGGATTTTCCCGAAGAGCTATTGCCTCCCAATACCGATCGTTTAATGGGTCACTTAGAAAAACTGGTGGAACGATTACCGGCTTTTGGGGACGCCGGAATAAAAACTATCAACAACGGCCCTATGTGTTGGACACCAGACGGACTTCCATTACTAGGTCCCATCGGAGAATCCGAAGGATTGTGGTTAGCATCGGGGTTCAATGTCGGCATTGGTACCGGTGGTGGCTCCGCAGAGTTTCTTGCACATTGGATGGTGCACGGTAAACCACACTTCGAACTACCTATCGTGCACGCCACGCGGTTCGGCAATGACATGACCCGTGAGACCGCTATTGATTCAATTAAAGCCTGCTATAAAAAAGGGTACAAACTGCCGGACAGTATCTAGATAACAATCGGATATAGCGACTAATACAATCCAAAATATTCAGATTGTTCCCAATCCGAGACGGCTTGATGATAACGGTCCCATTCCGCCTGCTTCAATCGCACCAAATAGTCCACAAATTCGTCGCCTATCGCTTGTCGATAAAAAAGAGACGAATGGAAAGCTTGAACCGCACTGAGTAAATTGCCAGGCAAAGTGGTCGCATCGCAGTCGTAGGGGGTCTCAACGGCTTCAGGCAAATGCAGAGACGATTGAATACCATCCAGACCAGACAAGATTTGGCTTGCAAAAAAATAATAGGGATTCGCCGTCGTTTCGGCTACTCGATTTTCAATTCGCGACGCGGCATCGCCCGGCGCAAGCAACGCTCTTATCATTGCCCCTCTATTGTCCCTACCCCACTGAATTCGATTAGGTGCCAGCTGATGCGGTTGATAACGCTTGTATCCGTTCACAGTGGGGGTTGTGAAAATACAACTTTCCTCAGCATGAGCCAATAGGCCCGCGATCCACCCTGATGCCGTGTCAGACATTGCCCCCGATGCATTTAGCATCATCAGGTTTTCACCCGTCTTGAGGCTGCTAACCGACTGGTGAAGATGCCAACCACTCGCGCTCGTATTTTCAAGCTTCGGCTTACACATAAACGTTGCATGCAAACCTTGTCGTGCGCATACCTCTTTAACCATGGCGCGAAACATCATCATGTTGTCTGCATGAGTCAACGGGTCGGCAGGATCGAAGGTAAATTCAAACTGACTAGGGCCCATCTCGACTTCCATGGATCGGACAGGCAAACCTAACGCCTGACAGTGTCGACGTAGCTCATCCATGACGGGTTCCAGCACATCGTATTGGCTCTCTGTCAGAAATTGATAACCTTGATTGAGGTTCTGCGTTTGAACAGGTTGCCCTGGCATCGTAGCGCTGGCATGAGACAAGTTAGGGTCTACGCAACGGTAAACATGAAACTCGACCTCCAACCCTACTGTCAATGCCAATTGATCAGCTGCTAGTTTGTTGATAGCAGACTTCAGAACGCCGCGTGGAGAAAACGAGATGTCGTCGCCACTTTTAAACTTGGTGTCGCAAAAGATCCATGCTGAGTGCGATGACCAAGGCAATATGCGAAAGGTTCCAGGGTCCGGAACCATCAATATATCACCCGCACCGGCCATTCCCTCGACGCCAGGATTTTCCGACCATACCGGGAAAACGGTTTTATGTGCTGTGTCCTTTAACAGTAGCGTTGAAGGTGCAGCCAAACCAGTGGTAAACAACGATTCTAATGCGCCGCTTACAATGGTCTTTCCACGCAGAACACCGTGCTGATCAGCGAAGAGCACACGTATCGTCTCGATATCACTATTAGACACTTGCGCAAGTATTTCTGCAGCTTTATCTAAGGAAGATGCACTCAGCACACCTTTCCTCGCAAGCGCACCCTCCGCTATCTTCGCTCTATGCTGACTCATAAGGATTCCTTGGTAGGGATAGTGGCATCCCAGCCGGAACAAGCAGCTCTGCGTTCCCTGTCACTCTCTTCAAACGCTTTCTTCCAGCGGTCGATTTCGCCAATCGTATCGTTTGAGACAGGGCCATAAATCTCTTTAGGATCAACCCCGTTTAACATGGGCAACTCCTCTGCTTTTTCCGCTCTTAAGCTAGCGATAGCGGCTCTTAGCATACGTCGATACTGAATAATAGCGACGTCAGTTGTACCTAAATGTTCTTTGGTACGATCAGTTATTGGGCCCGGACTTTCAACGGCCCATTGATCATGCACGTTAATATCGAGCCCCATTCCCGTATAGGTTTCGCGCATTTGCTCTTCAGGGTTGAAACCATAATTGTTTCGTTTGTTTTTTATAGGTGCATAGTCAGGTAGTCGGTGTTCTTTGAGTCGCTGCTCACGCATTAAGTCTTTATCAACCGGTGTATCGAAGCTTGTAAACATTGAATACCAATAGCAGCTTGTGTCATCGACAGGCACGTGCCATTGCGTGATAATCATCTCGCGGCTCATAGGAATAGAAATAGCACACGGGAAAATCTGATTAGTAATACGAACATGGGTTTGTTGGTTTTCCATGTGCCTCAAGGCCACTATGCGCATGCCGTAGTCCATAGCTTGCACCGAGATATCCGGACGAGGATAGTCGCGTAACAGTTTGGTCATGGGAATTTCTGTATTCGCTGCCTTATCGCGGAACTGCTTGCCATAACTATCCTCAGGATCCTCATCTTCAAGGAAACGATGTAAGAATGAAGCATGTGCCGGGTCTATGCCCACTTCCATAGCCTGCAACCAGTTGCATTCCCACAACCCTTTAAACGCAAATACGTGAGTACCTGGTGCACGAAAGCAATCATAGTTAGGAAACTCAGGGGGTTCTCCGGGACCAAGATAGGCGAAGATAATTCCATTCTTTTCAACGACGGGATAAGACACATTCTTGATTTTCTCGTGCATGGTAGAGCCTAGCGGCTCACCCGGTTGCTCAACGCATTGGCCGTCACGGTTGAAGTGCCAGCCATGAAAAGGGCAACGTAAACCATTGTCTTCCAAGCGCCCGAAGCACAAGTCGGCACCTCGGTGAGGACAGGCTCGCCCTATTAGTCCCAGTTTGTTTTCACTATCGCGGAAGAGAACTAGGTCTTCCCCCAGTAACTTTACTGGCACGACAGGTCGAGGACCTTGGAGTTCATCACTGAGCGCCGCGGGCTGCCAATAAAGTCGCATGACTTGACCAGCCTCCGTACCCGGCCCGGTCAGAGTTAGCGTGTCATTCAGCCCTTGGCTAATCATTAGTCAGCTCCATTCAGTCAACTATTGCGGGGACCTTTCATGCAAACGATACTAAAACTTCCCCTAATCTCCCCTACTGTAATGGATTTGCCGATACTATCAACGACACGGCCCTGAAGATAATGAAACTATTCATTCCAAAGCCTTGATTTCCCTCATGTAAGCAGCTCACAATGGTGGGCAAACAGGCAGGTCAGTCCCCACCCAATCCCATGATGAAAAAACACTTCGATGCCATAGTCATCGGTGGCGGCGCTGCCGGTCTTATGTGTGCCTGGCAGGCGGGGCGGCTGGGGAAACGCGTGGTGGTATTAGAGCGCAGCAAAAAAATTGGCCGAAAAATATTAATGTCCGGTGGAGGGCGTTGCAACTTCACAAACCTCTACGTTGAACCTGACAATTTTATCTGCGCAAATCCGCATTTCGTCAAATCAGCACTCACCCAATACACAGCCTGGGATTTTATTGGCAGCGTACAAGAACACGGCATTGCCTATCACGAGAAGGATCACGGACAACTCTTCTGCGACAACAAAGCTCGAGACATCGTTGATCTACTGCGTAACGAGTGCGAGTCAGTCGGTGTTGAAATTGTCTTACAGTGCGTCATCGATAACATTCAGTACGATGATTCAAAGCAGATGTATTCTTTGGACACATCACGCGGCCCAGTCAGTTCGAGTGCTGTCGTCGTGGCAACCGGTGGACTATCCATTCCACATATGGACCCTACACCGTTTGGTTACGAAGTGGCCCAGCAATTCGGACTAAATGTTCTTCCTATTCGTGCAAGTCTTGTCCCCTACACTTTCACCGGGCAGCTTAAAGACATGTTCGCCCGTCTCTCTGGAACTGCCATACCGACCATCATTCAGTCTGGCAAGACGAGTTTTCGCGAAGCTATGTTGTTCACCCACAGAGGTTTGAGTGGACCTTCCGTATTACAAATATCTAACTACTGGCAACCGAGTCATGCTATCCATATTAATCTATTGCCGGATACTGATTTATCCCATGCGTTACTGGAGGCAAAGCTCACTCAACCTAAAGTCCTTGCACGTACGTTTTTATCCAAGCTACTGCCTAAGAGCGTTGTTCTGGAATTTGAAAACATCTGGTGGCCTGAGCATAAGGATCAGCCTTTGGCAGAGTGGCCGAATACAAACATTGAGCAGTTAGGGAATAAATTTAACAACTGGGAAATTATTCCTGCCGGTACCGAAGGGTACCGCACCGCAGAGGTGACACTTGGCGGTGTGGATACCGATGAAATTTCTTCTAAAACGATGGAAGCGAAGAAACAACCGGGGTTGTTTTTTATTGGAGAGGTTGTCGATGTTACCGGGCACTTAGGCGGGTTTAATTTTCAGTGGGCGTGGTCTTCTGCTTTTGCCTGTGCTCAGGCATTGTAATAATCCTATTTAAAATTACTCAGTACCACGCATCAGACATCTCAGCTTTTCTCATCCTGACAAATTCTTCCAGCCGACTTTGCACGTTCTGCTCAATGTCTGGTCGCTCATACTGTGCAAGCATGTCTTTCCATATGCGGGCAGCTCGGTTGCTGGAGTCTACTGAACCGTTCTCCACCCAGCGCTCAAACGGACCTGTGTCAGGCAACAGAGATTCATAATTTGCATTAGAGTAATTTGCCATGGTGTGAGACGTGGTCAAGAAATTCTCTCCCGGGCCGGCCTCAATATAACTTTCCCGGGCAAAGCTCTCTTGGGACACTTCCATTCCCTGTAACAAACGTAACATTGCACCGCAATTATCTAAATCCAGAATGAACTTTTCGTAGGACATAGTAAGTCCGCCCTCTAGCCAACCAGCGGCATGCCAAACCTGATGACTTCCTGAAATCACGGTTGCCCAAAACGCGTTTGTACTATCTGCCATGGCTTGTCCGTCTGCTGCATTAGAGGCTGTGACATTTCCGCCACCGGAGCGCACCGGTACTCCTAAACGATGGCCGAGCTGAGACAACGCCATTGAGACCAAATTTGCCTCTGGTGTGCCAAATGTGAGGGAACCACTTCGCAAGTTCATGGTTGAATGAAAACTACCCATTACCACAGGACAGCCAGGCTTTACTAACTGACTCAATGCAATGCCTGTCATCGCTTCAGCTAATGTCTGCGCAGTGATCGCCGCTGGTGTCACCGGTCCCATTGCACCTCCAAAGATCGCGGGCGAGACACATATACATTGCCCTACTTTCGCGTACTCACGTAGAACTGCAGACATGACGCCATCAAATACGAATGGAGAGTTGATATTAATGTTGGCTTGCATAACAGCATGGTTGTGCAGATAGCTTTCACCAAATGCTAATTGCGCCATCTTTATGGAATCCCTCGCTCCGTCTAACGAAGTAACCGCCCCCATGAACGGTTTGTCAGACAACGTTAGATGTGCCAACACCATATCCAAGTGTCGCTTATTGACCGGCACATCGACAGGTTCAACAATGGTTCCACCCGAATGATGCATATATGGCGTGGAATAAGTGAGCTTTACAAAATTTCTAAAATCCTCAATGGTCGCGTATCGCCGACCTCTTTCTAAATCGGTGACAAAGGGAGAGCCATAGCCTGGCATGAATACCACATGGTCCGCACCTAAACCAATAGAACGGTTGGAATTGCGGCTGTGCAACGTAAATGTACTGGGTGCAGTTGCACATAAACTACGCACGAGTCCGGGCTCAAAGGTGATGCGCTCGTGATTAATCGTCGCACCTGCATCGCGAAATAATTCTAACGCCTCTTCATCACCGCGAAACTCCATGCCGACATTTTCAAGTAACCAGTCGGCCTGCTCTTCTATTTTTTCTAAATCCGAATCCGTACAAAGCTGGTAACTGGAAATTCTGCGGCTTTGGAATGCGTTTACTGACTTGCGGCTCTCCAAACGATCCGTTTTTATCTTGCGACGACGCCTAGATCTTTGCGGAACTAGATGATCTTTGACAAATTTCGTCCCCCTGTTTGGCGCATTGTTATTTGTGGATGAGAAGTTCATGAATGGGATACACGGATTCTTAAGCGTTAAGCATGTCACTTCCAGAAACCCGCGACCATCGAAATTTATTGACCGTAGCGTTTAAAAGGTTTAAACGTTACGAATGCCTTCACATCACTATGATGCACTCCGCCTTTTCGTAGCCGTTGCGCACTATAAGAGCCTATCGACCGCTGCTGAGCATTTGCACCTCACCAAAGGCGCGTTGAGCCATCAAATTAAACGCTTGGAAAACGCCCTTGGCTTTATGGTTTTCGACCGTCATGCAAGAGGTATTACGCTCTCCAAAAAAGGACGAGAGTTGTTCGACATAGCCCAGCAGTCGTTTGCTCAGCTGGACAAAGCCATTGAAAAAATCACGGACGAACACATCCACTCCTTGACGATAGGCGTTACGACCTATTTTGCATCCCGTTGGCTTTCTCCAAAGCTCACTGGATTTATGCAAGCACATCCCAATATCCGCTTGCGTATCCAACCTATGATTGACCTAGTTAATTTCGCTGGGGAAGAGGTTGATCTAGCAATACGCTGGGGTGATGGTCGTTGGGATGATTGCCAAATAATTCCACTTATGAACTGCCCCGCATGGCCTACGGGTGACAAAAAAGCATACGATTTGGTTGAGAAGGATGGGTTTGAGAACGCATTAAAAAAACTGACGCTATTGCGAGATCGAGAAGACAGTAACGCTTGGAGTGAATGGTTCGACCTCTCTGGTTTCACGATTGAAAAAAGATCCGACACATTGATCATTCCAGATCCCAGTGTACGCGTGCAGGCAGTGCTTGATGGTCAGGGCATCGCACTAAACGATTCTCTGGTTTCCGACGAAATACTCAACAACAAGCTCTATCGGCTGAGTAACATTGAGCTCTCAAACTACGGGTATCACCTAGCCTATGAACAGAATGCATTAAGTAACGCAGCAGTTGAAGATTTTATAAACTGGATAACTAAGGCCGCAGGTGAGTAGCGGATACCCACGTTTGCTGTTTATAGCTATGCAGTGGATATGTTAAGTTAGGATCACTTTGCAGAGCAAAGTCTCGATTAATTACATGGGAATCAAACAAATGGCTATTAGGGTTAATGCGTTGACACGATACCCCGTAAAAGGCCTGAGCGGTCAGCAGTTAGAAAGCGTCACGCTTAAAGCCGGTCAAGGATTTCCAGCAGATCGCCAGTTCGGATTTGCACGCCCTAATAGCGGTTTTGACCCAGGCAACCCAAAACCACTGCCAAAATCCCGGTTTTATATGCTTGCCCGGGACGCCTCTCTTGCACTTGTAGAATCAGAATACAATGACGAGACGGGAATTCTTTCAATCGCGAATAAACAGCAATCTGAACAATTCGACATCAGTACAACAGAAGGTAAAGACAAGGCCAGCTTGTTTATTAAAAGCATTTTGTCTCTACCCGATGATGAAACACCACAGCTTTATGAAGCATCTCCACACCGATTTACCGATGTCTCTGTCGACTCGGTAGAGATGATGAATGCGGTTTCTATTATTAACACGGACAGTGTTCACGAGTTCTCTAAAACCATTGGACAAGAAGTAGATCCCGGACGCTTTAGAGGAAATATTCACTTGTCGGGCCTTGCACCGTTTTCTGAGCTGAATATGGTTGGCCAGAAAATAACTATTGGTGATGCACAATTCAAAATTGTACAAAGAACCCGGCGATGCCCGGCTACAGAGGTAGATCTAAACACCGGTGAGCGCAATATGAAAACGCCTAAGTTGCTACGAGAACACTACGGCCATATGGATATGGGCGTGTACGCAGAAGTTGTGCAAGGTGGTGTGATCTCACCCGGAGATATCGTCGAGCTGCCATAGCTAGAACAACTGCGGTTGCATCGGCTCCTCAAGCTGCCCGGATTCTTGCCACTGATACAGTGTTAAATCAACCCTGTCTTTGGCAAATAAAACGCCCTCTGACTGTAAGCGCTTTCTTTGCTCTTCTACCCCCGATTGATGGCTGATTTTTCCCTGTGAGTTAATCACCCGATGCCACGGTACGTCATCGGGACACGCAGCCATGGCCGCGCCGACCCAGCGTGATGCAGACATTCGATAGTCTTCTTCACTGGTGCCAACCGGTTTTGGCAGTGCCTTCATTATTTGTCCGTAAGTAGCAACCTTCCCAGACGGAAGTTTTCTAACAAACGCCCACACTGCTTCCCAATACGCTTGTTTATCGGGTGGTGATATGTAGTTCATGGATCAGCTCTTATTCCAGGTAAAAAAACGTGTCCTACTGGGCACTCCACTCTACGCTAGTTAACAATAAAGCGAAAACTAGAACCTTGCACTAAAGTTCAAAACCTGTCGCTCCGTTAGGGATTTAAGCGCTAACACTGTAGCGAAAATGGAGCCTGCTCTATGAATGTATCGACCGATTTGATGTCGTCAACTATTTCGCCAGCAGGCGCCGAGGCTGCTCCACCGCCTCCCGGCGGAAACGGCCCCCCACCAGATCACGCAACTGCCATTCAGGCTCTCGGAAGTGCCTTATCTCAAGAAGCGCAAGATTTTCTAGTCGCCGGTGTCACTGAATTGCAAGAGTCTGGAGCATCATTCCAAGAAATAAAGGCTTTTGTTGACACGTCACTCGAAGCCAGCGGTGTCGATGTATCCGGAGGTAATCATCGCTCAGGACAACTCGTCGATATGATGGCCTAATTGAGCAACATCAAATAATTATTCGTTCTATCACACAGACGTAGGCGCTTCTGTGACAATGACTCCCCGCTAAGTTTTTTAGCAACGTTAGCTCGAGTCCATGACCAAAGATACCAACCTGCAAGGCATCCTTTTGATGATTGCTTCAATGGCTGCTTTTGCTGTAGCCGATACGTTGGTCAAGCTCTCAACCGCCGTGATGTCACCTGCTCAGGTCATGTTTTTTCTTCTCGGTGGTGCCTTATTCATTTTTTTCATCATGGCCGTCGTTCAGAAAGATAGGCTGATTGATGCGCGGGCGTTCTCGCCCATTCTATTAGTTCGGTACCTGGCAGAAATCATTGGAATGGTCGGTATGGTCATGGCACTGGCTAACGTTCCTATTTCGATTGTCGGCGCAATTACCCAAGCCTCCCCCTTATTAGCAACAGTCGGAGCTGTTTTCTTTCTTAATGAGAAAGTCGGGTGGCGACGCTGGTGCTCAATTACAGTAGGGTTCATTGGCGTTTTACTCATTGTCCAACCCGGTGGAGTCACGTTTGACTACGCAGTTCTCTGGGCAATACTGGCCATGGCAGCTCTATCAGTGCGTGATTTGACAACCCGATTAATTCCTAAAGATATTCCTTCGGCTAGCCTCGCCACATTCACTATGGCTGCGGCAACGCCTTTCACGATAGCGTGGATATTTTTTAATGGGGAAAGCCTGATGCCCGATAACGTGAATTGGTACATCGTAATTCCTATGGTCGTTATAGGGGCACTGGGGTACATACTAATTATTGCCTCTATTCGGATAACCGAGGTCTCTGTGGTTATGCCGTTCCGCTATTCGCGAATTATTTTTTTACTGGTATTGGGTATCTTGGTTTTCGGAGAAAAGCCCGGTGTATTAATGCTCTTCGGAGCCGCATTAATTATCGGTTCGGGCACTTACATGATGTGGCGAGAACATCACGTCAAAAGCACACAACAATAATCTTTCAGTGCTCTGGTTCATCGCCAATTTCAGCCATTTTCTTGTTCAACAATGATTTCATGTCGGCAACCACCTGTTGATACTCTGTGTTGGCATACACGTTAAACAACTCAAGCGGATCTTTCTCGCAATCAAATAGCTCCCACTCTCTGTCTTCTCCGCCATGGTTAGTGCCTGGTAGGTCGTAGCCTTCGTTGTACCAGTAAATAAGTTTATACCGTTGATTACGAATACCGTAGTGGGAATAGGCATTGTGGTCGCGATCGCGATGCATCCAATATCGGTGATAGGCAATATCAGGCCAGTGTTCTGTTTCCGTACCATTAAGAAGCGATCGAAAACTCTTTCCCTGCATGTAGCTAGGGATGGTTAAACCCGCTGCGTCTAAAAATGTTGCAGCAAAATCAACATTACAAACAACGTTCTTACACACCCGGCCTTGTTCAATCTCGTTGGGAAATCGCGCAACAAAGGGCATTTGAAAAGACTCCTCGTACATGAATCGTTTATCAAACCATCCATGCTCTCCAAGGAAAAAACCTTGATCGGACGTGTAGATAACCAAGGTATTGTCAGCTAGCCCATGCTCATCCAGATAATCGAGCACGCGCCCTACACTCTCATCAATGGAGTGGATAGTGCGTAGATAGCGCTTGAGATATCGTTGGTATTTGAACCGGCTTAATTCTTCGCTGGTACGAAAGGTAAATATTTCCCCGGTGTCTTTATCGATAAGTCGTAGTTTAGATACATCACGAGGGTTAGGGATTTTGCGTCGCGGACTATGTACCGTCGCTCTTTCACCTACTTCTGCCCCACCCTCAGGCTGAACCAATCCAAGGTCTGCATAGGTCATATCGTCTTTTATTCGCATCTTCGCTTCGGCAGCAGCTTTGGCGCGATTTTTATAGTCGTCATCGAACGTCTCAGGAATGTCGATATCGTCCTGATACAAGCTTCGATTCTTAGGGTGAGGCTCCCACTCTCTGTGAGGTGCTTTGTGATGACACATTAAGAAAAACGGTTTCGATGGATCTCGTTTGTCTAACCACTCAATACTTTTGTCCGTAATAATATCGGTAGCGTAGCCCGGTACTTCCACCTCTTGACCCATTTCTATCATGAGCGGATCAAAGTAATCGCCTTGCCCGGGTAGTACAGACCAATAATCAAAGCCCGTAGGTTCAGACGCCTTACCTTCACCTAAATGCCATTTACCCACGATGGCTGTTTGATACCCACCCGTACGAAGGTGTTTAGCGACATTCGGTAGGCGGTTATCAATGGGAGTGTCTAACGTTGAAACACCATTCACATGGTTATAGGTGCCGGTAAGAATAGCAGCGCGACTCGGCGTACAAATGGAATTAGTGACATAGCAATGATCGAAACGCATTCCTTCGTTCGCGATACGATCTATGTTGGGAGTTTGGTTAATACCCGCCCCATAACAACTGATGGCTTTGGACGCGTGATCGTCCGCCATGATGAAAAGTATATTGGGTTGCTTACTCATTGTTTTGAAACTCTCTTACGCTTTTTGCTAACTCTTGTAACTCCGTATCATCAAAACCCAACTGATGTAGCTTCTCAGACAATTGAAACAAGTAATCGCAGTTTCGTCCTAGAGGACCTACGGCTGTTGCCAGCGTGCGTATCGTTTGGGCGCGAGTTAAATCGTTCGCGTATCGGTGGTTCTCAGTATCAACAACAAAAGTCAGTGTTTTAAAACTCTTGTTGGAGTCCACACACTGGGTATCAACCCAAGTTGGTTTATATATGTAATGCGACATCTCTCGTCGAAACAGAACATCAAGCTCAGTAGCTACGTTGCTCTTTGCAATTCTGAAAGCCACACCTTGGCACTGTCCGCCTTCCAACAATCCCATCATCAGCCCCGGGTTTTCAACACTACCCCGACTGAGCGTGGTCCAGAAACAAAATTTCTTTTGATAACCGACTACTGTGCAACGCCGTTGCTCCTCATATTCCATGGCAGGATTCCAGATCAGTGACCCGTAACCGAAAACCCATAGATCAGCTTCACCCAACTCTCTTACCGTACGCTCAACGAGCAACGAGCGTTCTTCATCAGACATGCGTTGAAGATCAGACTGCTGATTGTGAACCAAACGCTCCAGCTCACCATTGAGGAGTGACTCTCTCGTTAATATCGGTTTATCTGGCATAGGGCGCGGGACGAAAGGATTGCATTCAGTTACGATAATAGTAATTGAGCGAAAGGTGCGTTTTTTATTATTTCAATTAAAGCCTATGTCCACAAACCGTACGTCACAACCATCCGACTCAGTTTCGGTATTCCCTATCGTTCAAGCAACGAGCAGCGTTTTCCCTGACCTGTATTTTCGACAAACATTTCTTTTTTTCATTGAATCCGGGTCCAAGCGGGTTGTCGATTCAGAAAAGTCAGAGCTGATCGCAGAAACCGGCGACCTCCTGCTCTTTCCGCCAGAGTCCATGGTCACTATGGAAAATCGACCGGTTATGGAGAATAACTACAGAGCTTTGGGCATTGCCTACTCTAACGATTCTGTGTTGTCAGTATTCCCGGAGTCTTCCACCTCCTCCACCTCTGACATTCAGATTATCCGTTCTGAGAAGTATCACCCCGAGCTGTTAGTGCCCTTGATTCAAGAGACGATTCATGATGAAAATCTGCCCAAGGCCCTACGTAATCATCGGCTTATGGAACCGCTCATCTGGTTAAAACATCAAGGATTTCAGGCCCCGGCAATGCGGGAAGAGTCGTTGTTAGGACGAGTGAGGAAGCTCATTGAAAAAGACCTCAGCCACTCTTGGTCATCGGAGGAAGTCGCTGCTAGCCTTGCCATGAGCGAATCAACTATGCGCCGTCATCTTGCGAAAGAGAATCAGGGATTTTCTAAAATACTGCTCAACACTCGATTGGAATACGGTTTAGCGTTGTTGCAGACCACCACATCAAACGTATCTGAAATAGCCTACGACTGTGGATTCAAAACTCCCTCGCACTTTGCCGATCTATTTAAGAAGCGCTTTGGTTTACAACCTAGAAGTATCCGGCAAAAAACAGATTGAGCGAATTTCGATAGTTTCTAATCGCCAGCCGGAAGTGAAAAATCGTTAGCAGCCGTAAATTACCCTTTCTTTCTTAAACAACCAAAGGGTAACAACATGAAAATTTCACACTTTCTTTCTTCAATGATTATTGCGACAAGCCTGTCAGCACCTGTTGCAGCAGACTTAACGATTAATAGCACGGACATTGCCGAAGGCCAACAGCTCGATAGCAGTCAGGTATTTCAGGGCTTTGGCTGCGAAGGCGGCAATACATCCCCAGCTTTAAGTTGGTCGGACGCGCCCGAAGGTACGAAGAGCTTTGCAATAACCGCATACGACCCTGATGCACCTACCGGATCGGGCTGGTGGCATTGGTTTGCATTTAATATCCCAGCAGACACCTCTGAGCTGGCAAGTGGCGCGACCCTGCCAGAAGGTTCGGTGGAATTAACCAACGATTACGGCACAGTTGGATTTGGCGGTGCCTGCCCTCCTCCTGGTGAAGTCCATCGTTACCAGTTCACCGTTCATGCTCTGCCCACTATGCTTGAGATTGATGCCTCTGTTTCCAATGCATTAGCAGGGTTTATGGTGCGAGCCAATTCAATAGCATCGACAAGTATTACTGCCGTCTACAACCGCTAGATTTATAGCTTGGAAGTAGCGCTATTATTCGTTGAGTGTTGTTCACTACAGAGATGTCCAATATCGTTCTATCTTACCGAACGGTGTTGGGCATTCTCCTGCGAATTATACGTTGCGGCTATGTGCGTATTTAGGAGTCGTCACTCAACCACGATAAGATTTCATCGGTATGTTCGCCATGTGCAGGTGCTTTACGATTCGGTTTATAAGCCGCGACACCACCGATTCTGAAGGGCAATGTAGGCACACTGACACCCGCTTCAGTCGTCTGTACAAAGCCTCTTTTTTTCACGTGCTCTGAATTTAACGCCTCAGCCATACTTCGTAAGCGGGCCGACGGCACACCTGCTGTTTGTAACAGAGGCTCCCACTCTTCAGCCGTTCGCTTCAACAATTCAAATTCTATCTGCGAAGCTAACTCAGCAGCATTGGATTTTCGAGCCTCTCGCTCTGCAAATCGCGCGTCATTTAACCAGTCAACCCGATCTAGTGCTTTGGCCAAACTTACGAAGTGAGATTCTTCATTCACACCCAAGGACATAACACCCTCCTTACAAGGGAAGCTACCCGCCCCGGGTGAACGACTGTTGGCAAGATTACCGCGGCGTTTTGGCTCGTTACCGGTTTTTAGAAAGTCGGTGACCGTCGAGCTCATAAGAGACAAACCGGTTTCTAACATCGACACATCAATAAATGTCCCTTTGCCACTCGTTGCCCGTTCAAACAAAGCTGACGCTACGGCGAAACTCGCCGCCATTGCTGTGCCGTAGTCTAGAACAGGCGCACCCGTTCTGATCGGCCCGCTGTCTTGAGTTCCTGTCGCCTCCATCAACCCGCAAGAGGCTTGTATATTCACATCGTAGGCAGCGGTATTCTCTTGCGGACCACCCCGCCCGTAGCCGGTCATGGCGCAATGAATTAAATGCGGATGACGCGTCGCCACACTATTCTCATCCAACTCCAAACGTTCCAACGTTCGGGGAACGTGATTCTCAATGAGAACATCCGCTTTCGATAAGAGTTGATGAAACTGATCGATACCCGATGTTGATTCTAAATCAACTGCAAAAGAGCGCTTACCGGCACCTTGCGTCAAATACGAAGTGCTCATGCCGGAGCTGGCAGCAACGGCGTCAGTGCCACCTCGATGACGGATGGCATCACCTTTTGTCAAAGATTCAACTTTTATAACATCAGCACCCAACAACCCCAGATAGTAGGAGCACGCAGGACCTGCAAGGACATGTGTGAAGTCAACCACCAACAGTCCGTCGAAAGGATGAGTTTTAGACATAGCGCCTCCGACTAGTTATCGAATTTCAGAAATGCGCCCCATGCAACGCGAATTTTTCTAACGCGGGCGTCCTAATTGCTGATTATGCGGCAAAAATGATTTGAGCAACCGTCCTTAACTATTTACAATGTCTGATCACCCGAAGGACAGAATCACCCATCAAGGGTGACTTTTTTAGTGAACCAAACCACATTGGAGAATTTTATGAGTTTTGCCAAGAAACTTGCCACAGGTGTTGCGACTACCGCAATGCTCGTTAGTGGTGCAGCTCTGGCTGATTACCCCGAAAAGCCCGTCAAAATCATGGTTGGCTTCTCTGCCGGCGGTGGTACTGACACCACTGCTCGCGGCTTCGCCTCTTACATGCACGAAGCACCTAGCATGAACGGATTACCGGCATACATTGTTAACCTGCCAGGTGCATCTGGTCAGAAAGCGGCTAAAGCGGTTCTAGATGAAGATACTGATGGTCATACACTTTATATGATCAACATCGGTACTTTCATTGCCGGCGAACTGGCTAAAGGCGATGAGCGCCCTTACCACATCCCTGAAGATTTCGTAAATCTGGGTTGTGCTTCGCAGCTGGTTACCTCACTGCAAGTTCATGCGTCCAACCCTGCAACAACTTTGGAAGAGTACATCGCTAACGCGAAAGCATCAGGTGAAGAGATCACTTGGGGTACATCTGGTGCTGCAACCATGCACGCGACTATCGGGCACATCTTCTTCGATACTCACGGCATCAAGCACAAGAAAGTTCCTTTCCAAGGCGGATCAAAAGCTCGCGCAGCGCTTGTGTCTCAGTCAGTCGAAGCTGTGTTCGGCGGTGTGAACACGGTTGTTGGTTTTGAAAACGACATTCGTGCCCTGGCGTCTGCAGGTGCAGAGCGTGATCCAATGGCTCCAGACCTAGCTACTTTTAAAGAGCAAGGTACTGATGGCATCGATTTCACGGGCCTCATGTGCTTGTTTGGTGCTAAAGGTGTGTCAGAAGAAGTTCAAGCTGATGTTGGTGCTGCCATTGCTCACATCGCAGAACTCAAAGGTTATAAGCGTTACATGTCTGGTAACGATCTAGCTGCTTTCTACACAGACCAAGCTACAGCGACTGCAGCTCAAGACACCATGTTTGAAGTCATGGGTCCCGTTGTTGCTGAAATCATCGCGAATCAGTAATCTGTGACCGTACAAGCAGCAGGCCGAGGTTCGGTCTGCTGCTTTTTTGTGTCCGGTATCGGGTCGATTACCGGTGTAGAGTCGATCTTCGGAAAATAAACACATGGGCAACGAGCAATACAAGATCAAAATTGAGTACTGCGTTGGTGCAGCAGTCATTTTGATCGGTGTCTTTTTTATTTTTCAGGCTTTTACCATCTCCACAACCCGCGAAGCCGTGGGGCCTCGCACTCTCCCAATGATCCTAGCCGTTTCGCTTGTTCTCGGCGGACTTTGGTTAATCCTTCGCGCATTTCGCGGAAAAACCGGCGACCTCAGCGAAGGCTATGGTTTCCTAGAGAGTGATAGCAAGCGTATTTTTTCAGTCATTGCCTGCGGTGCGCTTTTCGTCGTGACGTTTTGGGGCTTAGGGTATTTTTCAGCGGTAATCGTGACACTCATTGCCATGCTCTATACATTTGGAGTTCGCAACTGGGTTTCGATGCTCTTAGGTGCCGTCGTCCTAGCCTTAGTATTCCAGTGGGTCTTTATGGGCGTAATGCTGCTCAACGATCCCAAAGGCGCCTTATTCGATATGCGCCCCTATACCAATTGGATCACCGGAGCAAAATAGTTGCAAAATCAATGTGCTGGCGTACAAGAGTTTTTTGACTCCCTCGGGTTTCTATCGATCTTTTTTGATATAGCCTGTGGTTTCACTATTCTCTTCAACGATCCCTATGCGGTTATCTTCGTTGTACTGGCGGCCTTCGTAGGCATCGTGTTTGGTGCACTGCCCGGCTTAACAGCAGCAGCTGCAATAGCCATGATGCTTCCAATTCTAATTGCCTACAACGATGAAATAGGTGGATTAGCTGGGCTTGCATTCCTGTACGTTATCGGCAAATCCGGGCGTTACGGCGGCTCAATAGCAGCCATTTTATTTAATACTCCGGGTACCGCTGCATCTGCCGCAACCATGCAGGACGGCTACCCGATGACTCAAAAAGGTCAAGCTGGAAAGGCACTCAAAACCGCCACAGTTGCCTCCGCGTATGGTGACTATTTTGGCGAAATCGTACTTATTTTTGGCGCTGTAGCTATTGCAGGCTTCACGCGTCAATTCGGGCCACCGGAAAACTTCGCCATCTACTTAATGGCTTTTGTCGTCATTGGCTCAGTTGTGAGTGACAGCATCATTAAAGGCATTATTTCTACCCTCTTCGGCGCAGTTGTAGGACTAATAGGTGAAGACATCATCACCGGCCAATTCAAAATGACGATGGGTATCGACGAACTCGAATCGGGTATGGCTCTCGTTCCTCTTCTTATTGGCGTGTTCGTTATCTCCGAAGTCATCATTCAGGCAGAGAAAGCCGCCAAAGTAAAAATGACATCTCTGGCATCGGACAAGATGGACGACCCGTCCGCGCATTACTTTACCTGGCCCGAGTTCAAGCGCTGCGTGCCCTTAATGTTCCGCTCGTCAATTTACGGATCGTTAATCGGCATGATGCCCGGTCTGGGTTCTTCGGTAGCCTGCTTCGTGGCCTACGGCGAAGAGAAAAGACGATCGAAGAAAAAGGATGAATGGGGAACGGGAATTGTTGAAGGTATTGCTGCTCCTGAATCTGCCAACAATGCGGTTTCGGGCCCATCAATGATTCCACTGTTGACGCTGGGTATTCCAGGTTCAACCATCGCCGCTGTTCTTATTGGTATGTTTTTGGTTAACGGCCTGCAACCCGGCCCGAGTATCTTTGCCACAGAACCTCCTTTGTTCATGGGTGGCCAGCTTATCAGCCCTCGCGAATTTATCTTCGGCATTTTTGCCGCCGGCCTCATCGGTATCGCCTGCTACGCCCTCATCGGCTATTTTGCAGCGCCGTTTATTGGTCGCATGATCGCTATTCTGCCAACACAATATCTCTATCCGTTTATCTTCATGACGGCTCTGGCAGCTAGTTATTCTTCAAGAGCGTCTATCTGGGATGTCGGGTTTGCAATGCTATTCGGTGTCATCGGCTACGCCATGCGAAGAACTAATTTTTCTGCCGCAGCCTTTATCATTGCCTTCGTACTTACCTCGAGTATGGAAGAAGCGTTTCGACAGTCCATGATTATTTCAGATCAAGGTTTCTTCGTATTCACAAGCTTTGAGTATCAGGGCAAATTCTCGTATGCACCTATTTTCTTGTTGATCGGTGCAGCAGTTGTGCTGTTTCGTTCCTGGTCAAGCTACCGGGCCCGTAAAGCTGAGAAGTAGCTTAATCAAACTGAGTTAGTGTTTGATATTCGCTTCATACCGATTTTCCTCTGCGGGTTAATCGGTGGCTCCGCTGCGTTAATTATTGGCTTGCCCATGCCCTTCATGCTTGGAGGGATTTTCGGGGCTGCCAGCTACGTGCTGTGGTACGAACGCGCCGAAAAAAGACTACCTAAACTATCGAGATGGGTGCGATTGGTTTTTATGTCAATCATCGGAGCAATGATTGGGTCCCGCTTTTCACCCGAGCTACTGACGTTGTTGCCGCAGTTCTGGATCTCCGGTCTGGCTCTCATCCCATTTATTCTTTTGGCGCACAGCGGCTCCTACTTCATCATGAGAAAGTTGGGGGGCTATGAAAAACTGGATGCGTACTTCGCCTCCCTGCCGGGCGGTATTATCGATGCCGCAGCTTTAGCCGAAGAGGCTGGGGCAGATCTTAGGGTCGTGACAGCTCAGCATTTCATTCGCATCATCTTAGTCGTCGCATCAGTTCCCCTGCTCTTCCTGTTCGTTCAGGGGGATGCCGTGGGGTCACTTGCAGGGCAAACACTCGCCACGACCAGCTACGACCATATTGACGTTCTGCTGCTACTCACTATAGCGTTAGTTGGCCTTGCTGCTGGAAGAATTACTCATCTACCGGTATCCCACATGTTAGGGCCTTTGTTGCTGGCTCTAATGTTGTCAGTGACAGGGGTAGTTGAAATAGATATACCACCTTGGCTGGGTCACGCGGCTCAGTACATGGTAGGTACAGCCTTGGGTGCTCAGTTCTCAGGGGTATCGAGAAAGCTACTGATGCGCGGCTTCGGTATGGGTTTACTCTCTGGCAGCTATATGTTGTTCTTGGCTGCAAGCTTCGGCATGATACTCATCCAATATGTTCCCGCAGATTTTGGCGCGATGTTTATCAGCTTCGCTGCGGGTGGTTTAGCGGAGATGAGTTTGATAGCCCTGTCGCTCAATTTTAATCCGGTTGTCGTCGCACTACATCATTTGGTGCGTATTCTTCTCACGATATACTTTGGTAGTTTTTTCTCGCGTCGAGTTTTTAAACTGACCGAAAACAAATAGCGTTTGTTGCACACATCGATTAAACAATCGATAAGGACCTTAACAATGACTAAAGAACTGACTCTCCCCACAGACAAGATTTTAGCGCGGGTTGATGGCGCTGCCGGTCATGTGATCTTCAACAACCCGGAGCGCTACAATGCTGTTTCTCTGGAAATGTGGGATGCCGTTGAAATTGCTTTAACCGCATTCTCTGAAGATGATCAGGTGCGGGTTGTCATTCTCTCCGGTGCTGGTGGCAAAGCGTTTGTCTCCGGCGCAGATATTTCTAAGTTCGAAAAAGAACGCGGCTCAAAAGATGCCACTGAGCACTACAACGCCCGCTTAAAAGTGGTGTACGACATCATTGAGAATTTTCCGAAACCCACCATCGCCATGATTGATGGGCACTGTATCGGCGGTGGATTGAACCTGGCAGCCTGTACTGATTTTCGGATCGCGTCCATGAAATCCCGTTTCGCCATGCCGGCTGCAAAGTTAGCGTTGGGATATCCTTTTGACGCAATTCGACGCCTTGTAAACGCGGTTGGAGCAGCTTCTGCCAAACAATTGATGTTTACCGCCAAATCCATAGACGCAGATACCGCATTGCGACTTGGACTTATTCAAGAGGTAGTCACTGAAGATGCCCTTTCAGAAAGAGTGACAGAACTAGCTGCGACGATCTCAGACAACGCTCCGCTTACGATACAAGCAATGAAGTTTATCGCGACCCAAGTCTTGCAGTCTGATCCAGCTAAACGCAACCTAACGCGCTGCGATGAAATGGTCGCCGCGTGTTTCGCATCAGAAGACTACAAAGAAGGGCGTAAAGCATTTATGGAAAAGCGCAAACCTGACTTTCAAGGAAAGTGATTAGGTTACGACACCGCCGTTAATCTGTAGCAACTGTCCATTTACAAACCCTGCAGCATCGCTAGATAAAAACGTCACCATCTTAGCGATGTCTTGCGGGTATCCCAAACGACCCACAGGATTCTGCTTCCTTAGCAACTCACGATTTTCTGCCAGTTCGTCTTCTTCAGTATCTTCCATGATGGTACCGGGCGAGATTATATTCGCCGTAACACCGTACTGGCCGTACTCCTTAGCGATGGATTTCGTGAGTCCCCAAGACGCATGCTTTGAGATGCTAACAGCTGATTTACCCACATAACCCTGCTGAGCATTCATACCAGTAAAATTTACTATTCGGCCCCAACCCTTTTCGATCATAAGCGGCAAACAGGTTCTACTTAGCCACAGCGCTGAATGAAAATTCACATCCATAATTCGGTGAAATTCAGCTTCTTCATCGTTCACTAAATCGAAGGATGGACGGATTGCGGCATTGTTTACCAATACATCAATGGAGCCAAACTGCTTAATTCCCGCGGCAGCGATCTGCTTAGCATTTTCGCGTACACCCACGTCGCCCATTGCGATGAGCACATGGCTGCCAATTGATTCAATTTCACTTGCCACCGACTCACAGGCAGAGCGATCGGATGAACCGTTTAATATCACGTTGTACCCTTCAGAGGCCAGTTCAAGAGCGATCGCACGTCCGATATTTCGACCAGAACCTGTCACAAGTGCAGTTCGGTTAAGCTGCGTTTTCATCATTACTCGATTCTCTCAAATTTCTATTTAACTGAAAGGTGCGCGACGCATCTGTCTATGAACGCATCACTCTTATTAGGTCGGGGATGAAGTTAACTTATGCCACGATCATACTGCCTGTACAAGTGACTTATCAAAAACTGCATGCCTATTCTACAAAACTGTTTGTTAAGCAAATGCGCTCACGTTGCAGGAAATTTTAGAAGGTAAATGGTTTGCGAGTTTTGGCCTGACTCTGAAACTCAAGGGCAATAAGAACGGTACCAGCGATAGGGTGATTGCTGAAAATAATAAAGCTAAAAATCAATTAGCTAAGGCGAACTGCTACTAAAGTCAGCCACTGACTATTAGCGCCAACCAAAATTATTCGATAATATGATCTGTGCTGGAATTTTGTAACCAAGTGGAGATGTAACATGAAATTTCAAATACTATCGATTGCGATACTAACTGCACTACTTGCCGGATGCGGATCCTCTGGCTCAAGTAATCCTTCTGACGAAGGCACCACCAACCAACCATCCAATGATGGAACTGACAACTCTGGAACTGACAACTCTGGAACTGACAACTCTGGAACTGACAACTCTGGAACTGAC
>JAHDGK010000052.1:0-5792 GCA_020627685.1 Granulosicoccus sp. | reverse complement strand
GACAACTCTGGAACCGACAACTCTGGTACAGACAACGCGACCACAGATGATCCGAGCACTGGCAGCACAGGATTTTTGTCTATCCAAGGTAATGTCCAACTTTTTGGTGTTTTGGATGTAGACGATGACTTCGTTAGCGAGACTTCGGACGTTACTGGTGGATTTATTCGATTAGATACTGCCGTAAACGCTGATAGGCTTAGAGAGGAACTGGAAGAAGAAATCATCCAACAATGCGAAGTCACTGTTACTAGTTTTCTCGGTAACGACGATGATACAGATTTAGATATTGGATTCCCTTTTCAGACGGTATCCGCCGGCGAAACCATTTCATTAAGTAGTGCTGCAGGAACATACGGTGAATTGCAAAGAACCACTCAGTTTGGATTTACAGGTTACAGTTCAACAGTGGATCTTGTTCACCCTGCCCCCTCACCACTCATCATAGATATACCAGGGGATGTTTTCCCGGCATTTTCAAACGTATCTGTAGTGGCACCACAACCCATCAGCGGTTTTAATATCGATCCGTTTGGAGGATTCAATGCTGAGACTGAATTCCGCTGGGACGCATCGACTACAGCAGACAGCATCATTTCGCTAAATTTTTCTGAATTTAACGTCGGTGCTCTCGAATTCATTAGTGTGGAATGCGAAGCCACTGATGACGGATCATTCTCTCTACCTGCAGAAACAGTCGCTGAAATCAACGACAATTTGGGTGTCGGATGGACCGCCTCAGGAATATCTATCAGTCGCGAGGTTGTTATTGTTCAGCAGCAAGGAGATGCTGTGCTGGTTATTAACCGAACAACAGATTAGCTATTTTCTCGTTCAAAACTAACAACGGTTGGGATGTCTATGAGCGCATCCCAACCGTTTAAATGATTAACAAGCGCACGTTGAATCGCCCATCAGATAACGTGCTCTTCTAGCAACCGGTCAAACTCATCTTCTGCAACACCCAACTCTTTTAATATTTCACGAGTGGCATTACCACGCTCCGGAGGAGCAACTTTAATGCTGCTGGGCGTTCTGTCTAATACAACGGGCTGAGTAATCAAGGAGATATCTCCCATAACCGGTGAGTTTACGGATGCTGTCATTTCAAGATGCTGTACTTGTGGATCGCTAAAGGTCTTATCGATCGTATAAATGGGGCCGCTAGGGACTCCTGCTTCACCGAACGCATCAATCCACTCTTCGCTGGTTTTGTTAATAGTGACTTCACTAATTAATCGATTTAACTCATCTCGATTATCTGATCGTTGCTGCGCCGTGTTGTAATCAGGATGATCCTGCCATTCTTCTTTATTTACCGACTGACAAAAACGCGCCCAGGTCGCCTCACCTGCTACGGCGATATTGATATAACCATCTTTTGTTTGAAAAACACCCGTTGGAATACTGGTTGGATGATTGTTCCCAGCTTGCACGGGGACTTTTTCTGTCACTGTCCAGCGAGCCGCTTGAAAATCAAGCATGGCAATCATGGCTTGCAGTAAAGACGTATGCAGCCACTGCCCTTTTCCTGAACGCTCTCTTTCGTAGAGGGCAAGCAGAATTCCCTGAGCACAGAAATGCCCCGCGCATAAATCAGCAATGGGAATACCGACGCGCATAGGCCCTTCACCCGGCGCACCTGTTATAGACATTAGCCCGCCCATGCCTTGAGCGACTTGATCGAATCCAGGACGCTTTGCGTACGGCCCTGTTTGTCCAAACCCAGAGATGCTAGCGTAGATAAGGCGTTCATTAGTCTTTGATAAGGTGCCGTAGTCGATACCCAAACGCTCCTTCACATCCGGGCGAAAATTCTCAACGATAATATCGGCGGTATCAGCTAGCTTTTTGAAAATAGCCATACCTTCTTCGGTTTTTAAGTTAAGCGTGATGCTGCGTTTGTTACGTTGCAAATTTTGAAAATCTGCGGTGTGACGCGCAGCGCCTAGGGCACCATCAGGCTCAAGTGCTTCAGGTTGTTCAATACGAATGACATCAGCGCCCCAATCTGCCAGCTGACGAACCGCGGTTGGGCCGGAACGAACTCGCGTTAAATCCAAAACGCGTACGTTTTCTAGAACCGAGGAGGCAGCTTCGTAAGGCATGATGTAAATCCTTCTAGTGGGCGTGTGAACGTCTGATAACTGAAGATACTACTTTGTCACTGACATGAACATCAATCACTGTTAGTCGATTTTCACGGGAAGAGTTGGATGTGTCGGACATCTGTCTACCATACTGTTCGATGAGCGGTTGTAAATCGTCCAGGTTGGTTACCGTGGCACCGCTTGCACCAAAGCCCTTGGCGATGGATGCGAAGTCGGACCGGCCGAATACAGCACCGTCATCCGGTAAACCTTCTGAACGTAATTTGTGAATCTCAGAACCGTAGGCACCGTCGTTTAAAACGATTATCAGTAGGTTCATATTATGACGGGTGATGGTTTCGAACTCCTGAATGTGCATCAGTAAACTTCCATCGCCATCAAATAGAACAACAGGCTCGTCAGGATGCGCAGCGCAAACCCCCATTGCGAATGACAAACCGTTTCCGATAGCACCAAATTCGCGGATGGTTAAGAAACGATTCGCTGGCCGGTTTTTCATTTGAGCAAAGAAGCAAGAACAATGACCGGATGAATTGACTGTATACCACTGTGTCGGAATAGCATCGTCGAGCGTAGAGACAACATCTCTGGGATCCAGCAGGCCCTCTTCGATGACAAATTCGGCACTATCTGCAGGAGTGTCTCTTATTTCGGTCGCCAAGGACTCACATCGCCAATATCCATCGCTGTTGTTATCACGTGTATCTATTAGGTTGCTCAGTGCTTCTATACCCAGCTTCGCATCGCTCTTTAAATGATAAGTGGCAGCTTGTCTGCCTTGATTGATAGACGCAGGGGTCACATCAATGTGCAACACCTTATCGGCTTTGAAGAGTTTTCCAGCATCAGAGTTATGACTCGACAAACTGGCACCCACGGCGATGATTAAATCAGCTTCACTTAAATAACGACGTGCTACATCACTGGAGAAACCACCGGCGACACCTAGGTAGTACTTATTGCCATGGAACAAACCTCTTGCCGGTAAAGTTGTCGCCAACAACGCACCTAACTGCTCAGCTAATTTCTCGCAGGCAATTTCTGCCTCGGCTTTCAAAGCGCCGAGACCTGCCATGATCACAATTTTATTGGACCGCTCTATTCTGGATTTAGCCATTCGTAACGACTCTGCTGACGGCGTTAATGGCGTGATCTGAGGTGCGATTTCCTCAGATGTAGGCAGTGTGCCTAATGACTGTTCCCAACGTTCATTCTGTAAATCCATGGGTACACCGATCACTATCGGGCGTTGTTCCGTTTTTGCTCGAAGAAACGCGTCGCGAATTCCTGCCCTCATGGTGGGCTGGTGCTGCAGAGACACATATTCCGCCCCACAGGCTTCAACGAATGGTTTTTGATCAATGCCCTGGTTGTACCAGGCTTTTTTTACCGGTGCCTCTCCAGAAAATATAATAAGCGGGATATTGGCACGTACTGCTGCTGGCAATGCTGTCATTACTTGCGTCAAGCCAGGGCCACAAGTCACTGTTGCAACACCGACGGATTGAGTTGAACGGGAAAAAGCCATCGCTGCCGCAACTGCACAATGTTCATGTCTGACGTAGATAAAATCACAGCCCCCGGCAGACATAGCCGCGGCCCAGTTCATATTGGCATCGCCCAACAACCCGAAGCAGGTTTTTACGTTCTCATTAATGAAAACACTCGCAAGTACTTCATATACTTTTGGATCGTTCATTGAGAAAAATACCGCCTATTTCAAGTGTGCTGAATTTGCATAAAACCCAGGTTGCACTGTTCATGATGCCTCATTTTACCCTAAGCTAAGCACATCTAAATTTAATAACTAGAACCGCAAACGGATCTCTTAAATGAACATAACCATTATTGGCTTTGGGGAGGCCGGCCCCGTATTCGGCAAACAGTTTCTGGATAACGGAGCCTCCGTCACCGCTTGGGATAAGTTGCAATTAGATTCGGCCACAGCCAACCAACAAATCGCAAAAACCCAGTCATTAGGAATTCGCGCGGCAGCCTCCATGCACGATGCTGTCAGCTCAGCCGAGCTTATCGTATCAACAGTCACAGCCTCACAAGCGCCAGTAGCAGCGGAACAAGCCGCAGACGCCTTAATGAAAGGTTGTCATTGGCTTGATCTGAACTCCGTCTCTCCAGCAACAAAACGACTGGTACACGATAGTATTGCTCATAAAGGAGTCCTGTTTACAGAAGGTGTCGCCATGGACACGGTGCCCTCCAAAGGCGCACAAGTGCCATTGATTTTCTGTGGCCCTGAATCGATGAGCCTTAGTCAAACTCTCAACAAATTTGGACTGAATACTCGCTCCGTGTCAGCAGAGCTTGGCGCAGCATCCACAACAAAACTGTTGCGCTCCATATTAATTAAAGGAATGGAAGCACTGTTTGCCGAATCTATGGAAGCGGCTGGCAAAGTAGACATGCAAGATGAAGTCTTAGCATCATTGCAGGCAACCTACCCTGGCTTAGACTGGCAAGAGGTTGCCGGTTATCAATTGTATCGCGCGTCATTACATGCTGAACGACGGGCATCTGAAATGCGTGAAGCAGACAAGCTGGTCAAGGAACTGGGTGTTGAATCTTTAATGACCTCTGCAATCGTAGAACGGCAGCAAAACCTCTCCGATAGAAACATAGGGTCCGGTTACCCGTCAGACCCTACTTTGTCAGTATCGGAGTTTGTTAATGCGGTTGCTCAGAGTAAATCTCGTTGAGAGTGACTTATTAATTGTGTCATCACTCTCAATTATCGATAATGCCTTCTGTAAAAACCATGTAATAGAAGAAACAACAAAACAAACGTGGAGGAAGCTCCGCCAAAAATTCCTGACTTCGACTCTGTAGCTACCGTTAAAGGTGCATCCTCTGCTTCCGTGTTTTCAGGCGTATTATCAGATTCCTCCGGGGTCTCATTTGTGCCACCCTCAGCGTCTCCGGTATTGTTAGATACTTCATCATTGAGTTCAGCATCGGATGAATCCGTCGCATCCGCATCAGGTACTGATGTAGTTGAATCACCGTCTGTTGTATCAGGATTGTTGGCAGGCTCACTGGTTGACACAGGCGGCGTATAGTCATCAGTGCCATCACTTAACTCAGGGCCTAATCCTGTGGGCACAAAATTCGGGTCGCTGGTTATCACAAATTTATCTATGGCTAATCCGTCTTCGCGCATCCAGATGTTTATCGCATTGACTCCAGCGTCCACTACATTCAGTGATGCAATGGGATTCATTGGAGTATGTCTTGACCAAGTCCACTCTGCAGGAAATTGATCGATCCGGTAGGCATCGCTTGCGACAGTTCCATTTAAACCGATATGAATGCTATCGCTATTGCCAATACCGTTAGCACCTGTGTCGCCTGCTCCTCTAACCCAAATGTAGTGTTTACCGGTGTGATTGAAGTACACAAGATAACTGAGCATGGGTGTGTTTTCTACAGTCGCAGCAAGCTGTCCCTGATCCGGCGTTGTTATCAATGCCGCATCGTTACTTGAATTACTTCGCGCCACATGCACCCATTGATGCGTTTGAGTATCTGACTTGGAATCAAAGTACTCCGCTTCCATCGAAATCAAGGTTGCCCCGGCCGGTGTATGCGAACCCGGCACAGGAACAGGTTCAGGCGTTGGCGTTGGCGTTGGCGTTGGCGTTGGCGTTGGCGTTGGCGTTGGCGTTG
>JAHDGK010000051.1:11980-28540 GCA_020627685.1 Granulosicoccus sp. | reverse complement strand
GAAACGAGAAGTCGCACCCGTTTTTAAGCAGGTGGCGATTTAGAGTGTGAATCGATCCACATTGGTTAATGTGTTCGAGCATGTCTGCAGTTAATCCGATACGAGCATGTCCCTCTGTTTCGCGATTTGCGTCTCATCATTAAGGCTGGCGTCGTTGAAAGCCTTCCCGTCATAGGTGAAAAGCCTCGATAGGAATAAAGAGGCAATAGTTATGAGCCGTTAGCTAAATAAGTGTGCGATGCCTATTCAAACCATAGGTTGTCAAATGACACTGGGCTTACATTGAGGGCATATCAGTGCTGAAAAACTACACCAACATGGGTACGCAGGATCGGATAGCACGCACGATTCTGGGAGCGGTACTGGTGTACGTGGGTTTATTCCGCCCTGACATGATCGGTGATCACATTCTGAACGTGCTGGTAGCAGCGTTTGGTGTTTTAAACATAATTTCCTCATTGGTAAAAATTTGCCCGGCGTACTTATTAGCAAATATTTCTACAGCGCGGAGTAGCAAGGTTTCAACCGCTGTCAGTGGTAGTGAAACCCTACTTAATGAGCAAGTGAATCTTGTTGAGGCTTCTTCGTTAAGAATGAAGCTGTTGCTATCCGTGTTTCTTCCGATGTTTGCACTTCTATGTGTTTTCTGCGCCATCGTGTTTAACCTAGGTCACCAACACGAGCTATCCAGTATTACAAAGAAGGCAGATGTTGCCGCTGAATTTGTTGCCGATTCAATTAGGTTGCAGTCTGACGATAAGTATAAGGCTGATTACCAGGCTTTCCCTGATTCAACCTTGTCCATTGTGGCAAGTGGTGTTGAAGCAGTAGATGTTTTCTTCTTGCATGACTCAAACGCTAATCCGATTGATTCGGAAATTGCTAAGGGCATGGATAATATTACCGTTTTAAACGCAATGACAGCGCTTCATCGTACACGCGGGGATGACATCAAAAACGGTGCCCGCGGCATGCTAATGGTTGGAGACAAGCATTACATTTGGTCTACAACGTTCGCAGGTGCTGAAGATCGTTGGTTTACCAGTGTTATACCAGCACCTTCTACACATACAATATCTCGGCAATTGTTTTCCCCACGCTTTGCTGTAATCATATTGTCTGTCATATTATTAGCCGTTTGGTCTTCGGCATATATCATCAAGAAGTTTTTGGATAATATGGAGCGCAGTGCGAGGCAGCTTCAATACCGTACGTATCACGATACCTTAACCGGTCTGCCCAATAGACTGAGTATTGAATCCATTATTCATCAAAAAACTCAATCTGTTGACGCTCAAGGTGGTTGCGTTGCGCTATTGATGATGGATGTTATTGGTTTTCGAGAGATAAACGATACGCTAGGTTATGCGATTGGTGACAAGCTATTAGTTGCAATTAGTAAACATCTCAATGAAATCGATGCCAACGACGGCAATGTGGTCATGATGGGGGGAGATGTATTTAGCGTTGTTTGCCAAACATCGCATGATCGTCTAACGCTAAGTCGGCTTTCCAATAAAATTCAAGACAAACTTGAGAATAGTCAGTATCTGGAAGACTACCCCGTAACGATTCAAGTCCGAATTGGGATGGCGTGCTATCCCGGAGATGCCAGTAGTCCCGAGGAATTGATACGCTGCTCAGATATTGCTTTAGCGCAGGCTAAGTCGCAGCGCTTGAAAAGTTACTACTACAACACTGATTTAGATACACACTCAATACGAAAGCTCACATTGCTCTCACGCTTAAGAACGGCAATTGAACAAGACGAGCTCACCCTCGTATATCAACCAAAAGTTGATATTCAGAAAAATACCTTAGAGGGCGTAGAAGTACTTGTACGCTGGATAGATGCTGAATATGGATTGGTGTCACCGGTGGAATTTGTCACCTGGGCAGAGAAATCGGGACTGATTGACAAGTTAACTCACTGGGTACTTAAAACTGCTGAAAAGCAAAGTGCTCAATGGCAAAGACAAGGCATCTGCATCCCGTTTGCGGTCAATTTGTCACCTACTAATCTGTTCGACAAGGAATTGGTTCCTTTAGTGGAACGACTCGTTGGTGAGAATGGAAGTTTCGGGAATGGATTGCTTGAGCTTGAAATCACCGAAAATGCCGTAATGGAAGATCCGGAGCGTGCGTTGGATACTATGCATCAATTGGGTAGGCTCGGAGTTGAGTTTGCTATTGATGACTTTGGAACTGGACTCTCTTCGTTTGCCTATTTACGTAAGTTCCCTGTTCACAACTTAAAAATTGACAGAGCTTTCATACTTGAGACTGATGATAGCGATAAAGAAGCAATCTTATTGCAATCCATGATTACTCTAGGTCATCAGTTAGGCTGCGTGGTGACTGCAGAAGGTGTGGAAGATCAACCGACTCTAGAGCGATTGCGGGATATGAAATGCAATCTAGTACAGGGTTACCATATATGCCGACCCTTATTTGGCGAGAAGCTGCTTGAATGGATCGAACGGGGTAATTGGACAGCTCTGCCCAGAGCTGCTTGACGAACCGATATCGTTCGGAGGCTTGTCAGTAAAGTAGGCGCTGTTTTAAAGCCTTGTCAGTACGACACAATTTAAAATCTTCATGACTCAGTCTGGATGACGGCGAATCTGCAATAGTGAAATGGCCGTAACTGTCTTCACCGCTTACGAGTGCAACCAGTGGTTTATCACCGGTATTTTGTTTCATTGACGGCTTAATGTAGCGAATAGCCATACCGATGCGTCTATCGTCAGAAGTGTTCGGTCCGGATGCATGAAACAAGTGCCCATGATGCATCGAAGATTGTCCGGGCAATAGTGCCACAGGCACCGCGTCTGATTCATTCACCTCTACCGCAATTTCCTGACCGCGTGAGAGCAGATTGTCCTCTGCGAATGTGTCTACGTGCTCAACGATCTGTTTCGTATGACTACCGGGTACAAACTTCATACAACCGCTTTGTTCAGATGCTTCGGACAATGCCAACCAGCAGGTTGTTTCTTCCGCATCATCAAGACCCCAGTACGTTAGGTCTTGATGCCAGGAAACAATGTGCGGTGAATTTGCTTCTTTGATGAAAAGTGCTGCACTCCAAACCATAAGATCAGGCCCGAGGAGTTGGCTTGCCGCGTGTATCAGCTTCTCGTGCCTAATGACAGCGTCAAAGCTTGGGAGCAATCTATCAGGATAGCTTCGGAGGAGGGTTAGTTCCTCAGAGTTTCCTTGCAGCTCAGTTTCAGCGGCTTCCAAATCGTCCCTCAGCACCTTTGCTTCTGCTGGCGAGATAATATCCAGTGGAAGTACGAATCCATCACGTTGATAACGTTCTGTAAGGTCTGCTGATTGCACTGAGATGCCAGATTGCATTTGAACACCCGAAATTATGCTTGTGCTAGATTGATCGTGCCTTTAAGGCGAACACTACCGGTAAGGCGAACACTACCGGATAGTAAACCACCTATCAAGGCTGCATAGCTAAGTTCATCAGCGTTTACTAAAAGGCGGTACAGGTGAGGCCAGTAGCTACTGATTGATATCTGATAGGAGGTACTCTGCGATAGCTATGCGCTCTTCCGGTAGAAGATACGAGGTACTGTGTTCAACCACTGGAGCCATGTGGGCGCCCGCAAAATCCCCCTCCGGCGTCATGCCAATTTCCAGATAAAACGCGATATCTTCCACGGTCCAATCCATTAAGGCCTGGCGCGTAATAGCAGGGACATTCGAGCCATCCGGGCCTCGTGTGTTGCCCTTTAGAGATCGGTCGGTGATGCTGCCCAGTGGACCTCGTTGGGCGTGACACTCCGCGCAGTGTCCCAGATTATTAACTAAGTACTGTCCCATCGGTATTGGCTCATCGGGTAGCGGTCCCTTGGGAACATATTGGTTTTTCCATAAACCAATGAGTCGATTGCTTGCAGACGGGATCCGTAGCTTATGTTCAGGAGCGGGGAGAGATATGGGCTTGGTGTTCATGAGCCATGCGTGAAGGTCTGCAACATCCTGTGTTTTCATAGACCGATAGGCAACATACGGAAGAGCAGGCCAGTAATGAGAGCCATCGGGTGCTAGTCCATTGATTAATGCTTCAGCTAATTGCTCTCGATTCCAATCACCAATCCCGTATTGCTTATCACTGGATATGTTGGGAGAGATTATTTTCCCAATTGGCGTTGCAAAGACAACCCCACCAGCCAACATCTCTCCATCACTTTCTAAATCGGTATGGCATGCGATACAACCTGCGGCACGTGCAATTCTCTCGCCGCGTGATTCATCCGCAGGGAGAGTTGATAAATTAGCGTTGCGCCAGATGTTTCTACGCAACGATTCTGTCTGCGAGTTGTTTTGTATTTTGCTTGCGATTATAAGAGAGACCACGACGATCACGCTGATGACCGCCGCGGCTGCTCGAAAGCGCGCTCTCATTGCTTTTCCAATATTGTCATTCTCACTCGGCGCGGAATTGCTCGTGACAACCAGAGCAATTTTTAGCCGCTTTAAAAAAGGCCGTACGGGCTGTTCGAATTGAATCCTTATCCAGTGTGGGTAGTGACTGAAGTTCTGCCACTATGGCATCGAATGCACGGCTATCTTGTGTGAATTTTTCGGCCAGAGCAGTGAATTCATCCCAGTTGTCCCATATAGCAGGTAGTGCTTCTGTCTTGTGACCTTCACGGCTTTCCTGTGTATCAGGAAATTGATCAGCCATAACTTCGCCATGTTGTATAAAGGTTTCGGAGGCAGAGCGCATGCTGCTCAAGTCATAGTCCGTTTTACCTTTAAACATATTACCGACTGTCTTCGAAGCATCTTGCAGAGATTTCATGGAGTCCATACGATGTTTGATGATGCCGGTGGCCCCATCGTGTGCACTCATTGGGGTTGCGAGAAGGGTTATGCAAATTGCGCAAGCGACAGCGCTGAGGGCTACTCGATTTACCTTGCATCGTTCTCTGCAAGACCTTCTTACATTGGTTTCTGTGTTTTGCATATTCATTTTAATAGGACGAATAAATGTGTGTTTGACCAGTTTTATCAAAAGCTAGAACATCATAGTCTTTAGGTGTTTCGCTGGCCATGCCCGGGGACATCATAGGCATCCCGGGGGCTGTTAAGCCAACAATCGCCGGTCGTTCTGCCAGGAGCCTCTCAATGTCATTGACGGGTACATGACCTTCAATGACATAACCATCGACAATGGCCGTGTGGCAAGATTTTAACGATGGATCTGTCAGACCGTGTTTAGTTTTTACAGCGTCTAATTCATCGGTATCTATGGCGCTTACGCTAAACCCAGCGCGTTCAATATATGAGACCCATTCTTTACAGCATCCGCACGTTGCGCTTTTATAGACAACCATTTCATGCTGATTCGTCGATGATGAATCTAAGGCGGTCAGATGCTCCTTAGATTCTATTTGGTCCGCTTGGATGCCGTCTGGCTCCTCAGAGGTGGAGCAAGCGCTAACAAGGACACAGCTAATGCTTAACAAGCAAAGCCTGAAAAATGTATGTTTCATGTTTTTCTCTCTAATCTTTGTATTATAAAAATCTGATGTTGTTAGGTTACGTTAACCAAAGCCCCTAAGCCTGCGGCATGATGCTCAAGCGCGTGGCAGTGAAAGAGCCACTTGCCAGGGTTGTCAGCGACAAATGCAAGTTCTACGCGTTGTTTTGGCAATATAAGAGGGCTGTCAACCCAGCGTGGCGTCGACAACGGCTTTCCATCAATGGAAATCATCAGCATGTGATGCCCGTGTAGGTGCATGGGGTGCGGAAACGCCGTGCGATTTTCAATGATAAGTCTGACTGATGTTCCTCGAGTCACATCGATTAGTGGAGGTATGTCGAGCTTATGTGCAACCGTATCATTGATAGCCCACACTAAGCCTTGGCGAGCGATGTCACGAAGATCCATCCATTGGCCATCAAGCTTTGCTCGATTGAGTCCGCCCATGGCACCGCCTTGAATGATCACGTCCTGCGTAAGTGCTCCGTCCAAATCAGGTGTTGGCAATTGCGACGGTGATAGAGCAATGGGCCAGTCTGCGGGCTCGGTCCGTAAAGGCTTTGCTTTTTCGTATACAAAGGCGGTGAGATCAAATGAATCCCGATAGAAGCTATCGACGACGGTGCTGCGTGATCCCGGTTCCCCTGTCATGTCTATGATCAGATCGACTCTTCCTGCCACTCCAACGATAATGGGAGTAGTAGCGACGTAGGGCGTAACGGCTTGTCCATCAATCGCAATTACGCTTGGGGCTAAATCAGAAAATGTCAGTGAAAAATTTCTTGCGTTTGACGCGTTGATTAGGCGTAAGCGTATGCGTTCACCACTTCGTACCTGCACAACATCTCGAAAGCGGCCGTTTACAGTCGGTACGTTACCGATACGACCAGCATGGGATTTATCATGTCCAGAACCGAAATCTTCACTGATCGACGCATCGTTAAGAAGACGCCAGTCGTCAATCATCCAGATTAGATCGCGATCTACCTGGGGTGGATCCGGTTCGTCGATTATTAAGGGGCCATACAACCCACGACCCACTTGTTCGAAAGCATTGACATGAGAGTGGTACCAAAAAGTCCCGGCATCGGGTGGTACGAAGCTATATTCAAATTCCTCACCCGGCTTGACAGCTGCCTGAGTTAAACCGGCAACACCATCCATGTCGTTGGGCAATCGAATGCCATGCCAGTGAACGGTTGTTGGGTCTTCGAGGTGGTTGGATAGTGTTGCGTTGATGCGCTCGCCGAGACTAACGCGGATGGGAGTGCCTGGTACTTGACCATTAAATGACCAAACGTGCGTTGCTGGGAAATCCGGCCCTACCAGGTGGGTTTCGCCGGGTTCCGCGCGAAGAAGGAAAGGGGTCTGATGCTGGTCAGCTAAACCATACTGCGTATAAGGCAGGCTTATACAAGCAGCACCAAACGATTTAAGAAAGTATCGTCGATCCATAGAGAAATTCTACCGATTAGATGAAGAGTGTGTTGCATCATCGTTGTCTGTATTGACAGCTCGCTGACAAATGCAAATGGACACTCATCCGGCTACGGACAAGTGCAACTCTCAAAGATTGCTAATCGGAGGACGATACGGCGGGCTGGAGCGAGCGCTCGGTGGGGCGATCGAATGTTGAGGCCGCATCTGCGAGGAAATGGGTGTGGAGGTACTGACCGCGGGTGTTAAAAGGATCGCTACAACAGTGAGATGACAGGCGCTGCAGTATAAGCAGCTGCCGATACAGCTTGAATGCTGCTTACAGTTATTGCAGTCCGATTCCCAAAGGAGGGCGCTAGCAACATCGGTATGGTGATGCACCATCGTGCCGACTTTGCTGTCAAACACCTGTGCAGCGCTAACAGGCGCTATGGACGTCACCCCAAGAAAGCATGCACACCAAAACCAAAGCAACAAGCGTCGCCATTGGGTAGGAGGTGAGGAAATTGCTTTTTCTGAGTTCACAGCGTGAATCTAGCAGGAATTGCGTGTGATTTCATTCAAGGGGTCAGTATAGGCCCTCGTTAATTAGCTGTTTCTGCCTAAGAGGTTCAAATGCTTAAGCTTTTCTATTTAACATAATAGATTAGTGGCGCAATGATCAGATTCTCTTATCGCGAAATGAATATCTATTGCATACAATTTGTATTTAATTATATGATGCCTGCAAGAGAGTAATATTGTGGGTTTCATCAGGTGAAAATAAGTAAAAAGGAAGCGTTTTACGAAGACCTGAAACAACGGGTATTGACGCTGGATCTGCCTCCCGGTCATCAGCTGGATGAAGTGCTACTCAGTGAAGAATATGAGTTGTCTCGAACCCCTTTGAGAGAAGTCCTGCAGCGAGTCTCTGGTGAAGGCTATATCTCGTTGGAAGCGCATCGGAGTGCCATGGTGTCTTCAATGGACTTGGCAACCATGCGTAGCTTTTTTCAAAGCGCGCCGATGATTTATGCGGCAGTTGCAAGGCTTGCTACAGAGCAAGCCACTCAAGATCAAATTGCCACGCTCAAAAAAATTCAATCGCGGTTTAGAAAATCAGTTCAGAAAGATATTGTCAGCGATATGTCCATGCTCAATCATCAGTTTCACGAGCAGCTGGGAGTCATGGCGGCTACACCTTATTTGACGCCAAGCCTGGGACGCCTCCTCATTGACCATACGAGGATGAGCCACAGGTTTTATCGCGTTCGTGAGTCGGGTTCTCGAAAACGTATTGAGGAAGCCTCTCAGCAGCATGATGAAATGATTCAATCAATTGAAGATCGCAAACCTGCGACCACGGTTGAATTAACGATTGCACATTGGGAATTGTCTCGTTCTGAAATAGATAAGTACGTTTTACCCGATAGCTTGCCAATGAATGGTATTGACGATTATCCAAAGGGGCAAAGATCATGAAATTTGAAGGTATCTACACACCTTTAGTCACTCCCTTTTCTGACGACTTTGAAATACATAAAGATCGTTTTGCTGACACCATCGAAATGCTCATAGCCGCTGGCGTGCATGGCTTGATTGTCGCGGGTACTACTGGTGAGTATTACGCACAGTCTGCCGATGAACGGCTTTACCTGATGAAGCTTGCGAAAGAAATAATTGGTACTCGTGTTCCGCTTATTGTGGGTACCGGCGCTATTCGTACGGAGGATAGTATTTACTTTGCTGAAGCTGCCAAAGATATTGGAGCGGATGCACTTTTAGTCGCAACGCCTCCATACGCGTATCCGACATCCAGAGAAATTGCTTTACATGCTCTGGCTATTGACCGTGCCGTTAATTTACCGGTCATGTTGTACAACTATCCCGGGCGAATGTGCGTCAATATGGATGAAGAAACACTAGATCGTTTGGGTAAGAGCCCTAATTTCTGTGCCATTAAAGAAAGTTCAGGTGAGCCGGATCGATTGCATCTGTTGGCTAGAGACTACCCGCATATTCAGTTGTCCTGTGGTATGGACGATCAAGCATTGGAATTTTTTGCCTGGGGTGCGCGCTCATGGGTTTGCGCTGGTTCCAATTTCGCACCGGAAGCTCATATAGCTCTGTATAAGGCGTGTGCAGTTGAAGGCAATTTTGACAAAGGTCGTCGCATCATGTCCGCCATGATGCCGTTAATGCGGGTACTGGAACAAGGCGGAAAATTTGTACAGTGTATTAAGTATGGTTTAACACTGCGAGGTATTGAAACAGGCCCACCGAGAAAACCTCTGCAACCGTTGAATAAAGAAGATAAACGAAAGCTTAGTCACGTTATCAAAACCATGAACGTAACCCTTGCACGCATTGAACAGGAGGCGATGGCATGAGCGATCTATTAACACACGAAGAATATTCGGCTTTCGCTAAATCTATCGAGTTTCCTCGTACTGCGTTTATTGATGGGCGATTTCAGGCCGGACGGGGTTCCTCTCTTAAAAGTGTAAACCCTGCGACTGGGGAAACGCTTTGTACTATCGCGGCGTGTAATGAACAAGACGTGAACCTTGCTGTTGAAAAAGCACGAGAAGCCTTCGAACAAGGAGTCTGGTCCAAGCAGCACCCAAGCGAACGTAAAGCAGTACTTATTCGTTTGGCCAAACTGATGTCACGAAACAGTCGTGAGCTGGCGGTTATGGAATCTATCGACAGTGGTAAACCCATTCGAGATTGCGAGCAGGTAGATATACCTGAATCGATACACACGATTACGTGGCATGCGGAAGCCACAGATAAACTCTACGACCAAAGCGCCCCCAGTGGTGACGACGCTATGGCTGTGATAGTCAGAGAGCCTGTCGGTGTGGTGGCTGCCGTGTTGCCATGGAACTTCCCGCTGTTGATGTTGGCGTGGAAAATTGCACCGGCCTTAGCTGCCGGAAACTCAGTTATTGTAAAGCCTGCGGAGCAAACCTCGCTGACTGCATTGCGAATAGCCGAACTTGCAGCGGAAGCTGGATTACCGCGAGGTGTACTGCAGGTGTTGCCCGGTAATGGCCCTGATGTGGGTGAGCCGTTGGGGCTTCATCCCGACATCGATATGATTAGCTTTACGGGTTCGACCGAAACAGGACGGCGTTTCCTCCGATATTCAGCCGATAGCAATCTTAAAAAAGTTGTGTTGGAATGCGGCGGGAAAAACCCAGCAATCGTCATGGACGATGCCGAGCACATAGATTTAGTGGCAGAACATATCGTTAACGGGGCCTTTTGGAATATGGGTGAGAACTGTTCTGCGAGTTCTCGTTTGATTGTTCATGAATCTATAAAAGCCGCTTTGCTGGAGCGTCTTGTTGCACGCTGTCGTGAATGGCGTACAGGTGATCCCCTCGATCCTGCAACGCAACTGGGAGCGCTTATCGATGATCAACATGTGGCGAAAGTCTCTTCTTACCTTAACCCGCAAGATGGTGTGTCTGTGTTGGCAGGTGGCACGATAGACGGCGCGTTTTTGGGTGCAACGGTATATGACAATGTACCGCCAGATCATAAGCTGGCGGTAGAAGAGATTTTTGGCCCGGTGCTATCGGTTATCACGGTGTCATCCCTGGATGAAGCCATTGAAATTGCTAATTCATCCGATTACGGCCTTACTGCCAGTGTGTTCAGTGCAAACGGTAAACGCGCTATAAGGGCTGCGAAAGCTATTAAAGCGGGCACCGTCACCATTAACTGTTACGGCGAGGGTGACATAACAACGCCATTTGGTGGATACAAGTTATCAGGCTTTGGTGGTCGTGATAATTCCTTGCATGCTCATGATCAGTACACCGAATTAAAAACTATCTGGATCGATCTCTCTGACGCTGCCAGTGCGGACACTGTGTCATGAATGATCAAAACACCGGTTCAGTGGTACCTGAGGGACGTACCCGCAAAGGAGGGCGTGCCGCATTACGTCGAGCCCGTTCAAAACGAAACTTTGACATGCTGCCCGCACTAAAACGGCATGTGCCTCTGGTTGAGCCTATGAGTGAGGAGCAAATCGAAAAAATCGATAATGCTTCTATGGCGATACTGGAAGAGGTGGGCGTTGTATTTCGTGACGATCAAGCCATTGCTGATTGGAAATCGGTGGGGGCAGATGTACGTGATGGAGACAGAGTGCATCTCGATCGTGCTTTGGTCCGTGAGTTAATCAAAAGTATTCCTACAAACTTTACCTATCATGCTCGAAATCCTGCAAACCATTTGCCGTTTGGCTTAGATCACAGCATCTTTGTGCCTATGACCGGAGCACCGTATTTACGTGATTTAGATGACAAACGCCGTAGCCCGACGCTTGCTGATCTTGCCGATTTTCATAAGCTGGCCCACATGCTGCCAGCGATGCATTCCAGCGCACATCATATTGTTGAGCCCATGGATCACCCCGTGTCCCATCGGCACTTACGAATTACTTATTCATCCATGAAGCACTCAGACAAGGTGTTCATGGGTATGACGACGTCTGGTAAAAATGCAGAAGACGTCCTGGACATGTGTGCGTTGATGTTTGGTGATGAGTATTTAGAAAGCCACCCGGTGGTAACGGGCAACTGCAATGGAAATTCTCCGCTGGTGTGGGATGAAACCATGTTGTCTGCTATGAGGGCGTTTAACCGGCGTAACCAACCGGTGTTGTGTTCACCGTTTGTCTTAGGAGGTGCTAATACCCCCGCTTCCACCGCTGCAGCGGTTGCTCAGCTCAATGCAGAAGCGTTATCGGCTTTGGCGTATACGCAGGTCGTAAGAAAAGGATGTCCTGCCATTTACGGACATTATCTTTCAACAGTCTCGATGGCATCCGGCGCTCCCATGGCGGGCACACCTGAAATCAGTTTAATGAACTATATGATTGGGCAGATGGCAAGACACTATGAAGTGCCGTGGCGTACATCCAACATGCTCGGTGGTGCGAAAACGCTCGATGCACAAGCCGGTTATGAAAGTGCCACAACGCTTATGGCCGTCATGCATTCAGGGGCCAACTATCTTTGGCATTCAGCTGGGTGGAACGAAGCGGGCATGCATTGTTCCATGGCGAAATTTATTGTCGATGCAGAGCAATGTGCGATGGGCTATCGCATGGCCCGAGGCGTACAGTGGGGTGACTTTGATGAAGCGTTAGCAGCAGTGCGTGATATCGGTCCCGGCGGACATTACCTAGGACATGACCATACCTTAGCCAAATTCCAGGAAGCCTTTTTTATGCCTAAATTGTTCGACAACAATTCGTACGAGCAGTGGGTGGCAGAAGGCAGTAAGGACATTACCGAACGTGCGTTGACTGAGGCGCGCTCACTACTCAATTCCTATGAGGAACCCAAATTAGACGAGAGTATCAATGAAGCGTTGTTGGATTATATTGCCCGTCGCGAACGTGAAATCCCATCTGAAGATGCTTTAAATACCGAGTACTAGGATGATCAACGTTAGCCGCATGCCTCATGATCCAGGTCCTGCCGCATGGAATTCGTTGTTGCCATCCATACCGTCACAGCCCGAACTCACTAATCAGGTAAAGGCTGATTTTCTGGTTATTGGTGGAGGCTTTGCTGGGCTATCTGCTGCGCGTCGGCTACGAGAGTTATGTCCGACACAGCGTATCGTGCTTTTAGAAGCCACGCAAATAGCAGAAGGGCCCGCTGGACGAAATAGTGGCTTTATGATTGACGTGCCGCATGACCTTGCCTCTGATGACTATGGAGGCAGCGATGTTTCGGATCGTCGCGACACTTTGCTGAATCGAGCCGGAATAGCTTACGCATTAGATGCAAAAGAAAGCTACGGCATGTGCGATGAAGCGATTGTCGTTAGCGGAAAAATAAACGGAGCCATAACTGAGCGAGGTGTAAAACATAATCACGCTTATGCGCAGCACTTGAAAAATCTATCAGAACCGTTTGAGACCTTAGACGCACAACAAATGCAGGCCATAACGGGAAGTGCAAGTTACTTACAGGGCTTGTATACACCCGGTACGGCTATGCTCCAACCAGCTTTATATATTCGTAATTTGGCCAAAGCTATCGCTAGCGAAGGTGTGTCTATTTACGAGAATTCGCCGGTGCTTTCACTACATCAGAAAGACAACTATTGGTTAGCAAAGACGCGCGTAGGGTGGGTGTCAGCGCCGAAAGTTATTTTAAGCGTCAACGGGCATCTCGAGAGCTTTGGTTTTTTTAAACGTCACCTGATGCATGTATACACCTACGGTTCCATGACACGGGCATTGTCTGATAAAGAGGTGGCTTTGTTAGGCGGCGAAAGCCGTTGGGCCTTAACACCTGCTGATCCATTGGGTACAACGGTTCGTCGTATATCGGGTATTGGAGGGCATCGGTTGATTGTTCGTAACCGCGCTACGTTTGACGCACGCTTGAGTGTTCCAGATTCTCGTATCCAGCAAGTAGCCAGGACGCATGATCGCTCCTTTACCGACAGATTCCCACAGCTGAGTCACGTTGATATGGAATTTCGTTGGGGAGGGCGATTGTGTCTAAGCCGCAACAACGTTTCAGTGTTTGGCGAAATAGAGAAAAATCTGTTTTCGGCGTGTTGTCAAAATGGCTTGGGTACGGCAAAAGGCACAGTATCTGGAAAGCTTGCAGCAGAATTAGCCTGTGGCCAGTCGTCCGAGTTACTCACACATCAACTGAGCTACGAAGAGCCTAAGAAGCTCCCGCTAAAACCGCTTGCCACCTTTGGTGCTAACGCTGTTTTGCGTTGGGGTGAATTCCGCGCTGGCAAGGAGCTTTAGTTCTTAGATCCATTGTCTGTAATGTCTCTTGTGCCAGTGTTAGCCGATAGTAGGCAACAGTTTCTTGTCTAAACGTGAGCTAGTGGGCTGTTAGCTGGCGGTATATGGACTAGCCGTGGCTTAAATTTTGCCACCCAAATAACCATTCATGGTGTTACACCGGCCTAGTTTGAGCTTCGGGGCCGCTTACCACCGTATAGTAAATGGACTTGGTCATGAAAAGAGCTATTAAAGGTTTTACGCTGGTAGAGGTACTTATTGCTGTTGCAGTGTTAGGTGTACTTGCCTCAATAGCGGTTCCTCAGTATTCGACGTATGTAAAAAAAGCCAAAGTATCTGAAGCTGTACAGTTTTCTCAAGAGATAAGCCTGGCAATGACGCAGCTTTATCTTAAGAAGCGGAGATTTCCGGCCAATGTGGGAAATCTGTCAGCCAGAAATGCCGAGATCGGGTATGGCGGCCAGGACGATTACAACACCGACGTAATTTCTCGTATGTGGGTCGGCTCTGCTGGTGTTAGAGGTGCTGCCGCAACGTCCGGTCATATCGCGATCCTGATGAACCCGGAATTGGCAGTGGGTACAAACGGCGCAGCGTTTGCCAGATTAATCTCGACTGTTGAGTTTAGGAATGGTGCGTTTGAGTTTGTCTGTGGAAATACACAAACAGCCCAGTGGCCGAGTTCTGTCGATCCTAAATTCCTACCTAAATCCTGCCAAAACTAGTTGGCAGGACAACGTGTAAAACCTATAAACAAACCGACATACCGCCATCGACAAACAGTGTATGTCCGTTTACAAAGCTCGATGCCGGAGACGATAGAAAAATACTGGCACCGACAAGTTCAGGTAACTGACCCCAGCGCCCTGTCGGTGTGCTCTTAGAGACCCACGCCGTAAACTCCGGATCTGCAACCAGCGCGGCATTTAGTGGTGTGTCGAAATATCCTGGCGCTATAGCGTTTACTTGTAATCCGTACTGAGCCCAATCGGTAGCCATGCCTTTGGTTAAATTTGCGACGGCACCTTTGGTGGCTGTGTAGGGCGCAATACCCGGACGTGCTAAGGCAGTTTGGATAGAGGCTATATTAATCATCTTGCCCGCTTTTCTTTTAATCATATGGCGAGCGACGGCCTGACCAACATGAAAAACTGAAGCGACATTAGTTTGTAGAAGCTTATCGAACATCACCGGGTCGAAGTCTTCTAATGGCGTTCTATGCTGCATTCCGGCATTGTTGATGAGAATATCGATAGGGCCTTGTTCTTTCTCAAATGTGTTGACGGCTTCAGCGCACGCGGCATGATCAGTAACGTCGAATGGAAGTACGTGAACGTCTGTGTTTCCAGCAGACAAAGTATCTGCAGCTTGTTTGAGTTTTTCTGCATCACGCCCATTTAGAATGATGTTTGCGCCGGCACTTGCCAAGCCTTCGGCGAGCGTATAGCCGATTCCTTGCGACGACCCTGTTATGAGTGCAGTTTTATCGGTTAAATCGAATAATGTGTGCGCTTGCGTCATGATGTATTGTTCTAAATGCAGGTTGGCAGGTGAAAAACGTCGTGCTATGTTATCGGTAACATTAGCATCATATAGCGATATTCCAAGGTTCGCAATATGGCCGTTAGCGTACTCGTAATCCGGATTTTATGCAGCCAGTGTTTCATAATCTGGATTCCTCTAAATTCCGGCCCCGGTTAAAACATAAAGGACTCTGACTCCCGATGAAAGCGATCGTCATTCATGATGCGAAAGATTTGCGCATAGAAGAAAGAGACAGTGCACCACCTAAAGCAGGCGAGGTTCAAGTTCATATAGCAGCCGGTGGTGTGTGTGGCTCAGACCTACACTATTACAACCATGGTGGCTTTGGACCGGTACGCTTGAAGGAGCCTATGATTTTAGGCCACGAAGTCTCTGGTCATATCTCTGCTATTGGTTCTGGAGTAAACGGATTTTCAGAAGGCGATCTAGTAGCGGTATCGCCATCGCGTCCCTGTGGATTTTGTCGGTTTTGTCAGGAAGGTCGTCAAAATCAGTGTCTCAATATGCGCTTTTACGGATCTGCTATGCCAATGCCGCATATTCAAGGTGCGTTTCGACAAGTGCTTAATGCGGGCGCTGCCCAGTGTGTCAAAGCCAGCGGTCTAAGTGCTGCAGAAGCCGCCATGGCCGAACCTTTTGCGGTTGTATTGCATGCAACCCGAACAGCAGGTGATTTACTCGGTAAAAGAGTTTTGATTACTGGTTGCGGACCTATCGGTGTACTGTCAATCATAGCGGCAAGGCGTGCTGGCGCTATCGAAATAGTCGCAACAGATCTTTCAGAAAATGCATTGATGCATGCAAAGAAGGCCGGTGCTGATACAGTAATTAATACAAGCGCCAATCAATCTGCACTGGATCAATTCACACCTGATAAAGGCTACTTTGATGTCATGTTTGAATGTTCTGGAGCTGTATCCGCATTGAGCGCAGGTATCACCGCTATGCGGCCTGGTGGAATCATCATGCAGCTTGGTTTAGGCGGCGATATGTCACTACCCATGATGGCTATCACAGCTAAGGAGCTACAACTACGAGGCTCTTTTCGTTTTCATACGGAATTCGCCACAGCTATTGAGCTCATGCAGGGCGGTCTAGTTGACTTAAAGCCTTTGGTCACTCATACGATGCCTCTAGACAAAGCTGAGGATGCGTTCCTAATTGCCAATGACCGAAGCCAGGCAATGAAGGCGCAAATCGACTTTACGTAGTGCGCTAACACTCTGTTACAAAATCAAACTCGGTTTAACGCGAAAGTAATACTGTGGTCTGTTTAAGGCCGTGGAAT
>JAHDGK010000051.1:0-11880 GCA_020627685.1 Granulosicoccus sp. | reverse complement strand
TAAAGAGACGTTAAGCCGGCTCGTGTTAAACGATGGGCAATATGTGCTGACGGCGGGGCTTACTTTCCCGACTGTACAAGAACTCCCGAGCACGATGAGAGATTTCTGTGACGACGGTTTCTTGTTGGACTGCGATGTGGGGCCACGGGTCTCTATTGAGAAAAGAACTCGCCCGATTTCCGGGGCAAGTGCTTTCGGATTTACCGGTATTACTCTCGACGGCGTAGATAATATGACCACCTTGCTGTATTCCAAAGGTGTTGGCGTTGGTGTGGATGCGTTGCAGCTGGTAGGTCTGAACGCTCAGGTGGGTGTCGGTCTGGGCATTACGCATTTGCGAGTGAATGGCGATAAAGCTTTCACACCAACCGCTGATGTAGACGTCTCTGTCAGTTTTAACTTAAGCCGTTTCGTCTATCGATTTGGTGGGTATTACCGGGATATGCTCGATGCGGATATCGATGGGATTAATTATGGAACACCGGTTAAATCGTTGTATTTTTCCGTCGGGCTAAGTTTGTAATAAAGACTTAAGCGCGTTTGGTTTAGTTAGCTAATAACTGACATCATTTCTGAAGTCAGGCACTTCTCACAAATTGTAAAAGTGCTTTTAAATTGAACCTGGCGAATTCAATGCGCCAGATTCCTGTTAGAGCTAACTAGATCTGGTACTTACTCTTTATCAAATGTTGACTTTAAACTGGAAGAATAAAACGGCATTGTTTCTATGGTTGCCGTAGTCTACCTGTGGTGAACCTGACACGTTAAGGACAGAGCGTTTAGAAAGCTTCACTTCCATAGCCGGTAAAGGCAACAACTTAGTTTCTGGTTCGGCGTTCTTTTTGTACTGCTTATGTACAACCGATGCGCCAATCAGGAAGCGAACGCGACCATACAATTTAGGTTGAGTGGCGTAGTTGATACCACCGTACATGGCCTGGTAGCCAAAGCTATCTGACAAAGTGCCCGCGTGCCAGCCGATTTTGCCGGAAGGTGAATACTCCCAACCAAGTCCTGGTGTGAAAGCATTTCGCTCGTCGAAGTTTTCAAAGTGATAGGCACCAGCGCTAATCACTAAATAATCGTTTTCAGCAGCGGTTGCGGTCGTGGTGCTGAAAGCGGTGCCGAGAGCAACAAGAGTAAGAGCGATAAGTTTGAAAATCTGCGTTTTCATTGTTTAATTCCCCAAAATGTTTCGCCAGTCTTCGCCGGCTGTTTATTCGCGTTGATCGCAGTGCGTCAACAACATGCCGCGAACTGTACTGCGGGTTTAAGCGCAGTGCAAATTGAATTGGGAAAATAATAAATGCTATAAAAATCAGATATATAGAGCGGCTTCTGGTGCGGTAAAAAAATGACGCATTGCCGCTAGGCACCGTAAGTGATTGTTATTAGTTGAATTTTTTAGTGCTTGGCTTCATGTCCGCGACTCATCAGAAACGAGAGCGGTCTCTCATTACGAGACTCAAGCTGACGCATAGTGTGAGCAAGCACTCACTCAACCTTTAGCTTTGATGTTGAGTGAGAAGGCTCAGGGCGCTGACCTGCTGCCTTAAAATAGCTCTCCGTCTGGTGTGAACGATGTACCTTGAGTGAATTCGGCGATACCCGGTAGAAAGTTGGGCGAGAATACAGCCGCAATAGACTCAGCGTTCAGGGTTCCCATCTGTATTGACGTACCGATGACGAGGACGATTGTCCAGATCACGATCATGGCTTTAGCTCGCATAACGGCCTTCTGTTGACTGCGAAGTTGCACCTCAAATATGCGCCACTATTTCACCGTACGCAAGCTTTTTGTTGGCAATGGTGACCAAGTACTTTCATAATTGCGACCGAATGTAGCCACTGCTTTGACGGTACTGTGAAAACGCTTGTATCTGATGTGTCTGTATTAACCGGTGGCTAGTATCAGAGTTGGGTGCTTACTGGCATGCGTTGCGTTTCCTAGGGGAGAAACGTAAAGACAAACACGACATACCGCCGTCAAGCTTTGCGGCTTCGCTATTGCCTACAGTGTGTACCTTGTATCCTGCTGCTAGCAATGCATCGCGCGTGTGAGGAAAGCCCTCTGGCATGATCACAAGCTCATTAAAGCGGATAGCATTGGCAGACGCTTGCTCGCCGTCTGCGGTATGAATAACCCTGTAGTTTTCGAAGCACCCAGTCGCTGCTAGCTTTGGGGTACATAGCACCGTTTCCTCATCAAGTAGTGAGCAGTCGGTTTTGAAATGCAGGATGTCTTCGGGTGTTTCAACAATACGGAGCGAATAGCCCCATTGGGTCAGGATATCTCGCAGCGCATTGACTCCGGCAATGTCTGTCCGGGCCGACAGTCCGACTAGAACTTCTGACTCCGTTGTTAGTATATCACCGCCTTCAACATGGCCTGAACCGCTTAGGTCGACAACGTTATCGTAAACAGATTCAAGCGTCGGGCGCATCAGTGCCGACTCTCCAAATCTGCTTGGCGCACCCGGGCGCATCGTGATTGCAAGTTCGGGTAAACACAATGCGGAGTCTTCAACGAAGACAGAATCTGGAAAATCTTCGGCTATAGGGAGTTCGATGACAGTTGCGCCGGTGGATCTCAGTGCTGCCACATAATCCGCATGATGCTTACGGAAAATAGAGATATCAGGTGCGCCTATATCGATCGCCCTGAGGCCATCGAGAATACTTTCTCCGGGTTGCCTAACAATCGCATGCGAAAACGTGTAAGAAGAGCTCATAGGCTCAGTTTCTTAGCCATATACTCGTAAAAGTCCCACACGGTGCCTTCCAAATCGGGTGGGGCGAGGTAGCCTCGTGTTGCGAAGCGGGATTGCAGACCATGTTGAACATCTATCAAACGTTCACGGTCTTCTTTGTTAAATGCCTTGGCGAACTCGTGCCGTTCTTCAGCTTCACCGGATTCGAAAACGCTTTCGCGAGCAATCACATCCCAACGGGTTTGAAGTTGGGACCCACCTGTGGGCGTTATGCTCATGTAAACCGAAGAATTGGGGGAAATTGCCGCCACGAACGATGGGTATATCCAGACCATCATGGACTGCTTGCATTCTTCTGTCGTCATATCAGGATGAACCTGTTTGCGACCTTCGAAAGTATCGCTGTAGTGAGACTTATAGCCCGTGTAGCCCTCACCACCGGGAATTTTTTCACACAGTTTAGTGGGGGTCATCGGGTGCAGGGTTTTTCTATGCACAGGAGTCAGGTGGTAGCCTTCCATAAAATTTTCAGCAAGGCACTTCCAGTTGAGATCCCAGTATTCCGTTGTCGCGTTAACGCTACGCATTTCTTCCGGGTGATAGTTCTTCACGTACTGGTCAAGACCTTGTATCTCGTCAGCGAATTCTCCCGCTTTACCGTCTAAGTTAACAAAAATCCAACCCATCCAGTTGACCGACTTAAACGTGGGTAATTTGCACTGCTTAGCATCGAAGCCGGGTGTTTTATCTACGATGGGCGCAGCCAATAGGCCTCCGTCCAAATGATATGACCAGCGGTGGTAGGGACAGGTGAAGCGTTTTTCATTACCACTACCTTGCATAATCAGGCTGCCTCTATGACGGCAAACGTTAGACAAAACGGCGACACTTTCATCTGATTGTCTAGCGACGATTAAAGGCTCGTTGAATATCTCAACGGTGTAGTAATCGCCGACTTTTGGAATTTCATCGGCGCGCCCTATGCACACCCAGGACTTCAAGAAAATCTTTTCGACTTCTTCTTCGTAGACTGCATGATCTCTGTAAAAAGAGGGTGGCATGCTCTTAGGGACGGCATTAGCTGTGTTGAGCCGCTCGTGTAAGGCGATTGCGATATCGTGTGGAACGCTCATATTGCACGCTCTCGAATTGACGAGGAATTTTCAGGGCTTATCGTTGAGATGCGCGACGATAAATACTGCGCAAAATCATAGTTAGGCCTTTCGAGATGAGACAACGGCCCGGGCACTGCAAAATCTGAGCACAATCCTTTGTAGACTTTCTCCGTGCATCCTTTGTCCTCGACATTCACTTCGTCCAGAAGTGTTTTGAGCTCCTTAAAGTGACCTTGTGCATCGGGATCATTGACGTAGTCTGGTGACATACCTCCACCAAACATTATCTTTACTTTATCAACCCCATCAGGGTGCAGTGACAAGTACCAGAAATAACCGGGTGTTAGCGTAATCAGTAAACTTGGGTAGATAGCCAGTAAATACGTGGTGCGTCTACGCTCACCTTCAAGGCGACTGTTGCTGTCATGAGCCATTGCTATTTTCAGTGAGTCGTCTTTTAAGATCGTGTGGTAGTTGAAAGCGGGCAAGCCCGGAGGGCAGACCATTTCATCGAGTCGGGATAAGCCGCCGATGGTACCTTTGTGGCAGACCGGTAAGTGATAACTCTCCATGAAGTTTTCTGCTAGGACTTTCCAATTGGTGTTCCAGGTATGAGTTTCGAAAAACGTTTCCTGATAATGCTCCATGCCATAGTCAGACACGAGATCTTCAACACCGGAAAGTACATTTGCAACAGGTTCAGCCGCTGGGTTGAGCGTGACCATAATCCAGCCCAGCCACTCTTCACAGCGCACGCTGGGTAGCTGTTTCTCTTTTTTGCAAAAGGCTAAATTTTGATCCATGGCCGGTGCCGCTCGCAGCTGACCGTTGAGTTCATAAGTCCATGCGTGATACGGGCAAACAATGGAAGACTTGTTGCCGCGTCCTTCCAGCAAGGTGGACATACGATGAAGGCACACATTTGACTGCGCACGCAGGGAGCCTTCTTTATCCCTAATCACCATGATGGGCTGGCCTGCCAGTTCCAATGTTAGGTAGTCGCCCGCATCTTTCAACGCGCTGGCGCGACCTGCGCAAAACCAGTCGTTTTTAAAGATTGCATCTAATTCTTGATTTAAGAAAGTTTCACTCTGATACACGCTGCGAGGCATCGCGTGGGCATTCTCAAATGGCACGCTGACATTGGCTGCGAGTTCTTCAGCTGCGGTGTTCATACGGAGGCCTTAATTAATTGGGTGACAGCTACCTACAGTCACCGTTTTTCGATGCGTCGAAAATAATCAAACCTTGGTCGGGGGTCAAGTCGTTGCTATTCGAATGCGACAGTGTGTCGCAGCTAAGACAGGTGTACGAAATATTGACAAGAGGGGAGCGACTACTCAAAACTCATTGATTGCCCAAAAGCTATTGTCTATCTAGGTCAGCGAGATAGCGGATAATGCCGGAAAAATCTTCCTCAGTAGCCCCCGAATTTGCGTATTCCTCATACAGTTCTAAAGCATGAGCGCCCAATGGCGTTGCCTGATCTGCAGAATCGGCTGCAGCCTGGGTCAAATGTAGGTCCTTTAACATCATGGCAACGGAAAACCCGGGTTTGTAATCGTTGTCGGCAGGAGAGTTTGGCCCAACCTCGGGAACAGGGCAGTAACTGTTAACAGACCAGCAGGAACCTGTGGACGTTGATAAAACGCTGAAGAGGGTGTTTTGATCCAAACCCAGCTTCTTGCCCAGATTGAACGTTTCGCCGGTACCGATCATGGTGGTGGCCAAGAGCATGTTATTGCAGATTTTTGCCGCTTGTCCGCTACCTCCGTCTCCACAGTGAATAAACGTTTTGAACATAGGTTCAATTCGCGGTTTTAATGTGGATAAAACGTTTTCATCGCCACCGATCATGGTGGTCAGTGTGCCAGCCGCTGCACCACTGATTCCCCCTGAAACAGGTGCATCCATATAATCAATGCCCGCATCACTGGCGACCTTGTGAGCCTCCCGTGCATGATTGATATCGATGGTCGAGCAATCGAGAACCACTGCAGGCGTTGCACCGCCTTGAATAATAGCGTTCAGCACGTCCAGGACAATGTGCCCATTCGGTAGCATGGTTATGACTAGGTCGCTATTGAGCAGCGCATCGTCTAACGATGAGCACAAAGTAAGCGCTTCAGGAAGTTTAGAATTGCTATCTGTAACCTGTGGGTCAAACCCTCTGACCGATTCGCCTGCGTTGGCTAAATTGATGGCCATGGGCAGCCCCATATTTCCCAGACCGATAAAGGCTATATTTTTTTGTGTCGTCATAATTGTTGTAACAAGTCTGGAAATTTAGATGAAAAAAAGTCGTGTTCTTCCGCCGTGCCTACGCCCACTCGTAAGTATCGGTCAAGGGGGGCTTGCATGGGTTTTCGCATGAATATGCCATGCTCATCTAATAGGGATAACATCTTAATTGCACGCTCACTGCTTGCAAGGTCAACGGCTACAAAATTTGTAAAGGACTCGAGATAAGGAAGGCCTAGTTCATCAGCCAATGTATAAATCTTGGCTCTGCCTGCTGCAACCGAATCACGCACAGTGGGCAATATTTTTTCGTCTTGTAAAGATGCGGCTGCTGCAATTTGTGCAAGTTTGTTGACACCAAAATGATTACGTATTTTGTCGTAGCCTTTCATTAATGATTCATTGCCAAAGGCGTAGCCAATTCTCATACCTGCCATGCCGTACGCTTTTGAGAAGGTTCTGAATCGTATGACATTAGCCATGGCGGTATTAATTTTTGGGGCAAATTCTTCAGGCATAAACTCAAAGTAAGCCTCATCCAACATTAAAACGCAGTTGCCCGGCAGATTGTCTATGAGCGTTAGTATTTCCTCAACACCGATACGGGTCCCCATTGGGTTATCCGGATTGGCTAAATAGACAAGCTTTGCGTGGTGCTCGTGAGCCGCTTCAGCCAGCGCGACGGGGTCTTCATGGTTGTCGTTATAGGGTACGCCATGAATAATTCCGCCAACACCTTTCACGTGGTAGTTCACAGTGGGATAGGCACCGTTGGAGGTGACCATGACATCGCCGGGGTTCATCAACATCCTGACCGTTAAGCCGAGTAATGTGTCGATGCCTGCGTCTACGCAGATCTCCTCTCGTCTGAGACCCAGCTGTTCGCAAAGCAATGTTTTTATGTCATAGCTCAGTGGGTCGCCGTACCAACTACAGCCGCTGACGCCTACGGCATTTTTTATAGCCTCTGCAGCCCTAGCACTTATACCGAAAGCACTCTCGTTTGCACCGATGCGCGAAATAAATTTTTGTTGTCTATTACGCTCTAACTCTTCAGGCGCTACGAACGGTACGGTATCCGGAAGAGATTCCAGAATTGAACTAAAAGTTATTTTGGTCATGGTCGCATCTTTGTAAGTACGTCGACGTCGCTCCGATTCCTAATCACATTTGTAAAGCTAATGGTGCTACTCGAATCGTATGACAGGTTTAGGCATTACTCAAAACGTGAATTTTACGATCGGCAATGAATGCACCCATTTTTTCACCGTAGGCTGCCATATGGGGGGCTTTCGAGTGAGCTTCCAGGTCTTGTAACGTTTCCCATTTTTCAACAACGATATAGGTATCTGAGCCTAGAGCCGTCTGGAATTCTCCGACGCCTGTCGCATCGACAATAGGCTGATACTCAATGCAACCTTGCTCTGCGTGTACTAACGGTACCAATTTTTTGAATTCGGCTAGCACTTCTTCGCGCTTACCGGGGAGTGTCGTTATAACTGCAATAACGTGAACCATAAAATAAAACCTAGAGTGATAAGTTGGAAGACCCTACTTGGGTTCTGCTCTTAGTTGAACAAGGCTTTCAAGGTGTGCTGTTTGCGGAAACATGTCCAACGGAATAAGGCTAGAAATGATGTACCCAGCTTCAGTAAACAACTTTAAATCTCTTGCAAGAGTAGCCGGATGGCAGGAAATATAGATGAGTTCCTCCGGGCGGGAATGAATAAGGCTTTCGCAAACTTTTCCGTCCAAGCCGGCACGAGGTGGGTCAACAATACACAGGCTACTGGAAACAGGCAGGGAACGAATCGTTTTTTCTACCGTTGATTGCTGGAATCGCACATTATTGAGCTTGTTCATCTGTGCGGTTTCTTTGGCAGTCTTAATATTATCCGGTGATGAGTCTACCCCTACAATTTCTTTGTCCGGATGATTTGTTGCGATAAGGTTTGTCCAAGTGCCTCTGCCGCAATAAAGATCGATAATGGTTTTACATGCAGAATGCTCGATGATGCTGAGCAGTTTTTCTGTGAGTAGGTTGCTTACGTGACTATTAACCTGCCGAAAACCAAGCTCAGTCGAGTTGTTATCGTTTATGGGCAGCACGACAACCTGGTCGTCTACGAGGGCTATCTCTACTCGTCCTGTTGGGCTATCACCCCTATCAGATTCGAGCCATTCATTTATCGGATTTTCAGCTATTTCACATCGTGAGATTGCAATACGCTGATCACTACGCCGTCGTTTGTAATGAAAAGCGGATTGCCGAATTTCTCCTTGTATTCTGTTTCTGTAGCCATAAGGCTGATCGCTAGAGACAATGGGCTGAATAGAAATCTCACCTAAACCACCTATGCGTTGCAGCGTGTCTTTGAGTTGTTCAACTTTTGCAGTGAGCTGCAATGGGTAAGGAACATGCTGCCAATCGCATCCTCCGCATTGAGCGAAGTAGGTACACTTAGGTTCGATTCTGTCTGGGCTAGGTTCGATTAGCTCAATCACCTCGGCCAGCGCATAGGTTTTTTTACGTTGAGTGATTTTGATTTTTACTTTGTCACCCGGCATCGTATGCGGTACAAAGACCACGCGCTCATCCAATCTGCCTAAACCGTCGCCGGAATTGGTCAGCGATTCGATCAGCAGTTCAGCCTCCTTGGGTGCGATGGATACGCGCTTTTTGCGGTACTTATTCCATCCGGCTTTGTCCTTCATATGACGATTGGTTTCTGGCGGCTCTTTAACCTGTCAGTATAAGGTAAATTTCGCTATTCTTAGGGGTACAAAAAACCGGAACCTCCGACGAATGTTGACCACCAGCGAAAAAAGCGCCGACCTAGCTGTGCGGGTAGAGCGCTTTATGGATGAATACATCTATCCCAATGAGGAGCGGTATGCCGCGGAACTGGAGAACTCCCCCCGGCGGTTCTCGCCATTGCCCATTATGGATGAACTGAAGGCGAAAGCCCGATCCGCGGGGCTCTGGAACCTGTTTGTACCCGAAGAACATCAACAATATTCCTTACACGGCGGCTTAACATTTTTGGAGTATGCGCCTCTGGCAGAAATGATGGGACGCGTGCTTTGGTCCGCCGAGGTATTTAACTGCAGTGCGCCTGATACAGGGAATATGGAAGTATTCATGAATTTCGCCACCGATGAACAAAAAGAACGTTGGTTGGAACCCTTGCTCGCTGGCGAAATTCGTTCGTCGTACGCGATGACTGAGCCACAGGTTGCCTCGAGTGATGCCACCAATATTGAAACTGATATTCGGCGTGACGGTGACTCTTGGGTGATAAACGGACGCAAATGGTTCATTACCGGTGCCATGAACGAGAGAACAAAAATATTCATCGTCATGGGCAAGAGCGATGCTGCGAATCCGAATCGCCACCATCAGCAATCTCAGGTGCTTGTTCCTAAGGATACGGATGGGGTATCCATAGTTCGGCCGCTCAATACCTTTGGTTATGACGATGCACCGTTAGGTCACGCGGAAGTGGTCTTCGAAAACGTTCGCGTGCCAGTTGAAAATATGTTGTTGGGTGAAGGTCGTGGTTTTGAAATAGCACAAAGCCGATTAGCACCGGGACGAATGCACCACTGTATGCGTTTAATTGGAAGTGCCCAGCGCTCACTGGAACTCGCCTGTAAAAGAGTGGAAAGCCGTAGTACGTTCGGTAAGAAAATCAGTAAGCATCAATCCGTACGGGAAGAGATAGCCCGCAGTTTTTCAGAAATTGAAATGGCGCGCCTTTTAGTCTTGAAGACGTGCTACACCATAGATACCCAAGGTGTCAGTCAATCGGTTGATATGATCGCCGCGACAAAGACGACAGTACCTCTTCTAGTTCAACAGGTAATCGACCGCTGTATGCAAATGCACGGAGCGGGTGGGTTAACTTCAGATTACTTTATGGCTGAAGCGTTTAGTTACGCGCGTTGGTGCCGTCAGGCAGATGGCCCCGACCAAGTTCATCAAATGGCTTTAGGGAAAATGGTCATTAACAAGTATGCGCCTACTGCCTGATGAATGATGCAGCTGATGTAAATGCGTCTTTCAATCTCGATTGTGAGTCGTTAAGCCGGTATTTAGAAAAAAATTTGCAAGGCTTTAGCGGGCCCTTGCAAGCTTCGAAATTTTCCAAAGGTCAGTCCAACCCAACCTACCGCTTGGATGCGTCTAGCGGTACGTATGTGCTACGTAGAAAGCCTCCCGGAGAATTACTTAAATCAGCTCATGCGGTGGACCGCGAATTTCGCGTTATATCAGCGCTTGCAGGCTCTCCGGTGCCGGTAGCTAAGGCATACCACCTGTGCATGGACGATAGCGTGGTTGGCAGTGCCTTCTACGTTATGGAATATATTGATGGCCGTGTGTTATGGGATCCTGCCTTACCAGAGTTATCAGTTAAAGAGCGTTCAGAGCACTACGCAGCTATGAATAGCGTGTTGGCAGCTGTGCATTCTATTGATTTAAAAAGCGCCTCACTAGAGGACTTCGGACGGCCTCATGGATACATTGAGCGCCAAATTGCGTTGTGGAGTCGGCAGTACAGGGCAAGCGAAACGGAAGAGCTGAAAGACATGGAGTGGTTGCTGAATAATCTAGCAGGGCGTCAGCCCAAAGACGACGAAAAGGTCGCGTTAGTACACGGGGATTTTCGACTGGATAACATGATGTTTCACCCTGTGAAGCCACAGGTATTGGCGTTGGTTGATTGGGAACTCTCTACACTGGGGCATCCATTTGCCGATCTTGCTTACCAATGTATGCAACTTAGAATGCCACCGGGTGGTTTAATGTCCGGGTTGGAAGGTGTTGAGCGGGCAGCTTTAGGTATCCCCAGTGAGGAAGACTACGTTGCTGCTTATTGTCAAAAAATGAATATTAAAGAAATTACACACTGGGACTTTTATCTGGCTTTTAGCTTTTTCAGGTTTGCGTCTATTCTGCAAGGTGTAAAGAAGCGGGCCCTGTCAGGTAATGCCTCCAGCAAACAGGGTTTGGAAATGGGGCATTACGTGAAACCCTTAGCGAGTAAAGCGGTGGAGTTGCTGAAAACATGACGAATGGATTGACCGGAGCTGTTGCATTAGTCACAGGTGCATCCAGTGGGTTGGGTGAACACTTCGCGCAGTTGCTGGCACAGCAGGGGGCACGCGTGGTTATCGCAGCTAGGCGATTAGACAGGTTGCAAGCGCTGCAACAGAAGATCGTTGACTCCGGCGGGCAGGCACTTGCAGTAGAGTTAGACGTATCCAGCGAACAAAGCGTAGACGCTGCACTTCAAACCATCAACCAACACTGGGGTGTGGTGTCAGTGCTTATCAACAATGCAGGTATGGCAGACTCGCGCTCATTTCTTAAAGTGGACGAGCAGAGTTGGCAAAGAACTTTAGAGGTGAATCTGACGGGTGCGTGGCGCGTTGCTCATCGCGTCAGCCAACAGATGGTCGCAGCCAAGGAAACCGGCTGTATCGTTAATATCGCCTCTATCCTGGGTTTACGAGTTGGTTTTGGTCATTCCTCTTATGCGGTTTCAAAAGCGGGTGTTGTTCAATTAACCCGATCAATGGCTTTAGAACTATCGGGTAAGGGTATTCGCGTGAACGCGTTGTGTCCCGGGTACATCGAGACAGAAATTAACAGCGATTACTTCGCGACTGAAGAAGGGCGTGAGTACGTTAAAACGACTCCCGCGGGTCGCGTCGGTAAACTCACAGAGTTAGATGCGCCCTTATTATTGTTGTGTACAGAAGCCGGTTCATTTATAAATGGAGTGGCCTTGCCTGTAGATGGGGGGCAT
>JAHDGK010000009.1:99399-114103 GCA_020627685.1 Granulosicoccus sp. | reverse complement strand
AGAAACGGCGTAATCTGAGCAAGGAAATTATTTAGAAATTTTATTTTGTACTTGCGTGAATAGATCTCGAACCGGATTCTGAATAAATGCGCAAGCCTGGCTGCAATGTCTGCCCGTTCGAAGTTCGATGTATCGTAGGCGTGAACTGTTTCAATGCCATCGACAATTTCAGTCACTTTGCCTGCCAGTTGACGCGCCCGTATCTGTCTCTCCCGTCCGAGAATAAGCAGGCGCTGACGAAGCCGTGGAATTAACACCATCTGGATTCCCGCCATAAACAAGGCAAGAAAACCTAACCAGATATTCTGTACAAATATGAACCCGAGGGCGGTTAGCGCCTGCCCGCCTAACAACAGTGGTTGCACATAGGCTTCAGCTGTAAAACCGCCCAGTGGCTCTACCTCATCCTTGACCATGCTGGCAATTTCGCCACCTTTGATGCGTTTGAATTGCGAAGGTAAGAATCGCAGAATGCGATCGAGCAGCTCATAACGGATTCTGCGTAGTAAGCGCTCGCCGAGCAAACCTTTGTAGGTGTTGATGTAGTACTTGAAGAGGCCGTTTATGATGACCAGGGCCAGAAACATAATGCTTAGCCCTATGAGGGTATCCATCCGATCAAGCTGAATATCGGTTTGAAACAAACCGGGAAGAAAAGCTTGAGTAGCACCCGCCTCTTCGAAGCCACCGCCCTGGATGGGCCCATTGATCAGCATTTTAGGCAGATCAAATGCGAAGTAGTACGGAACCATGGACACCAGCACGATGCACATAATCCACAGCTGCTGCCGATTAGTGTGCTTCCAGATATAGCGGTTAAAGGTTGGTTCCATATGAATACAGCTTAGGTCTACTTTGTACGGGGTCGAGCCGGCAAATCATTTTTACCTTACGCAAAACCTGTCCATCGAAAATAACTTAATGCTTATCAGCGATCAAATCTAATAATACTCGAGCGCTCTGGGCGGCACCCTCTGTATTTAGCACGAGCTCACCGCTTGGGCGAGCTTCTCGCAGACTCTCCGATATGGATGTTGCCATTGCAGCCCCTGACAATGCATCGTTATGGAGCACCCGGGCAATACCCAGTGTTTCCAGCCTGCGCGCCCTATCGAGCTGTTCCGTCTCCCCGGACGCACTATATGGGATCAGCAAACAACGGCACTTCGCTTTCAATATATCACTTACGGTGTTGTATCCCGATTGTGAAACGGACATCTGAGCCGATTTCAACAAGTTTGGAAAGTCTGAACGAAACGATTCAAAGCGCACATTGGGAAGTGAATCAGCCAGCGAGTCTAATTCGTTAATCATCGGGGAGTTCGGCCCCGTGATAACGCACCAGGACAGAGATTTCGGCAATAATTTGGCAGCCTCTACCGCTGCCAACAGAAGATCAGTACCGACTGCACCGCCGCCAGCCGACACAACGACATCGAAGCTCTCCGCGATATCATCAACCGGCTTGGCACACACCAGTCCCGAATAGACGATTTTCTCATCAAATTCATGCGCTCTTGGAAAGCTGTCCGATAGAGTTGTAAACGCCGGGTCTCCATGCACCATGACCTTATCGAAATGACGATGTATTAGATCCAATACATAGTCATCTCTACCGGGCTTGGTGCTTCGCTGAAGCACGTCCCTGATTGACGAGACAACGACTGGTTTGGGTTCGCTCTGGGCAATTGATTCCAGCAAAGGCAATAACTCAAACCGTAGCTGACGCCTACCAAATGGAAACGCTTCCAGAACCACCAGATCGGGCTGAATGTCTTGGTATACGCTCAGCAATTGAGAACAGCGCTCAGATTTAAACGTATCGTCGATATCCTTACCTGCCGAATCGACAACAGCAGAAAAATCTCCATTGCGAACGGCGATAGGATTCAGTTGAACATGATGCACACCCTCAGGTGGCACTCCCTTGACAGGCATACCGCCTGTTACCAGCGTCACATGGGCATCAGCTTCATACAAGGCTTCACAGATGCGCATGGAACGCATGAGGTGCCCTATTCCCAGCAAATGCTGAACATAGAACATGACTCGCGGCACGGCGCGCTCACTCATGACCGGCATGTCGTAACGGGCTATCGAAGAGATCAACCAGTTGACTGACACTGGAACGATAATCCAGTGTTGCTCGAACTTGAGTCTCCGCGGCTTCGCCAAGTTTCAAACGTAACGCTGGCGACTCAATAGCGCGTTGCAGGGCTATGGCCAATTGCTCAGCATTCTCCGAGTCCACTAACAATCCGTTGATGTCGTCTTCAAATAATTCCTGAATGCCGGAGACACGGGTAGAGACGCAAGTCAGCGCTTGACTAGCCGCCTCTACGAGAACGTTGGGCAAACCGTCTCGATCACCATCGTCGGTAACGCGGCATGCTAATGCAAACATATCAGCGCGTGCGTAATTTTTTAGAACCTCTTGTTGATCGATAGCGCCAGTCCATTCGATATTGCCATCAATGTTAAGTTCTGCGGCCATTGTTTTCATGGTTTGCAGTTCCGTACCTGCACCGACATAAACAAACCGCCAATGCAGATTCTCAGGCAACAAGGACAATGCACGTAGCAGCACGTCATATCCCTTCTTTTTAACAGCCCGCCCAACGCTTAAAATGATGACAGGGTTGTCTTCCGAGCTACCATCTCGAGTGGACAACTGTCGATTTGAGAGCGGAAACCGGTCTAGATCTAAACCGTGGTAACTCAGATGCACCGACGAACTATCACTCGCCAAACTCTGAAGATATTCGTGACCCACCTGCGTACACGTCGCCGTCCACTGAGCACTGTCCAACTTCTGCGCAATGTTCCACGCTGGGGATGTCCATATATCTTTGGCATGCGCCGATATAGACCATGGCAACTCAAGAATGGTACTCGTGTAAAAAGCCACATCGGCTGGCGTGTGGATAAAGTGCGCGTAAATCCATTTGCCAGTCGCAGGCCACTCCGCTGACAAAACTAATGCCTGACCAAACCGGCGAATTCTGTTGCGCGTAGTGTCTTTTTTGAAGTCTGATAAGAACAACTTAAGCGCTTTTTTAAAACCTGGCTTTGACAAGCTGCTTAACGCACCTTTCAACACTCGCCACGGTGATAGGTGCAAGTACTCCGGCAAATAGGTGACCGGAGCTTGAATTTCATCGTGGACCGCATGACGCTTCTTATCGGTTGGATGTCTTAGCGAGACAAACTCTAAAGACTTGCCGGCTTTCTCAAGACCTAAAAGCTCTTGCGCAATAAAGGTTTCCGACAAACGAGGGTAACCTTTGAGAATAACAACAATTTTGTCTGCTGAAGTGCCGGAATTCATTGGTCGGGTTTACGACCTTCCATGATGCTCTCTACTTGCGCCGATAAATTCTGCAGCCCGTCTAGTTTTATATTAATACCTCTTTCAGACGGCTTATCCCGCGCTAACAGCCTAAGCAATGCCGCCGACATTTTTTGAGGGTCATCAGCATCTTCAGGTACCAGCATATCGGTCATATCGAGTTCAGCCGCTCTTTGCGCGCGCAGAAGCTGTTCTTCCCGAGGTACTGTTCTGGGCACTATCAGTGCGGGCTTATCGAAAGAGAGAATCTCACAAAAGGTGTTGTAGCCACCCATGGAAACTACTGCCTTAGCACCGGAAATCAGTTCTTCTAGTCGTGAATCAAAATCGATAACTTTCATGTTCTCGATTTTTTTCCCTCTCTCCAGGAAATCCTTACGCTCTTTACTGGGCATGTAAGGCCCAAGAACAACTAACGCTTTATGATTCAGCTCGTCCGATTGTTCGTAAGCTGCCATGACACTTTGGATGAGTTCAATACCGTCCCCGCCTCCACCGGTTGTGACGAGTAAATACTCATTCTTATTTTTGCGGGTTCGTACCTGATGCGTGGACGTTTGACGCTTTAGAAATCCGACAAATTTTATGCGCCGACGCATGCTCATCGGAATGTCGATACCCGTCATAGGGTCGTAAAAATTTTCCGGCCCATATACCCAGATGTGGTCATACGTGTCGTCAACTTTTTTAACGAGATCTTTACGTTCCCACTCGCTGGCCAGCAGCCTTGGGGAATCCATCACTTCACGCATACCTAAAATCAGAGTGGTGTCTTCTGATTTCAGATACTCAAGCGTATCGGTTAGTTCACCGTGCAAACCCATCGGCTCTTTGTCAACGATAAAAATATCCGGGCGAAAAGTCTCGGCCGTATGGCGAATAATTGATTCGCGCATGCGGATGGTATCGCCGATATCGATATGTCCTGCAAGAGAGGTGTATTCACCATTGCGCAGCTTGATGACACTGGGGATTTTCACGAAATCGACACGTGCACGAAAATCAAACGCACCTGCGATTGCCGAGCCCGAAATAATCAGCACGCTCAGTCCCTGAAAATTTTCAACCAGCGAGTGAGCAATTGTTCTGCAACGTCGTAAATGTCCTAGGCCAAATGTGTCATGGCTGTACATGAGCACCCTGGCACCATTCAAGTGTTTCACCATAGGACACTCACTGTGACAGCAAAACTATCAAGACTAGTGCATATCACAACATCACCACTCATCGAATATTACTTGTATGGATCTGCAGAATCTCGCAGACCGTCACCCAGAAAATTAAAGGCCAGTATGATTAAGATAACCGGCAACACAGGCAGCAATAACCACGGGTACAGGGCAATAATACTGATGCTCTGAGCTTCCGTCAGCAATATTCCCCAGCTGGTGATCGGCGGTCTCAAACCAATACCCAAGAAGCTTAGAGCTGTTTCGCCCAGAATCATTCCGGGCACAGTGAGCGTCGCACTCGCTATTAAGTGAGACATGAACCCTGGAATCATGTGCTTGCGGATTATTCGACTACCACGAGCCCCTAATAGTTGCGCAGCAATGACGTAATCTTCTTCACGAAGCGATAACAATTTCGACCTGACCGCTCTGGCAAGGCCTGTCCAATCCAGCAAACCGAGAATAACGGTGATGCCGATGTACACCAACAAAGGGCTCCACGTAAGCGGGATAATGGTGGCCAAAGCCATCCATAGAGGAATACTTGGAATAGATTGAAGAACTTCAGTAACCCGCTGGACGATCATGTCAAACCAACCACCACGGTAGCCGGCGATACCACCAATAACGATTCCGAGTACAAAGCTCATCAGTACACCGAGAATTCCAATGGTCAATGAAATTCGCGCGCCGTAGATAGTGCGCGACAACACATCTCTTCCAAGGCGATCTGTACCGAATAGAAACAGTTGTCCACCCTCAGCCGGACAGATTAAATGCACATCTGATTCGAAGAGATTCCAGAACGTATATGAGTCAGATCGACAGAAGAATCGAATAGGCTGAATATCATCAGGGATATCACTGTAGTTGCGTCGCAACGTCGTCATATCCAGTTCCATCTTCTGCCCGTAGGTGTACGGCCGAACTAACTTCCCTTCATGGAAAAAATGAATATCGGCAGGCGGTGCATAAATGAATTCTGTGTTTCGAGTATGCAAGTTATAAGGCGCTAAGAACTCGCAAATCAGTATTGATGCGTACATCAACAGAATAAAGACACCGGACCACACGGCAACCCGATGCTGCCGGAAATACCACCACATCAACCTCATTTGTGAGGCGTTAGTGCTCGGTCCTACCTGTTGATTATCAACCTCGACATTATTCGGGTCGTATGGGGCATCGGAGACGTAGTGCTCAAGCGGAGCGCCCGGTGGCGGTAACGGTGAACTCATTGGCCTCTTCCCGCGCCGAAGCGAATCCGTGGATCGAGGATGGCGAGTGCAATATCAGAAACCAGCACACCGACGACCGTTAGGAACGCCAAAAACATCAAAAAGGAACCTGCTAAATACATATCCTGGCTTTGCAGTGCCTTGATTAACATTGGCCCTGTTGTCTCTAACGATAGAACTATCGCAGTGACCTCAGCACCTGATATGACAGCGGGTAATATCGAACCGATGTCTGAGATAAAAAAGTTCAAAGCCATGCGTAGAGGGTATTTCAATAATAGACGTTGAGGGGGCATCCCTTTAGCCCGCGCAGTAACCACATATTGCTTTTTCAACTCATCAAGCAAGTTAGCTCTGAGGCGTCGAACCATGCCGGCAGTACCCGCAGTACCAATAATAATGACGGGTATCCAAAGGTGTTCGAGTATGGATTTAAATTTCTCCCACGACATCGGCTGGTTCAAATAGGCCTGATCCATCAAATGACCGATAGAGGTGCCGAACCAGATATTGGCAAAGTACATCATGACCAATGCCAGTATGAAATTGGGCACCGCTATACCAATCATGCCTAAGAAGGACAAGCCGTAGTCGCCCCAACTGTATTGATGAGTTGCCGAATAGATACCGATTGGGAACGCTATCATCCACGTAAAGATAATCGTGACAACCGATACAAGAATGGTTAGCCAGAGGCGCTCACCGACCACTTCATTGACCGGTAAGCGATACTCAAAAGAGTAACCAAAATCACCGACCATCATTCCGCCTAGCCAATGGAAATAACGTTTGTACAGCGGCTGATCAAAACCATAACGCTCTTTAAGTACTTCGATCTCCGCCAGGTCAGCGGTTTCCCCCATCGCCTTTAACTCGGCAACATAACTTTCAAAGTAGTCACCGGGTGGCAATTCGATAATGGTAAATACCAGTGCTGAGATAATCAGCAGCGTCGGGATCATCGTAACGATCCGCCATAAAATATAGCGCAGCATGGTTATCCGACTTCCTTTATCCAGAAGGTGTCAGGCATATAAACGCCCATATAGCTCATTGGTTCAAATCCGTACAAGCCGTCCTCAGGTACGTTTTGTAACGACCTGGACTTAACAACTGGCTGTAGCGTGCTATTGACTGTACCGATGGAAAATACCTGATCAGCGTGAATTTCCAGCATCATGTGCCAGATTTCTTCTCGCTGTTCTGTTGTGGTTGTCAGCAACCACTTGTCCAGTAACAACCCAAGCTCCTGAACTTTTGCCATGTCAGCAGGCTTGCCCTGGCTATGACCTGACAAATAATACAACCCCCACAAAGGCCATTGCAGCTGATCATTCGTGGTGGGAGCCAGTTCTGTTGGCGGCATGTCGGCTGAAGGCAGACCGTTATCCAGCCCCTGCCACGCAGACATCAATACTTCCCCACCGACAACCCGGCTTCTAAATATATCGCGCTGAGAATTTCTAATGAACAACGCTATACCAATTTGCCGGAAGTGATCGGTTATGAGCTCTAGCACATCAGTTTCAAGGGTGCTCTCGCCTGCCGACTCGATAGTGATGTTGGCATATCGCCCATCGGGTAACAGACGTATGCCATTGGATGCCCGCGTCGACATGCCAGCTTCATCCAACAGTGCATTAGCCTGGTCAGGATCGTAGTGACTCCAATCTGAAGAGTATTCGGGCTTAAACAAAGGGCTTTCGGGCAGCACTGTATTTGCGCTTTCTCTCGCCAAGCCATAGCAAATGACCTGATTGATTTCGCGACGATTAATGCCTAAAGACATGGCCCGTCGTACACGCACATCCTGAAATAACGCACGCCAAACTTCGTCTTTACAGGTTAAATTTGGGAACAATGCAACACTGGAACCTCGAGTAGATCGCCACAATGATACTTTGATGGGGAATCGCTTCTCTGCTTCTTTAATCAAGGTGTAATCAGTTAAACCGACCGCGGTAGCTTGTAAATCACTTTCACCCGTGGCTGTTTTCGCGCCGATCAAGCCTGCCGAACTGACATTAAGCACGAGGCGATCGATGTAAGGTAGCTGCACGCCGTTTTCATCAACTCGATGAAAATACGGATTACGTTCAAATATAAATTGCTCGGCTGGAGAAAACGTTCGTGGTCGCCATGCTTCCAACGTCGGCAAATTCGGATTTTCAGGTCGGTTCTGACGCGACATTTTTCGATGTAAGCGAGTCCAGTCGTCTACGCGGTTCTCTTCCATGAACTTGTTGAGCATTTCAGGCTCTTGATACTTAGCATGAAATTGCTTCATGTAGGCAGATGGCAAAGCCAACGTTTGTGGGATAGGTGCTGCCAACATGCTTAAAAAGCGTGGCATGGGTAAATCCCAGCTGTAGCGCACGGTAAGCTCATCGAGAACTTCAAACTTGGCAACGTCACCATTCACTTTTAATCGAGCTGGCGGACCGCTTCTGAGATACTCTGCATTTAAAATGACGTCTTCCCAGTAATAACGAAAATCTTCAGCGGTGAGCGGGCTGCCATCAGACCACTTATGCCCTGCCCGCAAATGAAAGGTGAAAATACGACCTTCTTCTACCTCATAACTTTCAAGAATATCGGGAACCATCTCCAGTTGTTCGTTGTAACCGATCATCCGCGAGTAGCTATAGATAGGCACATATCGAATATCTTTCTGCCTACCGATCAGCATGCGAACAGTACCGCCCTGCTCTCCAGGCTCACGTGTCATAGACTGCAGATTGACCACTCGCGGGTTAGCCGGTAAGCGCTCTGCTTGAGACAGCTTCAGGTCATCTGCCAGTGCTGTGTTGAGAGTACGATCAGCATTCGAGGCTGCCTTCAAACTAGTCGGAATAGCTGATGAAGCCATAAGCGCAAGCATTGCGCGACGGGTAATCATGAACTTAGCTCCCGGGCATCGACAGATTTACGTGCAAGCACAAAGTGTCCGTCACCCAGATCAACAGGGCTTAACGAACCCGGGCCATCTTCTTGAAAAGCCTCCGGCCAAGTCTGTGAGGACGTGGCACTGGTTTGACCAGCAGCGTCCAAGTCCAACGGACGGTCAAGATCGGGAAACGGGACGGCATTGAGTAACGCCTTGGTATACGGATGCACCGGGTTATTCATGATGACATCGCTAGGTGCCAGTTCGACAATTTTACCGGCCCACATCACAGCAACCCTGTCAGCAACATAGTCAATCACCGCCAGGTTGTGAGAGATAAACAGGTAGGTCAGACCCATATCTTTTTGTAAGTCTTTTAGCAGGTTCAGTATTTGCGCCTGAACAGAGACATCAAGAGCCGACACGGGTTCATCACAAATAATAAGACTTGGCGCCACAGCCAATGACCGGGAAATACCAATACGTTGACGCTGCCCTCCCGAGAAACTATGCGGGTATCGCTGCAGCGCATTGCTACCCATTCCTACAGCATGCAGCAGAGCCTCTGTTGCGGTGTTTCTCTGTGTACGATTGCCACGATTATGAATTTCAAAAGGCTCACGCAGGATGTTGCTAATAGTCATGCGCGGAGACAAAGACGATATTGGGTCCTGAAACACCATCTGTATTTTAGTGCGCAATGCCATGAGCTCTTCTTCTTGCGCAGACAGCACGTCGATATCCTGACCACCATCATTAAAGACGATGCTACCGCTATCAGGTGCAACGGCTCTCATTAAAATTTTACTTAGCGTTGTCTTGCCACAACCACTTTCGCCAACGAGCCCTAAACACTCACCACGACGAATATCGAAACTCACACCATCAACGGCGACCGTATGCTGCGCTGTGTCTAAAAATTTCCAATCTTGCTTTTTGGTTGCGTAAGTTTTGCGTAAGTCTTTTACCGAGAGCAGCACATCCGAGTTTTGCTCATTACTTTTTTCGGGTGCTAATACTTTCTCAAGCAAATTTTCAACATTGGTGTCGATATCACGCAGCGGCTTTAAGCGTGTGCCCCGCGGCATACCGAAATGCGGTATGGCATCCATGAGTCCTTTTAAATAAGCATGCCGGGGGGATCTGAAAATCGGCTCTACCGGACCCGCCTCCATGATTTGTCCACGATAAATAACAGACACCTCGTCAGCCATATTGGCAACAACACCCAGGTCGTGTGTAATTAATAAAATGGCCATGTGCAAACGCGATTGAAGCTCCTGAAGAAGCTTGATGATCTGCGCTTGTATGGTGACATCCAGAGCTGTCGTGGGTTCGTCTGCAATTAACAAAGCGGGCTCGCAAATAAGGGCCATTGCGATCATGGCTCTTTGACGCATACCGCCGGAGAGTTCAAAAGAGTACATGTCAAAAACTTTGCTCGGGTGAGGAAACCCGACCATATCCAGCATTTCTTCACAACGCTCTCGCTGTTCCGTCGGCGTCATTATCGTGTGCTCTTTTAGCACATCACAGATTTGATCTCCGATGGTGTGCAGCGGAGAAAAAGATGTCATGGGCTCTTGAAAGATCATGCTGATGCGACGACCACGAATTGATCGAATCGCCCGGCCATCCCTTGGCAACTGCACAGTATCGCTGACAGCCCCATCGTTGAGAGGGTCTGCAAACAAGACCTTGCCACTAACGTCGGCGAATTCGGGTTGAAGACCCAGAATGACTTGGCTAATGACCGATTTGCCGGAACCCGATTCACCGACCAAGGCAGTGACTTTGCCAGGCATTACCCGCAAACTTACGCCCTTGACGGCTTCAAGACGACCTTCCAGTAAGGGGAAAGAGACTCGCAGATCTTCGATCCGCAAGATTTCTCCATTTGTGTCTGACTGTTGTGGCATGTTCTAAATACTGTGTGGCGCCAGAACCCATGAATCATGGATTTGAACTCTTTTATTCATTTGTGGAGCACCACGGATAGTGCTTCGCAACCTTAATTCCCTACCGATGTCGTACTGAGTAAGTCCACGCGTGGAGACACGATGTGCCAAAATAACACGACTGTATATATGACAGTAAATATTTGAGCGTGAGCTAATGTCAGCGAAAGACAGGGTAAACCAAAAACTGGCAGCTGCCGAGTCTCTCCGGCTAAACGGTAAGTTCGATGATGCCCGAAAAATTCTGGAGACACTAAACACAGATCCCGATCGACAGGCTCTGGGCTTGACAACCGCAGGCGATTTACCCAGACGACTTCAATCTGCTTTTATGAAGTTGGCCAAAGCGGAGAAAGACCTCATTGCCACGGCCGGCTACCGATTCCATCTCACACCCCCGCCCCGCTTGCTTGAACCCTACTGTCAGTTTTCAAGCTTCGACAAAATGGCGATTAACCGGGCTAACTTGGAAACGGTACCGCGAATCATTCATCAAATATGGATCGGTTCGAACCCTATACCCTCAGGCGCTGAAGCCTGGCGACAACACGCGCAGAAACATGGCTACGAGTATCGACTTTGGCTGGATAGCGACTTACGTGAGCTGGGAATTCAGGAAAATGCGGCCTATCAGGAGATGCACGAAAAAGGTGACTTTCCGGGGGCCGTGGATGTAGCCCGCTATATCATCTTGTGGAAACTGGGGGGAATATACCTTGATTGTGATTGGTATCCAGCCCGGCAAGATCTTGCCTTTCATGATGTGATGCCAATGGTGGGAATGGGTGGCATGGCCGAGGACATTCCACGCAATACTGGCAAAGGTGGATTGCTACTCGCCAATTCTTTCATTATGGCCCCGCCTGCACACCCAGTTTTTGAACGGCTTTTAAAGGCCTTGCCCCAGGTCATGACAACATTACCCGACGCACCTGCGTGGTGGGCAACCGGTCCACTGCTTTTTACCCTGATGTGTCGGGGCGGTCCTATGACTCTGGCCGATGCTGGCATGGTTGCCGGGAGCCTTCCTCAGGAAACGACTGAAACGGAGGTCGCTCGTTGGTGTGAGGAATCCCAGTCCGATGACGGGGGCTTACTATTAAGTTGGAAATCGTGGGTCTGGCGGTAGAACTAAATAGCGTCTTTGACAGATACCCAACGACATGCAGGGTTGTCAGCAGTAGCCTTAAACAGCCGCTCCATAAATTGCCAAGCCGCTTCATCATGCACTAGGTGATGAGTTAAAAAACCAATAGGCGTGGATGTCTCGTTAATAGCTTTTACCAAATCAGCCACGAGTGCCTGTGCTGAGCGTCCTCCTCGGTTGCCCTTCCAATCGATCAAATCAACGTGAGTATTGAGCATCCGAATCGGCGCACTCTTTTCCACACCGAATGTCGACAAAGCCTCGTAACCTATGTTGGATAGTTCGTTTACGACACTATCGGCAATACGATTCCATGGTGGTACGAGTAATGGTGTGAACTTGTCCGGGTACCTTGTTTTGAGCTGATCAAACCCATTGCTTAACTCGGCTACGATATCGGAAAGACCTCTATGGGCGCCGAGCTCTTGTTTTTTTTCATTGTCCGGCGCGTGATTTTCATGGGCCCAACCATGAACGGCTATCGATATATGAGCCTCATTGTTTAAGTACGTCGAAAGCTCTTTCCCAGTATTAGCGGGAATCACCGCAAGACATGCCGGTACCTTAAACTCTCGGGTCATTGTATTAAACCGCCCTAAGGCTTCAGTCGGCTCAACAGCGTCGTCGTCGCGTAACCAGAACTGCACAATACGCCCACTATCACGTTGTCGCGCAAGTTCGTCCAGTAGTGGCTGCATCTCGGCATTATCGATCAACGTCTCGTACCTATTGCTTGGCTTAAAATCTGATTGAGTGTGTCGCTGGCTTTCTTATCTGAGTGTTTTTTTAACACGTGGTCTTTCGCATTTTGGGACAGACGTTGATGCTCCTCGGTATCTGTCAACAATTGGGTGATGGCTGCGGCCATCGCGTTCGCATCATGCTCATTAACCAACAGTCCACTGTACTGATGCTCGACCACTTCAGGCACGCCCGCGGTGTTGTACGCCACAACTGGCAGACCGGCAGACTGTGCCTCTAAATAAGCCAAGCCGTAAGCTTCACCACAACCGGGCCAAACGTAAAGGTATCCGTTTTGGAAAAGCCTGACGATATCATCGTGCGGTTGCTTGCCGTGCCACACGATTTTCTCTTGCGGAAAATGATTGAACAAGGCATGTACCTCAGACTGCATTTCGCCATCACCCACCACGTGTAGCACCCAGGGAAGCTCAGGAATTAACGAAAGCGCTTGGGCGAGTTCTGAAAAACTCTCGTGCTTATCGCCCGGGCGCATCATGGCAACTGTTTGTAGCTGGAAAGGTTGTCTTAGCTGTTTCGTCGCCGCCGTTTTTACAGGGGATATAAACGGCGCCAATTTTGTCAGCGAAGCCGTTGGAGCAACCTCTAGCAAGCCTTGCTTATCGCGCTCAGTGAAGTAGATATTCACAGCCGCCATATTAACGGCATCGAGTACTTTGGATTGAGCAAGGCTCCAGATACCATCGGTTCGCCTTCTGGAATAACTAGCCTCTGCAGTGACATAAGGCACATTGAAAGTCTTACACAGCGCGGGGCCAATAAGATCTGGCGATTTATAGTACGGGTGGTAGCAAAACCAACAAGCCGGGGGACCCGACTTCCGCCATAGTGATCCTATGCGTTCAATTTCATCTTCAGCCGCCTCTAGTAGCTGTGCATTACTGGCTTCATCAAACGGATCCGCCAATCTGACTCGAAGCTGGGAGACTGTCTCAACGGAGTAGCCTGACGCCTTCATACAACTGATTAGTGAGCGCGCCATGAGACGGTCACCTGAGGGCACATCATGATCGGGAGATTTCAGAGGCGCATAAAAGGCAATAGGATTTGCATTCACTCTACGTTACTCTGTGATCTGCCATATTGATTGTTTGGACATCTGTGTCGTTGGGTGAGTAATGCTATTTGTACGAATCTTGGCTCACTGTTCAACTCTGATGGTAACAGACATGTCAACTACCGCTTTGTTCTTACTAAATAGCGAATTATTGTTAATTGATACCGCTTAATTGCCACCATGCAATCTACTAAACTTCCGTCAATTGCGGTTATCGCAGACGCTCATTTACACGACATACACAGTGACTATGATGGTGCGAATACGATTATCAACGGGGAAGCACTAACGCTACGTTCATGGACGGATACGAGGCGTTCATCGCGGGTTTTTAACGAAAGCCGTGCGGCTCTCTTGGCTTGCTTAGACAGCATACGGGATCAAGGCATTAGCACCGTTGTCCTGCTAGGTGATTATTCCGATGACGGGCAAATTGAGTCTATTGCCCGTGTGGTGCATGTTCTGCGTGACTATGAAAAAAATTATGGTATGTCGTTTTTTGCATTACCGGGCAATCATGACTACTTCGGCCCATGCGGCAAGCATCAGTCCACGCGATTTGCCATTAACGCCACAGAAACACTATTAGTCAGCAGCGACCCTGAAACTGCAGAGACTGAAAAAGACAGCTCGGTGCTTACCCGAAAAATGTACTGCCCGGGCGCTATAGATGCTTTGGTACCCATGAGCTCTTTCGGTTTTAGCAAGCATCCAGACTATCTGCATTGGGAAACACCTTTCGGATTAGACGATGAGTTTTCAAGGCGTACGTACGCTGCTCAATCTGCCGATGGAAAAGTCTCCTATGAACTAACAGATAGTTCGTACCTGGTGGAACCTGTCGCTGGGCTTTGGTTACTCATGCTCGATGCAAACGTTTTCGAACCACGCAACGGCGATTGGAATATCACGCAAAAGAAAGCGTTTATCGATAGTTCTGACGCAGGCTGGAACTCAGTACTGCGACATAAAGAATTTCTTCTTAACTGGATTCAGCAGGTCAGCTTGCGTGCGAAAGAGCAAGACAAGTGCCTGCTAACTTTCTCTCACTATCCAGCAATGGACCCGTTCAACGATGAATCTGACGGTTACGAAAAACTCTTTGGCGTCACTGAAATTAAACGACGCAAACCT
>JAHDGK010000009.1:0-99299 GCA_020627685.1 Granulosicoccus sp. | reverse complement strand
GATGAAGAACGTGCAACAGGTGCCGCAGCTTTTTCTCCAGCACTGAACGCGCAAACTTACGGTGAGTTTTTATACAAGCGAATACTCAGCCGTGTTGAACATCGCTACCTTAAAAAAGATTGGCCTGAGGATATTGCTGTAAAACTTCGCAGGACGAATACGCTTGATCTACTTTATTTGCTGACAGCACCTGTTGATTCAGAAAACGCCTCAACGCTTAAGTCAATTGCGCCGTCCGATGATGAAGAAAGTCTCAACGTCATAGTGGGACTGCTCACTGAACATTCGCTGCACGTGGAGGCATTCTCAAACCAATCCATGATGGACTTCGTTGCAGACTGGTACTGCCTGCGAGATGCCGGCGAGATGGCCTTACCCTACATAATGCCGCCAACACTCGACCGCTATCGATTCCTATCAACACAATTCGGCGACAACACCCTATCCGCCGCCACCAACCACACAACCTTCTTCCGCATCTTCCTAAGCCTCCTAAACACACCCGTTGGGGTCTGACCCCGGTAGGTTGTTGAAAAGGCTGGGGTTTGTGGGGATTTGGGGGTGTTTTGGGGGCTTAAATGGGGGTTTTGGGGGGCAAGAAGGGTGGTTTAGGACTCTTTGGCCTTGCCACCCATGCACGGTGGTGAGTCGGGAACCTCGCCTCCCCGTGCAGACCATTCTTCAGCTGTGTAGGTGTGCATGCTTAGGGCATGAACCCCGTTTTGAAGCTGATCCGCCAGTAATTTATTCACTGTTCGGTGACGTGCAACTAACGACAATCCGTCGAAGTTATCGCTCACTATCACAAGCTTAAAATGCGTTTCAGAATTGGCAGGCACATTGTGCATGTGACTTTCATTGACCACATCGAGCCGAATGGGCGCAAGTTCTTGAACAACCAGGTCGTTTATTTGAGTAGAAATATTCACGGCTACATTCTTAACGGGTTTTAACGAAAACCATCATCTTACACGTCAGGTGACGCTGGTATGGGTCTGAGCTTTGTACTCAACCGGGAAGACTCCCCCGTGAGATGGAATTCGTAGATAGCGGCATAGGCCATAACAGCCCTAACGTACCGGCGCGTTTCAGTAAAAGGAATGGTGTCGATCCAGATATCGGCATCCTGTGTGCGATTACCCAACCACTTATCGATTCTGTGCGGACCGGCATTATAACTGGCGGTTGCCAGCACCTGATGATCCTCAAACTTATCCATCACATGCCGCAAATAAAAAGCACCAAAGTTAATATTCGTTGAGGCATTGGTCAGGTCCCCCCGCCAATTCTTATCTCCCTGCAACTTAGCCACGTATTTCGCGGTGTTAGGCATTAGCTGCATCAAACCCACAGCACCCGCACCAGATTTAATGTCGCGGATATAGGCGCTCTCACGACGCATCACACCAAATATCCATGCCGGATCGATACGATGCTTAGCCGCAGCCTTTGCCACCTCCGGTCGATAAAGCACAGGAAAACGGACTGAGATTGCGCGCTTCTGTTCCGTTTTACCGGCCGTAAAAATAGCTCTGTCATACAACGACCAATGACTGGCTAAGACCGCTCCTGCCGCAAGCTCATCAGCTGATTTATCGCTAAGCCAACTGTTCCACTCACGGCGGCTTTCATGAGGAAGCTCTGCAAAATGAAACTCCCTAGCGCGTATGAGTTCAGGTGCCGCTGCCACCTCATCGAGCAACCCCCTGTCGACAACAAACGGGTCATCGTAAATCAAGTAATCCCGCTCTAGTCGATCTGCCGATAGAAACCCATGGTAGGACTGTAACTCTGCCAGTTCCTCATAAATGGCCTTGGCTTCTGCAGGCTGACCCAGTCTCTGCAGTGCGCGTGCCTCCCAATAGGCCCAATGATCTTCCTGCTGTTCTTCAATGGGAAGCTCTTTAATACCGCGTAAGATCGCCTGCCAGTCTTCTGCAAGCAATGCTGTGCGGATACGCCATTCCTGAAGCTCAAGATCTTCAGGTTTTGCCTTGAACGTGTACAACCATTCCTGCGCTTCGGGCATTCGGCGATACGCTGAGCGCATAGCAATTGCCCGGTGCGTGTTGTAATAGCGATCGGAAAAGAAGACATAGTCATCACGGATAGATAACCAATGATTCATCGCAGCCGTTGTATCTTCCCTCGACCACTCCACCACAAGGTGAGCGATAATCCGACGATTGAGAACCGTGTCTTTGGCCAGCTCATCGCTCAGCAAAAACGACTGAGGCTTTTTTACTGATTCAATCCAACGGCGGACCTTCGCACGGTCAGCAGAGGCTAAATAGTTGAGTAGTGGCTCTGCGAATTCAGGCTTGTTCGCCTCCATGGCCGCATAAATTTTCTCCCATATGTTGATGACTGAGAGCGTTGAAGCCACTTCAAGCTTGGCAAGAACATCACGACACATCTCTGGGTGTTTCTTGGGCTTAAGCCACAAATCAAGACTGGTTTGATCGAATTTCTTCAGTTGCCCGAGTTCGAATTTGGCCCGAATCTCAGTACACGGCATAGAAGTCGCCCGCCTGAAATTGGAAACTCTTAGGAACGACTGCCATTGCTCTGTATCGGCAAAGCGGTTTTGCAGCCGCCGCGTCAGCTTCCTAACCAGATGGTTCTGATCATGTTCTTTGGCAAAGGCTTCTAATTCTGCGATTGATTGAGAATCAGGACGATCCTTGCCCCATTGCCTGAACAATTTCTCTTGAGCCAGATAGGGCTGCAGTGGATATCCCTCGAGGGAGGCATACAGTCTGTCAAATTCCTCAACCGAACCCGACGCCAAAGCCTTTCGCGCCTCAACGAACCGTTCACGCTCTGCCACAAACACAAAGTTCGGATCGACCAGGGATAACTTGGCGTTATTGGCATCAGCCGAGCCCATTCCCAGTGTCACACAGGCGCACAAAGCCGCCACTGCCCCGATTGGCCGGGACTTTCGGTTTTTATAGATCATGTCTCACACCCACAACGAACCGGCATTGGATAATGCACGGCAAAGACAGATAGAATTATTGTTATGAAACAGACTGTAGTACAAAGCGAGAAAAATGCGAGCATCTGACAATAATTTAACGCCAATGACGCCTTATGGGAGTTCTGAAGCTTCATACGTCAACGTATCAGGTTATCGATTCGTTCATTTGGAGTATTTACCTCTGATTCAGGCGGATATGCATGCAGCGTTAGCCCAGACTGGCGTTTTGGGGACAATCCTCATCGCGGAAGAAGGCATTAATGTGGCCTTGGCAGGCGAACGAGCGCAAATTGATCTGGCGAAAGACTACTTAGATTCTGACGAACGCTTTTCCGGACTCTGGTTGAAAGAGAGTCTTTCGAACACTATTCCCTTCTCCAAGCTGAAGGTTCGTATCCGGCATGAAATTATCGCGTTTGACGGAGCAGAAGCAGGTGTCAGACAGCTAGAACGACCTGAGGCACCGGCCATGCCTCCTGAAACAGTCTCTGAATGGATCGAGTCGGGTAAGGATTTTACGCTGCTGGATACCCGCAATACCTACGAAATTGAATCGGGTACGTTCGCACAGGCAGAGCACCTAAATATCGCGCATTTTCGCGATTTTCAAAAAGCGGTACACGAAGGTCTGGAGCAAGGTACGCTGGCTCGCGACAAGCCCATCGTGACTTTTTGCACAGGTGGCATACGCTGCGAAAAGGCCGCCCCTTGGATGATTGAACAAGGCTTTAGCGAGGTCTACCAGATTGAAGGTGGCGTGCTGAACTATTTTGAGCGAACCGGTGGGCGCCATTGGGACGGAGACTGCTTCGTATTTGACGACCGCGTAGAAGTTGACAAGTCACTAGAGCCGACCGGGGCTACTTGGTGTACCGACTGCCAGCTGACCATCCAACCGGGACAGATTTGCTCTTGTCAGTCTTCCAAAACCGCCATGGATATGGTGTAGCTCTTACCCTGCTTCAGTTTGGTGTAATTGCCAAAATAATCGGTAAAAGAACGCTTAATAAACCCGCGCAATCCGTTGATGGTGACAACAACAATACGCGCGCCCGGGGCCATCTGTCGTCGGGCATCGTCAAACATGATTTGAAAAAACTCGTTGCCCACCTTTGCCGGTAAGTTGGAAACCACCAAGCTAAACCGCAAGTCTGGATCTACATGACTCAGCCCGTTACTTAAATAGGCTTTGGCGTTGTTAAGTCCATTTCGTTCAGCATTTGCCTGCGCGTATTCAATGGCCAAAAAGTCTTTATCCACCATATGGACCTGACCCTTGGGTGCCTGATGGGCAATCGCAGCACCGATGGGACCATATCCACAGCCCATATCCAAGGCGATGTCATCTTCCTTAACTTTTAGATGATCAAGCAGGAGTAACGTACCCTCATCGATAGCCCTAGGGGAAAATAACCCCCACGTGGTATGAAAGGTGAAAGGTCGTCCTACCAACTCCGTAGTGACGATTAGGTCTTTTTTCAAATGTTCAACGCTCATTGCCCCAGTATCGCATCGCACGCTTAGTTTTCGTGCAAACAACCGCCTAATTCGCTACTCTTCCACTCATTTAGTCTTGAGGAACTACACATGCGCTTGATATTGCTGGGAGGACCGGGTGCCGGAAAAGGCACACAAGCAGGTTTTCTGACAGAACGCTACGGCATTCCACAGATTTCCACCGGAGATATGCTCCGAGCCGCGGTCAAAGCTCAAACACCCTTGGGCATCGCTGCGAAAAAGGTGATGGATGCTGGCGACCTGGTCTCTGATGACATCATCATCGGATTAGTCAAAGAGAGAATTACCCAAGCCGATTGCGAAAAAGGTTTTCTGTTTGACGGCTTCCCAAGAACGTTGGCGCAAGCTGATGCGATGAAAGATGCCAACGTGGCTCTTGATGCGGTGGTTGAAATTGACGTTGATCAGGAAGAAATCATTAAGCGCATGAGTGGCCGACGAATTCACGAACCTTCCGGCCGCAGTTACCACGTCACCTACAACCCGCCCAAAGTTGCGGAAACAGATGATGAAACAGGTGAGCCTCTTATTCAGCGTGAAGACGACAAAGAGGAAACTGTGCGTTATCGTCTTGAAGTCTATGAAGAGCAAACAGCTCCTCTAAAGGCCTATTATCGTGACTGGGCAGAAACAGATGGGCCTGCATACGTTCATGTCCACGGTATCGGTTCTGTCGACGATATCAAAACCTCCATTTTCGACGCACTCGATAACGCCGTATCTTAATGGCGTAGCGTCTATTAGATGGGGTGATTCATCACCCCATCTAATTTCCATAGCCAATAGCTGTCTCGAAATTACACCGTATAAGTTTCGGGCTACAACAAGACCTTACGTGCGGCTTGCAAAGTCTGTTCGGGTTGTTCAGACATCACCATGTGCCCGCAGCCGGTAATCACGATTAATTCTGCAGAGAGTTGCTCTGCCAAGCCACGACTCATTTTCATCGGCGTCATGCGATCACTGTCACCGACTATCAGCGTGCATTTTCCCGGACCAAAGGCCGCGGCTGCATCCGGCAAACCAGTATAGTCATTACACGCCTGAAGATCGGTGTACAAAACACCGGGGCCCGCTCTTTCCAGTAGCGCCATTGCCGTGTTCTGAACGCTGATTCCAGCAACATGATTGTGTCCCAACTGCGAACCGAAGCTATGACTGAAAATGGCAATCATATCGACAGCAGATTGGTCATTCGCTTTAGCGGCATCAAGTAAGGGCTGACCCACCGGCATGGGGTAACCACTGCCGAACATCAATACATGCTTTACACCATCGGGCTTTTGACCGGCGGCTTCAACGGCGACCAACGCCCCCATACTGTGTCCACCAATAGTCACCGATGTATCCGGCAGACCCTGTTCCTTCTGCAACAGCTCGAGTAATTTCCAAATAAAACTTGCCTGGTCCTGAATACTGGCTAAGGCACTGCCACTGGATGCACCGTGCCCCGGTAAATCAGGCGTCACCACGTTGTAGCCGTGTCGGGCAAAGTAACGAGCCAGCAACACCCAAACCGTACGGTCCATTCCCGCACCGTGCAATAGAACCAAGTTAGGGCGATCGGTTTCCCACGCGACACCACCTTGTCCAACGAAGATGTCGCAGTTGTCGATGTTGACTATCATGAACTTCTCACCGCTCGCTTCAGCGCTTGATTTAAGTCTGCTAAAAGATCTTTAACGTTTTCCAAACCGACAGACAATCGCACCAGACCTGGAGCGATGCCTGCGGCAGTAAGTGCTTCATCATCCATTCTCGAATGCGTTGTGCTTGCAGGGTGAATGACAAGCGACTTGGCATCACCCACATTAGCTAGATGCGAGAACAGCTGAAGGTTTTCGATAAATGCACTCCCCACTTTGCGCCCACCTGCCAATTCAAAACTAAAGACAGCGCCCGAACCTTTAGGTAAGAGCTCTTTCGCCAATTCATGATCAGGATGGTCGGCAACCGCCGGATGATGAACCGCTGAGACTGCATCATGGGATGATAGAAAACGCACAATTTCTTCCGTGTTTTGAACATGACGATCCATGCGCATCGGCAATGTTTCCAAACCTTGCAACAAGTGAAATGCATTTCCAGGTGACAAGGTTGCTCCAAAGTCACGTAGGCCTTCCTTGCGCGCTCGCATGATGTACGCAGCCGGTCCGAACTCTTCAACAAAGTCCATTCCATGAAAGCCTTCGTAAGGCTCGGAGATCTCAGGAAATCGACCCGAGGCTTCCCAATCAAATCGACCGCTGTCGACGAGCACACCACCCACAGCAACACCATGACCACCCATAAATTTTGTCAGTGAGTGCATCACGATATCGGCACCCAAGCGTATGCATTGCATCAGGTAGGGTGTTGTTAACGTAGCATCGATCATGAGTGGAACGCCGGCAGCGTGTGCCACGGCAGATACTTTGGGAATATCTAAAACTTCACATCGCGGATTGGCTACGGTTTCCGCAAAGACAACGCGCGTTTCCGGGCGAATAGCAGCCGCAAACTCATCTGGATCTCGCGGATCGACAAAGGTCGTCTCAATTCCAAATCGACGCAACGTATAGCTTAATAAGTTATGCGTGCCACCATATAAAGATCGGGAGGCCACGATGTGCCCTCCGGCACCGGTAATCGTTGTCAGCCCTAAGTGGATTGCTGCCATTCCACTCGCTGTACATACAGCACCTACCCCTCCTTCCAAGGCAGCAACTCTTTCCTCCAGCACAGCTACCGTAGGATTGGAAATTCGGGAATACACGTGCCCCGCCCGTGCAACATCAAAAAGGGAGGACGCCTTATCGCTGTCATCGAACACAAATGACGTACTTTGATAAATCGGTGTTGCCCGAGCCCGCGTTTCGCTATCAGGCTGTTGGCCTGCGTGCAACGCAAGGGTGTCGAATCCCAGAAATTCTGGTCCGCTCATTAACGAATGCCTCTTATAGGTTTAGTGGCATCACGTGACGCCGAATTCTTCTTCTCTCGCTCGTTTTACCACATCATAGTGCTCAGCCAGTACATCACTTTTCGTTACCACGCCGAGCAACTCTGAACGAGCTGTAGTTTCTGATGACACAACCGGGATAAACTCCAGTTCCCGCTCAGCCATTTTCTGGACAGCCGTCACAATGTTCGTCATGTCGGTGATGGAGTAATCAACATCAATCGAAGCCTCAATAGCCGGTTTATCCATACCATGTTCGATCGCGTGAGCAATGAGTAGAGACAGGCTAACACTACCGGCAAATTGCGAATTTTCATCAATGAATATGGCCAAGCGTTGTCGTTCCACCCCCATTAGCGATTCAAGCTCACCAATGGTCATGTGCGGCTCTGCCACGACATAGTCGCTGCTAATAAGTTGCTCAACGCGATGCGTCATCAGCAAACTGATATCCCGTCCCCCGGATATATTAATGTTTCGTCTGGCCAACTGCCATCGAAAGAAAGAACCGTGCTCACCCGTTTGCATCACACTCGATGCAAACGCTGCCGCAGTCATTACTCCAAGAGTAATTCCGTAATCGCGTGTCAATTCGAAAACGATTAACACCGTTGAGATAGGAGCACCTAATATGGCCGACGCCACAGCAGCCATGCCAATAGTGGCGTACACACCCTGATCACTTAACGACAAGCCGAAACTGCTGGCCAACACCCAGAACAGCCCTCCCAACATACTGCCGAGAAAAATTGCTGGGCCGAAAACGCCACCGGCAAAACCTGCGCTAATGGCAAGGCACACAACGACCAATTTTGCGACAAGCAGATAGAACAACAAGTTGCTTTCAAGTGCCCCGTTCAATGCTAATAAGGTTCCCTCAAAACCAATGCCCAATATGTACGGCAACGGTACAGCCAATGCGCCGAACAACAGCCCAGCAACAGCCGGATGACTCCAGCGTGGCAATCTGGACCACTGCCAGACTCGTTCAAATCCACCGGTTATTGCCAGCAAACTTTTTGCAAGCAAGGCACCCGCAACACCCAGTAGCGCAAACAACAACAATTCCCACTGAGAGGTAATTGAATGCGGCAAAACCGGAAACAGCGCATAGCTTCCCAAGAAATACTCGCGCACCACCATGGCAAGCATGGCGGCAATAACAATAGGAGCAAAGACTCGTAGCGTGAAGTACCCAACAATCACTTCCAATGCGAAAATGACAGCGGCTATAGGTGTATTGAATGAAACCGCAACGGCGGCAGCGGCACCGCATCCCAATAAGGCCAGTGATTGCTTATGGTCCAAACCTAATTTTTCAGCGAGCCACGCACTAATAGATGCACCGATATGAACCGCTGGGCCCTCTCGGCCCAATGGCGCGCCGACACCTAACGATAAAGCCGCCGCAACGCCTGCACCAATACCCGAGCGTGCCGGCATACGAGCGCTGTTCATTGCGCAGGCTTCCATAACGTCTGCGATACCATGATAGCGCCGACCAGGCAAAAACTGCATGAGGATGCCCAACACCAAACCACCCAACGCGGGAACAAGAATGATCTGCCAAGCAGGTCTTGCAGCAAGAATCTGGTTATAGCGAATCTCAGAGGCTTCACCAAAACCAAGAAACTGAAAAAACAACACCAACTTGATTAGAGCCAGCGTTGAGAAACCGACGACAACACCGACTAGAGCAGCCAGAACAAAGTACGTAAGACGGTCTCCCCAACGAGTTGACGCGATGTACTTCAACAGCTTCACAAACCGGATATGCCCATGGTTTTTTCGGCAAATCGTTTACGTATGGGCGCGATAGCATCTAAACCTAACAGCGCACCCGAACGCAGATGACCGGGAATGGCAGACTTACCTCGAAAACCCCTAGCCAGTAAATCGGTTAAGCGGACAATGGATTTCTGATCGTCGAGCCGTTGTGCTGCAAACTGATCTAACAGCGCATCATCGCCGGGGTCTGATACTGTTGCTTTATCGAGTGTTCGTATCAAACTATCGATATCGCGAATTGCCAGGTTATAACCCTGCCCTCCCACCGGATGCAGTAAGCGCATAGCATTACCCACCAGTACAGTGCGTTGAGCAACTTGAGTTGTCGATTCAATTCTTAGCAGAGGTAACACGAAGCGTGGACCAACCTTGTTGAATCTTCCCAGACGATAACCAAATCGAGACTGTAAACGTTGCAGATATTCATCATCGCTCATGCCTTCAATGGTTTGCTGCTCATCTGGATTAATACAATCAACAAAGCTCATGTACTGACCCGGCCTCGGTAACAAAGCCAGTGGACCACTTTGGGTAAATCGTTCGTGTGCCACACCCTCATGTGCAGACGAGAGCTCAACCATACCTAAAACGGCCGCTTGGTCGTAGTCAACCTGAGCTGTGGATATCGCCGTAGATTCTCTCACTAGCGAGGTGATGCCATCAGCCGCCACGAGTAGTTTGGCATGTACATCACCCGCATTTTCGACACTGAGTTTCACAGCATCCTGTAGCTGAGTTACACCGTTCACACGCGCGTTATACAAACGCTTTACCCCAGACGTCACACAAAGTTTGTGCAGCTGAGTTATGTAATTGGCATTGTTAACAACATAACCTAACGCATCTATACGCATTTCATCGGCACTGAGCCGTGTTGCACCAAAGTAGCCTTTATGGGAAACATTCACTCGCGTAATCGGACACGCATCAACGGCAACGCTTTTCCATAAATCGTGTTGTAGTAACCACTGTTGTGTACCCAGATTGAGTGCTGTGCAACGCTGTTTTAAAGCGATTGATCGAGAGTCCTCATCTACGGACACAGCCTCGGATTGTTCGCCAGGCTCTCCGCCGGCATCAAGTAGCGCAACTGACCAACCCTTCGCCGACAAGGCCAATGCCAGCGGCATGCCCACCAAGCCTGCACCAACTACGGCGACATCGACATCGATAGGCTCTGTTGGAGACGATTGTTGATCGCTATCCTTCATTGACGCATCAGCGCTTCAATGTCATCGATGTTTTTCGGCACGTTAGAGGTCAGCACTTCGGGGCCTTTACTCGTCACGACAACATCGTCTTCTATCCGAATACCAATATTTCTGTATTGCTTGGGGATTTTTCTGGAATTCCCTAAATACAAGCCCGGTTCGACCGTCAAGACCATACCGGCTTCCAGTGCTCGCCAATCACCGTTAAGCCGATACTCACCCACATCATGCACATCCATGCCTAACCAATGACCAGTACGATGCATATAGTAGGGTCGGTACGCTTCTTCCTTAATAAGCGTTGGAAGCTTACCTTTAAGTACGCCGATATCCCGCAGCCCCTTAGTCAACACTTTAACCGCAGCCTCGTGCGGATCATTCCAGTGATTGCCAATTTTTACCGCCTCAATAGCAGCCAGCTGCGCTTCTAAAACGATGTTGTAAACCGTTTTCTGAGCCTCAGTGAATACGCCATTGACCGGAAACGTGCGCGTGATATCACCAGCGTAACCCGATACTTCCGCACCGGAGTCGATCAGGACCAATTCATTATCTACTAGGACATCATCGTTTTCTGTGTAGTGAAGAATACAACCGTTCTCGCCGCCACCGACAATAGGTGCAAATGCATGTTCCGCTCGATTGGCCGTGTATTCTGCAATAAGCTCGGCTTCTAATTCGTATTCGTACATACCGGGCTTACATTTTTTCATCGCACGCGCGTGGGCGGATGCACTGAGATTTGCAGCCTTGCGCATCAAGGCAAGTTCAGCGCGACTTTTATGAACACGCATCTCATGCAGGTGATAATCCAAAGAAATAAAGGCATCTGGATCACCACCATCACGTCGACGGCTAGAACGTGCCTTGTTAAGCCAATCTAGCAAACGTGCATCAAATCCTTGATCTTTGCCAAGCGTATGGAAAACCGCCTGCTTGTTCTCCAGTAAGCCTGGCAAAATATCATCGATATCACTTATCGGAAAAGCATCGTCAGCACCCAGCGCTTCTGGCGCATCTTCAACACCCAGTCTTCGACCGTGCCAAGTTTCCTGCAGTGGATCGCGTTCACGGCAAAACATAATGTACTGCCCCTGGCGACGATTGGGAATCAGCACCATCAAGGCCTCAGGCTCGTCAAAGCCTGTCATGTACAACATGTTGCTGGCAGCACGATACGGGTACTCCGTATCGTTACTCCTGACGGACGCTCGGGACGCCGGGATAAGTGCTATGGAGTTGTCCCCCATAATGCGCATTAAGGCCCGACGGCGCCGCTTCAGTTCGGTGGCCATGGCCTTCGAAAAACGCTGTGTCCTGCTTTGCCCTTTCATCACGATGGCTTCACCTGCTGCGGGACAGGCGTTATGGGGCGTAATTCTTCCAGGATGAGTAACACTCCCACTCGCACGTACTCCAGTAGTTCGTTATACATAACTTCCTGCTGCTCACTGTCGGCATCAGTGCTCGAGGAGTCAGCTTCGGCAGACTCAATCGCTTGAAAGTCTTCAATGATCTCTCGGGTATCTGAAGGCAGAGGCTTCTCCCCTCGCTTACTCAAGGCAAGTCCCAGACCGTAAGTAAATCCTCCACAAAAATCGCCCAAGGCTCTGATTCGGACGCTGACCGGTGCAGATTCTTCGGGTAATTCAGGGGCGAATTCTAATTCAGCATCGTTCAAAGAGCTGAGTGTGGCCATAAACCACTCATCGAGAGTTTTTAGCTGAGCGGCCTTTGAGGCCACAGCATCAGGGTCAAGCTGTGCCGCATCGAGCAATTCTGTGAACCAACGCGTTTTTGCGGCGCTACTTGACATCGAACACAGCAGCCCGCAGCACAGACCGTGAACTTCAGACAGTGGCAACGGCATATTTAGCCGTTCCAAAGCATCACTTATGGATTGATTGGAAGGGGTCACAAGTTATAAGCTAGTCGCGAGATAAATAGCTGTGAAGTATACAATGCCGAATCCCCAACTAGCGGTGCTTGTCAATGAGTGGCCCAACCATGCATGAAGAATTCGACGCACTCGAATCCCGGTTGCACGATGTTGCGGCACTGTGTTCAAAACTGCGCTTGGAGAATCAATCGCTAAAGCAGCAACAGGCCTCACTCGTGGAAGAACGAGCGCGTCTTATTGAGAAAAATGAAACGGCACGCAGCAAGGTCGAGCAAATGATTGTTCGCCTCAAATCACTGGAAGCGGGTCAATGAGCTCAATCGACAGCAAAGCCGATGCACTGGGAAGCCGCCCGGCCCGGCTAAAAATACTGAATAAAGAAGTTCAGATTGCTTGCAAACCCGGTGAAGAAGACGACCTCATGCAGGCAGCAGCCTATATCGACCAGTCCATGCGTGATTTAAGGCGACGTAACAACACATCCAGCATTGAAAAAATAGCCATTGTCACCGCAATCAATACAGCCAATGCGCTTTTGAAATCTCGATCTCAGGAGGGTGGGGACGAAGCCGTCCTATCGCGCCTGAGTGCCCTGAATTCACAACTGGACGAGTTGTTGGCAGAGCCGGAATTACCGGCCGTTGAGAGTACTGCGGAAACTGCAGAATAAACGGTTTTTCACCAACTTGACTGGCCGAACATGCTAGTCTGATCTCCGTATCTTCTGCGGTGCTTGTTATTTGGTTGGGTATATCCCTTGAGCCTAATTTCGCACCCCGGGGGTGGTCTGGTCGCTGTTGTTGTGCACGTCCGTTACGGCGGAAAGCCTGATACGGTTCCAGCCGTCCCCACCTGAACCGATTGGTTCAAGGTAGCACACCAAAAACGGTATTCGTGGTTGATACACTCCTAACATATTGATCCCTCTAAGGTCATGAGCCCTATGACTGATGTTAGCGATGTAAATAATGAGCAGAAGCGAGAAGCACTGAGAAGTGTCTTGCAACTGGCCAGACGGCAGCTGAATAAAGCTCAGGTGGAGGAGTATTCCGAAACCATTGCTGAAACGCTACTTACGCACCTAGAACCCTCTGTGAAGGTTGCAGGCTACCTGGCGCTGGGCAATGAGGTAAAACTCGACTCCGTACTACACGCCGCGCGCCTGCAACAGTGCCTGACCTACGTCCCTATCGTGCAGGCTGAAAACACCATGGTGTTCTCGCCTATCAATGACGATATTCCGCTCGTTAAGAATCAATACGGCATCCTTGAACCCAAGTTGACGCTGAGTGACTGCATTCCCGCGAGCGAATTAGACGTGGTTCTGGTGCCACTAGTCGGATTTGATGAGCAATGTCAGCGCATGGGCATGGGTGGCGGATACTATGACAGAGCATTTGCCCATAAGCGCCAGGACAAAGCCGCCAAGCCGCTGCTTATTGGCGTGGCTTACGAAGTGCAGAGTACCCGCTCGGTTCTAGCGGACTGGTGGGATGTCCCACTGGACATGGTCGTCACCGAAAAAAGAACCATTCATAGGCCCTAATCACCCGCTTAGCGCAAAAACATCTGATAAGCCGGATTACCCGTCTCCTCTTCTCCCTGAAAACCCAGGGTTTGTATAAACGTCTCCAGTTGCTGCTCCTCGCCATCGGGCAGTGTCATGCCGACAAGCACTCGACTGTAAGCGGCACCGTGGTTACGGTAATGAAACAAGGTGATATTCCAACGCTCACCCATCGCACTGAGAAAACCCAGCAACGCACCCGGCCTTTCGGGAAAGACGAATCTGAACAAGCGCTCGCCCGGTAGTTTTACGTGACCACCAATCATATGCCGTAAATGCAGCTTAGCCGTATCGTTCGAGCTCATGTCCAGAACTTCGCAACCGGCACCTCGCAGTTTATTAACCAGCGCATCTTTCTCTTCTGAGCCTGCTCGCAGTTCAATACCGGCAAAAACGTTCGCTAGCGCATCGTCGGCATAGCGATAATTAAACTCGGTTACAGCCCGCCGACCAATGGCATGACAAAATTCTAAAAAGCTACCGGGTCTTTCTGGAATTGTCACGGCCAACAAAGCCTCACGGTTTTCACCGATTTCGACACGCTCGGCGACATGCCGCAGTCTGTCGAAATTGATGTTGGCACCCGAGTTAATTGCAATGAGGGTCTGACCGCTGACCCCTCGCTCTTCAACGTAGCGTTTCATGCCAGCAACCGCCAATGCACCGGCAGGCTCAGTCAATGTGCGTGTTTCGTTAAAGATGTCTTTAATGGCATTAGACATTTCATCCACTGTGACGAGGATGACTTCATCGAGAAACTCCCGGCAAACCTCAAAGGAATATTTCCCCACCTGCTTGACCGCGACACCATCAGCAAACAAGCCGACTTGCTCAAGCACAATACGCTCATCCGCTGCCAGAGAGTCGTGCATAGAAGCCGCATCGACAGGTTCAACACCCACAATGCGGACTTCAGGGCGCAGGTATTTCATATAAGCACTAACCCCGGCAGCCAGGCCACCACCACCTATCGGGAGGAACACGACATCGATCGGCTCAGGATGTTGTTGGCATAACTCCACGCCGACGGTGCCCTGTCCGGCAATCGTATTGGGATCATCAAAAGGATGAATAAACGGGAAACCCCGCTCCTCACCCAATTGAATCGCATAGCCCAAGGCGGCATCAAAATCGTCACCGTGCAAAATGGTCTCACCACCCAAGGCCCGAACCGACTCTACTTTGATACTGGGAGTGGTCTGGGGCATCACGATGACGGCAGGAATTTTCAACTCTCTGGCTGCCAATGCCACACCCTGTGCGTGATTTCCGGCAGAGGCGGCAATAACACCTGGAACGTCTTGTTCCTGCATTAATTTAAAAATTCGATTAAACGCACCTCGGCACTTAAACGAGAAGATAGATTGTTCGTCTTCCCTTTTAAGCCACACATTATTATTGAATCGTTGTGACAGCTGTGGCGCTTTGTGCAAACGGCTCTGTATAGAGACGTCATACACACGGGCTGACAGGATGCGTTTGATATACTCGTCGTGTAACTGGCTCATTACGGGCCGCGTCGGAATTGCTTGTTCAGGAACCGACCAATGTACTCGGTTTCCCAAAGAAAAACTTGTATGCACCCTGGTAAACGCGCAGCTGCAGCAGCAGCACTGGAACTCGTGAAAATCGACACCATCCTAGGTGTGGGTACGGGCTCTACCGTCAACGTATTCATCGATTTGCTGGCTGAGGCCGGCACACGAATTACCGGGGCCGTTGCAAGCTCTGAGGCCACCGCTGCCAGACTCGAAGGGCATGGCATTGAAGTGTTGGACCTGAACATGACCGGCGACTTAGAGCTATACATCGATGGCGCCGATGAGTCCAACGCAAACCTTGAGTTGATTAAAGGCGGTGGCGCCGCACTGACCCGTGAAAAGATTATCGCCGGTGCCAGTCGAGAATTCATCTGCATCGTCGATCACAGCAAGCAGGTCGATATTCTCGGAGAATTTCCCTTACCGGTGGAAGTCATCCCGATGGCTAGAAGCTACGTTGCCCGTGAAATCGTCAAGCTCGGCGCTGATCCAGAGTTTCGCGAAGCCCCACGCACGGACAACGGTAATATCATCCTTGATTGCTTTGGCTTCAGTATTACTAATCCGGTTGAGCTCGAGGCTGCCTTAAACGCAATTCCGGGTGTTGTGACGAACGGCTTGTTTGCACGTCGAGGGGCAGACAAACTCATTGTCGGTTATGACGACGGTCGTATTGAGACGATTGATAAACCTGACTGAACGTCAGGTTCTAAGTCCTATTCAACTGCAGGCTCTTCTTTCTCAAGCGGTAGCTGAAGTGTAATACGGGTGCCCTTGGGTAAATTACTGGCAACGACTTGCCCGCCATGCAATGTCACCACACGTGACACCAACGCCAGACCCAAACCGATGCCTTTGAATTCGGACTCGGTAGATGCGTCTCGCTTGAATCGTGCAAACAGTTGTCCAAGCATAGCAGGGTCAATACCAACCCCTTCGTCATCGATGATCAAGATGGCACTACCACTGACACCGTAAAGACGGATTTTTATGGAGGTGTCATCCGGTGAGTATTTAATGGCGTTGCTTAATATATTACTAACAGCTCGTTCCAGCGAAGGTGCATCTCCTTCTATCCATAGGTCGTCATCGGACATATCCAGATCAAACTGTATGTGTCGACTCTTAGCCTGAGGCAACATCTGATCAAGAGAGTTGTCGATAACATCGTTAAATAGTAGCGGTGTAAAGCGCGCTTCCGTCAAACTGTCTGCTCGAGCCACGTGCAGTAAGTCATCCATCATCGTCAGGCTATGCTGAATATTCTGCTCGATTCGCGAGTCGTTGTTGTTCTCCAACAGGGCCAATGCAGATATTAGCGGTGAACGTAAATCATGCGAAAGGTAATCCACCATTTCCGCCCGGGCACGCTCCGCTGTTCGTATTTCAGACACATCCAATACGCTTGCACAAATCAGTCTTTCCGCAAGTGTGTCCCCAACCGCGCTAAAGTTGACGACAAGCTCGGCATCGCCATGACTATACGACACCTGCCAAGGCACACATTCAAGCATCAGCTGCTGCAGTCGCTCATTGTCTTCATCGCCGTCAAACTGACGACCAACTGCTTTGAGAAAATCAATGAAGTCAGCTTTATCACTAAAATTTGGAACCATGCTGTAAATCAAGGGATTCGCTCTAACGCATTCACCCGCGGCATTCCAAACACCAAAGCCTGTCGGACTACCATCAAGAATTGTCTCTGAAAAAACTTTTACACTACGAAGCCAATCAAGCTGCTCACTTAGCTGCAATGCATTGGTCTGCAATTTTTCAATAGAACCTGCCAGGCGTGATGCCCGTTCACGCGAGCGTACTCGCGCCAAGGTATCCACATAACGGGTTATGGCATCACCGTGGGACTTATCATCAATGACCAGTTCAATATATAAAGGCTCTATTCCCGGGTAGGTTCTTGCGTATACACCGTTTTGGTGTTTCCACATTCCTTCAACGCCTTCTACTTTTTTATCGGGAAGACCGTTACCGCCTGCAAAGACATCTGTGCCGGAGTGAAACCTCCACGCTTGTAATGGCAGATGCTTTGACGCTGAAATAAAAAAACTGGATAACAAAGCATTACTTTGCGAATCGCGACGCGGTATGTGCGGGGCTATCTTTGCCTGCTCTCTTTCCAAAAAGCGATTAACGTAAGCCAGACGGTGCCAACTCCAGAAGAGGTAGCTGACAAACACAGGCAAGCTTGCAGCTAAAGGTGCGTACCAAAGTCTTCCATATCGGTACAACACAAAACTGAGAATGACCGGAACACTGGCACCGACGACGGCTGCCAGGAAGCCCCACTGTGGTGGGGTCCGTGAATAAACCAGCAACATCAGTGGCAACAATATAATTGCAACAATTAAGTTCGCATAGCCGTGCGCTTTAACAACGTGGCTTTGATCTCTTAAGGCTGAAAATATATTAGCGTGAATCTCTACACCGGGAACCGGCTGATCTAACGCGGAGACCGGAGTCGGTACAACATCACCCAGACCCGTGGTCGTCATCCCGATAAACACTACCTTGCCCGACATCACCTCTTTAGGCACTTTACCTTCGATGATATCGACGGCGCTAACTCGATTAAACGCACCCGTTGAACCAAAGAATGGGATCATAATTTCGTGACTCTCTACCCACTGCCCTACCTCACCTTCATCGGGAGTCACCTTGCCAGGCATCTCCTCAGGCATCTCATCCAGTGCCTGCAATGCCGCCATCGACAACGCTGACCAATGCGCCTGAGTAAATCCGGATTTTAAAAATACGCGACGAACAATCCCGTCGTCATCTATCGGCAAAAAGATATGGCCGAGATCGGTGACTTCTCGAGTAATTTGCGGGATTGGCAACGATTCACTGGCTATTCGGGCACGCCCGCCTTCCGTGAGAACGGGAAGAATTGAAACCGCATGCGAGCCAATCGCTTTGGCAAGTCTTGTATCTTCGACGGTATCAGAAGGCTCGACATACAATAGATCTACAACGACAGCCCTTACATCGAGCAGTTTAAGTTGTTCGAAAAGCTGAGCCTGCAAATCACGCGACCATGGCCAGCGACCCAGCTCTGCCAAGCTCTCAGAATCAATCGCTGCGATAACGACATCCTGTGGCACCTCACGCTGATATGCTCGCACCCAACTATCGTGAAGGAGTCTATCGACTTTATGCGTGGCTTCGCTCCAGTGCAAAAGCCAAACAAGAAACAACAGGGTGCAAAAGAAACCCAGAAGACCCCATAGGGTGATTCTGCGTTGTCCTTGTCCTGAGCTCTGCTGAGCAGACATGTCTAGCCGGCAGCGAGTGCGTTGAGTACGGTGCCCGGATTAACTGGTGGGCGTGTGTTCCTCAAGACGATAACCATGCTGGTAGATGGATGTTAATTTCCATCGTTCAGACGCAAGCAACTTAAGCTTTTTACGCAGACGACTAGCGTGAGTATCAACGGTACGAGTATTGAGTTCTGCTGACGTACCCCACACCGATGTCAGTAGATGTTGTCTTGAAAGAACTCTACCTCTGTTTCTGAACATGAAAAGTGCCAGCTCATATTCTTTCTCAGTGAGTTTGATCGGCTCATCGTCCAGGCGCACCTGTCGATTCGCGGTATCGAAGACATAAGGAGGACATTCAAGCACCTCACTTTCGGGCTGAGCACGACGAGCGAGCGCGTACAAACGGGCAAGCAACTCATGCTGTCTTACGGGTTTGGCCAGGTAATCGTCTGCGCCGGACCGAAGTGCCGTTACGATATCTTCCTCAGCCTGACGTGCCGTCGCGAAAATCACTGGAATGTCACTGGTCAGGGTTTTACGAATCCAGTGAAGAACTTCCAGGCCGGAGCTGCCGGATTGCAATGTCCAATCGAGCACCACCACATCGTAACTGGATTTTCGAAACGCCCGCTGGAACTCCTCAGCGGTGTTGAAAACGCCACAGTGATAGCCCTTGTTTTCTATCCAGCCACTAACCCGGGCTGCTTGCTCATCGTTGTCTTCGAGCAGCGCAATCCGCAAGTTTTGCCAGTCGCTCATAATAAACCTCGTCCGTATAAGGCGGGAAGTGTCACCTAATGCGCAAGCAAGTGCAAATACAAGCGCTTCTTGGGTAACCTAAAGTATTGGTTTTTGTGACCAATTCGACCAGAACGAGGTCGATTGGCTAGCACTTATGACGCCGCAGACACCGGATTAAAATAGTGACGCCCGCCTTCTAATTCGCTGATTCTATTGGCAATATTCTTAACTTCAAGAGGATCGTCAGCTAAATTGATATCCGCTGCGTTGACTATAAGCAGTGGCGTCTCGGAGTAAGTATAAAAAAATCGTTCGTATAAGGCACTCAATTGTTGCAAATAATTGCTGTCTATTCGTTGTTCATGCCCCAAACCCCGTTTTTCAATGCGTTCAATAAGTCTCTCTATCGGAGCTTGCAGGTAGACGACTAAATCGGGTCTGGGCACCCCTTTAATCTGTTGATCATAGAGTTTCGAGTACATCCACCATTCGGTATGGTCCAACGTCAGCTCTGCAAATAAACGATCCTTATCGAGCAGAAAATCAGCGACGATGGGCTGAGTGGGATTAAGAACCGCAGGGTTTTTTAATGTCTCAAGCCGCGATGTCAAAAAATGCATCTGCGTGTGAAAAGCGGCCGCACTCGGGTCCCGGTAGAACGTTTTTAAATAAGGATTAGTTGACTCCGTATCGGTCAAGTAGCTCGCCTTGAAATGCGTTGCTAGCTGGGAGGCAAGTGTCGATTTCCCAACGCCTATCGGGCCTTCAATCGCAATGAACTGATATTTCATATAGTACATTGTAGCTGCTTGCAGTCATTTAGCTAAAGCCTTTGTACTTTTGAATGCCGAATTCCTGACATTGCTTTTTTAACTCAACAACAGCGCCTAAACCGGGAATTGACAGATCGGGCTGCAATTCCAGCAGAGGCCATATGACAAACGAGCGCTTCGCTATACCTATGTGAGGTATTTGCAGATCCGGCGCGTCTATTTGTTGATCACCAAAAAGTAATATATCCAGATCCAATGGTCGAGCAGTCCAACGATGCGTTGTCTTGACTCGCCCATGCGCTTTTTCAATGGTTTGCAACTCGTTTAGCAGCTCACGTGCAGACCCGCTGTAATAAAACTGACAAACAGCATTCAGATAATCCGGCTGATTTTGCGGCCCCATAGGATCGGTTTCAAACACGGAAGAGCAACGTAGCTCGCCCACACCTGCCAATGCTGAAATCTCTGCGCAAGCGTCTTTAATATGTTGCTCGCGCTCCCCTAAATTACTGCCAAGAGCCACAAATACGTGTGGCAGTGCTTCATCTGGCTCGCCGTTCAACTTGTCGGCGCCGATCCACTAGAACCGTTTGCAGGTTTTCTGCGGCGGCGTCTACGTCGCTTTCGCGCCGGTGGCTTAGTACCGTTTTCAGCTTCCTCAGTCGCCGATGTTCGGCTGGCATTTGCCGCTTTTTTTCCGCGCTGACCTTTTCCGGTTCGATCCGGCCAAATAGAATCGACGGTAGGTCGCTTGGCTGCAGCCTCCCCGCGTTCGTCCTCGGGCAGAGTCTGCACCTTTGTCCACCAAGCTGCGGACTCGGTTAATCGATCATCCACACTGGCTCTAAGGCAAAGAAAATCGTATGCAGCCCGGAATCGCCGATCCTCAATAAGCTTTAACGCCCGGCCTCCCCTTAACCGTTCCAGTCTTGGCTGCATTTGCCAGATCTCTTTCATCGGGCCGGAAAAACGTCTTGGGATCGAAATGATGCGCAACTGTGTAGACAGCACTGAGTCTGCGGCAGCATGCAGTGCATCGTTGATACTCATGTCGTGTTCGCATTCTTCGCGAGCCCGTTCCTCGACATCCGGCCAAAGCATGAATGCCAACAAATAAGCCGGTGTAATAGGCTTGCCCTGTGCAACGCGGCGATCGGTATTCTGCAATGCGGCATCGAGCATCGACACCAACTTATCGTCACCCGCCGCCAAGCGTTTTTCCAGCAAGGGAAAGAGGTACGTTAATAAGTTATGTTCTCTTACAGAGTGAAAACTTCTTAAGGCATATCCTCCTTGAAATAGCTTTAAGACCTCTTCAAATAGGCGCGGCGGCGGCGTTGAACGCAATTCTGCAGAAGTTTGCTGCATCGCCTTAAGTGTTGCCGGTTCTATATCAAATTTAAGTTTCGCGGCTAGTCTTACGGCCCTGAGAACTCTCACCGGGTCCTCTTCACAACGCGTTTTAGGATCGCCTATGAGTTTGAATACGCCGGTGTCCAGATCCTCCAGCCCACCGACATAATCCACCACAGAGCCATCGGCAATGTTGTAGTAAAGCGCGTTTACCGAGAAGTCACGGCGATAGGCGTCTTCTTCTATGGTTCCGAAGACGTTGTCGCGAACAATTCTTCCCGCCGCACCGATTTCACCGCCTTCACCTTTGTTGTGAGCCGCGCGAAAGGTTGCTACCTCAATGATTTCACGCCCGAATACCACATGGACCAATCGGAATCGTCGGCCGATAATTCTAGAATTGCGGAACAGTGCGCGGATCGTTTCCGGGCTGGCATCCGTTGCCACATCAAAGTCTTTTGGCTTCAGCCCCACCAAAGCATCACGCACACCGCCACCTACCAGGTATGCGCTGTGCCCTGCTTCATGCAGCTTATCGAGCACCTTCAGTGCAGAACGTCCAATGGATTTACGGGTAACCCGATGTTCTCCGGCTGGAATGATCAGCGGAGCTTTTCCATGGGTACTAGCAGCGGCTTTCTTGTTGGAAGAAGTCTTTTTGCCTTTAGAACGACGCGGTTGAGATTTCTGCGGTTTTTTACCGGCCTCTTTACTACTTGCACGCGAGGATGACTCATCATCGGGGGTAGCTGCTTTCGTGCTGTTTTCGGAACCAGACACTGAACGGGTTGCGGAGTCCGCAGAGGCACCCAGCAACTCACGCGTTTTCGTTATCGCTGAGCGTGACAAACCACTTAATCGTTTAAGCAATCATTTCTCCTTAAGACGTCATTCATCTTGAGCTTCTTCTGGCATATCGCCCTGATTCTGAAACCTGATGATCTGACGGCGTTGTTTCTTGGACGGCCTGCCCTCACCTGCCAGCCCCCTGTGCGCCATACGATCATTGCGCAATCGTGTCCCGAGCAATTCTCGAGCAGCACGACTTTCTTCCGACTCTTCATACAAGGCCTGGGCTTCCGTTGCCGGCCGACGTTGATCATTGAGCCCCAAAACAGATACAACAAATTCATAAGGCGGCTTTTCGATCTGTATCACATCTCCAACAAGCACAAGTCTCGAAGGCTTGATACGCTGCCCACCTATACGAATCTGGTTTTTGGAAATAGCCTCATTGGCTAAACTGCGGGTTTTAAAAAACCGTGCAGCCCACAACCATTTATCTATACGAACCCGATCTACCATTGAACAAAGGCTCAGTCTATGCAGTGCTACATTTATCGCAGCTCGATAAAGGAAGGTTTATACGTTTATCTAGCTGACGAAGATGGTCTGGCTAATCTTCCTGCCCCGGTCATGAAACAACTGGGTACGCCCGAATTCTCCATGAGCTTGGATCTTGATGCAGACCGCAAGTTAGTGCAAGAGGATGCAAGCGTGGTGCTGGAAAATCTCGAATCTCGCGGTTTCCATGTGCAAATGCCCAGAGACATTGAGCATCAGCTCGAAGCGATTGCTCGCACCGCGAACAGTAAAGCGACTAAAAAGTGATCCCGTTGTACGGGTAGTGATTGTTCAGCAATCCCTGCCTGACGATTTTAAAACTTTTTACCGGCTGGCATAGACGCCAGCCGGGACGTTCATAGTGTTACTTCGACGAAGCTGTCTGTAACGGACCTTTTTGCGATGCGAACCAAGCAGCCAGATCTTCGATATCTTCGTCAGAGAGCTGCGCTGCAAAACCTGCCATGATGGCACTTTGGCGCTCTCCAGAGCGGTAGCTTTTCAGGGCTTGCTCTAAGTAGCTTGGGTACTGACCCGCCAAGATTGGGTTAGTCGGGATTTGAGAGTTTCCGTCAGCCCCATGACAAGCAGCACAAGTCGCCGCTTTTTCTTCACCGGCTTTTGCATCACCGGCTTGAGCTGAACCCATACCCAGAGCCAAAACAGTCAGAGCTACAGAACTTAGGGATGTGAGCCTTAAGAGCGCGCTGCGCAGAGTTACATTCATTGAAATTGCCATTATTTTGCCCCCATGGCAGACAACCAAGCCGCGATATCAGCAATGTCTTCATCAGACAATAAGGCCGCGTTAGCCTGCATGGTGGGATGAGCGCGCGTTTGCGCACGATACGCCTGCAGCGCCGCCACCAGATAAGCTTCGTGCTGTCCGGCAATCAAAGGCACGTGATAGGTCGGGTACGTGTTGACGTAGTGTTGAACACCGTGGCAACCCAGGCACGTATGCCCTTTGCTTGCGCCCGCAGCCGCGTCGCCTGCTGCAGAGGCCTGCGAAACTGGCAAGAAAGCGCTGACAGCCAGCCCTAAGATACCTGCGCGCAGTAAGCCTGATGTCTTTGCAGACACCTTGCTCGCTACTGAGGTGGTTTGAAACTTGGATTTCATTGAATAATTCGCACCTATTACGATGAACTAATTGAAGGCGCAAGACAGCACGCCTTCAAGGTTGTACCAATTCTAGCCGTTGAAGCGTGTAGCGCCAACCGCTGATTGAGCTAATTCCCGCCTAGATCAGCTAGTCAGAGCCAGAAACATCTCATTCATGCGCTTCACAAAGCCCGCGCTATCTTCCAACTGGCCACCATCAGCTAATAATGCCTGATCAAGCAATAGGTGCGCCCAGTCGCCAAACCGCTCGTCATCCTGCTCCTTATCCATTAGATCCAGAATAGGATGTGTGGGATTCACCTCAAGAACCGGCTTCGTACTAGGCAGCTCGTGACCGGCCTGCTTCAACAATTGCTGCATGTGCAGCGCCATGTCGTGCTCGCCCATGACCACACAAGCTGGGGAAGAGGTTAGTCGTGTGGAAGCTCGAACATCGCTGGTAGAGTCTGCCAGCACTGTTTTGATGCGCTCGATAGTCGGAGCCACATCGGCCGCCTTCTTCTCTTTTTCTGCTTTGTCTTCTTCTGACTCGGCGTCGACACCCTCGATAGCCGAGAGATCAAGATCGCCTTTTGCGATAGAGACAAACTGCTTCTCGCTGTATTCGTGCAAGTAGGACATCATCCATTCGTCCACACGATCGTGCATCAGCAACACCTCGATACCCTTGTCGCGGAAGATTTCCATGTGTGGACTGTTTTTAGCCGCTGGGTAGCCATCGGCAGTGATGTAGTAAATTTTGTCCTGACCGACTTTCATGCGAGCGATGTAGTCGTCGAGGCTGGTCAAATCACCCTGCTTTTCCGCATTTGTCGTGTCGAAGCGATACAGCTTCGCGACCTGTTCCTTGTTACCGAAGTCCTCACCCGGAGCTTCTTTTAAGCATGCACCGAATTCCTTCCAGAACGTTGCGTACTCTTCCGGCTGCTTGTCGGCTAATTTCTCAAGCATTGTCAGAACACGCTTAACAGATGCGTTTCTGATGGCATCGATGATCTTGTTATCTTGAAGAATCTCGCGAGATACGTTCAACGGTAAATCGTTGCTATCGACCAGTCCTCTGACAAATCGCATATAGCGCGGCATTAACTTTTCAGCTTCATCCATGATGAAAACACGCTGAACAAACAGCTTGATGCCATTGCGCTGGAAGTTGCCGTCGTAAAGATCGAACGGCGCTTTTTTGGGAATAAACAATAACGAGGTGTATTCCTGATTCCCTTCAACTTTGTTGTGTGACCAGGTCAGAGCATCGTCATAGTCGTTACAAACCTGCTTATAGAAAGCTTGATACTCGTCGTCCTTGATGCTTGATTTTGGGCGAGTCCATAGCGCTGATGCCGCATTGACCTGCTCAAGTTTCGCTTCCTGCGGCTCTACCTCTTTATCCTCTTCACCTTCTGCAGGTGGAGGCGGTGGCGGAACTTCACCCATCATCATGATTGGGAAAGTAATGTGGTCAGAATATTTTTTGATGATGCGGCGCAGGCGATGCGAGTTAACGAACTCACTGGAGTCATCTTTGATGCTTAAGGTGATTTGAGTACCGCGCTCTGGCATATCAACATTGGCCAGCGTATATCCGCCGCTTGCATCCGACGACCACTGGATACCTTGATCAGCGGCTTCACCTGCTTTACGAGTTCGCAGCACAACAGAGTCTGCGACGACAAACGCGGAATAAAAACCCACACCGAACTGCCCGATGAGTTTTGCGTCGGTTTTTTGATCACCGGTTAGTGATTCCAGAAATTGCTTGGTACCGGACTTTGCGATGGTACCGATATTGGCGATGACTTCCTCGCGGTTCATACCAATGCCGTTGTCTGAGACAGTGACTGTTTTGGCTTCTTCGTCGACGCTGACGGTAATTTTCAGATCAGGGTCAGATTCGAAAAGGGAGCTGTCTTCGATTGCTTCGAATCGCAGCTTGTCGCAGGCATCTGAGCCGTTGGAAATCAGCTCTCTTAAAAAGATTTCCTGATTACTGTACAGGGAGTGGATCATGAGCTGAAGTAGTTGATTTACTTCAGCTTGAAACACCATTTTTTCGCCATCGGCTGGCGTTTGCGTGGCAGTTGCGTCTGATTGAGGGTTGTCACTCATTCAAAAAGTCTCCAAAAAAAATCGCAGGCGTTACTGAAAAATGTGACCGAAAGATCGGGGTTCGTCTTCGAAAAATCAAGCGCTTTACTGTCTGAGAATAACCATCGAGACGAAAGCGCTTTCGCCGTTTTAACTCATTCAACGGCGCATGTGCCGAACAAGCAGAGGCTTGGAATTCTGTTATCGGCAAAAACAACTCGGCCAGCGTATTCGCTGGCCAAAATTGGTCGGACTGTCGTACTCGGATTTGGCTGATCGCTTCGAGCGCTTTGCGGCACTCTTCACAACCAGTGAACCCTTGTAGTGTCTCTAGAGCTTCTCTTTGATTCGAGCAGCACGTCCAGTCAGGCCGCGCAGGTAGTAGAGCTTCGCACGGCGAACATCGCCACGACGCTTAACTTCAATACCCGCAACCAGTGGGCTGTAAGTTTGGAATACACGCTCTACGCCTTCACCGTGTGACACTTTACGAACAGTGAATGCAGAGTGCAGACCACGGTTACGCTTCGCAATGCAAACACCTTCGAAAGCCTGCAGACGCTCGCGGTCGCCTTCCTTAACTTTTACCTGTACGACAACAGTGTCACCAGCGGCGAATGTAGGGATTTCCTTACCCATCTGTTCCGCGTTGATCGCGTCGATGATCTTGCTCATTTTATTGCTCTTTGATGCTAGCCCCGGTTTTTGCAGAATCGCAAACGCCAAGGCTGGTTAAAAATTCATTGTCTTCCGATGTCAGCTTTGCTCTTTCGAGTAAATCCGGACGCCGGTCCCTAGTTTTTTGCAAAGCCTGCTGACGTCGCCAGCGGGCAATGGCTTTGTGATCACCTGACATCAACACGGCTGGCACATCTTGTCCCTGATAGGAATCAGGCCGCGTGTAATGAGGGCAATCGAGCAACCCATCATCGCCAAAGGAATCTTCCAAGGCCGAGTTAGGATCACCCAGAACACCTGGCACTAAACGCGTAACCGAATCGATCATCGCCAGAGCCGCAAATTCTCCGCCACTGAGAACAAAATCACCCAGTGACACTTCTTCATCAACGAGCGTCTCGATAACACGCTCATCAATTCCTTCATACCTTCCTGCTATCAGAATCACGCTACCGAGCTTCTGCCACTGTTGCGCCATTTTCTGATCAAACATCGAGCCTTGCGGCGAGAGATAAACAACCGGTGCGTCTGGCAGCTGCGTCTTCAAAGACTGCACTGCCGCGCTCAACGGTCCCGGGGTCATCACCATTCCGGGGCCGCCGCCAAAAGGCCGGTCATCCACAGTACGGTGCTTGTCCGCCGCCCAATCTCTCGGGTTGGCCAATGTAAGTTCTAACTGTCCGTTTTGCTTTGCCCGCCCAACCACTCCGTGGTCAAGCGCTTCCTCGATCATCTCGGGGAACAGCGTGGCAATTCCTACTTTCACCTCTAGAAATCCGGATCCCAATCGATGGTAATTACCCGGTTTTCCATATCGATATCCGTAACAACATCCGGTACCAGCCATGGCACCAGCACTTCTCTATTCGAGCTTTCCTGCTCATCTCGTTGGTCAGCGACAACGACAACATCGTTTGCCCCTGTTTCGAACAACCTGACGACAGGACCCACTTCGACACCGTCAATCGTTTTGACCATCATGCCTGTCAGGTCTGCCCAGTAATACTCACCAGGACCTAACACCGGCATCTCTTCACGCTCTACAGCGATCGTGGCGCCAATCAATGCGCTGGCCTCTTCAGGTGTTGTGACACCTTCAAGACGCGCAACAATTGTCTTGCCTTGAGGTCTGCCTCCGATCACCTTCCATTGTTTCCAATGATCGGATTGCTTTAACGACCAGAACTTATAATTGGTGATGTTTTCTCTCGGATTAGTATCCGAGTGGACCTTCACCCAACCTTGCAGCCCGAAGACTCCGGTAATGCGGCCGAGAAGAATTTTCCCTTTCGCATCGTCGGTGGGCGAACGCCCCAAGGAACCGGTACTCGAATTAGGCTGCTGCATTCTCCTTGCGATAGCCTTTAACGATTTTTGCAACGCGATCGCTCATCTGAGCGCCAACACCCACCCAGTAATCGACACGGTCGATATCGAGCCTTACTTCTGTGGCTTCGCCACGAGCAACGGGGTTGTAGTAACCGAGACGTTCGATGTAACGGCCATCGCGGCGAGCACGGCTATCGGTTGCAACCACGTGATAGAAAGGTTGCTTCTTAGCGCCGCCGCGGGACAGGCGAATTGTGACCATGGGCCTTAAATATCCAAAAAAATGTAATGACAAAGCCACATGCGTACATGTAGCCGGAAGGTAACTCCCAATGATACGCAATTTTTATCCATTAGCCAACACTAAAATCAACTTTCCCCCTCCACCGGGTCGGACCACCACAACCCCCTGAAATAGAAGGATAAACCGGATAAAAACGGTATATTAAGAAGGCTTAACGAGCAGTTTTAGCTAGGAAATGAGACGGATTAAGAGAAGCGATAGTCTACAAACGCATCAGTCAGCCTGATATCTGAATTCCACTGAGAGGTGATCAGCGCCTACTAAAGTGCAGATTTTACTCAATGACAAGCAAAAGCTGGGATCCTAATGTCTTAAACACGCTATTCCGAGGCTAAAAAGCCCTTTTTAAGGATCTGAAAACCCCTTTTCTCTCCCTACCTTACTTCTATTTCAATAGCTTATGATGGTCCGACCCTTGGTTTGTGTTTATGAGGCAGCTGTTTATGAGGTGCTGGGGGGTGATGGGTTTGTTATGCGGGTTGGGCGGTATTCGGCGGAGTTGGCGGATCTGTATGAGTGTCGGGACTGTTGTAGCGCGGCATTTTTGACGGCGTACAATCCGGGCAGCGTCAAATATACGGACACTGCTAATGAAGCGGCGCAGCATGAGCTGGAAATTCTCCTAAAACAGCAGGGAATTCCTTTCTTACCGGCCATTGGAAAAGACCCCGACCCGACATCCGAGTGGAAGGGTGAAAAGAGTGTTTTGGCATTAGGGCTGACGAACTCACAAGCCTTGGAAATAGCGGCAAAATTCAAGCAAGCAGCCATCCTCTGGTGCCCCCAATCAGCTATTCCTGAGTTGCAAATGCTCGAAGACTCAAGAAACCGTTAACTGAAGGTTAGCTGCAACGGCATTTGACACCACTTCCATCAGAAATTGCTCCACAAACCGCGACCGATCAAGGCTTGCGGCAAATCCGTCGCAATCGGCTTCATGCCAATGTCTAAATGACACTGAAAACGCGTCGAAAATTTAATCTCCGGATAACCCTTTCGGGCATGAATTCTGCGACCTGGTTAACAACTTTCAGCGGTGGCAATCACTTCTGAATTTTCGTCAATCAGATGAGCTCATCAGGGTCTGTTTTCATGGGAATTCGCGCAAAGCTCGTATTGTGCCTTTTGGCCGTACTTCTGCCCCTGGCAGCGGTGAGTGCCATCTCGTTTCATTGGTTTGATCAACAGCTCAAAGAACGAACTGAGACAAGCCTGGGCAATACACTCCGCCTAGAGGCTCTTCGAATCGAAGAAATTCTAGAAAGCTATGCGCAGGATGCACGAAACTTAGCGGCAGACACCCGCGTTAACAGCTTTGTCACCGCCGTCACCACTTATCGACGAACCAATACGCAGAACAGTCCAACGCCTTCAAGCGCTTCTCTCTATCTGGAAGATAGAGACGACATCGCATCAATTGATCTAGATGCTGCCTGGCCATTACAGTTGCTGGTGCTAGACCTGCAACGCAAAGCGGGAATGATTGGATCGTCAGCCCTCGAACTACGTATTACGGACAGAGAGGGTCTGACGCTGGGCGAAACCATGGGATTCTCATGGAACCCCGAGGACCCAGCGATTCTACTCACAGCGATGTCCACTGTGAAAACCGTTTTTGCTGACGCCTTTGTCACCGACACCAATCAAAGGCATCTGGCTATCGTATCGCCAATCATGAGCGCATTTGACGAGGTGGTCGGCTCCGTCATCATTGAAGTTCCCATGAAGCTAATTACCAGCGCAGTGTCAATGCACGAAAGAGCTGGACAAACAACTGAGGCTTATCTTGCCCAACCAACCGACAAGGGCGCGGCGCAGTTGATTACCGCATTGCGCTTTGATCGAAAATCGGCCTACAAAAAAACGGTCGCTGCTGACGAGAACCTGCCCATCAATATCGCCTTGCACGCAACAGACCCACAGGTCACGACAATAGATGACTATCGAGGGATAGAAACCATCGCAGCCTTGCAACAAATTACAACTACCGGCTGGGGCTTGGTGGTTAAGATCGATACGTCAGAAGCCTACGCACCTGTTGTCAAATTACGGAATTACTTAAGCATCGCTGCCACCGCCGCCTTGCTCCTGATTTTGCTCGGATACACCGTCTTGCTAGGACCTATTGCACACAGATTGAAGAAAACTGCCTTAACAGCTCAAACTATAAAGAGCGGAGACTTAACGGTTCGCGTTGGCGATCTTCACAATGATGAAATCGGAAAACTGGCTCGAACTATCGACAGCCTGGCAGAGCAACTGCACGAAGATCATCAGAAAAGACTGGATGTTGAAGAACAATTGCGTCACCAGGCAACGCACGACGAACTGACGGGGCTTCTTAATAGAAAACACGCGAATAAACTCATAGAAGAACTGGACGACGCAAACAATCAAGTTCACTCAGTTATGTTCTTAGACTTAAACGGTTTTAAAGATGTCAATGACTACTATGGACATTCGGCCGGAGATGAAGTGTTAACCAGCGTCGCAGGCCGACTACTCAACGCCATTCCTAACAATGCAACTTTGGCCCGATGGGGAGGTGATGAATTCGTTATCATTTTGCCAAATACAGATGCAGTAGCCGCTCAAGTATTTACTTCTGACATTCATGCAGCGTTCGAGACACCGGTATCGACACGTGAAGGTATACACAGAATAAGCACGAGCATCGGTCTAGCAACATCTAACAATAGTAAGTCGCTTCAGGAGACACTCGCCGAGGCAGACAGCTTAATGTACGAAGATAAACGCCAGACACGCTCAACGCGAACTATATCCAATATTGCCGAACGTACGCTTGAGCGTGCATTACAAGAAGAGCGAATTGAACTCTGGTACGAACCCATCATTAGTCGAGATTCAGACGGCAATGAAACTCTAACAGCCGCCGAACCTAAAATAAGAATTCGCACCAAAGACGGTGGCATCGTACTACCAGAAGAGCTACTTCCGGAAATCAACAATACCGGCTTGACCATCCGCCTGTATGAACACGCGCTAACAGAAAGTAGAAATTCTATTAGCCGATGGAAACAAACCAACATAGTGTCGACAGATTTTAGGCTTCTCTTCGATATCACGCCGGGGCTCTGGGAAATTCCCGAATTCACAACAAATGTACTACCCCACTTCAGCACGGATGACGTTGCCATTTCATCGAAGCACGAACAGAAGGCTCAAGGACGAACAAACTTATGCACGGATGTTATAAAAATTAAAGCGTCTGAATTCACCAACAAAGCGAACGCTATTGAGCTGATCGAATCCTATGGCATTCAAGGCATCTCAACCTGTGTTGAAGGCATTGATTCGAGGGAGGCTATGACATCGCTAACCTTAGATGAAAGGCTCTGTTACCAAGGACGGCTATTCGACACACCTCTACGTGCCGTTGATTTCATTAGTCGTTGGGGGCGCCCATCTTCAGACAGCCATATACCGCTGTCTGATAAAAACTTTAAGCTACGACTTGCCGGGTGAAGGTACCGTGCCACGCCGCCAACTTTCATAATAATAACGTGAGTCCTTAGAAGGCAGAAATCCCATTTGATAGCGAAATCGTGTGCCGGAAATAGCGCTTAACGGAATTGAAAAAACAACAGCCTCAAGCTCACCATCCTGAACCAGCTGCCCTCTGTAGACCGCATCTGTGCCGGCTGCAAGATTGGTCGCAGCCTTTCCTATACGGATAGAAAATCTTTGGGGCGTTTTATAAGTTCGATTAGTTGCTTCATCATCTGAAGCATCTTGAGCATCAGTAGAGGGCAGCTTATAGTCTGACAACACCGCACGTAGAATAATACGATCTGCAGCCGCATCTTTTGTTGTGGTTATCTTGGTGAATTCAGGAAATACAGATTCGTCTATTTGCCCATATAAGGACTCACCTTTCGCGGTCCAAGCGGCATTTACAGTATCCAAGTCGCAATCAATTGCGCGCATGGTGTCTCTCCAGAATAAAGCGGCAGGCAATCCTCTGGGAGCGCCCTCTCGCCCTGTTGCCCTGACAAAATCGGAGGGTGCTAGCTGCCCACAAGTGTTCACCAATGCATCAACCCAGAGATCACCGAGACTGTAATGTAAATCTGCATCAAAGCTCTCTGCAAAACCTTGAGCATCAATCATATGATTGAAGTCTATGTTTTGGCGAGTCATGGCGACACTTGCCAAAGCCCAATTACTTTGCCGTCTGCTTGTTTCAGGAACAACATCAAAAGACAAATGCTGCGCCATTCCTTCAATAAAAAATTTCAGGGCCGGATAGTTATCTGATAAGGACCTGTCCGATTCAATGGCTTGCAACACGTGGGCTGCCTCATGAATCAACACTCGCCTTTGAGAAATATCGTCTTCGAACGAGTCGAGATCTATTTGTATTTTTTTCCATTTGGCCAGTCCGGCCGCGTGCTCACTTTGTGCCGTTAAATCAACCCGGATTCGAGGCAATTCAGAAACCCCCATCAGCTCACTGAGACGGCTTAAATCATCTTCAGCGAATTCGAGTAAATAATTGACAACAGATTCTTTTTCCGGCGGATAAGCAAATCGATAATGATCAGTTGCTGCAATTTTTACATTAGTCGCCGCTGATTCCGAACCTGTTCCAGACTCAACCTGATACAACATGGCACCTGCCAGGAGTATAAATCCGAGCAAGCCTCCAACAAACTGAACAAAGCGATAGGAGCGGGAAGCCGTTTTCTGATTGGTTTTGCCAGACTCAGTGCGATCCCAAAGGCGGTAAGCGAAGACTAAAATAAAGACTGCTACAACAGCATGAATAAGCAGACCCTTAGAATTTACGATGAGATCTGACCCTTGATACTCGTTGGCAAGCAAGGTGAAAACACTCCAATGCCCCGATGTGCCTAAGTAAGATTCTGCCAGCACCAGTAATAACAGGTAGATAAAGTACAGGATTAGCCCGAGTGTACGAAACCAAGACAACAGCACCCCGTGCGACAGAATAATAAAAAGAAACAAACTATCTCGCCATAGCAACGTAAACCAGACTTGTGGATAAAACCGTCCACCCATTGACTCTGGATTACTCGACAATAAAAGCACGTCTAAGCTGTAGCTAAGCGCATTAAATCCGACCAGTAATAACCAGGCAGAAAGCACTTTCGCAATAAATATAGATTTTCTGGAAACGGGCAAAGACCGTAGTAAATCGATAGTGCCTTCATCGTGTTCGCGTGGAAACAAACTATACGCAGTGACTAACGCCAGCAAAATAATAAATACCGCTACTGCGGCACTGGAGTTGTAATCGCAATAACCTTCACACCAATCACCAAAGGTGTTTTCATCGACGCGCTCGGTGAAAAACTGAATGCCATACCCGAAGACCAATATCGCAAGCCAAAGGTAAGCAATAGGTTGAAGCTGACGTATTTCCTTAGCAATCAGCCGTATCATTGGATGTCCATACGCTCAGAGTAAATTCGAAGCGGCTGGTGAAACTTACCGCCCTCATATTCCAAGGCGACTATTGCCCTATCGCCGGACGCATAAAAACTCTCGACCCGATGAGCGGGAAGTAGAGTCTGACAAAATGCGACGTCCTCATAATCATCGACCAACTCAAATTCCATATCAAAAGGACCGATGTAATCATGCTTCATGACACACTGACCTGATATATCGCTCAGATCGGTTAACAATGGAAGAGAGGATTCTCGAATGTCGTAGCTAGCGGATAGCGTGTGTACGCCTTCCTCGTCAAAGGCGCTCGTTACATTGCCCGTCAATGCCGGCAAGCTTTCTAAATAGACAAGAATTCCAGGGTTTGTCTGTTGCTCTGTTAACCAGCTCACCCACGCGTCAAGAAACGTCGACATATCAGTACCGAGAATTTTTTCCATACGATTAACAGGTGGAGTACGACGATCTTTTATGCTGGCAAGCACGGTAGAATTTAAAGGTACCGTTAAAAATTCAGTGGCTAAGGCGATGACAGCGTCACGGCCTTGAGTTTGTTCGATGTAATACATAGCCGACCATGCCAACGCCTCCGCAGACGGATACGCGAAACGATCAGCGGTTAACTGCCAGCGAGCCACAAGCTCCTTGGCCATTGGATCTACATCTAATACCCAAATAGCTCTGGCTAGGAGCTCTGCTGCATGCTCGTTGTTTAAATCAATGTTGCCCTGCTCTGCCCACCAACGCGTAAATCCATCGAGCACCCAATGATAAGGTTCAATCATGGCGCGCCCGTTAGTTTGAGCGCTTAGCACACCATGCAAAATGACCGAATCAAGCACGGCATCATCGTAAGCGTCATGTTCAAGCCAATTAGCAGACACAAAGACCCCGGGAGACGTCATGTAGTCCATATCGAATTTTTCTCGATCCGGTGCCAGTGCCAGCTTGACATCAGGTAACGATTTAAGCCCTAAAGCAGCCTGCATAGTAATTAGGGAATCACTGATACGCTGCATATAATCCTCTGCACTTTCCCGATACGTTTCGCTTAAATAGAGTACCGAGACGACGGGATCGCTGCTTCGTAGCACTTGCTTACTTGAAAATTGAATAGGTTCAATTTCCGTGTTCTCAGCGACGGTACTCCATACCGCAATGCCGGCTGTAATCAAAACACTGATAGCCACGAAATCACGGCGGGTCATCGGCTTTGATAAGCGTTCCAGGACAGACCCCTCACCCAGCTTCGTGAGAATAAATCCGGAGACGGAAAACACCGACGCCAAAACGGCAGTGCCCAACATATCGAACCAAGGAACGATATCTCTTTCAAAGACAAACAGCTGCTCATCCATGAGGGCAAATGGAGGTATTCTGTCCGCATCAATACCCGGATAGAACAGCAATGCTGCAACGGTTAATGCAAGCACCAGGTATAGCAACACTCGTAAATAGCCACATAAACTGAAACAAAATACAATGCTCCAGTAAAGCCACATCATGACGAGTGTCTTTCCAGCGATCAGGAGCAAATACTGCGAGGTAATTTCATCTGCAGCGCTGGCAGACCTTGCTGCTAATGCAATCATCACCAAAGCAAGACCGGATAAAAAAACAAGGCCAAGCAAGTACTTTAATATCAATGGCAAATTCGGCCCAAGAGGCAATGCCTCAACAAATAACCGCGTACCACTCAGATATTCACCGACAATCAAGCGATTTCCTACGATGAGGGCAACCACAGGCATCAGGTATAACAATGCGTAACGCACTATTTCCAACGTGCTCATGCTGTAGGCTGCCTGTTTATTCTGAAAAAGCAGCAGAAGAAAAACAACGATGCAACCGAAGGTTAAAAACAGCACGGGCATCCAATGCTCGCGGATGTCTTTCCCTAACAAAGATAAAGCGGCCATGGCGAGTCTACGTATTTGCCACTATAGCGATAAACACATCTTCCAGAGTCATCGGTTCGTTTATCCAACCCTCACTAGGGTGCATGGATAACGAGGCCATAACGGATTCAGGAAATTGCAACGTCACCACCCATCGACCTTGTCGCTCACCTTGCTTAAGTAGCTTAAGACGGTGGTTCACAAAATCGCCCGGCATATCACCTGCGACATATTGATTAATGGGTATAGACCAACTTTTTATACTGTTGCGCAGCGGGTCCAAAGCTCCGTCATAGACAGTCTTGCCTGATTCAACGATGGCGATACGATCGGCAATAGCCTCTATTTCATCAATTAGATGTGTAGAAAAAAAAGTGGTAGCGCCATCATTCATGGTTTGCTCGCGAACTAAGTCGAGAAATTCCCGACGAGCAACTGGATCCATACCGGCTGTGGGTTCATCGAGAATGAGTAGCTGCGGCCTGCTGGCTAACGCTAAGCTAAGCGCTAACTTTGCCTTCATACCACCTGAGAAGGTGCCAATCCGACGTTTGGGAGGAAGCTGAAAATCACCTAATAACTGTTGATAACGCGCCTCATCCCAGCTTGGATAAAAACCTCGGACAAATTTTGACAACACCTTCGGCGTCATCCACGGATACATATTTTGATCTTGCGCAACGTAACCAATTTTTTGGCGAATACCGATTAAGTCAGACTTCAAAGAACTCCCGAAAAGACTAATCTGCCCTGCATCAGCTTGCGTGATTCCCATAAGCAGCCTGATAGCCGTGGATTTTCCCGCTCCATTACGTCCTAGAAACCCGAACACTTCACCTGGAAAAACATCCAAACTGAGCCCATCGAGCACCTTCAAATTTCCAAACGACTTCTGCACTTCGTGCATGCGCAGCACAGGGTTGTCTGTCCGGGGTTGAACAAGCACCGGGCTGTCTGAAATTTCTATCATTTAGCGTTTGCTATACCGCTGAAAAGTGTCTCCTATATTACGCGAATATGCCGCTATCGTACTGCCATGAACAATCTGCCACTGCATTGACAGAGAAATTTAGATAGGCTGTGCACGGCAACATACCGACTGACCCTTGCTATCGCAATTTTCCGGATAAGGTGTACAACAATGAACCAAAAACTCACTGTGTCATGCGAGTGCACAAAGGTTTTAGCATCTGTGAACCTGTCAGAGCAGCGCAAACCTACCCGAATGAAATGCTATTGCATAGACTGCCAAACCTATGCCCAACATCTGAACGCTGCAGAGACACAACTTGATACCAATGGCGGCACCGATATCCTGCAATTGTCACCGGCGACACTCTCCATTCAATACGGAAAGGAGCTGTTAGGAAACTTGAATTTGAAGCCCGATGGCATTTACCGCTGGTATTCAACCTGCTGCAATACACCTTTGTTCAACACACCCAGTAAAGTTGATATGCCTTACTTAGGCTTAATCACCACCAACATCACCAAAATTTCTCAAACTACCCGGCCCGCGAAAGGCAAAAAAAGCCAGAGCACCAAGGTAGATAATGAAAATAGAGATAACGCACTCAATGATTGCCTAGGGCCGGTGAAATATGGCGTGTGTGCGGGCAAGCAACATCCCATGTCGACAGATTGGCCTGTGGCTAAAGGATTCGGCCTAAGAGGAATTCTAGGAACGTTGCGAAATATGGCTCGTTGGCGCTTGCGGGGAGATCACAAAAAATCAGTTTTGATAGACGCTGAAACAGCAGAGCCTTTGGTGCCTCCAACCCTTATTAGCTTGGAAGAACGCCAAGCGGCTAGAAGTAAAATATAAAGGACGCTTACAGATGTCTGAAATCAAAGTAGCTTGTGCAGGCGCCGGATACTTCAGTCGATTCCACTACGATGCTTGGTCGCGTATTCCCAGTGTCACCGTAGTCGGCTCAATGGACGCTTCAAAAGAGGCCGCGATAGCCACCGGCTTCACAGCCTTCAGCGACATAGACGATTTGTTGGATAGCACTGAACCGCAACTACTGGATATCATTACGCCACCTTCAACTCATCTCGCGTTTATCAAACGAGCTCTTCGCAGCAGTGTTGACGTTATCATTTGCCAAAAGCCGTTTTGCACAAGTTTAAGCGAAGCTGAAGAAGCCACTCGCTTGTGTTCAAAAGCAGGTGTCGCTCTCATCATTCACGAGAATTTCAGATTTCAGCCATGGTATCGCTGCATGCGCGAAGCCATCCAAGACGAGCTGCTTGGGGATGTCCACCAAGTGACATTTCGCTTGAGAACAGGAGACGGGCAAGGGCCCGATGCCTACCTCGATAGGCAACCCTATTTTCAGTCAATGCCTAAATTGTTAATTCACGAAACCGGTGTGCACTGGATAGATACCTTCAAATTTTTGATGGGCGACATCCTCGCCGTCTATGCCGATTTGCGAAAGATGAATCCTGCCATCAAGGGCGAGGACGCAGCCCATGTCATATTCGAATTTGCCGAAGGTAAACGCGCTGTGTTTGATGGAAACAGACATCTTGATCATGCCGCTCACAATCATCGAATGACACTGGGTGAGTGTTTACTCGAAGGGACAAAGGGCACCATTCAGCTGCACGGAAACGGTGAGCTTACCCATCGCGAGTTTGGTGATGTGCACAGCAAGACCTTGTTGCAGGCTCAGGAGTGGCCCGGATTTGCCGGTGACTGCGTTTACGCGCTGCAAAACCACGTCATAAACGCCATGTTGCACAAGCAACCGTTTGAGAACAGCGCTGAAGATTATCTTTCAGTGATTAGGGTGGAAGAGGCAATTTACGAATCCGCTGCGAACCAAACCCGCATCCCTATTCGGTAGTTGCTCAACTGAAAACCACGCTGTTACCCGACTGCTGAAAAAACGAACCATAAGCGCCACTGCCCCCCAGCCTGGCGATAAATAACGCGGCAGGAACCACGAATAGCGTTAAAAAACATGCGCTTGATGGAATCTACGTCACTGAAAATGTCTCTACAGGCATAGGAATTCACTCAACCCGGCACGACCTGTGCCATGCCAATACACGGATTGAGACTTATACTGTCACCATGAAAGGATATGCACGAATAGCCGCGGCCGTCCCGGCAGCTGCGGTCGCAGACATTGAAACCAACCGTGACCGCACACTCGCCCTATGGCGAGAGGCTGATGCGGCGGGCGCGAATACCGTAGTTTTCCCGGAGCTGGGCTTAAGCGGTTACAGCATTAGGGACCTATCGTTAAACACAACCCTACTCGATGCCTGCGAACAGTCTCTACTCGCGTTGATTGAATCGGGAAAATCCTTAGAACCCGTTGCCGTAGTTGGAATCCCGTTACGCTTCAATCACGGACTGTACAACTGCGCCGCTGTTATTCATCAGGGTCAATTGCTGGGTGTCGTGCCCAAAGGCTATTTACCCAATTACCGTGAGTTTGAGGAGGCCCGGTGGTTCAGGTCAGGCTTTGATTTACCGCAAGATGCTTCTATTGCTGTAGGTCAGTTTCAAGCACCGTTCGGTTTAGACATTCTCTTTCAAAGCTCGTTAACCGACCTCACTCTAGGCATCGAGGTCTGTGAAGATCTGTGGGTACAAGTTCCTCCAAGCAGCTATCAAGTCTCGGCAGGGGCAACCATCATTTGCAATCTGTCGGCCTCGAATTTCACTATCGGCAAGGCTGAATTGAGGCGACTACTTGCACAGTCCACCTCTGATCGCGGTAAATGTGCCTATGTGTATGTTGCGGCAGGACCCGGAGAGTCGTCCACCGATGTCAGCTTCGATGCAGATGCATTTATTTGTGAAAACGGGCAAACGCTCATCGAATCTCAACGGTTTCGTCGAAGCGGCCAGCTAATCGTGCAAGACATTGATCTTGAACTCTTGGCATTCGAGCGCAGATCAACCACGACATTCGGGGACTGTGCACGTGAAACTATTTTGGATTTTCGTATCGTCCCATTCAGCTCTAACGAACCCGAAGGACTCGTAAGATCGATTACCAAAACACCCTTTCTGCCCAAGGATCCAGCAACTTTGGCAAATCGTTGTTGGGAAATGTTCGAGATCCAATCAAATGCGCTGGCCACCCGTATGGCAGCGATTGGTAAACCAAAATTGGTACTGGGCGTTTCCGGGGGTTTGGACTCCACTCATGCCGCCCTGGTCGCGGCAGCAGCACTGGATTTGCAAGGACAACCCAGAAGCGATTTGATCTGCATAACGCTCCCCGGATTCGGTACCTCGGATGGCACACGCGATAACGCGGAAAACTTATCGCATGCAGTAGGTGCAAGCTTCAGCCAAGTCAGTATTTCAGATGCGAGCCGTACGGTTCTCAATGCAGTAAACCATGAGGTTACCGACGGCGTTAACAACGTTGATGAATTACTAACCCGACTCAGAGCTCATCCGGAAATGGGTGATGTGACGCTTGAGAATGTACAGGCCAGACTTAGAACGCTATTACTGATGACCCTGGCTAACCAGAACGGTGGTCTGGTTGTGGGCACCGGAGATTTATCGGAAAAAGCACTGGGGTGGTCAACCTACGCTGGTGATCACATCGCAATGTACGACGTCAACGCAGGCGTCCCCAAAACGTTGATACAGTTTGTTATCCGCTGGGTAGCTAATGAGCGGGCAAGCACCTGGAGTGATAGTGAGTCGTTACGCGAAACACTGTTCGCGATACTCGATACGCCTATATCGCCAGAACTGCTACCTGCGGACGCCGACGGACAGATCGCACAGCTCACTGAAGAACGTATAGGACCTTACGAACTACACGACTTCTTCCTCTATCATTTTGTCAGGCACGGTGCTCGACCATCACGAATCCTGGATTTAGCACGAATAGCGTTTGATGAATCGCAATACGATGATGAAACACTTAAACGCTGGATAACCGTGTTTATCAAGCGATTTTTCATGCATCAGTTCAAGCGCTCTTGTACCGCTGATGGGCCGAAGGTCGGTAATGTCGCCTTATCACCCAGAGGAGACTGGCGTATGCCGTCGGATGCTAAGCCGGATACGTGGTTAGAGGACGTTGCTAACTGGCCGACACACTAGTTCTCGGCTATAGATCAAGCTCGATAACACCATTAGCTTCGGCCGCACGTGATTGACACAAAATAATGGTGTCATTGCGTTGTTTTTTGGATAAGACGAAATCCCGGTGCTCAACATCACCGGATGAAAATTTGCACTGACAAACACCGCACAGACCATCCGAACATTTAACATCTACCGGATAGCCGTTCGCTTGCAAGACGTCAGCGGCTGTTTCGTCTTCAGTGACAGTAAAGGTTTTACCAGACTGACTAAGCGATATCGTGAACTCATGATTCACATAATCTGGAACGTCCGGGACGGAGAAGTATTCCAGGTGCCTTGCCTCTTCAGGAATCCCTGCGGCCGTTGCTGCATCCATGACTGCTGACATATAGGCTTCGCCACCGCAGGTGTAGACATGCGAGCCTTCAGCAGCGCTCGCAAACACCTCAGATAGTTTAAGTCTCGTACCTTCATCGCTTACATGCAGCGTGACATGCTCTGCCCACGGGACAGCCGCAAGCTGCTCAATGAATGCCATGGTTTGCAGGCTTCGTCCTGAATAATGAAGTTCAAATGCTTTATTACTGTGGTGCAGCTCATGCGCCATGGCAATCATGGGCGTTACACCAATGCCTCCAGCCATCAAATAGCTATTCGACGCCGAGTCATCTACAGGAAAATGATTGATCGGCTTACTCACAAAGACCTTCCGGCCTTCGTTAAAAATTCTGTGCATAAGCGCTGAGCCGCCCCGCCCTTCGGCCTCTTTCAAGACCGCGATTTGATAAGACGATCGGTCGCTGGGGTCTCCACACATGGAGTACTGCCGAACAAATTCAGGTGCTACGACAACATCTAAATGAGCACCTGCACGCCACTCAGGCAAAGGTTCACCATCAATACTGGTCAACTCATAAAACGTGATATCCGCCGTATGCTTTATGGCGCGACTAACAACGACTTGAACAACCGGGCTCTCATCTGAATGAGAGTAAACATGCGAAACACGATCTACCGTGCCTTCTTTCAAGTGCAGCTTGTACTGATCTGCAGTGATCATCGCCTGATACGCTTCTATACCCTTCTCTCTATCCATAGGGTATGGGTAAGGATACGGATGTGGCGCAAGTGGTGCCGGATACACAGCCAGAGTTTGGTCTTCGTACTTTAAATGCAGATCCTTTTGAAGCTGTCTTTCATTGATGGGCTTTTGCGTAACTCTATAGGCCCCATCATCTTCCAATTCGAGATCCCACCACCATTTCTTAATGGTGTTGAGGCTTCCTCGATCGGCAAAATCATCAAAGCGCGCTAGCGCGCTGGCAGTAAAAGGCAACTTCATCGCCGTCCATCGAAACACGCTGTCTGCCAGTAAACCTTCAAGGTTCCACGGACAGGTTTTCATACACCTGCCACACATAGCACCACCTTCGGTTGTAATGCGGTAGGTTGCGCATTTTTGACTGTCCGACTTCCAGATCTCATACCCGTTGAACATCAACTTAGGGCCGGCGGTTATCGCACCAGAAGGACATTCGCGCGCGCACTTGTTGCAACTCTCACAAAACTTCTGCAAACCAAAGTCAATGGGTTGATCGTGAGACAGGGGTAAGTCTGTAGTCACCACTCCGGACTTTAATCGGGGACCTAAGAAAGGATTTAATACAACCTCACCAATTCGACTGACTTCCCCTAAGCCTGCAAGCAACAACAAAGGGGGTTGTAAAACTTCCCCATCGAGCACGGTATGCGCTTTCGCTTTATAGCCAAGGTTCCGGATCTGCTTGGCAATCACACCGCCTAACAAAGAGAATCGTAAATAGGCTCGCATTGACAATGCAACCGATATCCAATCATCACCCGACGACCCTTCCATCGTTCCATAACCCTGATCGACAATCATCGATATAGCCTCATCGTGCGGTGGGTCTAAAACCTCGCCAGCGGCATCGTGTGAATACCAGGACCAATCCGGACAGCGGGATATTCCAACCGCATCAATGCCTAAAAAATACGATGTGGCTTTAATCAACTCGGCCGCGGACGTGGGGTCTAAAGGATGCTTCTGCACAGCAGTTTCGCCGTCTTGCAATAAGACGAACGCGCCTAATGCTCGTCGCTGCGCCATCGAGGGTGCTGACTTCCTGGCATACCGACCACCGGCCGCACCGGCCTGTACCTGTTTTCCTAAGTCACCAAACTGGGCGCGAGCAAACATGTCAGTGCGCTTGGGTACTCGCGCAACTCTTGCCTCATCAATGAAAGTGGTTGGCTGTGAAACGCGATTCAGTTTTTCAAACGGGTGAGCGCCGTCGACGAATCGACGATCTTTATAGGGCTCAACATTAGAGGCATTTTTAGCAAACCCTTTACCCAATTTCCAAGTCCAACCGTAGATACTTGCGGGTTGCTGGGAGAGCGGCACTAAAGGACGATCTGCACTCATAGCGAAGTTTGTGGTGACAACGCCAATACCAAACCGGTTTCCGATATACGGGTTTACAAGCTCACCCTCTTCAACGGTCGCAAGTCCTGCGGTAACCGCAAGCTTATTGAGGTCAACCGCACTACTGGTGCCCGTATGGGCCAGTGCGTCGTATCCCAAAAGCCGTATGTAGTTAGCAATGACAATTGAAGTCTCCGAAGCCAGCAAACACGCCCTGTGTTCAAGGGCATCGTGAATCCATTCGGTTCCCGGTTCGTCCTCAGTAGGATCTCTAGGATGTTGATACAAGAAAACCAAAGCATGCGTATGATCTTTTACGCTGCCGGTAAATTTGCGCGTAGATTCTTTCAGATCAGCCATGATCATATCGATACCCGACGCCAGCGTTTTGGTTTGACGGGTTTGTAGATCGTTGGCTAACTCGGCGATGTCTGGATTGACGACCGGTGTTTCTAACAAAGTGCTTTCAGGGAGCTGGCAGACACCGGCCAGCGATGCATCCGAAAAATAAGCAAAGGCTTTTAGATGCTCTGCTCTTTCGTTTAGATTTTCAGGGCAAGCCGCCTTTTCCGAATTAATAATACCGTGACGGATCGTGTCGAGCATCGCCTGATGCTCACGCATCGCGTTGACGATAGAGAACGGGGCTGATGGGTTGTCAAACGACAGCTGTTTGAACGCAGGTACTTTAGATAAGTCCGGTAATGCGTCCTGGCGCTGCAACAATTCAGTGGGGAAATGACCCGCATGGATAGGTCGTGCTTTATCAGAAAAAATCCTCATTGAAGAGCACCTTTACCGCATTTATATTCAAGCACCTTAATCACCGTTTACACGGCCACGTTACTTCATACCCATGCCGCCCATTCCACCCATCCCGCCCATACCCGGCGGCATTTGGCCTTTCATGGCACGCATCATCTTAGCCATACCACCTTTACTCAGCTTTTTCATGGTTCGGGCCATTTGCTGATGCTGCTTTAACAGGCGATTAACATCTTGTACCTGCAAACCGGCACCGGCTGCGATCCGCTTTTTTCGCGAACCTTTTAATATTGCCGGGTATTTTCGTTCTTGCGGTGTCATGGAATTTACCAGCGCAATCATATGTACAAATTGCTTGTCATCCATTTTGTTTTTCACAGCATCGGGCACATTGCCCATGCCCGGCATCTTGTCCATCAAGGAGGCCATACCACCCATATTGGCCATCTGTTCTAGCTGCTCTTTCAGGTCATTAAAATCAAAGTTCTTACCCTTTTTCATCTTGTTGGCAAATTTCTCTGCCTTCTGATGATCGACCTTCGCAGTAACCTCTTCGACGAGGCTAACTACGTCTCCCATCCCTAAGATGCGCGATGCGATTCGATCCGGGTGAAAGGTTTCAAGGGCATCTGTCTTCTCACCGGCGCCGATGAACTTAATAGGCTTGCCAGTGATTACGCGAACCGATAACGCTGCACCACCACGGGCATCACCATCGGTTTTCGTTAATACAACACCGGTTAGCGGTAAGGCTTCTCCAAATGCTTTAGCAGTATTCGCAGCATCCTGACCCGTCATACTATCGACAACAAACAACGTCTCCACCGGCGTGATGGCCGCATGCAGTTGTTTAATCTCGGACATCATTTCTTCATCGATGGCGAGCCGGCCCGCAGTATCGACCAACAACACATCAACAAACTGTTTGCGGGCAGCTTCCACCGCCGCTTTGGCAATATCAACGGGTGATTGGTCAATGCTACTTTCAAAGAAGATAGCGTCGACGCCGCCTGCCAACGTTTCAAGCTGTTTGATAGCAGCCGGTCGATACACGTCACAACTGACCACCATGACTTTCTTTTTGTCACGCTCTTTGAGTAAACGGGCAAGCTTGCCCACCGTGGTGGTCTTACCAGCACCTTGCAAGCCGGCCATAAGAATGACAGCCGGTGGTTGGGTGGACAGGTTTAACGGCTCGGCGTTGTCGCCCATAACCGCGACAAGCTCATCATTAACCACTTTGATGAAGGCCTGGCCCGGCGACAGACTGCCAATCACCTCTTGGCCCATGGCTTTTTGACTCACAGAGTCAACCAGTTGTTTGACAACCGGCAGCGCCACATCGGCCTCCAACAGCGCCATACGTACTTCGCGCAGGGTGTCTTTGACGTTCTCTTCGCTCAAACGGCCCTGGCCGCGAAGATTTTTAATGGTGCGGCCTAAGCGTTCACTCAGATTGTCGAACATGCGATACCTATATCTCGTTGCAGCGCCACATGGAAGAGAGCGCTATGACATTTATGTCCACAGTATACGGGACAGCGCGGCACTGTTTGCCCCTTGAGCCCCACTCCGTGTGAACTCCACAAGCTAGATGGGGTCTGATGGGCACATCTCATACCGTAATCAGCCGTCAATGGGCACTTTATTCCTGAATTTCATCCTTTGCAGGCCAAGAAATGCACTGCGAAGGAAGCCTAGCCGCTCTTGGCGATTCCATGTTTTCTGGGTGGTTATCTTCGCTCATGGGACAGCCCTAGCGCAGGATACGACGCACATTGCCCAGAGCGGCCAACCTAACGTCGCACTGAATACAAACGCTGAGCTCACAGTGCAACTTACCGACGCGTACAAAGATTTGGGGGCCGACTACAAACCACGGACAGAGCATCTGTTCGCGGATGGTAGCCCGATGCATATCAATCGTCTGATATTGGAGGACTCCCCCTACCTACGACAACACGCCCACAACCCCGTGAACTGGTACCCCTGGGGCAATGAGGCATTTGAAATTGCAGCAGCGGCCAATAAACCGGTCTTTCTATCTATTGGCTACGCCACTTGCCACTGGTGTCATGTCATGGAACGCGAGAGCTTTGAAAACGAAGCCATCGCCGCGATCATGAACGAGCATTTCATTTCGGTAAAAGTGGACCGCGAGCAACTCCCCGATGTGGATGCGCTTTACATGTCGGCGGTCATGATGATCAACGGCAACGGCGGCTGGCCTATGTCCAGTTTTCTCGATACACAGGGACGCTCATTTTTCGGTGGCACCTATTTTCCACCGGAGCACTTCACTCAACTGTTACAGAGAATTATCCAGCTTTGGCGTGACGAGCAGGACGCCTTATTAGATCAAGCGCGACAAGTGACGCTGGCCATCGATGAGATGAACGACACCAGTATGGCCGCAACCGATGTTGGTTTTCGCGAAGTGAGCCGGGCCTTTCAAAGCGCACAGCAAAACTTCGACCCGGAAAAAGGCGGCTTTGGCGGAGCCCCCAAATTTCCTAGCGAAGCCACACTGTACTTCCTGCTTGATCACGCCATGCGCAGCCTTCCAGATGAGCAGGAAGATGAATTTTCATCGCTCAAAATGGCCGATACCACACTGACGAAGATGGCCGCAGGCGGTATTCACGATCATGTGGGCGGCGGATTTCACCGCTATGCTGTGGATTCATCGTGGCTGGTACCCCACTTCGAGAAAATGCTCTACAACCAGGCGGCTCTTGCTCGAAATTATTCCCAAGCCTACAAACTCACCGGCAAGCAGGAGCACCACCGGACCGCAAAACGCATTTTAGATTACGTGCTCCGCGACATGCGATCTCCTGAGGGTATGTTCTATTCGGCAACCGATGCGGACTCCGAAGGCGAAGAGGGCCGGTTTTTTATTTGGACACCCGAACAACTGATCGATGTTCTGGGTGAGCAAGATGCAGAAATGGCCCAAGCACTCTGGAACGTCACCGGTGAAGGCAATTTCGAAGGAACCAGTATTTTATATACCCCGCAGTCACTTGATGAAATAGCTAAGCGGTACAACTTAAGTGTCGGTCAACTCAATGAAAAGATCGACAACTGGACGGAGGCAATGCGAGTCGCAAGAGAGACGCGTGAACACCCACTCCGAGACGAGAAAATTATAAGTAGCTGGAACGGCATGATGATCAGTGCACTTGCCAAAGCCTCTGAGCGTCTCAATCAACCTAGCTATCTGGAAGCAGCAATACTTGCCGCAACGAGCCTGTTGGATACTGTATTAAATGACGACGGTAGCTTGCAACGCATCTATTTCGACGGGAAGTCATCTATTGAAGGCACGCAAGCCGACTATGCCTACTTAGCAGAGAGCTTTATCGCTTTGTATGACGCCACCGGCGAGCGAGCCTGGTTGGATCAAGCCGAAGCATTAACACAACAGATGAATGAACAATTCTGGGATGACGACAACGGTGCGTATTTCATGGGAGCCGTTAATGTTAGCGGCGCCAACCTAAGCACAAGACCCAAAGACTTACATGACAATTCTATTCCGTCAGGAAACTCTGTCGCTATGCGTGTGCTTGCACAATTATTTAAACGAACGGGCAACCCCGACTATGAAGCACGAACCAATCAGCTCATCTCTGCGCTATCGGGCAGACTGAGTCAGCATCCTTCTGCGTTTTATTACTTACTAACCGGCATTCATGAACATCTCAATGGCGAGGCTGGTGCTGTTCAATACGCCGGTCGCGGTGTGGTTCAGGCAAAAGCGTTTAAACGAGATGATGAGATTGTCGTCTCTGTGAACTTGGCAGACGGTTGGCACATCAATTCCCAAGCCCCTTTACAGGATTACCTTATTCCCACGAAAATGACTAATGCAGGCGGACGGGAACTGACTGGCATAGAGTTTCCCGAAGCACATATTAAATCGTTAGGTTTCCAACGTGCCGAGCTGTCTTTGTTCGAAAATCAGTTTGAGCTTAAAGCACCCTGGCCAGGACACAAAGATTCTCGATCAGCGTTAGTTAATTTACAACTGCAAGCCTGTAATGATGAGATTTGCTTGGCACCGGAAACACTGCCGCTAACGGTCTATCGATAAATAACGGCTGTCTAGGTGACAGCCTTAGGTTTCACACCTGATATCTGTTTTTCCAAAGACACTCTCGTGCCATCACTGGTACCCGCCGTGTGCGCTTCGCCGTTCCTGTATCGAACACGCTTTGCGCGCCCGGGTACCACACCTGTCATACACGACGCTCTGACAACCTCACGCTTACGAACAACCAGACTTTGATTCGCGGCAATGCCATCACCACTAGTAACAGTGGTGCGATGTTTTTCTTCTTCCTTCTTTCGATCAGCATCGATGGCACGTGCTCTGGCTAAAACGGCCAAGGCAAAACCCACACGATAGTCAAAACTGGCCGAGCGGCCGGGAGCCACGCTGCCCTCCTGCTTGCGCAGCTTTAAGGAGCGCTCCATGGTGTCAGTCAGGTATTCGTAAGTCAGCGTGGCCACTTCAGCATCAATACTGAAACCGCGGAATTCAATCGTGTCGCTTTTTACGCATAAGCAATCATGTAGCAAGGCTACGGCTGATCCGAGAACACTGACATAGTTGGGCACCGCCCTGAAAGCCTTGCCAATTTTGCTGGATCCAAATTCACTGGTTTCCAGATCAGACTCGGCAATCCCGAAGCGTGCCATGAGGGACTGGCAGCGCCGCATCGCTATCTCAGCCTCATGCGGACTGGATTCGTTTTCACGGCTCATGGCATAGAGCTTCCGAATCCGGTTCAACAGTTTTTCTCGATCCATCGACATCGCTTCTATGTGCCTGATTCCTCAATCGACACTAGCATAGCGCGCAGCGACATCAATGCATTGAAAAGAATGCAGCAAAAGTGGTTAGCCCTTGCGTGCTATTCTAAAATCCATAACGTTTCTAACATCGTTAACGCGAATACAGTTTCCGAGTCGATTATTTTGAGTTTTTTGTTATCTCTTTTATCTGCCGCATTGTATTGCCTCACTAGCGTACTGTTGTATCGCTCATTGAGCAGCGCGACTCAGGCCAGAGAACCTGAAGAGACGGTTAAGGACGAACCCGGGAGCCGCCGCCAAAGAGCTCGCTGGATTGCCACTGTTGCGTTGCTGCTGCATGCCATAGTCGTCTTCAGCTATGCCGGCCTGCCGGCTGATCTCACCCTGCCCCTATTTACAGCGCTTGCTGCGACCACTCTGACCATCGTCTTTCTGCTGTTGCTACTGTGCATCCGGCAGCCAGCTGACTATCTTGGCATTGCCATCTACCCGATAGCGGCGCTGTCTATCGTGGCTATTCACTACAAAACCGGAAACACACAAGTTGTTGGCGAAGCCATACAAATTCATGTGTTTTTGTCTTTGCTCTCTTACGCTGTGCTGGCTTTGGCGGCGTCACAGGCCGTGTTGGTTTCCATTCAACGACGTAAATTGTCCAAACACAAACCCGGCGGATTCATGCGTTTGCTGCCTCCGCTGGATAGCACAGAAGATCTCCTGTTCACGCTCTTGTCTGCGGGATTCGCTCTACTCACCTTAAGTCTGGTCAGTGGGTTTTTCTATCTGGAGAACATGTTTGCTCAGCATTTGGTCCACAAAACAGTGCTGTCTTGTATCGGCTGGACAATTTTTGCCGTGCTCATTTTCGGCCGGTGGAAATTCGGCTGGCGAGGTAAAAAAGCCGTAACCTGGACTCTGGCAGGGTTTGCCACGCTTATTCTGGCCTATTTCGGCAGCAAAATTGTGCTCGAGATATTGCTCAAATAGCCTTGAAAGGACTGGCGCTAACCTAATTTCTGGGTTGGTCGTCGCAATATGTTACTCAAACCGGCGCACTCGTTGCTATAGTGCGGGTATCAACAGCAAATAGAAGGTCGGTTGTTTCTTGAACAGCATCCCCATCAGCGTACTGGTAGCAATACTGGTCACGCTGGTACTAGTCTCTGGATTCTTCTCAGGGTCCGAGACCGCTCTGATGTCCCTTAACCGCTATCGCTTGCGGCATAAGGCCAACAACGGCGACAAAGCTGCGCAACGCACCGCCCGCCTGCTGGAAAACCCGGACAGGCTCATCAGCCTGATTTTACTGGGCAACAACTTCGTCAACATTCTCGCCTCAGCCATCGCAACGGTGATCGCACTGCGACTGATGGGCGAAGCTGGAATTGCGGTTGCCACCGGTCTTCTGACCCTCATCATTCTGGTTTTCGCCGAAGTCACCCCCAAGACCTTCGCAACCCGACGCGCTGAACAATTCGCGGCCATTGCATCTGCCGTCTACCAGCCATTAATGACCATCACCTATCCACTGGTTGTGACGGTCAACTGGATCAGCTCGAAAATTCTAAAAATGCTGAACTCCGAGGCGATTTCAACTGAAGACGAACACTTATCCAGCGAAGAATTACGCACCGTACTCAACGAGACAGCCGGCATGATTCCTCAGCGCCACCGGGACATGCTGCTCAACATTCTCGATCTGGGCACGGTATCCGTTAACGACATCATGGTGCCGCGAAACGAGATCGTCGGCATTGACCTGGAAGACCCTTGGGACGAGGTCATGAAAGACATCAGCAATAGCCCGCACAGCAGGCTGCTAGTCTATCGGGAGAACGTCGACAACGTCGTCGGCTTCATTTACCTACGCAAGATGCTGGACGCCCTGCGCTCCGGCAAAATGACCCGCCAGAATTTAGAAACGGTCGTCCGTGATGCCTATTTCATACCCGAGGGCACCACTCTGACCGTTCAGCTACTGAACTTCCAACGCGAAAAACGTCGGGTCGGCCTGGTAGTCGATGAGTACGGGGATATTCAAGGCATGCTGACACTCGAAGACATCCTTGAGGAGATCGTCGGGGAATTCGACAACGATCCGCAAATCTCACCGGCTGAAATTCGCCCGCAGCCCGATGGCAGCTACATCGTTGACGGCACAACTCAGGTGCGCAACCTGAATAAATCGTTCAACTGGTCACTACCATCAGAAGGTCCGAAAACACTCAACGGTATTGTCGTCGAGCACTTCGAAAACTTTCCACCGCAAGGCGCCGTGTTTACGTTCAATGGACATCCGATGACAGTGCTAGCGGTTGAAGACAACCGCGTTCAAACCGTTCGTATTGAGCCGCAAATTGTCGAAGGCTCAGAGGACGAGACCGGCAGTCACAAGGTCGCGGCCAACAACTAAGCCGCCCTCCTTCCTCTTTCGTGGCACACTTCAGCCATGTCGAAAGTGAAGCAGCAATTTCAATGTACGGCTTGCGGTGCCGTCTCCTCAAAGTGGACGGGACAATGCGCCGATTGCGGTGAATGGAATACCTTAGAGGAATCTGTCGCGCCGGTCGCTCAAAGCCAAAGTGCAACGGCTGCGGCAACCAATGCAAGATACGGTGGATACGCTGGTGGCAGCGGCATAACGAACGCCTCCGATGTTCAGCTGGTCGCTCACGCCCGTTTGAAAACCGGCCTGTCAGAACTCGATAGAGTACTCGGCGGCGGGTTGGTATCAGGCTCCGTAACCCTGCTGGGTGGCGACCCGGGGATCGGCAAATCCACCTTGCTCGTGCAAAGCCTCGCCTACCTGAGTCAGGAGCGTAAGGTTCTCTACATCACCGGGGAGGAATCACTTCAGCAGGTCACCCTCAGGGCCAGACGCCTGCAATTGCCAGAAGACAAACTTCGACTGCTGGCAGAGACACAAGTTGAGGCAATACTTGCGCACGCAGCGTCCGAAAAACCGGAAGTTATGGTTATCGACTCCATTCAAACCATGTACACCGAGCTGCTCAGTTCCGCGCCCGGAGCCGTTGCTCAGGTTCGAGAAAGTGCCGCGAGACTGGTGCGATACGCCAAACAAACCGGTACATCCATTTTTCTAGTCGGCCATGTCACGAAAGAAGGCGCTCTGGCAGGTCCTCGGGTGCTGGAGCATATGGTTGATACCGTGCTCTACTTCGAAGGGGATCCGGGTAGCCGATACCGAGTCATTCGTGCCGTTAAAAACCGTTTCGGGGCAGTCAATGAACTGGGTGTTTTCGCCATGGATGAATCCGGCCTCAAGGCGGTGAAGAACCCCTCAGCCATATTCTTATCAAGACATCCCGACCCGGTTAATGGCAGTGTCATCATGGTGACCCGCGAAGGCACCCGCCCTATGCTCGTTGAAGCTCAGGCGCTCGTTGATACCAGCCATTCCGGAAGCCCTCGCCGGGTGTCTCTCGGTCTCGAACAAAACCGCTTATCCATGTTGCTGGCAGTTATGCACAGACATGCCGGCATCGCCATGTTCGATCAGGACGTCTATGTCAACGTGGTTGGCGGGGTTCGCATTTCGGAGACAGCTGCCGATTTGCCCATACTGCTAGCGGCACTGTCGTCTTTTAGAAATCGACCGCTTCCAAGCGACTTGGTGGTCTTCGGCGAGGTGGGTCTGGCTGGAGAGGTCCGGCCTGTGTCAAATGGCGAGGAAAGATTACAGGAATCGGTGAAACACGGATTCAAACGTGCCATCGTTCCTCACGGCAATACCCCTAAAAAAGCGATAAAAGGATTACAAGTTTCAGGAATTCATCGTTTGCACGAGGCTATTGACCTGCTTGACTGATCAAACCCGCTTCGAATGGAGTAAACTCTCGGCCGTCTTTGTTATCTGCTGAAGTGATATCAGGTGAGCGCAAAATCCCGCAAAATCCCAAAGTCCACGAAGTTTGAGGACGCTCTCGGTGAACTCGAATCGATAGTAACGTCTCTGGAAAGCGGGGAGCAGTCGTTGGAAACGTCGCTTGAGCAATTTGAGCGCGGTGTCAGCCTATCCCGATTTTGCCAGCAAAGCCTTACCGACGCTGAACAAAAGGTCAAAATTCTCCTTGAGAGTTCCCCTGACGGGGACGGCGATCTCTCTGACTTTGACATTGCTGAAAGCTCCTAAAACCACACCATGTCCAGCGTGCCCCTAACAACATCACCCAGCGAAAACTTCGTCGAGATTCTTAAAAGCTACCAGCAAAGAGTCGATGGGGCGCTTCTGTCCTTATTGCCCGCAGAAGAAGGCAGTAACAATTCCCTTCCCGCGGCCATGAAATACGCCGTGACCAACGGTGGCAAACGAGTTCGTCCTGTTCTGGCCTATGCAACCGGCAAAGCGCTTGGCATACCGTTAACGCGTGTAGATGTTGCCGCTGCTGCGCTTGAAATGATGCATGCCTACTCATTAGTTCATGATGATTTACCGGCCATGGATGATGATGACCTGCGACGTGGAAAACCGACCTGCCACAAAGCCTTTGATGAGGCGACAGCGATTCTCGCCGGTGATGCGTTACAAGCCCTGGCTTTCACCGTCTTGGCGCTAAACCCTGATACTGAAGTATCTGACTCTGCAAAATTGCAGATGGTCAAGGTGCTCGGAGAGGCCAGTGGCGCGAATGGTATGGCCGCAGGTCAGGCTATCGACCTGGAATCTGTAGGACGGCAGCTGACGTTGAAAGAGCTGGAGAATATGCACAACCACAAAACCGGAGCCTTAATCAAAGCGAGCGTGTCGCTACCCGCCATGCTCTCGGTCGATACCGATGCTGCCATGTTGGATCGGCTCGATAAATACGCAGGTGCGGTGGGTCTGTGCTTCCAGATTGTCGATGACATTCTGGATGTGGTCAGCGACACTGAAACACTGGGTAAAACTCAGGGTGCAGATATCGCCTTAAACAAGCCAACGTACCCTGCACTTCTCGGCCTCGACGGTGCCAGAGCACATGCGCAAAACATGCACCAGACAGCCTTATGTGCCATTGACGGATTGGGAGACGACTTTGACCAGCTTCGCATGCTGAGTCACTACATTGTCGACCGGACATACTGAGAATATTCCTACCGTATTCAGAATAATTCCTCTCCGGTAATTATTCCCCCTACTCACAATCATGTTTTACATCCGATTGCGATCAATAACTTGTAAAGCACATAGAACAACAGGGATAATCCTAGGGTTCACCTTTTTCGTGCATTTATGACTATCGCGACGAACTACCCACTGCTGGATAAAGTCTACGCACCATCAGATTTGCGTAAGCTAGACGAAAACCAGCTGCCGGAGCTCTCCAAAGAGCTACGAGACTATGTCATCGAGTCCGTCTCCAAAACGGGTGGTCATCTAGGCGCGAGCCTTGGCACCATTGAACTGACGGTGGCGCTGCACTACGCGTTCAATACACCTCAAGACAAGCTCGTATGGGATGTAGGGCACCAGACATACGGTCATAAAATCCTCACAGAGCGTCGTGGCCAAATGTCCACGATGCGCAAGCAAGGCGGCCTTGCAGGGTTCCCCAATCGCGCGGAAAGCGAATATGACACCTTCGGTGTTGGCCACTCCAGCACCTCAATCTCGGCAGCCCTGGGAATGGCCCTCGCAGCAAAACATCAAGCGGACATCAGAGCCGAAAATTTGACGTCTTCAGAGGAAGATCAACTAGAGCCTGAGAAAGTTGTCGCAGTTATCGGCGACGGTGCACTGACTGCAGGTTTAGCCTATGAGGCACTGAACCACGCTGGCGGCGTCCGCGCCAACATGTTGGTTATCCTCAACGATAACGACATGTCTATCTCGCCAAATGTCGGGGCTATGAATAAATACCTCGCCCGACTGTTAACCGGCAAGTTTGTGTCGGGTGCGCGAGAAGGAAGTAAGCGGGTTCTGAGCAAAATGCCCACCATGCATGAGATTGCCAAACGCGCAGAAGAACAAGTCAAAGGACTGGTTGTGCCCTCTTCACTCTTTGAAGAACTCGGCTTTAACTATTTTGGCCCTGTTGACGGACACGACGTTGAAGGCCTGGTAGCAGTTCTAAAAAATTTACGGGCTCAAAACGGCCCTATGTTTTTACATGTCGTCACTAAAAAAGGCCACGGCTATAAGTTCGCCGAACAAGACCCGCTGGCACTTCACGCGGTATCACCGTTCGATCCATCCACCGGCAAGGCGCTAAAGAGTTCGAAGAGCAACAGCCCGAGCTACACCCAAGTGTTCGGAAAATGGCTGTGCGATATGGCAGAAAAAGACCCACGCCTTGTCGGTATCACACCGGCGATGCGCGAGGGTTCGGGCATGGTGGAGTTCGAGCAGCGATTCCCGGAGCGTTACTACGATGTGGGTATTGCGGAACAACATTCAGTGACTCTGGCAGCAGGTTTGGCGTGTGGAGGCATGAAGCCTGTTGTCGCTATCTACTCGACATTTTTTCAGCGAGCCTACGACCAGCTTATCCACGATGTTGCTATACAAAACCTACCGGTCGTGTTCGCGATTGACCGCGCTGGGGTCGTCGGTCCCGATGGCCCAACTCATGCCGGTAGCTTTGATTACTCGTTTATGCGCTGCATACCGAATATGGTCATTATGGCTCCAGCGGATGAAAACGAAACCCGGCAAATGCTGTACACCGGCATGCAATTGGACGGGCCTAGTTCCGTTCGCTATCCGCGCGGCACGGGCCCAGGCGTCGATATCGACGAGGAAATGAGCGCCCTGCCGGTCGGTAAGGCCGAAGTGAAAAGAGAGGGCAAGAACATCGCTTTATTGGCGTTTGGCACCATGGTCAAACCCGCCGAGGACGTGGGCGCGGCCCTAGATTGCACCGTAGTGAATATGCGCTTTGTTAAACCCTTGGATACGGCATTAATCGAATCCTTGGCTCAAACGCATGACCTGCTAATCACCGTTGAAGAAAATGCAATACCGGGTGGTGCAGGCGCAGGCATCCTCGAACACTTAAGTAGTGTCGGAGCCCATTCAAACGTCAAGTTGATAGGACTGCCCGATGAATTTGTCGATCACGGCAGCCGTGAAGAGCTATTAGCAGAATGCAAACTCGACCCGGACGGGTTGAGGGCGCAAATAGACGCATTGATTTCTGACTTTTCCAACCCTACGAAAGCCGCCGTATAAAGCGTAACGCTAGACTTCGGCGGCTAGCGCCTCTTCTTTGTCCGGCAGACGTTGCGGTTGTTTCGCAACAACATTGGCAGCGCTAACTTCAAACCATTCGCTGCAGCAGTGCTGAGCCAGTACCTTGATGCGATCGTGTCGATCAGAGACATGTGCTTCGATGGTCGCCAGAGCCTGCGCATCTGAATTGTTCTGTTCAGATAAATGCCCTAACAAAATTCGTTGTAGGCCAGTGTGGTCCAAGTCTTTGAGAAGTTCTCCGGCTTGATCATTTCCAAGATGCCCGTAGTCAGAACGTATACGAGCTTGCAAACTAGGCGGATAAGGACCGTTACGTAGCATGTCGTTGTCATAATTACATTCAACCACTAGTCCGTGCACACCCTCTAATTTTTCGCGAACATGCGGTGTACAAGCCCCAAGATCGGTGACGTTTGCGAACCGAGTATTACCAACACTGAATACGAACTGACACGGCTCAGCTGCATCATGCGGCATAGGAAAAGGGTCGACTGTAATTTTGCCGATTACAAAGGGCTCATGCGCATGAAACAATCGCACAGAAGAAAAACGGTTATCACGTGCACGATGATAGGTGCCGTATGTGCACCAGACGTCGGTGCCGAATTTACGCGACAGGGGACCCACACCCTTTACATGATCACCGTGCTCATGCGAGATAAGAACCGCATCAAGATCGGTAGGAGACACCCCCAGCTGAAACATTCTGGCGATGGTCTCTTTCATAGTGAAACCACAATCGACCAATAGCGTTGTGCCATCGGCTTGCACCAGCAATGAGTTGCCAGAACTTCCACTGCCTAAAGCAGCGACACGAATCATCCTGCTTAGCTCAGCTTAAACGACCTAACAATGAATTCAGCAACGACTGTTCTTTTTGCGCATTCAGCTTTTGTCCGTCGCTATCGAGTACAGCGAGTCTGACTTCACTGGAATGCACCGGTGACAGCTCTATCACCAACGGCGAATCAGCCACTGTAAATTCTATTCGCCCCACTCCGTCATCTTTGCTGCTGACGGGATAATTAAGATTGTCCAAGGCCGCAATCACCGCTCGAAACGCAGGCTGATAGCCGCGGTAAAGAATAAGCTCCGAGCCCGATCCGTTAGTTTGTAACGTCGCATTGTCCAACACAGCATTAGCTGCCTGCGTGGTTAAAATCCCTTTTGCTTTCTGTTCTTCTACACCTAAGAACGTCAGTAACCGCATCAGCATTGCGCTAGTGCTCTCAGGATCGTGTGAACGCGCAGGCCAGGCGGTATCTGCCTCCGTCAAGGCTTTATCTGCAGTCTTTTGTGAGCGGGCAAATAATCGCGCACCGTCACCATTGCGTTCGATTCGAAACGCAATACGGGTATAGGCTTCGTCACTGCCTATCAAATTTTTCAACAAACTACCTTTTGCCACTGCGCTGGCTGGACGCCACTGCGTCACAATCGCACCGGCGATCGGTTGAGTTTTTTCTATCAGGTATTTCTCTTTGCGAGCAAAGGACAATACCCTTTGCCAAATGTCGGCGGGAGCAGCATCGATGGCCAACCAGCTTTGCTCTCCCTGACGCACAAAGCGCATAGAGGAGAACTGTGGAAGCAAGGTGCCCCGCGTGACCGGTGCTCCCTGAATCCCTGGCACCACGTATTGTTCTGCACGACTAACATCGGTCAGATCGGGTGGCACTTGCAGCGCAACTGCGTCAGATGAATTTCCGGAATACGTGACGTCCGGATTAGATGCCGAGCGCAAACTTCCGCAGCTAGCAAGGCACATCACACTGAGTAGTACCAGAAGTCGCTGGGAAATTTTTATCATTACAAAGCACCTGCTTTTCGAAGAGCGGCTGAAACGGACGCATGGTATTTAGAATCCAGTACCGTTAAAGGTAGACGAATGCCAGAGCCGATACGCCCCATGGCATGCAGCGCCCACTTAACCGGGATAGGGTTGGATTCATGGAATAATTCTGTATGCAAATCACTGATGCGGGCTTCGATAGCTTCAGCCGTTTCGCGATCGCCTGCAATGGCGGCCTTACACATCAGATGCATCTCTCTAGGGACAACATTGGCAGTAACAGAGATATCACCTTTAGCACCTGCCAACATACTTTCCATGGCAGTGGCATCGTCACCCGTAACAATCATGAAGTCGTCGACACAGGAGGCAACCAGCTCTTTTATACGCTCAACAGTGCCGTAAGCTTCCTTAATACCGATAATGTTGTCGACTCGCGATAATCGAGCTGTCGTCTCCGGTGACATATCCAACGCGGTACGACCCGGCACGTTATACAGAATTTGCGGGATATCGACGGCATCTGCAATGCTCTTAAAATGCTGAAACAAACCTTCCTGTGTTGGCTTGTTGTAATACGGTGTCACTAGCAAACAGGCATCCGCACCATCTTCTTTTGCATGCGCCGTAAGCGCAATGGCTTCGGCCGTTGCATTGGCACCCGTGCCCGCTATGACAGGAACGCGCTTGTCGACAAGATCGATGATGCGTTTAATCACCTGCGCGTGCTCCGGCACCGTTAATGTTGCCGACTCGCCCGTTGTCCCGACAGCCACAATAGCGTCGGTACCGGCCTCGATATGAAACTCGACCAACGCCGCTAAAGCTGCATCGTCTACCGAGCCATCGTCAAGCATAGGGGTGACCAATGCCACCATGCTGCCCTGAAACATGTATTACTCCTGAAGTTATCCCCGCCATGGTACTGATGGCAGAGGGCTTTCTCAACCAGAATCAGTCACTGATGGGCAGCCTAAGCCTAGGCAAGATCTAGAAAACTGCCAAGGCTACTTTGCTTTGATGGTTATACTGCGTGTTCATTGTTCGGAACGCTATGACAAAAGAGACACTTAAGCACATGAGCAGCCCAGAAATTGACCAATCAGCCCCCGCTTTCGACCTGCCTGCCACAGGCGATCAACAAATTTCATTGGCAAGTCTGGCCGGCCAGAATGTCGTTTTATATTTCTACCCACGGGACGATACACCCGGTTGTACAACTGAGAGTCAGGATTTCCGCGATTTGTCTGCTGAATTCGAAAAAGCATCTACCGTGATTCTCGGCATCTCACAGGACTCCATCAAAAGTCACGAGAAATTTAAAGCCAAACACGCTATGCCGTTTGATCTGCTATCGGACGAATCTGGCGATGTTTGCGAAGCCTACGATGTCATCAAACTAAAGAAAATGTACGGCAAAGAATTTATGGGTATCGAGCGCAGCACGTTCCTCATTGATGCCAAGGGCATCCTGCGAAAGTCATGGCTGAAAGTGAAAGTCCCCGGCCACGTTGCCGAGGTTTTGGAGTCTGCTCAGGCGTTGTGAGGAATATTCTCGCGCGCCCGCGGCCACGCATTGAGCACAGCCTGCACAAGCGTTGCTAGGGGAATTGCGAAAAACACGCCCCAAAGGCCAAACAGGCCGCCAAAAAAGAGCACAGCTGCAATGATTGCCAGAGGGTGGAGATTGACCACCTCAGAGAACAACAACGGCACGAGTACGTTGCCGTCAAGAATTTGAATAATTTGATAGGCAATCAACAGATAGCCCAACTTCGGGACAAAGCCCCACTGGAAAAAGCCAATCAGCGCTATCGGTACTGTCACGACTACTGCACCAACGTAGGGAATAATGACCGATAGCCCCACCAGGAAACTGAGCAATAAGGAATAGTTCAGGCCCATGATGGCGAACAGTATGTAGGTCACGACCCAGACGATAAGGACTTCCACAAATTTACCGCGAATGTAATTGGCGATTTTTCCATCGACCTCACGCCATACTTTGAAGGTGAGTTCACTGCGATTTGGAATGAATGTCTTGGCGTAGGAAAGCAGTTTGTCTTTGTCCTTTAGTGCAAAGAACACCATGATAGGCACGAGCACAACATAAACAGCAATCATGACCAGCGTGCCCAGACGTGCCAAAGAGAACGACAAGACACTTTGCGTAAACGAGGTTAATTCGTTTCGAAGGTTGCTGATCAGATCGTTAACCTGAGCGACCGTAAAAATATCAGGGTACTTTTCCGGCAAGCGCAGCAACTGTTCTTGAATATTCTGGATCATGCCGGGTAACTCGCGCATGACATCGGTTAGCTGATTAGACAGAACAGGAACAAGCCCGAACAACACGATGGCCGAGATGGCCAGAATCATCAGCAACACAATAACGGAGGCGATTGTGCGAGGTACTCGCCAGCGCTCCATAGCGGCGACGACACCTTCCAGCAGGTAGGCCAATACAAGAGAGACGAGTACGGGCGCCATTATGTCGCCCACCAGCCAGACTAGTCCAAAAACTACCAGCAGCAGGAAAGCAAGAATGACCGCCTGAGGATCCGAAAAATTTCGGGTATACCAGTCTCGGATGATGTCATACATCGTCCTGACGACTCCAAAATAGCGATTGAATAATAAATGAAGGCACTTTCAGGCCCCTCCGCGCCCTAGTATGACACTGTGATACGTCCAATGCCCTACTTTATGATTACGTTTAGGTACTTCAAGTTTCGTTGCAAGATCAGTGCACGAGAATCAAAAATAAATCCCACCACAAATAACCTTTTGGCAGCTCAGGTCAGATCTGCACTGGAGTTTCCTCAACTACCGGATTGTTCGAAGTAGATCCTCGCAAACTGAAACAGTTCATCCATGAGATGCGTCCGGAATTTTTGCCGCTGACGCACGAAATAGAATGAACGTAGCAGCGGCGGCTCTAGCGGCACGGCCACTAAATGACCCAGTGCGAGCTCCTTGCTCAGAGTTGCCCTCGACACGATTGTGACCCCGACTCCCGCCTGCACAGCACCCTTGATAGCCTCTGTACTGCCCAGTTCAAACGGGCAGTTGAGCGCACTCTCATCTACTTGGTTTTCGGCAAAGTAGCGTTCGATGACACTTCGGGTTCCGGAGCCATCCTCACGATAAATAAACGGGTGGTTCGTTAAATCAAACGGCTTGACGGTGGCTTGAGTGCTTAGAGGGTGATTTGGCGGCACGATCACCTGCAATTCATCCTGCTGACAGCGCTCAACCTTAAGGAGCTGATTATCCACCTCTCCTTCAACCACACCGAGATCGACGGAATTATCGGCAACCATGGCAACGACGGAGTCCGTATTGGCCACTCGCAGGCGAATTTGCACATCGGGAAATCGCTCCCTAAAGTCACCGAGTAAACCCGGCAGCATATATTCGGCAATAGTGGTGCTTGCACCGATCGTGACCAATCCGGTCCTGTCTCCGGTGAGTGTTTTGACGCATTCCTGCATTTCATCGTAGAGACCCAAAATGCGGCTGGCGTAATCCAGAACCTGCTCGCCTGCAACGGTCAGGCTGATGCGATTATTCGTGCGATCAAACAACCGGGCGTTGAATTCTTCTTCCAGCTGCCGAATTTGATGGGTCACGGCTGGCTGAGTCATGTGCAACAACTCGGCAGCTCGTGTAAAACTCAGCACGCCGGCCACAGTGTGGAACACCTTGAGGCGCCGGTCAGACATAGCCGTTTGCTGGAATAGAAGCGTTGTGATGCATCAGGCTATGATAACCAGCAACGCCCGGTTACGGGTTTGAATTTATGTGTCAAAGCTGCACGAATCGACAGATGCGTAACTTCGAGCCTTAAACGTCTTACCTACACCAGCTGCGGCTCGCTATACTCCGACTCACGACCACCGGATTTACAGGCATGCGAGCCACTCAGTTTCATATAAAAACCACTAAAGAAACCCCTAACGATGCTGAAATTATCAGTCATCAACTTATGCTTCGGGCAGGGTTTATACGGCGTTTAGGCTCAGGTCTCTACACGCTCATGCCATTAGGCTTGCGAGTGGTACGAAAAATAGAAGCCATCGTGCGCGAAGAGATGAACGCATCCGGAGCTGTTGAGCTTCTCATGCCATCCATCCAACCGGCTGAACTGTGGCAGGAATCCGGACGCTGGGAAAAATTCGGACCTGAGCTTCTACGCATCAAGGATCGTCACGACCGCGACTACTGCCTCGGACCCACACATGAAGAGGTCATCACCGACATCGCCCGACGTGATATTAAAAGTTACAGGCAGTTGCCTCTGAACTTTTACCAAATACAGATGAAGGTCCGCGATGAAGTACGGCCGCGCTTTGGTGTCATGCGCTCTCGAGAGTTCATTATGAAAGACGCCTACTCGTTCAGCCTCGGTGAAGAGTCACTGCAAGCCTGCTTCGATCAAATGCACATTGCGTATTGCAAAGTATTTGATCGCATGGGCTTGGACTACCGCGCCGTAGAAGCGGACAGCGGAAGCATTGGCGGTGCGCAGTCACGCGAATTCCACGTACTAGCCGATAGCGGTGAGGACGCCGTGGTGTATGCCACTGAGGGTGACTATGCTGCGAATATCGAAAAGGCTGCCGTTGTCAGCCAGACCACACGTGGCGAGGCATCCGAGAGCATGGCAAGCATTGATACACCGGGTGTTCATACTATTGCCGAACTGAGCAGCAAAATCGGCGTAGCCGAATCGCAATGCATGAAGACACTACTCGTAAAAGGCAGCGAGTCTCCTGTCGTTGCTTTAGTGCTGCGAGGCGATCATCAGCTTAATGAAATTAAAGCTGAGCACTTAGAAGAAGTTGCCACACCTCTGGCCATGGCTGATGCCGCCGACATCAAATCCGCGGCCAACTGCGATGCCGGCTCCATCGGTCCCGTAGGTTTAAGCATTCCAGTTATTGCAGATGCAGATGCCGCGACCATGACAAATTTCGTCTGCGGTGCTAACGAAAACGGCAAACATCTTTCCGGCGTGAACTGGGGTCGTGACCTACCCGAGCCGCTCGTTCGTGACTTGCGAAATGTGGTTGAAGGCGATCCGAATCCCATGGGAACAGGTACCTTGAAAATCGTCCGCGGTATTGAGGTTGGCCACATATTCCAACTGGGCAGTGCCTACAGTGAATCGATGGGAGCAACCGTTCTAGATGAAAACGGTAAACCGCAAATCATGCAGATGGGTTGCTACGGTATCGGTATTACACGAGTGGCGGCAGCGGCAATCGAGCAGAACAACGATGCTCAAGGCATCATCTGGCCAGAGGCTATTGCACCGTTTGAGGCCGTGATATGCCCGGTCAACATGGTGAAATCAGAAGCGGTTCAAGCTGCTGCAGAAGCACTTTACACCGAACTGAGAGACGCCGGTGTCGACGTGCTATTTGACGACAGACCGTTGCGTCCCGGTGCCATGTTCGCGGACATGGAGCTTATTGGCATTCCGCACCGATTCGTCGTCAGTGACAAGCTACTGGCCAACGACGAAATCGAATACCGCGGCAGACGAGACACTGAATCGGTAGTCATTAAGCGATCAGATGTTCTCGCAAAACTAAAGTAGGCGATTACAGATTTCATTGACGGTGCCGCGAAAGCGGCACCGGCTCTGTTTTCGCTATTTGGGGAGTTCATGACCCTAACTACGCCCTAGTATTGCCAGACGTATCAGAGTACGGGCCGCCAGCCATAAAACGATTGAACTCTTCCTGGTCAGCGCGTCGCTTCGCGTCCATTCTGAACTCGCTAAAGCGGTTAGCACGACTTTTTATTTCTTCCTTTATTTCGCGGATTCTGTCGTACTGAGTCTGTTGGTATTCGTTGAAGACAACATTATCGACAGCCTCAACAGCGTCACCTTTGCCAAACATACGAGCCCACTGCTCTTTGATTGCACCCGGTAGCTCCTGCACCTGACGGCCGGACATGATCCAGAACAAGACTACTAAGCCAACCGGCCAGAAAAAGACGAAACCAACAACCATTGCCGCGATGTTTACACCGTTCCAACGCGCGCCCTTACCCATAGCGCCGCCACAACGAGACCACGATTTATATCCCTGGTGACCAACCGTACTAGAGTTTGATGAAGACATTTATTACCCCTTAACTATTCCATCATGAAGAAGCGCTTTGCCCTAACCAGTGGTTTTTACTGCTCTGGACGCTTCGAAAACCAAGCAATGTAAACACTGTTCACATACTATAGCGGATAACTTCTCCAAATTTCAAGCGAAATCGAAAAAAAAGTGAACAATGATCACATTCAACGGTAAACTAAGCCCATGAAGAAAGATAAAGGCACTTATCACCATGGAAATCTGGCAGATTCACTGCTCGATGCCGTGGATGAAATAGCCAGCCAATTCGGCCTGGAGGCCGTCACACTGAGGGCCTGCGCCAAAAAAATAGGCGTCTCGCCCTCCTCGGCATTCAGGCATTACTCCGACAAGCGCGACCTTTTAACGGCATTTGCCACCCGCGCGCTCCGGCAACTGGCCAGCGAGCTCTCCGCTGCCAACCAAAAGGCCTCTGAAGAGACGAAAGACGCTGATACGGCCACAAACGCCGACGCTCTTGTGGCAGTCGGGCTCGCCTACATCAGTTTCGCCATCGACAAACCCGCCTTCTTCCGGGCCATGTGGAATGAAGAAACGCTGTACACAAATGATGAGAGCTATGTCGCAGCTGCCGACGAACTGGGCTCATACTTGAAAGGCGGCTTTGCCGATGCCATCGTTGATACAGATCCTGATTCGTTAAGCTCGGAGGAATTGATTGCATGGTCTTCGGTGCATGGCCTGGCTAACCTTTTCGTCGACGGGCCCATCGGCAAGCATTTAAGTCGCGAGCAAAAACTAACGATGGCCACTGATATGCTGACAACACTTAAACCGGTGTTCACCCAATAATTTACACGCCGTGAGTTTAAGGATCAGACAACCTCTTAAGCCCTAGAGTTAAGGAAAAATCGCATGTCCATTAGATCCGTTAAGTCAGAGTCGACAGCACAACCCACTATGGAAGGTGCTGGCGTTCACCTGCACCGGGTGTTTGGATTTGGAGACACCTCACAAACCGATCCATTCCTGATGATGGATGACTTCAGAAACGATGATCCCGCTAAATACGCAGCAGGTTTTCCCTGGCACCCGCACCGCGGCATCGAAACCATTACCTATGTGTTGGCAGGTTCCGTTGAACACGCCGATAGCCTTGGAAACACGGGTGAACTTGGCCCGGGTAGCGTGCAGTGGATGACAGCCGGCAGCGGCATACTGCATCAGGAAATGCCAAAGGGTGACCAGCAAGGCCGAATGCACGGGTTTCAACTGTGGGCAAATTTACCCTCATCAATGAAAATGTGTTCGCCACGATATCAAGATATCGCGGGCTCCGATGTGCCGGAGCTGCACGATGATGACGGTTCTATCATTCGTGTTGTTGTCGGGGATTGGCGAGGGAAGATCGGCCCTATCGACGGCATCGCGGCTGAACCGCAATACTTGGATATCAGCATGCCTGCGAACACAAGAAAAACAATTCCTATAGATGCGTATAGAAACGCTTTCGCTTATGTATTTAGCGGAAGTGCATCCTTTAAAAACGCGTCTAAGCCCGTTGGCATTCAATTAGAGAAAGAAATTAACGGGGAAGAAATCTACATGCGCGATCGCTCAGGTAATAGAACCCTGGTTCTGTTTGATACCGGCGATGAAATTGTCGTAGAAACGCGCGAGGAAGCCGTGCGCTTTTTATTGATCTCAGGCAAAGCGCTTAGCGAACCCGTTGCATGGCACGGCCCGATTGTGATGAATTCCCAAGCGGAAATTCAACAAGCACTTCGCGAACTAAACGATGGCAGCTTTATCAAGGAGTCTGCGCGGTAAGCGCATTACCCTTTTTAAATTTGCTTTGAGCGCAATGAACTAGCTATGCACTCAATTAAAACATCCATATTCACACGGCCTATAAACACTTACGACCGTGTGAATCAGGATTTCATTACCGGCTTAATTCTTCAGCGCCAGTGTGCTGTTTTTTTTCTGCTTCCATCAATGCAGTTAGCAGACCGTTGATTCGGCTGTAATGACGTGGTCCTTTAGACTTCAACCAATCCATTACTTCACGATTCAAGCGAATCTTCGCATCAATCTTAGGAACGTAGCCGGAGCCTTGACGAGGTCTGCCAATGACTGATGTTGCAACAACATCATTGGCTCTTTCGAAAAGATCATCCAACGCTACTACTTCGTTTTCACTTGGGTTTTCTAACATCCCGTATCTCCACGGTGCTCTTCGTCTATACCTAAATACTGAATGAGATACACACATGCGAGCATGCCCGCACAATCTCAACAGCGTCTTCGATTTCGGAGCCTGAGTTTATCGAACTCAAAAACCAAGAATGACGGACGGTACTCACAATTGGGAAGCGACTATTAAGTTACCGCCCCTTTCATGACGTAAGTAGCACTCTTTTCAATTAAAGTTGGAAAATCAGGGATGATTATAAGGGTGGCGTCTTTTATTAAATTGAGGGGTACGTCTCAATACAGCCCGATACTTGATGGAATTATCGATTTACGAAGCGATTCAGAACCGCCTCAAGCATTCGCCGCCAGGAAGAAGCCGTGTAATGAATCGAAATGACTGAACGGTTACCAGTAAGAAATTCGTTAGCACTGTCATCATCACTAACGACAGAGTGCGCACCGTTCATAATCTGGTCTATGCCGCGCTTAAGTGCATACGCAAGCATATATTTCGCAGCACCCAGCGTTTTGACAGATGGAGCATAACGTCCTTGTAACAACACCAGCTCACCGCGTTCGATTGAGTAATGCTGTATTCCAACCACGTTCCCGTTAATGGAAAATACAAGTTGCCAGATAGCGTCAGCCATAAACCCCTGCAAGATAAAGTCTGAATAGAACGGCTCATCAGTCTCGCCCACGCTTGACATGCGTTCATTAAAAACACGCTGATTCTCTCTAAATGCTTCACGGGTTGAACACAATTCGAGTTCACAATGACCCAGCTCTTTTAACGACTGACTTATGCGGGAGAGATCATTAAACCGAACACCTTTGCTGCGATCTTTAAACTCACTCCAACTTGCAGGTAATATTTCGTAGCTTGATGTGGAAACCGTTTCTAATGCACCGGATCGATTACTTACGATACGCTGCCTTGCCAACGTGGCAAAGACTGAGTTTTCATCTAATCCGTTCAGCACTAGCGTGTGCCACATTTTCAGGGTCGGTAGGTGACTGATGATGGCATCGCAAGCAGCATCTCTTAACGTTGGCTGAGCGATTACACCGTGATGAATACTCTGAACACCGTTGAGCTCTCCCATTATCATCAGGGTGTTTTGAGGTATAAAACCGAGGCGCTTGTGGCTTTGGATATACATAGGCGCTAATGCAACAACTTCCTTTCCACGGCGCACTATCAGGATTCTTAGCTTACCGTCGTTGCATCCAACAGCTTGCCACCAAGCACTCAGGTAGGTCCAACTTAAAAACGGGGAGCAGAGCGGATCAAGGCGCTCTAAGGTTTGCCAGATGCTCTTTAACTGATCGAAGCTCGCTGGCCTTCGCAAACAATCAACGACTAAGTTCATGAGTTAGATATCAATTATTGTCAGGACTCGGATTGCAGCTTCAACAGCATAAAGACACTTTTTAACGGTCTGCCATGTTTATAGCCTAAATCATGCCCAATTCCGGTATATCGGAAGCCTTAACTATTTATGCAACAGTAGGAAAGTTAGTTAGCCATACTATTTATGGCTAGCAGACACAGAGACTTCCGTGTTCTATCAACTTATTCCATTAACGGTGCCGGCGTCACTTTTAAAATTTCTTCAAAGCTTGTTACACCCTGAGAGACTTTTCCAAGCCCACTAATGCGCATGGGTCTCATACCGTCTTCGTAGGCCTGTCTTCGTAAACGCTCCAATGGTACATCCGGTGTAATCAGGTTCTTAACACCAGGCGTCATCTGCAGCAATTCATAGATACCGGCTCTACCGCGAAAGCCGGTGTCGCGACATTCAAGACACCCTGTTGGCTTACGCATAGTGACAGGGGTTTTTGATTTCCAGGGGGACATTAGAGAATTCCATTGCTCGACATCCATATCGGTTTCCACGGAACATGTCGGGCAATACGTTCTTATCAATCTTTGAGCAATAACCCCGATAAGCGTTGATCTGATGAGGTAGTAAGGCACACCCAACTCCATCAATCGAGTAACCGCTGAAGCAGCATCATTGGTATGCAATGTCGATAAAACCAAGTGCCCGGTTAGAGCAGCCTGCACCGCCATTTGTGCTGTTTCTAAATCACGAATCTCACCCACCATGATGATATCTGGATCTTGTCGTAAAAGTGTTCTAACACCCGATGCGAAGTCCAAATCAATATTGTGTTGAACTTGCATTTGATTGAACGCCGGCACCACAAGCTCGATCGGATCTTCAATGGTACAAACGTTAACATCAGGAGTAGCTAGTTGTTGTAGTGAGCTATATAAGGTTGTCGTTTTACCTGACCCCGTTGGCCCGGTAACCAGTAGTATCCCATTGGGCTGCTGGATCATACTGTTCCAGATACCGGCTTCCCGGGTATCAAATCCCAACTGTGCTTGATCCTTGACCAGCACTTCAGGATCAAAAATACGCATAACCATTTTCTCACCAAACGCTGTTGGCATTGTCGAGATTCTGAGTTCGACTTCTTTACCATCGGCATTGCGTGTTTTCAAACGCCCGTCTTGCGGACGTCTTTTCTCAGCGACATCCAGTCGGCCTAATATTTTTAAGCGGCTGGTTACCGCCGCCATGACACCTGCCGGCATATCGTAAACCTGCTGCATCACACCATCGATTCGGAATCTGACAATTCCGGTATCACGGCGCGGCTCTAGGTGAATATCACTTGCGCGCTGCTCGTAAGCGTATTGCAACAGCCAATCAACCACGCTGACAACATGGCTGTCATTAGCCTCTAACTTTCCGTTCTTGCCCAGCTCCATAAGCTGCTCAAGATTTTGTACTGCGCTGGACTGATGCGTCTGTTCTTTGTTGGCGCCTAATATAGATTTAGAGACAGAGTAAAGCTCATTCAGATACCGCGTAATATCTGAAGGATTGCAAACAACCAGCCTAATCTCTTTTTGTAAAACCTGACTAAGCTCAGTCTGCCATTCGTTGAAGTAAGGTTCTGCTGTACCAAACACAACATGATCTGAGGATGCTTCAAGACAAATCACATTGAATCGACTCGCGTAAGCATGTGACGTTACTGCGGTGACCGATGGTACGTCTATCTGTAGTGGATCAATTCTCTGCCACGGAAGACCCACCTTGTCGGCTAACCACTTTGAGAGGAAATCTAGATTGATTTTCTCTTCCGGGTTTTTAACATTTACCCAGCCACCAGCGGCAATCCGCTCCAACGGCCCACTGCTTTTTTTGGAGCGATCAGACTGAACCAAGGTGCGTAGTAAAGCACTATTGGTCTCGTCAATGAGACCATCCATCAACAGGCCATCCAGAACAGCTTCCAGCTCTAGCTTACCTGTTGCCGGATCGGCAAATCGTCTTCCACTTTCTGATAACACAGCGTCGCTACCGGGAGTTTTGTAGCTAAGGTATCGGCCTGTGTTCAGGCTCCCGTATGCAATCAAAAGAGCACTGCGTAGCAATGGGAATCCAAGATGTGACACACTGCGTGCTTTGCGCGTAACACCAGACACGTTAGTTGCTATGACTGCTTTCAGTACCCGCCCAAACAGTCCGTCGAACACTGTTGATTCGACTTGTCAGATTTTAATTCTGTATGACACCAACGGCGGTAACACTTACCGAATGGCGCAGCTCATTGGTCGCGGTGTCGAATCAATCCCAGGATGCAAGGCAATCATACGGTGCGCACCTAAAGTCGGTGACAGAAGCTCATCACGCCTGCCTGAGATTCCTGACTCAGGAGCCCCTGCAGCACAGTCCGCTGATCTGGCTAATTGCCACGGATTCATCATGGGCAGTCCCACGCACTTCGGCAATATGTCAGCCTCCTTAAAACACTTTCTCGATCAAACGACAGAACAGTGGTTCGCGGGTGCCTTAAGTGGAAAGCCCGCAGCGGTCTTCACCTCAACAGGCAGTATGCACGGTGGACAGGAAAGTACACTGCTTAGCATGATGATTCCACTCATGCATCACGGCATGCTCATATGCGGCCTGCCCTATTCCAACCCGGCTCTGATGCAGACAACCCGTGGCGGTTCTCCATACGGTGCCTCGCATGTTGCCGGTGAGGACGGAAAATCTGCACTGAGCGAAGATGAAGCCACGCTGTGCAAAGCGCTTGGAAGTCGCGTAGCCTCCATAGCCAAACAATTATCGGCAACGCCAGCCTCTAACGGCGAACTCTAACGTTATGGCTAAGAAAAATCGGAAACCCAGATTCGAGTCGCCACGACACGCAGCGATCGGGCGAAAACTAACGCTTGTCGGGTATTTCGGGTTATTGCTGCTTATCGTCAACTGGTTTACTTGGTTGGCCCCGCCGGAGCGCGTGCCCAGATCACTCGTACTGGGTGCCTTGGCTATCCCGCTGTTGTTTCCACTGCGAGGCATCATCCACTCACGACGCTATACACATCAGTGGGTCGGCTTTTTAAGTATGCTGTACTTCATCATTGGCGTTGATGTCTGGTACAACCATCAAGCGCTTGAGCAGATTCTAGGCATGCTTATGGTCATCTTAAGCCTCATGCTGATGCTCGGCAGCAGCATGTACGCTCGATATACACCCACTCCCCCTGAACTTAGAAAACCGGTTGAAGAAGACGACGCTAGTCAACAGTAGATAAGACGGTCAACGAACGCGTTCTGCTAGCGCGATGCGTTCTGCTTCTCCAAAAATGGTTTTAATAAAAGGAATGGTTATGCGCCGTTGCTCGCTGAGCGATACTTCGTCAAGCGTATTCACCACCTCTTTCAACGCAGACATACTGCGCGGAAATCGTCTAAGCACATAACCCAATACCTCGTCACTTGCCTCTAGCGAGCGGGCTTCGATTTCTTGTCTAAACCCGTTTCGTAGCCCTTCATCGCTCAACGCCTGAATGTGGAAGACAAGACCCCAGGCCAGACGCGTTTGCAAATCCTTAAGCTTCAAACCCAGTTCGTCCGGTGCTCTGTCCGCTGCAAAAATAAGTTGAGTTTCACACTCGCGACAACGGTTTATACAATGAAATAAATCAACCTCTGAAGCCCGGTCTAAGCGTTGTAAGTCGTCTACACACAATAGATCTACCTGCTCCATGCCGTCTAAGGCACCTTTCTGGTTGACCATCTCACCGGGAAGATAAGCCACTCTGTAACCGCGCTGACTGAACACCTGACACGCGGCGGCCATCAAGTGTGACTTACCGGTACCCGTGTCTCCCCAGAGGTATAGCTGTTCGTCTTTAATCGCCCCTTGCGAGAAAGCACGGACGGTGTCACGTACTACCGAGGTTTCCTGGTCTACGTGAAAACTGTCGAAGGAGGTTGCAGGCGCAGTGTCTAGCGCCAGTGTCATTTGTGGATGCATTGCGCCCGATAAACCTATTGACCCAATTCCAATGACAGGTCGGCACTGGCACCCAATCCGCTGGCTGAGCCTAATGTCGGTGCTGTGCGTCTGATCCAATTCTGAGATTCGCTGGCAATCTCGATGTCTCTCAACGCGCTACGCGGCAGAACGGCAAAGACCATTGTCGTGTCACCCACCTCTTTGGGATATACCGTGCCCACATTAGGCACTGCCTCCAGGAAATTGATGACAGAGGCGTAGTCGTCCAGTGAGCGCACAGAGCCAACCCAGACAAGACCTTCCGTGTCGGCGGCAGCCGGGCCACCGTAGCGATAGGCACTGTCAGCTGCCCCGTTCTCTACCAATACCGACATTCCTTCCTGCAGGGCTTCGTCGAGCGTGGACGAATTAAAATCTGCCTGAGACTGCTGGTCACCCTCAATTTTTATCCATTGGCCGATCCAACCACGAGAACCTCGGTTGTCATCTCGGCGCAAACCACCGAGCAAGATGGTTCTCTGTTCGTAGCGTTCCGACGCCAATTGCACACTTTCAACGTTCATTTGCAGCAAGTCATTAACCGACACTGCCTGCTGATCCGCAGCATCACCCACGGGGAAAACCAATGACACGCCCATCGCACCCGCCAACTCTCGGGCCCGTGCCTGCACGTTTACCGCTTCCGGATCGCTGATAAGAATATCTCTGCCCGTATCCTGAATCAGTAACCAAACCAAAGCAGAATTATTCTGTCGTGCCACCGCAACCGGCGCTCTCTGTTCCTGATTGGTGCCGGACGATGTATCGATCAGTTCCCGAATCAGCGCCCGGTCGAACGTGACCATCATGAGTTGAGTGGCTTCCCCTGTATCCCGCACCAACTGAGTGATTGGAATATCGCTGGAGATGACCGTTCCGGGTAAGGGCGTACGGTAAGTAAAACCTGTGACATATTGTTCAGCGTCTCGCAGCGCTTCGCGAATTTTGTCCCGATTCAGCAACGTTTTGTCGCCACTATTGTTAAGCAGGACCCGACGAATGGCTGCCAGATAAGCAGCCTGCTGCTCAGAGGCACTGCGATTTGCTACTGCCACCTCAACGCTGTAGGCATCGGATTGGGCATGCACAGGCGTCATGACAGAAGACACAATGCCTGCCAGCGCGAGGCAAAGCCCCAGCCACTGTAACCGCCTTGAATGAGCTCTCATTTGCTCCCTACCGTTTTTCTGATTCATCTTGATCGCTCGAGTGCGCAACCTTTAAACATCACCAATCCTTTAAGCGTATCATTGATGGCCTTCCAAGCTTTCTTCCCGGTGTGCTTTTCCTCACCTTACGACCATGAATAATAAACACAACAGCGGCGTCACAGAACTTACTTATGCTGATGCAGGCGTTGATATCGATGCTGGCAACGAACTCGTCCAAAAAATCAAACCCATGGTGGCCAGAACCCTGCGTCAGGGCGTCCTGGGCGGTATTGGCGGCTTCGGGGGCATGTTCGAGTTACCGGTAGACCGATACCAGCAGCCGGTTATGGTGTCGGGTGCAGACGGCGTAGGCACAAAATTACGACTGGCGATCGAACTGGGCATCCACGACACCATCGGTATTGATCTTGTCGCGATGTGCGTCAATGACATCATCGTTTGCGGCGCAGAACCACTGTGGTTTCTTGACTACCTTGCAACCGGAAAACTTGACGTGTCACAGGCGCAGGACATCATCAGCGGAATAGCAGAAGGATGCGTTCAGTCCGGAGCCGCGCTTTTAGGGGGCGAAACCGCTGAGATGCCGGGGATCTACGCTCAAGACGACTACGACCTCGCAGGCTTTGCCGTAGGTGTCGTCGAGAAATCGAGCATTATTGATGGCTCTGCAGTTGCAGCCGGCAATACCCTTATAGCCATTGGCTCGTCGGGCCCCCATTCAAACGGATACTCTCTGATCAGAAAAGTCGTTGAAGGTCACTCGCTAAATGATGCACCGGCAACACTGCCAGCAGGACAAACACTGGGACAGGCACTGTTAGCACCGACGAAAATTTACGCCAAAACCATTGCGACTATCTTGGCTGCGCATCAAGTCAACGCCATCGCGCATATCACAGGCGGCGGTTTGACCGAGAACATTCCCAGAGTCCTCCCGGAGAATACCGTCGCGAGTATCGATCGTAGCAGTTGGACTTTGCCTCCAATATTCGAGTGGTTACAAAACAACGGGAACATTAGCACCGATGAAATGTTGAAAACCTTCAACTGTGGTGTGGGCATGGTGCTCGTTGTTAATGCGGGTGACGCAGAAGCGGTTGTTAGTAGCCTTAAAAGCGCCTCAGAAGAGGCTTGGATAATCGGCTCAATCACAGCAGCAGAAGGCGACGCCGTGGTCCAATATCATGGTGGAGACTAACGCCGAATCATCACCGCTTCCCTCATTGGCCGTGCTCATTTCCGGGCGCGGTTCAAATATGATGGCCATCGCTGATGCCTGCGAGCGCGGTGAACTGCCTGCCCACATAGCATTGGTGATAAGTAACCGGCCGGATGCCAAAGGGTTGGAGCACGCACAAGACAAGGGGCTGACGACCGACGTTATTGATCACAAGGCATACGCCAGTCGACAGCTATTTGATCAGGCACTGCACGATCGGCTCTGTAAGGCGCAACCTCGCTGGATCGTATTGGCTGGTTTTATGAGAATTTTAACCCCTGAATTTGTCAACCAATGGGAAGGGAAAATACTCAACATCCACCCCTCCTTGCTGCCGAAGCACCCCGGCTTGGATACCCACAAAAAAGCCATCGAATCGGGTGACACTGAAGCGGGCGCAAGCGTACACATTGTGACTCCTGAACTCGATGCTGGCCCGGTTATCGCACAGGTTCGAGTGCCTGTATTGAACGATGACACAGCAGAGACACTGGGTAAGCGAGTTTTGGCCAAGGAGCATCAGTTATTTATTGATGCGCTTAAGATCTGTCTCAGCCGTGACTCTGCGGGCCGCTAAAACGTGAAGTTCACGTAACGTAACAAGACACAGGGGTCTTAGGTTCTCAGTCAATGTTACTGTGAAGATAGCGATTAGCTGCTGATCAACTATTCTGCTAATAACACTAAAAGGAACTGTGACATGACGAGCTCGTCTTTGCTGTCTTCCCTGACACATAGCCTCGATGGCAGAAAACACGTCGCTCGCGCGTGTGCAGGCTTTGCATTACTGGCACTCTCCTGTACACCGCTAGCGGCACAGACTCTCAAACCCGGCGACCTCTCTCCCTTCGAAGTGGTATTCGAGGTGGGAAACAATTTGATTACAGCTGGCACCGCCAGTTTGTTGCTTGAAAAAAATGACGACACCTGGCGTTACAGTCTGACAACAAAACCTCGCGGCGTTTTTAAACTCGCCGGCAAAGGCAACATTTCGGAAGTGAGTACCTTTCGTACCGTTGAGTCTGACGACGAATTACTCCTCCAGCCTCAAACGTATCAGTTCAGGCAGGACAAAGAACGTAGACGGGCAGTTGACGCAACTTTCGATTGGGACGAAAAGTACATCAACCACGTGTACCGAGGAAATGAAGTTAAAGACACATTCACTGACCCGGTTCTAGACAGACTCACCGTCACCTTACTGATCATGAACGCTCTGCGACATGATTTTGAACAAACCGAGCTCCCCATATTCGACACGGGACGCATTAAGGCGGTTGAGTTCATTGAATCAGGCACTGAGTCCCTTAAAACTCCGCTGGGCGATATTGAAACCATCAAAGTGATGAACAGAAACGCCAGCGGTGGCAGTCGCGAAACAACCACTTGGTTTGCCCCGACGCTGGACTACCTCCCGGTTAAAATTGAACACCGCAAACGCGGTGAGCTGGTCGCCAGACTCAGCCTGATACGTTTGAAAAACGAGCAAAGCGATATCGAGATTGGCGGCGACGCACCTGAGACCAACTAGGACTTGGCTTTAAGAAAAGCTAAATAAGCTTACTTAAACTGCTTTTCAAAAACTGCACGCAGTCGATAGTCAGGTTCGCCATCTGCGTTGAGTGTTTCGAACTCAATAGGCAACTGCATTTGTGCAGAAAAGGTGAAGCCTGGCTGCTTCCAGAATAGGCTGGGATTTAAATACCAGTCTCCCCGTCCATCTCCTGTGCGGCTGCTATCGGTACTGTCCATATCAAAGTTACCTTGAACAGACAATAGCCAGAGAGGTGAGTGTGTAGACAGACCAGTAAAGCCAAGTCGGCGTCCGGTGGTCACATCAAGGGATAGCACGTCGGGTTGATCACTGCCGTAAAACCCATTTGCAAACTGCTCAAGGTTTACATCTATGCCACCGTACCACAGCCGTCCCAAGCGGCCGTAAGATAAACCCAGCTGGCTTGAGCTGACATAGGCAGTGCCATCGATCTCAGCGTCTTCCTGTTCGAATTTCAAACCTGCCGAGTAGGCCAAACCTTCATTCAGTTCGGATATGGTTGGTGTGATTTCAGAAAAACCCAAAGTGCGGCTGTTGACTTCCATGCGGCTGTCATTGAACAAGCCGAGGCCGTAACTACTTAATCCAGTACTGGACGATTTCTTGGGTTTTAATTTAAACGAGAATTCTGTTTGTCGAGACAAGCCGGTTGTCGGTCGGTCGATGCGAGAGTCTGCGTCTTCAGCTTGAAGACTGAGAGAACCCTGCTTGGAGCGAGTGAACTGAATCGATTCGATTTCTGCCGTGTTAAAACCGAATGGATTTTGAGTATCAGACGCCCACACAGTCGCACTTGCCGCTAATAAAGGGGCTATGATCACCAACTTGTGTACGACAGGTGCCATTGTGTGCGGTTTGCCTTTGCAGGCAGGTCTCCATGAGATCTAATTACAACATTAGACAGTGATTGTCGCGAAAAAACAACGGATTGAGTGTAACTATTGTGGACAATTGTCACACAGCCCGTAAATAACACTTTTGACGTAACTGCCCTTAATTAAATGATAGATGAGATGTCCGAAAGTTCAACCAACCCAGATGAAAATGCGCCTTTTGACGAGGATGAAATCAGCAAAAGCCAGCGCAAACGTGATGCTGATGCGATTCGTGACCTCGGATCCAGGCTAGCGGAGCTCGGGGCCAGCGAGCTGGCGACCATCCCCCTGCCTGATGATGTACTCGCTGCCATCAAGGAATTAAACCGCCTGAAAGCGCATGGGGCAAGAAAACGACAACTTGGGTTTCTAGCCAAAAAAATGCGCCAAATTGATGTCGAGCCGGTTGATGCGGCGTTGGAGAAGCTGCGCCAGGCGGCGCGTGCGAATACGAAAAGCCATCATCTTGTTGAAAACTGGCGAGACCGGCTGCTAGGCGATGTTGCTGGAGAATCGGAAAAACAAGCACTTACCGCATTTCTTAGCGAGTATGTTGATGCTGATCGGCAACATTTTCGGCACCTGCAACGACAAGCTCTCGCAGAGCGTAAAATTGACAAGCCACCAGCAGCAGCCAGACAACTGTTCAAATCCATCCGCGACGTGGTCTTAGCAGAGCCTGATGACATCTAATTTCTGGCTAAGCCTCCTTATCGGCAGTGTTGCTTTCGCCACGCTCAACGGGTGTACAACCGCAAAACCTGATCCTGCACCACTGCCACCGGTCACACTGCAAGTTCCTGACACCAGCCTGTCGCCTGAACCCAAAGAATCGGCGGATGTGCAACTCACACAAAGCACACCGGAAAAAACCACCACAAGCGAGCCCCTGGTGGTCGAACCTGCCAAAGAAAAGATCAAAGTACCAACCGAAACTGCGCCCAGTATCCCGCCACCCAATACATCGAAGCCAACTGCTCCAGCGAACAACCCTATAAGACCGGCCCTGCCTCCGGTTCTCGATATCAAGTCAATTCAGAAAACCGGGAATTTACAAAACAGTGCCCTGACAGAGATCAGCGGTTTCAGTGCTTCAAAAGACTGGCCGGGTGTCATCTACGCCATAAACGACAGTGGCAACGCGGCAAAACTCTACGCTATCAGCGAATCGGGCAAAGACCTCGGGGAATGGAAAATCGATGGTAGAAACCGGGATTGGGAAGACCTGGCAAGCATCACGCTGGACGGTACACATTATGTTGTTATCGGTGACACCGGAGACAATCTCAACGTTCATAAAACCAACACGCTGTATTTCATTCGCGAGCCCGTTCCCGGAAGTGCAGCCACTCAATCGTTAAAACCACACATGAGCCTATCGTTTGTCTATGAAGACGGACCACGCAACGTGGAAGCATTTGCGGTTCATGACAAAACACTTTATCTGATTAGCAAAGAGCCTATCGCCGCCTCAGGGACACAACCCAGCCGCTTATACAGCCTGGATATACCGACCACCCAACCGTCAAACATTCTGACTGCACGTTTTCTAACAACGTTACCGCCAGTGAGTCCAAGTTTGGAGGCGAAGTTGGCAGCTTCTTTTGTCGGTGTTGATTTGAATCATCCAACTGCGTTGGATATAGACCCCAACGGACGCACAGCCTACCTGCTTAGCTACCGTCAGGTGCTTCGCTATCAGCGTCTACCAGAACAATCCTGGGCGCAGGCATTTCAAGCATCTGGAAAGCGAATACACTTTCATCAGCTTGGACAAGCCGAGGCCTTGGCACTTGCCCCGGGCCGGGCCGTATTCATTACCTCTGAAAACCCGGCTGCACCGGTTTGGGCAATACCTGTAAAGCAATATCAGTAGTGGCTTACACCCGATACTGATCTACCTTGTCAGAATTCCACGTCATACCACTGCCCTGAAGATCCTCTGGCAGAACAGTGACTCCGTTTTCAACCCGTAACGGCTCTTCAAGAATCTCTGCCCACCAGTCAACGTATTCCAATTGGTGCGATGTGGATCCAACGGCCAGTAACTGCGCGCTCAGTTCCGGCCAAAGATGACTGGAAACTTGCTTACCGGCGGCTGCCGCTAAATCGACGGCTTTCATCCAACCCGTAACACCGCCTATTTTCATAACATCCGGCATGACAAAATCGGAGGCGTCGGCTGTAAGAGCCAACTGCATGTCCGCCGGCCCCCACCAGTTTTCCCCGCTTTGAACCGGCGTTTTCAATGCATCCTTAATACGCGCTGTGTTGACGTAGTCATGGGCCAGGACCGGTTCTTCAATCCACAGCAAGCCCTCGTCATCCAATTGCTGCAAACGCCTGATCGCATCGACAGCTTGCAGTGACTGGTTGTAGTCAACCATCAGCTCGACATCGGGACCAACGGCTGAACGCATGGCCTTAATTACCGCTAAATCTTCAGCAGCCGTGGGGTATCCGATTTTCGCTTTGACACCCTTGTAGCCTTTTTTGACCCAGGCTTCAGCTTGCCGTGCAGTTTCAAGCTCACCATCGTAGCCCGTTCCGGCGTAGGCGGGCACGGCGACCGGTCGGCCACCTAGCAATCCACAAACAGATGTTTCCTGAAAACGGGCCAAGGCATCCCAGGCAGCCATATCGATTCCGGCAATCACCGTACCGACCATGCCTTGAGACCCAATCAACCGTGTCTTTGCTTGTAGGAAATCGTTTATCGCTCTGGGCGCAAGCGATTGCCCGACAATCAACGCTTGTAAACCGAGCACCAACTCAGCGGTCGCCTTAAGCGCTGCAGGGGTGTACGTGAAAACAATCGCATGCCCGGTCAGTCCACCGGAGCAATGTAAGTCAATTAGAACGAGTGGGGACTTTTCAACCAGGCCACTTGCCGTGCGGTGTGGTGGGTTGATAGGGACTAAAACAGTTTGTACAGACAGACTCTCAACAATGGGCGCTGGCATGATGTCGACGGAACGATGCGATGAATTCCGCTATAGCTTACCAGCGCCCATAATGAACGTAAGGCTTAACCTGCTTTTCGCACAGTCGCTGCACCGGTAGTGCTAGCCGTGCCGTTACCAGAATCGGCAACCATACTTTGAGCCACAACGTCACCGAGCATTTCAGCCGTAGCGGCCGATAAGGTCCAGCCCAAGTGTCCATGACCTGTGTTGTAGTAAACCCCCGGCAACTTACCTGCTCCGACCCGAGGCATCATGTTTGGCATCATGGGACGAAGACCCGCCCATGGAACCACATGCTCGGTATCAACCGCTGGAAAATATTGGCGGCACCACTGTATTAACGGCTTTATTCGATCATCTCTGATGTCATAGTTGACCCCGTTGAATTCGGCCGTACCAGCGATTCGGAATCGATCATCGCCTAAACGACTGGTCACGACTTTGGCGTCATCATCGAGCAAGCTTACCCAAGGTGCAGCTGTCTGACTTTCCTCATCGGGGAGAGCCACAGTGATTGAATAGCCTTTGACTGGATAAATATTCACACGGTCACCCAACTGAGCGGCAAGCTTACGACTCTCTATGCCTGCGCACACCACAACGCCATCAAACGTTGAGACTTCAGAATTAGCACTTCCGCCTTGCGTGAAATCAGCTCGCACACCCTGCCCGTCATGATGCAGTTTTTCAACGATCGAGTCATAAATAAAGTTAGCGCCCAGACGCACACACGCTTGTGCAAGACCGCGTGTGAATTTATGGATGTCGCCCGTTGAATCGCTAGGCGTGTAGTAGCCTCCGTACAAATCGCCGTTTAACGCAGGCTCAATGGACTTCATTTCTTCAACGGTTACCGCTGAGCGTTCCAGCCCGCCTTTAGCCAGCATGGCATTCACTCGAGTGGCATGATCAAAGCCCTGCTTATCTTGATACATGTGCAGAATGCCGCGCATCTCATGATTGAAATCGATGGATTCTTTTTCAGCCCATGAAAACAGGTGCTCGCGCGCAGCAATTGCCAGTCGTGCCGATTCGACGGTATTCGACTCATAGTGAGGAATGTTGCTGATGAACTCAGCCATCCAGGAATACTTGTGCCAATCAGGTTTGGGGTTTACAAGCAGAGGCGCATCCTTCTTTAGCATCCATTTGATGCCTTTTAAGATTGTGGATGCTTGAGTCCAGACTTCTGCATTTGAAGCAGACAGTTGTCCACCATTTGCAAACGAGGTTTGCATTGCGGCATAACGATTCTTATCAAAGACCGTTACCTGATATCCGCGGTTAAGTAATGAGTAGCAAGTGGTTACGCCAGTAATACCAGCGCCTACGACAGCGATGTGTTTCATAGTTGGTTCCAGACATACGCAATGTAAGATGTAAGCCACCCAACTTGTTTATAAAGTTGAATAACTCGCTCATCCCATCTGTCTCGGAACCTGAGAGTTTACGTAACCAATGAAACGATCAATAACTGACCTTGGTCACTACCCCTTCGGTGGATATGTAAAAAACGACATATCGCTCTCCAGATGCTTTAGTGAGTGAAGGGTCCGTTTGCCTGAGAGTTTCCTGGGTGTTGCTCCTTCGGCGTCAACTCGTAAAACAAATACGCGTTGATCTCTCCCCTACACAACCTCAGCAGTAGGGCCAATAAGCTCCCCACCACTGTCAAAGCACCTGCACTATGCAATACAGACGGGAACAACGCAAGCGTCCCCAAGCTGTTTTTCGGCCCGGAGAACCCTTTAGTGAACTCCAGAGCTGCCCAATTTATGGCGCCAGACACAACTCCCGGCGCTATCGTTGGCCCGGGTTTCTCAAATCTAGAGATGCATCACACAGCGGGCTATCGCTTTAGATAGGGCTGCAGCACGTTCAGCCAACCGCGACGGATTCTTTCATACTCGTACTCACAGTCTTCGGCACGCTCTTCCGACAGTCCGTACTCGGTGTTGATTAAGTGTTCGTGACTCTCAGGATCACTGCCGTAAACATGGCAGATAGTGGTGTAGTAGCGCTGTATATCCAGGCTGTGTTCACTCCAAAAATCGGATTCATCAAATAGCTCGGTATCTTCGCTTTCCAGACCAAACATATCAGCGGCATTCAACACAACCTCCGCCCCGTTTTCCGCATATTCCAGTAGCAGCACATTGGCTAATGCATCGGCCGCATCTTCTTCGCGAGCCAGTAACGGCAAATCATACTGGGCAAAAAGAACGTGTCCCACTTCGTGCACCAGAGTATGGAAATACACATCGCCTATGGGTGCATCTTCAGAATCAAAATACTCGGCAATGGAATCGGAAAAGCTGCCGGGCATCCAGATTTCCATATGCTCAGGATCAAATAAGGGGCCGTCTTCAACTTCGGTGAGCACCGTTACGTCTTGAGCGAAATACAGTAGATCATCGATGAATGTAACAAGCTCAGGCAAGTAAGCATCTTTAGTGTTTAGGGACTTTAGCGTTATCGCGGTATCGTCCGGCACCTCAATGTCAGTGTCGTGAGCATTCACACCAACGCACGCCAAAAGCCAAACGATACCGATGCAAACCTTCGCAGCGACACGCTTTACAAGAGCGAGTCTGCCTATCATTTTAGATTGGCTCTCACACACAGTTAGTTATTGCCGGAACTGCCCGAGCTGAATACGGGTTCATCCCAAGTACCTTTAAGTTCATATTCCCGAAGACCTATTCTATCAAGGTCGATGCCCAGTGCCTTCAATAGCCCGGTGGCGATCAACGCACCGACGCCCGCGCTTGCCCCTCCGGAAATCACACCAATGATGGGCAGTGCCGCACTGACCCTTGGCAGAACAGTAATTTGTTGATCGAACTCTCGGGTATTCAAATTTGATTCGCCCGACACATCAACAACACCAACAGGCCCGGTGAGTTGCACCAGTTTCACATCGACAACACCGTTGTCGATTAGCGCATCCCCGGTAATTCGTTTGAAGGCAAGACCATCATCAGAAATATCAGTGAAATCCAGATTAAGCCTGCGAGGCAACGCCTGCAGCGCAAAAAGCCCAACCATTTTTCCTGCACCCGGCTCTAGCGGGATGATGCTTCCGCGTTCGATGTTCAACTTAACGCTACCATCCAGCGTTGCCAGCGACGGTAGATAAGCGGGTCCGGGCCAGGTCAGTTGCACTTCCGCACTACCCTCGCCTTTTGAAATGACATCGTTTAAACCGATATGCTCAAAACCTGCTCCGAAATCATCGCTCTGCAAAACGAGATCAAGCCGGGTTAGGTGTTGCCCGTCCAGTAATGGATTGACACCTTGGGGATCTTTTAATCGCCAATACCCCTGCCCGACTAATTGCATCGTATCGTAAGCAAAGCCGAGGGTCGTTACCTGCAAACCACCGGTATCCGGCTGTGCTCGAAGCACAATATTTTTAATCGTCTGTGCTTTGCGTGTGAATCGCGCAACACGCGCCTCTATCGGCGGCAACGTCCGCGGATCTATCGGCGTGGATTGCACGGACTTCGCAACACCTTCGCTTTCAGAATTGAGCGCATCAATAACAGCCATATCAATGCGCTCAAACCGTGCATTAAGCGCTAGCTCCTTACTCCAGTGCTTACGCGGGTACTCGATTTGACCTTCAAGAAAATCGTTTTTAATAATCGCTTTTAGATATCGGCTACTGGTGCTCATGCTCAGCGTTGCAGCGCCCAGCGAATCGCTACCCAACTCCAGTGAATCAATTTCCAGTTGTGTAGACACTGGAATAATCAGTGAGTTAGTACCAGAGCCTGTGTCCGAACCTGAATTGATAAACCGGCCAATACCCGTTATCCAGTCATCGGCTGCCATCCTGTCGACTCGCCCAAGCAAGCGTATTCCAGGTTTAGCACGGGCGATTTCTGATTGAGGAATCGGTGCACCACCGAGCCTCATAACGAGCGATTCCATGCCGCCGTCTGATGTTGTCGCACTGGCATGCAGCTTACCGTCCAATCGGACATCCCAACGTTGTGATTCCTGAGATGCTCTAAAGGCTGTGTTGACGACCAAGCGTCTGGAAGACCCGGTGGATTTGTACAACGGCCTTGGCAATGCTAGCTCGCTACCTACCAGGTCGCTAACCACTTGCAAACGGATACCGTCTTCGTTCATCCGCTTAGCAGAATGCGGCACCGTGAGCTCAGCCGACCACTTAGAGGCACCCCTGATGTATTGATCTAGCGGATTTCCATAATGCGCTAAGACATCGTTGCCTTCCAGAGCCCCGGTCAAGCCGACAGTTGTTATGGCGTTCCGTGCTGTACCTGTGGTCTTGCCGCTCACTCGAACAGACTGACCTAATAATTTGGCTTTTAAATTATTAACCCGAATACCATTGCGATCGAAACCTATCGCTCCGGATACTTGTTGCAACGGCAAATTAGCCTCTGAAAATTCTACGTTGTTACCGCTTAGAAAAAGTGAGCCATTGACCGTTAAAGAGGGCCTCTTGGTGTCAGTTGATGACACATCAGCACCCGGCTTACTTCGGTATAAAGGAAGTGTTAATGCTAAATCCATATCAGCATTACCACTGCCTGTTACACCCGATAACGCAGGAGCAAGTATCGACTTAAGCGGTCCGTTATTCCCAAAGTAGATAACGTCTTGGAGTACGCCGCTGCCGGTTCCGTTCAAGGTTAACACCGGACGTTTCAAGTCTGCGATCTCGAGACGTGTCTCGCCAATTGCAAACTTATCAAAGGAGGACCGGGTGGAAACACCCGTTAATTTTGTGCCATCAACTTCTAATGTGCCGTTGATGTTTTTCGCTGCAGGCCATTTAGTGTTAAACGCCAGACGGCCATTCTGTACGTTTGCACTCGCACGAAATACACCCTCACCGGACGCAAACGGAAAATCTGACACGTTGCCGAAAAACAATAAGGAACCATCGCTGATCGACCCACTCTCTATCGCAAGTTCTAGCCAGTTTCTGAATTTCTCAGAGATTTTCTTTTTCGGTAACCATTGTTTTACGGCATTGATATCGCTGGCCGCAAATCGACTCTGCATATCCAGATGAGGTGATTGACCACGCTCTAAGGTCAGATTTAATCGAGAAGAAAAATCGATACCGCTGTCATTAACTTCAATGTCACCATCAAGCAACACGCGACTCTCTTGAGCGAAGTCGATACCAATAGCAGCAGTCAACGAATCAATCATCAAAGGCGCATCTGATGCCACAGGCCAGGACGCTGCTGTTGAGTCGGATGCCAGAGTCAGTTCACCTTTGGAATCTTCCACACTCACTCTTCCATTGACCGGACCAAGGCCAGGCAAAGAACCGAACGGTTTTGATTGAAGTTGATATAAATCAGCTTCTAAAGAGACACGCGGCAAATAGTCTTTGTTGCTGTAGTTGAAAGTCCAGTTAAGAACGCTACCTGATGGCTGAGCTGTTTGCAGGTTGAGTGCATTAACAGGATCAGAGCCCATCAGAACACCACGAACCAAGCGACTGGAGGATGCAACATCCAACTGCGTTCCAGCAGCAGAAACGCCCCAAGTACGAGACTTTTGTGGACTGTCGGAATTCGAAGGTGCACTCCAATGACCAAAAATACTGTCCACACGGACGGTATCTGTTCCCATTGACACAATGACATCACTGGCGACCGCTCTGAGCGACTGCTTATCGCCCACCAGTACAAGATTGGCACTCGCACCGTCTGCCAGATAATCACCCGAAACAGAGTTTTTTATAAGCGATGTGGAGATGGGTCCGCGAGCAGACTTAAGCTGACCATCTTCCCACTGCCCCCACAACTCTAAGGACACAGAGGTATCTATCGGGCTGTCGACGCGGCGCAGTTTATCTGCCAGACCACCCACTTTGAGAATCTTAGTTAAGGCGCGGGTTTGTAAGGTGTCAGCCTTGATGTACAAATCGCCTTTTGCACTGGCCAACGCATCAGCTGAGCCGATAAGGTCAATACCAGCCTCCAAACTCCCACCCAGCTCTTTCGGTAATTGCACATCCACTCGAAGTTTGTGAACGTCATTTTCATTTTCAGCACGAATATTTAAATCCTGCATGACCAACTGCAGATCGGCTTGTTTATCGATGAGGGTAACTTCCGTATCCAGAAGCCCGACTTTTCTGGCAATTAACAGCCAAGCCATCAAATCGACACCCTGCCCCTGACGCGGGCTTGCAGAATCTGATGCTAGCCGTGCGCTCTGAACACGGTCCATGCCGTGTAATCGAAATTGCCCATTGGGGTCCGCCTCTACGGCGAATCGAGCACCCACAAGCGTCAGTTCATTGATGACTGGCACGCCGCGAAAAAGACTCTTCGCCAGATTTAAATCAATGAGCAGCTCATCGAGGGTTACTTTGGAATCGCTGGATTCGAACACCGCCACTTGCTCGGCTCGGAGCAGAGGGCCAAAACCCTCCCAGCTAAAGTTCAGTTCACCGATGGCAACCGGACTACGCAGGTAGTCACTGAGTCTGGATTCGATAGTAGGTTTGTAATTGGCAACAAACGGCAGACCAAGGCGCACACTGGCACTCAACAGTGCAAGCACGATGAGAAAAATACCTATCAGCGTGATGCAAACACGCGCGGTCATCCGAGCCGTTCTGATAATCATAACGTCTGAGAATCACTGCAGTACAACGTCGTAATGTTCACGCGTGTAATATTGTTCTGCCTGTAATCGAATGGGCACTCCGGCGAAATCCTGCAATTCAGCGAGATCATCGGAGCGTTCCTCAGTAAACCAGTCGACTATCTCACTAGAAGCCAGAACGGTAACTGAATCAATTTCAAATTGCCTTACCTGTCTAATAATTTCTCTGGAGACTTCAAACCCGACCGTTTCCAGTGTTTTCTGCATGCCCCGGCCATCGCAGACCGAACATTCAGAGCACAGCACCTGCTCGAGAGACTCGCGCGTCCGTTTTCGCGTCATCTCAACCAATCCTAACTGCGAGACCTCATTGACCTGAGTCCTTGCATGATCCCGTTCCAGAGCTTTTTCCAGTGCCCTTAATACTTGCCTGCGATGCTCTAATACCGCCATATCGATGAAATCGATAATGATGATTCCACCCAGATTTCGCAGCCTCAGCTGACGGGCAATTGCTTGCGCAGCTTCAAGATTAGTCTTGAAGATAGTTTCTTCAAGGTTATGTTTTCCAACGAATCCACCTGTATTGACATCAATGGTTGTCATTGATTCGGTTTGATCGATGATTAAATAGCCACCCGACTTTAATAAAACCTTACGATTCAAAGCCTTATCAATTTCATCCTCAACTCCATGGAGATCAAAAATAGGCCTTTCACCGGGATAATGTTCTAAACAGCTGGCTAATTCCGGCACATATTCTTCGCAGAAATCGACACACTGATGGAAGGTTTCCCGTGAGTCGATACGAATGCGCTCGATGCCTTCACGATTCAGATCGCGCATCATTCTTTGCACTAGTGGAAGGTCTCGGAAAATCACATTGCCCGCTTTCGTTGTCTGACATCTTTCTTTGACACCACGCCAGGCTTTTGTCAGGTAGTCCATGTCATCCTTCAGGTGTTCAAGCTCCACACCCTCGGCGGCGGTTCGAATGATGTAACCAGCGCGACTGTCTCCGCGCAGCTCCTCAACCATTGAGCGCAATCGTTCCCGTTCTTCTTCGTTGTCAATACGAGCAGAGACACCAATATTGTCTTCGTACGGCATCATGACCAGGTAGCGGCTGGGCGCCGTTAGCTTGCTGGTCACGCGTGCTCCTTTCGTCCCCAGAGGATCCTTGGTGACTTGGACCGCTAGTTTTTGCCCTTCTTTGAGTACTCGGGAAATGAGTACCGGCTGTGGCTCACCGTTTTCATCCACCGGGATGTCGGCTTGCACATCGGAGACATGGAGAAAAGCGGCTTTTTCTAAACCGATATCGACAAAGGCGGCTTCCATTCCGGGCAACACGCGCTTAACAGTACCCTGAATAATGGTACCGATTAAACCGATCTTTTGAACCCGTTCGACCCAAATTTCAGTCAGCATGCCGTTTTCAACGGTGGCGACCCGAGTCTCCTGTGGCGTCACGTTGATTAGTAATTCTTCACTCATACTGCATAGTATGCCCGCCCAGCTGCCTCCGATGTCAGCTGAAACACAATCGTTACAGAAGAATTTTTATTTGCTTACATCACGCCCCGTTATTGTGCGCAGCAATGCCACCGTTTCGTACAGAGGCAGTCCGACAACGTTGCTATAACTGCCCGTCAATTTGGACACAAAACGGGCACCGTAGCCTTGGATAGCATATGAGCCAGCTTTTCCAGCAGGCTCTCCGCTGTCCCAATAACTCAACGCATCACTTTCCGATACGCGGCCAAATTCGACAGTGGTTGTCACAAGTGCGGATTCGATTAAATCACTTTCAATAGCAACAATGGCGACCCCTGTATGAACATAGTGTTCTCGCTCGGACAAAGCCTGAAGTGTTGTTAATGCAGCTTCTTTACTCTGGGGCTTCCCCAACGCCTGACCATCCAGATCAATGATGGTGTCTGCTCCGAGAATATAGTGCGCAGGGATTTGCGTAGTCTGAGCATCTGCGCTGAATCGGGCTAGCCGGCTTTTGCAGCACATAGCTTTTTCCAACGCCAACCTATGCACTAATTCAGATGGGGATTCACCGGCCAGTGGACTTTCATCAATATCAACCGGATGACAAATAGCTTCGATACCGATTTGTTCAAGTAGCTCTTTACGGCGAGGCGAGGCAGAGGCAAGAACAATGGCAGGTATGTCTGATTGCACCTAGCAACCCCCGTTGATGCTACGCACGATGGTAAGGGTGATTATCCAGTAAAGACTGTGCTCGATAAAGCTGCTCTACTAAAACCACTCGCACCAGCGGATGCGGGTAGGTTAGGTTGGACAAACTCCACATCTGATTCGCCCTGTCTCGCACTCGAGGGTGCAAACCATCGGCTCCACCGATAATAAAGATAAGCGACTTGCCTAACTCCTGCCACGATTCAAGTTGCTTGGACACCTGCTCCGTTGACCACGCCACGCCTCTGTTATCTAAAGCAATGACATGCGCTTTTTCGGGAATGGCATCCAGAAGGACATCTGCCTCCTTGGACATGATCAGTTCACTGCTATCGCCTTGAGCCTGAGCAAATTCACGCACTTTGAATTGCCAGCGGCGCGGCATACGTTTGGTGTAATCATCAGATGCCGACTGCACCCAGGCTGGCATCTTTCGCCCTACGGCAAAAACCGAGATCTGCACGTTAGGTTTACCGGAGTACCGCGAACAGTGGCGTGTACGGCCGCAATATGAAGACCATCAATGGGAAACTTAAATTAGTGAGTGCCTGCCGCGTCGCTGGCTTCTTCATCAGCAGGGCCAACCGACCACAATTTTTCCAGCGAATAAAATTCGCGTTTTTCCTCTGTCATGACATGCACGATGACATCACCCAGATCGACCAGTACCCAATCACTGGAATCACCACCTTCTATTCCTAGGGGCGGGTGATTAGCTTCTTTGGCTGCCAAGCGAACAGACTCTGCTAAGGATCGAACATGACGCTGGGACGTGCCTGTCACAACAATCATTGCATCAGCAATGCTCGATTTTCCAACAATATCGATAACGACTAAATCGACGCCTTTCATATCTTCGATGGTGCCTACGGCCAAATCGATGACGTCTTTGCTATTCATACTCAAAAAAGGTGACTGCTCCCGCCGGCTCCGAAAGAGCGGCATTTAGCTGCGATATAAGTTATTCGCGTCAATATACTCCGATACTTCATCCGGGAGCAAAAAACGCACAGAAAGATCACTCGCAATGCGACGCCGTACATCAGTTGCGGAGATAGCAAGCTGCGTGACCTGGCAGGTTTGAATCACTCCCGTGCGCCCGTTCACGATTTGACGACCGCAATTCGCCTGCTGCCTGGCCAGCAAACCCTGCGAAAATTCGGAATGCTCAGCGCCCGGACGATCAAGTACGACCAGATTGGTGAGAGTGAGAATCTCTTCCCACTCGTGCCAGCTATCGAAAGCCGAAAAAGAATCCAAGCCCAGGAAAAATACAAGGGTTGCATCAGCTTGCTCGTGATGAATTTCTTTAAGCGTATCGATGGTGTAAGTGGGTTCGTTACGCTCTGCTTCACGCGTATCCACCACCAACCGGGGTGCATCTTTAACCGCCATGGTCAGCATCTCGAGTCTGTGATCGGTGGAGGCCGCCGTGGGTCCACGATGCCCCGGCTGATGATTAGGCATCAGGTAGAGTGTCGACAACTCGAATAATTCGGCAATCTCAACCGCCGGACGCAGATGACCGTAATGAACAGGGTCGAATGTGCCTCCGAACAAGCCGATGCGCGAATCGCTAGCCACGAACCGTGTAGTCCCCGGTGACCACGTACTTTTCTGTTGTCAGACCCAAAGCGCCTACAGGTCCGCGAACATGCATGCGGTTGGTACTGATTCCAATTTCAGCACCCAGACCGTACTCCGCACCATCGGCAAAACAGGTTGCTGCGTTGACCATTACCGAGCTGGAATCAACTTGTCGCACAAACAAACGAGCCCTACCCATATCGTTAGTGACGATAGCATCGGTATGTGAAGAGCCGTGCCGGGCAATATGAGCCATCGCCTCATCGATACTATCGACAACGCGAATGGACAGTATGGGCGCCAGGTATTCTGTATCCCAATCTGCATCAGTGGCTGTTGTGATTGTGGGCAATTCAGACAAGGTATTTTTACAGCCACGCAGTTCGACACCTTTGTCAGAAAAAACGCTGTGTAGTTTTGGCAGCAACTCGGCGGCCTCATTGCGATGAACCAATAGTGTTTCCATGGATCCGCAGATGCCATAGCGATAGGTCTTAGCATTGACCGCGACATCAATAGCGCGGTCCTGATCTGCACCTTCATCGATGTAAACGTGACATATACCGTCTAAGTGTTTAATGACAGGCACTTTCGCATCATCACTGATGCGCTGCACCAAACCTTTACCACCACGAGGAATAATGACATCAACGTATTCATCCATTGCTAGCAATGCGCCCACGGCAGCGCGATCGGTTGTTTCGATAAGCTGAACAGCTGATGTAGGTAAGCCCGCTTCCGCAAGCCCTGATTGAACGCAGGCAGCAATGGCCTGATTAGAATTTGCCGCTTCCGATCCGCCACGCAAAATTACGGTGTTGCCTGACTTTATGCATAGCGCTGCAGCATCTGCGGTGACATTGGGGCGAGATTCGTAAATAACACCAATAACACCCAGAGGCACTCGCATGCGGGCAATTTCCAAACCCGATGGCCTTCTCGTGGTTGCAGAGAGAGCACCGATAGGATCGTCCTGCGCGGCAACGTCTTTTAGTCCGTTAGCCATAGATTCAATTCGCGCAGGTGTCAGTTCTAGTCTGTCGAGCAACGCCGCATCGATACCTTTTTCGCGGGCGCGCTTCATGTCCTGACTATTGGCATCGAGTAACAGCGGCGCACTTGCCTCAATGGCACTTGCCATTGCCAGCAATGCCGCATTTTTTTGCGCCGTATCTGCAACAGACATTGCCGAGGCCGCAAGACGAGCCGCTTGACCCAGTCCGTGCACATAGTCTGTTATGTCATTAATACTGTCGTTTCTTTCTGGCTGAGCCACGAAAATCTTACCTCTATTTAAGTCCATCAAGGCGCCGTACAATGGATGCTACCGCGAAGATAATTATTTCAGGCATTGACTGCCTAGACAAACTACCTTCCACCTAATCAATAATTAGTTTAAGCCAACGTACCCATGCAAATTGTCGATTCGCATTGCCATTTGAATTTCCCGGATTTCGAGAATCGTATACCCGATATTCTACAGAATGCAGCTGATAATCAAATCAGTCATTTGTTATGCATTTCGACTAGCTGGGAGAATCGAGAGGCCGTTTTGCAGCTGGCTTTGGATCATGAGCAAATCAGCGCATCAATGGGAATACACCCAACCACTGAGGGTGGGCATGAAGCGAATACAGAAGAGCTTCTACAAGCGGCCAACCACCCGCAAATAGTGGCCATCGGAGAGACCGGTCTGGACTACTTCCGATCCAGCGGCGATTTGCAGTGGCAGCACGATCGCTTCCATAGGCATATTGACGTTGCCAAGCAAATACAAAAACCCTTGATTATTCATACACGTGCTGCGGCAGAAGACACGATGAATACGTTGAGAGATCACAACGCAAAAGACGCTGGAGGCGTCATGCACTGTTTCGCCGAAGACTGGGACATTGCAAAACAGGCACTGGATATTGGTTTTTATATTTCCTTCTCCGGCATCGTGACGTTCAAGAGTGCCAAGTCCGTGCAAGAGGTTGCTCAGAAAGCTCCCCTCGACAGAATTCTTGTTGAAACAGATGCTCCGTATCTGGCACCTGTGCCACACCGGGGAAAGACCAATGAACCTGCATTTGTAAGGCATACCGCAGAGCATGTCGCCGCGCTAAGAGGGATTAGCTTGGAAGAGTTGGCGGAGGCCACGACGAATAACTTCTATTCGCTTTTTAAAGGCGCCAAGGCGGATAGCTAACTAGACACCGAGACTGGTGTCATTGTGGCCACTTGTCGTGGCCACAATCTAATTGCACAGTTGACTACTTGCTGGACCAACGAATTCCGATATGGACCTGCTGGTCTAACTTACGCTCGCCGGGGCGAGTATCAAATTGAAGATATCGAGCACCCACGAAGCCCGTGATATTGCTGGTCAACGGTAAACCCGCACGCACGTTCCAGTCGATGATTCTGTCTGATTGACCGAAGGTTAATATATCAGGGGCATAACTAAGAGCTGTGGATATACGCAGTGGAAACTTCTTAACGGGCAGCTCATACAGTGCCTCGATGCCTGCAGCGAAACCAATGACATCGGAATTTTCGATAGATAGCAAACCTGCGATGACCTGTGGACCGAATGACAAGCGTAGCCCTTTAACCAGAGTCTGAGATGCATCAAACATGATTGATGCAGTCACTGCATTGTCACGTTCTTCGTTCATCAGGAAAGCCAAAGAGGCGCGATCGTTGTCCAAACCAAAAACCGACCCGCTTCGCTCATAGGTCAATTCAGCGGCCTTATCACTCGAATAGAACTGAAACGTCGAAGGTGACTTCACGATGGTGATTGGCTCTGCAGCGTCTGCAGCTTTATCAGAGGCATCTGATGCTTCTTCAGCAGCGGGTTCACTTGCCATAAGTTCTGGCTGAGCTGGAACATCATCGCTGAGCGTGTCAGCGGTTATCGTGGCATCGCCGCCTTCGATATCTTCTAGACTTCCACCGGCCTGTACTGCCAATGGCGTGCAAAGAGCCAGAGCGACTCCAATTTTTTTCATACGAGTCATATCAACAACCTTGATTCAAAATACTATTAAGAGGGCGGGCATGTCAGACAGACACCGTAAAAAGCGTCATTCTCGTGAGATGTCCTTATCAACGCAGTACCCTATCACCCTATAAAAAAGGGGACGGTATATTGAAGTGTTAAATTGTCGATTTGCGCACAAGAATAATAGCGTGAAATTTAATGCTTGGGCGCAGACATTTCGCGAGCTAGAAGTGCTCTATAAAATTCTCTAGCAAGGAATAAAACGACAGTGGACTGGTGCGCTAATCTCGGCAGAGACAGTCTTACTAGGCGCAGCTGTTATCAGCTTAGGAAGGAGAGTTGTACGTACAAAAGCACTATGACCAATTCCATTTGATCATAGCAACCTGGTCGGCACCTTCGCTATTCGCTGTAGCAAAGGTGCACTATTTATTACCCTTAGTCGTCGGAGCCAGTACCGGCAACCGTCATCTTGTATAAGATTGCCCCTACTGCCGCACCAACGATTGGCGCCGCCCAGAACATCCACAATTGAGAGATTGCAGTAGCATCCATAGAAATCAACGCGGGACCCGTACTACGAGCTGGGTTAACAGACGTGTTTGATACTGGGATTGAAATCAGGTGAATAAGCGTCAAACCCAAGCCGATTGCGATAGGTGCAAAACCTGCCGGTGCACGTGAATCAGTTGCACCCATAATGATGAACAAGAATGCAGCAGTCATGACAACTTCCATAATCAATACTGAGATCATGCTGTAACCGCCCGGTGAAGCGTCGCCAAATCCGTTTGAAGCCAGCGTTCCGGCTTCGGAACCATTACCGGTGACAATGACCAACAAGACCGCTGCGGCAGCGATAGCACCCAACGTTTGTGAAATTGCATAAGGCACGAGCTCTGCCCATGAAAAACGACCACCAACCGCTAAACCAACTGAAACAGCAGGATTGAAGTGACCACCTGAGATATGCCCTACGGCATAGGCCATTGTGAGAACGGTTAAACCAAATGCCAGAGACACACCGACAAGGCCGATATTGATCCCATCTTCAGCGCCAAATGTCGCAGCAAGCATTGCGCTACCGCAACCGCCCAGCACTAACCAGAATGTGCCGATAAACTCGGCCATAAGTTTGCTTTTCATTTTCATTGAATGTCTCTTTGTACTTTTAGAGTGCAAAAAAGCCTGGACGCGTATTGCTGAATACATCTACCAACAAATGCACCGCTAAAACGCAGAATTGCAGTCTGCCCTTTTGCAACGACTATCTCGTGAATTTAATCACCGGCATTTATTCAATAGTCAAAGTGCAACCAACAGCTTCGGAAATGCCAGTAGTTGTATTTTAATCAGCCACGACTGTCCCGTAAGAGTTAGAACGCAGTGTTTACAAAGTCGCTACAATTCAATGCATCCAAATGTAAATAACTATTACTAAATTGGATTAAACCGTAAAAACGCCAATAAATAGCTAGAGAAAAGACTTATCACGTTCTAGCGATTTTTATGGCAACCAGGCGGCACGAAGCATCCAATACATAACTTCCTGTGCACTCGACCAAACGACTTGATCATCAAAGGCTGTTGATCCTTCTATAGAATATTCCGCGACTACGAATATATTGTCCCCATCGGAGTTTTCGGTTTCACGTGCGGATTGCGAGATCTTCCGGCCATTGGATACGACTACAAATGCCAGTTCATTGGCTCTGACTTGATTCATGGGACAACTAACTGCAGTAGCACGCATACATAATGCAAGACTGCCTCGCAAGTTAGCTATACCCACAGCACTTGCTTCACCAACAGTGGTCCAGTCGGGTAAGTGTTCCTCCCCTTCAGCAGGGTGACTACTCAAACTAACTGCATAAAGATAATCACGGCCCCACTCATCCAGCAAAGCACCTTGCTCATTCACAGCGCCTGCTATTCCCAAGATTGCAGCGGGAATTCCACCCTGATCGACAGTACATACAAAAGAAGTATTCGCACCGGAAGGCTTATTGGCAGAGGTCGGGCAAGGAAGAGTGCCTGTTGCGACGACATGTGCTAGAAGACTCTCTTTGATTAATTGAAGCTTGGAATAGTTTTTGGAGTAGCGTTGTCTTTCCTGGGCGAAAGCAATGGGCTCGAGCATGGTCTTCGATAGCAGGCCAACAATGAGAAGAACGATGGCAAGCTCGATGAGTGTAAATCCTTTTTCGTAGCCCCTCTCTTTTGTCATTCAAGCCCCCAATGTATCAGTAGCGGCTTGGCTTTCTCGACAAGATCAGTGAACTTCTTAAACTTGCAATTGAAAGCCGTATCGAGAACACAGGCATCATTTATCACCACTTTCATCCACAGTGCCCAGTGGTTACGAACAAACCAGTGGGACTTTGCCCGCGCACCTTCAATGAATAACTGGGATTCCGGAGATTTCTCACAATCGTATTCGTTGGGAAATTCGTCTGCGAGAAGAATCGTAATGAGTTGGCTGTGTGTTTCCTCAGAGATACTAAATTCATTAACATGCTCCATCCTGCTCGTGATCACTGATATTGTTGGAAAACGGATGGATTGATTACATCGTTTTGAAACCGCCAAATATTGAATACACCAATCACTCCGTAACGGGCCCCGCATGTCTAGCAAATCAGTAGAGGTATCCAATGACTCTTGTTGATCGGTAACCTCGCCTTTAGAAGACAACACACAACTCATCGAACCTAACTGATCGAGCCGCTTAACAAGCCAAGAGGCAACTGAAAGCTTCGTGCTTAACAATAACAATGCGGGAGTTATGACAGCATTAACGTGGCTAGGATATGAATCTACGTTGCGATGTACCGTTTGATTAAGCTCTACTAACGGTATATATGCATTCTCGGCGTTTAGGACGACTTCAGGGTTTACGGCACGGTTGATAGGATTATTGATAAACCGTCCGGACACGTGATAGGAAACCGGGACGTTGGAGTGTGTGGCAAACGAATAACGATGATTGGGGAAACTAATATGAGCGGGCAGCAACCCTTCTGCAGTCTCGTGAGATCCGCAAGGCGGATTTGGACCTAGTCGCTGTGACCAGACTGCACCCGTTGAGTCAATATTGCCGTCGGTGTCGGGGCACGGGAAATGCCCTACTCCAGATCCGCGCGCACCATACAGGTAAGGATAGTGAGCTGTATAGCTGATTAAAGCATCACGCGCATGCAGCACATCGGCTTTCAACAATAACGCTTTTTCCTGAGCGCTTGTTGAGACTCGCAACGAATGGACACCTAATAGTGCCGAGCCTGCCAGTGAGGCCAACACTAACAGCACCAATACCACAACCCCTCGCTCCTGGGTGTTCATAGCTTTTCACCAACCGCTAGAGACGCTAGCTTATTGGCACCATGAAAGACATTCAATTGTGCAACACCTGCGCTTACCGTGAGTATGTATTTGCTTAGGCCGCCTTGAGAACAGACAACAGACAACTGTTTTTTGGAAGTACGGGCGCTTTCAATTCGACAGGGTAGATCATTAATGACTGCCACAGCACGATCATTCAGACTGACAATTGCGTTAAAGACTAACTGAGGTTCTGTAGTAGATATCTGCCCTACAGCGACGGCCGCATCGACCTCTCCTGTGACATTCGGCGTTTTTACATCGGTTGTATTAGCATTCTCCTCTGTGTGATTCCCACCTTCTCCTTCTTTATCAGTATCTTCTTCCATGCGCTCTTCAGCGGTATAGAAAAGGCGCATACCCTCGATTTCCTCAGACGCCTTAATATGTTCTGAAAATGCCACGAGACTTAAAGTCATCAACAACAGAATGCTGCGGTTACTCTTGTTCATTGGGTGGACCCCAATAGTAGAAATCCAGCACACATTGATTTCTCAGACCGTTCTCTTCAGATTTCCGGCTTTCGCACGCACGAATTTCTATGGGCTGTGGATACACAGACAACATCAAAAGATCGAGATAACTGATCAGAGCAAGTGAGTGCCTGGCAGTAAAATTTAGAATAACTCTGACACCTTCCAAGGGATAACCCGCATAGCTTAAATACATACTGGGTGGCTTTTGAAATTCATAATCTACGTTTGTAATTCCACGCGGCCAAGAATTTTCAAGCAGCTTTTCAATTAGCGAAACCTTCAAAACATCTTTACGTGGTATGGCTTCCTCATCAGAACTTTCAGACGACCTAAGCTTTAGCAACGTCTGTACTTGTTTAGCTTGCTGCAACTCAATTCTGAGCAGCCGATTGATCTCACTTTGCCTTTCGATACTTCGAGCTATGCTATTGGGGATATAGAGCGAAAATATCAACAGCACAGAGAGAGCGACTGGCGTCAACAGCCTTAGCATCATCACGGTAACGCCGCCCAGAAACGAATACTGAAATAACTTTCTTTGTCGTCGAAGGACTCACTACTACCCGCCGATTCAATGGGGGAATCCATTATGGATAGGTTGCTGACTAATTCACTACTAGACAGCGATTGAGAGAATAGATCCAACTGTTGTTGTTTATCACGAAGAGACTCTGCAGAATTAAAGGATCCTTCAAAGATGATTGACAGTTTTTCCTGACTCGAATCTTCGTAGATAAACGAGTTTCTCCTAGCTGCATGCATAACTGAGGGGGTGACGGTCTCTTCATCACTCTCGCTGGGCAATATACTCCACGAGAGAGACTGTAGTTGTATTGAAGGGAAATCTTGTATCAATGTCGCCACCAGTGTCAGCACAGACTGAGGTGAGCCTTTGAGTTTGTCAGCGAACTCCTTGTTGCCTTTTAGAGTTGCCGCTGTAAAAAACGGGGTTGTATGTCTTTCATTCAGCATAGATTTCAACTGCAAAATCTCCGCTTCAATATTCTCCCCGTCGCCTTTCAGCGAGTTTAACCCGCGTATTTGGCGGACACTGTGAATTGAAGCCATCAACACCGATAAGAACGTAACAACGGCCAGGGCAATTGTGACCCTACGCAGTATCAGCAGAGCACCATAGCTGCGCATAAGATTCCGAGAAGGACTGAGTACATCGTGGTGCATCAATACGCTGTCCGTGACTTGATACGGTTTGAAAGCACTGCCGTTCTCTTTGGATTTCATCCAAACTCTTTGAGACGATCTAAACCGACGAAACCAAACAAGAAGACGGTTTCTTACAGTCTTAATGTTGACATCAAGGCGTTCTTCTACGCGCTCTTGGTTAAGTAGCTTGCTCGAGCTATCGGATTCACCAATGAGTTCTGCTACACCCCTAAGATAAGTATTCGCAAGATAGTTTTCTAAACTAATTTCGCAGTGCGGGTCGCTTTTTTTAATATCTACTGTGGCGACGCGCACTTCACGACTCTTGATGAGGTTGGCTTGGACGAGATAATCCAGTGTTTCCTCTACGTGCCTAAGATGATTTGTATCACTTTCTACATCGCTTCCAATTTCAACATCGATTATTCGCATGAATACAACAACCTCGGCATCAATCAGCATTAGCCGCTGTTGACTAGAGCCACAAGGAATAACCAATAAACAGGGCTCTGCACCCGTTAACGCGACACCCATCAGTTGGGTGGTTGTGGTCATGTGTGATATCACTAATCCATGATTCTGAAAACTCTCTATCATGCGTAGATAGTTCTCAGGCAAAGATGTGTGCAATATGCTCGCGATATTCGGAAAATACTGCATGGGCAGTTTTAGTATTTGCGATTCGGCATATTCACGCTTCAAATTCCAAAGAGCCCGAATTGTCTGAACACGCTGAAGATATCGAGGTGTGTTCTCTACAACCTTCGCCCGGTCAAGATCGTCCACCGGGGTATCAACGATTAATTCAATGAGCTGACAGGTGTCGTCTGAGAAAAGGTATCGTTCGGGTATCTCAACGCTTCGGTTGAAATCGTGCTGAGTCGAAATAGGCTTTAAACCGCCTTCAACAGACACTTGGTACCAAACAATTTTTTCTCTTGTAAGCACAACGATAGTGCGCTCTTTACCATCCTTCCCCGTCGCTGGCAGCAGCTTTTTCATAAACCTATCACTGCATCAATTGCGGACTGATAAATCGGCCCGAGAAGCGAGACAACAATCCAAAGCAATACGATTCCAACAAGAACTAGTAGCACCGGACCAATCATTTTCTCAATGCGATCGATACGCGTGTCCGTCATTTGCTGCTGTTGAACACTTGCCTGCATTAACGAATCTTTGAGCTGTCCTGCCGTATCGCCGGCTTTCAGCATCCGTACGAATATGGCTGGCAGGTAGGATATTCGACCAACAGATGTGGAAAACGCAGATCCAGATACAACCCGTAACCTGGCATCTATAAGCGAGCCTCTCAACGCCCGATTTGGCACTACACCTTCGCTGATATGCATAGCTACATCCAAAGGTAGTCCTCGCTCATATAGGCGGGCGCAATTTTCGGAATAGCGACTTAATGAAATCCCCAGCAACAAGCGGCCAACATACGGAGAATCCAATAGCTTTCTATCTAGATACTTCCGGCACGCTGGAACACAGCAATAGCAAATACTCGCAATCACTATAATCGCTACAACG
>JAHDGK010000050.1 GCA_020627685.1 Granulosicoccus sp. | reverse complement strand
GTGATGCTCTCGCCGTCGCCTACCTGTCCACTCAGATAGACAACACCGTTGTGCTTTACGATTTTACTGGCTCTCTCGCCAGTGCCGATTCTTTCGATCATAAGGAGTCAATATAAAGAGTTAATATTAAAAAACGAATTAAGACTACTTGAGCATTGCCATGAAGAGTTCTTTTTGGGCTTTTAGTCGGTGATTATCACCCACGACACGGTCAGCCAACAACGCCCCTTCAAGACCTGCAAGTAAGCTACGTGCCAGCACTTTAGCGGAAAGCTCGGCATTCAGTTCATCTTTATGCTCGGTGAACAGTGTGACTAACCGCTCTTCGGTGTCAGTAAAGAATGCGCTTAATAGTTTCCTGTTCCCATCGTCTAATTGCTCAACCTCAGCAGCCATCATCCCGCAAAGACATAGCTTTTCTTCGACAGCCACATTTTCAAAAATGGCTATAAAGGCTTTTAGCTTTTTTCGCAAGGCCCAATTCTGACTGGCAATTGAGTCGACAGATGCCAGGAAATTTTGCGTGTAGCGCTCTATGAGTGTGCGCGTTAAATCTGACTTTTCTGGAAAATAATAATGGACGCTTGAGGATTTAATACCCACCTCATCTGCCAACGTTCGAAAGCTTAAACCATTCAATCCCTTTCGCTGCGCTGACTCTAGCGCAACATTTTCTAATCTTTCTCGTTTTTCAGTCATCGCAATTTAAATCTCTTGGTACAGCCTGAATGGACAACCTAAGCTTCACGGAAGTCATTGAGCTCTGATACGGCCCGATAATCCACACACCCGGTTCCTATTCTATAGATTTTTGAGTCAGCTCTTAGAACCTAGCTTGTAATTTCAATAATAAAACGATATTCTATCTACCTACTGATAGATGCAATTCAATTTTTCCGAATACTCGGCTGGAGTGATACAAGATGGACGTCAATGCTGACTTTTCAAAACGTGTTGTTATGCACGGAAATTCCATACCTTGGGAACCCAGCCCCATGCCAGGCGTTGAGCGGCGCAGACTTGATCGAGTAGACACCGAAAATGAGCGCGTTACCACCATTGTGCGATACGCGCCGGAAAGCCACTTTTCATCTCATGTTCATACAGGGGGTGAAGAGTTCATTGTACTCGACGGTGTCTTTGAGGATGATTACGGTGCCTGGCCCGAAGGTTCCTACATACGCAACCCACCACAATCAAAGCACACGCCCGGTTCCACGCCCGGATGCACCATACTGGTCAAGCTATGGCAGTTTCAACCCGACGACAGAACCTTTATTCACGCAAACAGGCATAAACTCGGTTTAGTGGGAGACCGGGACCGTGAAGGTGTTAGCGTATCGCCACTTTACAAAGATGACCACGAAAACGTTCGGTTCGAACAATGGGATGCAGGCGCCGTTGTCAACGTCGACGCCAGCGGTGGAGCGGAAATTTTCGTACTAAGCGGCAGCTTCAATGAACAAGGTGATGAGCTTACCGAACACTCATGGCTTCGAAGCCCTGTTGGCAGTGTTATAGAAGCAACCGTCGGATCCAAAGGCGCGTATGTCTGGATTAAATCCGGGCATCTTAGCGGGCTTTAAAACCCGTAGGCACCACCATCTTTTCTAGGATCCGAACCACCGGCATAACCGCCTGAATCGAGTTTGTGAATAAGCTGAGCTCCACCAAAACCGAAGGAAAGATCAGGGGCTTCAACGCTCATTTTATGCCCCATATCAGATAGCGCTTGGATAGTGCCAGCGTCCATAGCAGCTTCACAAATGACATTCATGCCATCCATGATGCGCCAGCGCGGCGCATCAACCGCTGTTTGAACATCCTGCCCCCAAAGCTGGGTACGCAAGGCCATTTGCACATGCCCTTGAGCCTGCATCATGCCTCCCATTACGCCAAAGGCCATCAAGGGGTCTTGCTCGCCCATAAGAAAACCGGGAATGATGGTATGAAATGGACGCTTGTTGCCACCGACATGATTGGGATGTCCTTTTTCAACGGTGAATCCACACGCTCGGTTCTGAAGATGAATGCCAGTTCCGGGCACCACAACGCCTGAACCAAATCCGGCGTAGTTGGATTGGATAAACGACACCATCATGCCGTTCTGATCGGCGGCTGACAGGCACACGGTACCGTTTCCTCCCGGCGAGCCGTTTTTAAAATCTTGCGCCTGTTTCATGTCGATGAGCGCTGCACGTTCTTCGAGATATTCCGGCGCTAACAAATGCTCGGACTGCACGTCTGTCATAAAGGATGGATCGGCCACATAGGCAGCTGAATCACGAAAGGCCAACTTCATAGCCTCGAACATTAAGTGCAAGGCACGAGGATCGTCCGGTCCGAAGTCTCTGACCGGCGTGTGTGCCAGTATTCCTAGCGCCATACAAGCAGCAATACCCTGCCCGTTTGGCGGAATTTCATGTAATGAAAAATGATCAAAGGATTGAGAAACGGTGCCGCACCAATCAGGGCGGTTGTTTGCCATATCGTCCATTGCCAAGGCACTTCCGTGTTTTGCTGCGTCAGCCACCATCTGTTCGGCTAAATGCCCCTTATAAAACGACTCACCACGCGTCTCTGCGATGGACTGCAAAGTCCTTGCAGCATCTAAACTGGTGAATCGCTCACCGGCAATAACAGCCCGACCATTGGGCATAAAGTGATCGGCAAATCCGGGTTGGTGTTGCAATTCATCAATAGATAGGCCCCAGAGTTTGCCAATGATGGGCGATACGATATAGCCGGTTTCCGCATATTTAATGGCAGGTTCAAACAGCTTTTCAAACGGCAACTTACCAAATTTCTTATGTAGCTCTACCCAACCATTGACCGCACCAGGCACTGTCACGGTTTCCCAACCTCGCTCGGGCACTGTACCGGTATCTGCAAAGCGATTCTCATCCCAGGCAGAGGGTGAACACCCGGATGCATTCAAGCCATGGAGCTGCTTTCCGTCCCATACAATGGCAAACGCATCTGACCCTAATCCGTTGCCAGTAGGTTCTACCTGAGTCAGCGTGATGGCCGTTGCAATAGCAGCATCGACGGCATTGCCTCCTGCAGCCAGCATCGACAAGCCAGCCTGCCCGGCTAAAGGCTGGGAGGCCACCACCAGATTGTCGGCCATGGCCGCAGAACGTTGTGATGCATAGGGTTGGGGTGATGGGAACTTCACTGTTAATTCTCCTGGTGGTCAGACTGCGCCCATTGTCGCAAGGTGGCTCTGATAATTTTGCCGGTGGTTGTCATGGGCATGTTATCGATAAAACGGATTTCCCTTGGGTACTCATGCGCAGCCAACCTTAGTTTAACCCACTCGCCAAGTTCGCTGGATAACTGTTCGCTTGCATTGAATCCCTCGTTAAGTGTAACGAACGCCAAAACAACGGATCCCCTTAGGCTATCCGGTTTTCCGACGACACCAGCGAGTTGCACAGCCTCGTGAGACACCAGACAGTTCTCAATTTCTGATGGCCCTATTCGATAACCAGCAGAGCTAATAACATCATCATCGCGACCAACAAAGTGTATTTTTCCGCTCTCATCCATCGCACCTCTATCGCCAGTAAGCAACCAGCGAACCTTCCCTGAAGATACATACTTCTCGGCTGTCGCCTCAGGATTGTTCCAGTAACGCAAGAACATCACTGGATTTGGACTTTCAACCGCAATAGCTCCTTCATTACCGTGTTCTAAAACAAGTCCAGTTTCAGGATTTATAATTTTAACGTTATGGCCCGGAACGGGGCGCCCCATGTATCCGGCCGTGGCAGGCTCCAATGCAGAACATGAAGAGACAATCATGTTGCATTCTGTTTGTCCGTAGAACTCATTGATCGTTAACTTAAATACCCGACGCCCCCATTCAAGGAGCTCTGCTCCCAACGTTTCTCCTCCGCTGCCAATGGAGCGCAAAGCTAATCCTTTAAATGTTGATTCCGGTAAAGACATCATCATTTTTAAAACTGTGGGAGGCAGGAATGCGTTTCTCACAGATAGATTACGCATAAGTATCACCGCTGATTCAGCATCGAACTTAGGAAAGCGATACGCAACAACTGCAATACCGTGATGCAGACTTGGCATTAAGACATCCAACAAACCTCCTATCCAAGCCCAGTCGGCTGGCGTCCAAAATCGGTCGTCGGGCAAGGGTAAAAAGTTATGGCTTATTTCTACCCCCGGTAAATGTCCCAACAAAACACGATGGGCATGGAGCGCACCTTTTGGATTACCGGTTGTTCCGCTAGTGTAAATTAACAGAGCCGGATCATCAGAGCGTGTTAGAAGAGGACTAAACACGTCGCTTTCTTGATCACAAATGCGATAGAAGTATTCCACACCTTCAGTAGACTCATTGACATCGTCGATACACAGAATTAATTTTAACGACGGTAATTGCTCACGAATACTCTGTAGTTTTTTTAAACCTTCAGCGTTGGTTATAACAACCTTCGCGCCCGAGTCGGATAGTCTGTGTAACAGAGCATCTTGCGCAAACAGGGTAAATAAGGGTATGGAAATAACACCCAGTTTAAACAGGGCAATGTGTGATACCGCTGTTTCTACACACTGTGGCAAAAGCACTCCGACTCTGTCAGCAGTATCATCATGAATACCAACTCCTCGTTTACGCAGTGCGTTAGCTAAACGATTACTCAATACTTTCAGCTGTTGAAAAGAATAGTCAGCACGATTTCCGCTAGGATCAATATCGATTATGGCTATTCGTTCCGGGTCTTTTTCTGCCCAACGATCGCAAACATCGACTCCAATATTGTAGTGAGTCGGTATATCCCAGGAGAAGGATTTATACAGCTCGGGAAAACTGTCAGCGGATTCCAGCACGACTCTATAACCTCTTAAAAAGTGCGATGCAGATGGCTATAGATTGACTCGACCACTACACGGATACAGACGAAAAAACTATTTGCAGTTTATACACTCATAGTCTAGCGACGCAACAGATTGCTCTAAGCAACAGGAGCGCCTGAAAAGACAACCAGTCTCAATCATTACAAACCGTAGACATTTATCAAATGTTTACTATTGTCATGGTTCGCCAACGATATTTTTTCGGAGAGACTATGTTTAAAGTTCGCGGTACTCCAATCGCCGTAGCAGTTGCGCTAGCAATGAGTCCTTTTGCTGTTCAGGCCGACAGTGGATTCTATGGAAGTGTTCGTATCGGTGTTCAGTATGTCGATGACGGCACTGATGCTGATGCCCAACTGAATCTTCGCAACTGGGCCTCTCGCCTGGGCTATGCCGGTGAAACCGACCTTGATAACGGTATGGCGGCGTTCGGCAAACTGGAATTTGGCGTTGACACGTCCTCAGCTGACAACGACAACGGTGCGCTGAGCACGCGCCACGCGTATATCGGCTTGAAAGGTGGGTTCGGATCAGTCCTCGTTGGCCAGACTTACCACACGTGGTACAACACCATCATTGGCCCCGTCGATCAGCCTTGGTGGGGAAGCTGTAACGGGTGTATATCCTACACCGGCCGTAGTTCTGATGGCCTGACGTACTCAGGCTCTATGGGCGGCATTGGTATCGGTGTAACTGCCTATTTGCTTCCGACTGACGGCGCTGACAATTCGGACGAACTGGATGGATTTGAAGTTGGCTTAACCTATGATGCGGGAATCACAAACATTGGTGTGGGTATCCAGGACATCGAAGGTACTGAATCCGTATTAGGCGTTGCCGTAAACGGCTCAGTTGGTGAAATCGGATACGCTGCCAACGTCACTATGCAAGACGGTGCTAACGGTGCTGAAGATGCAACCGGTTTTGATATCTTCTTAAGCTATGGAAACCTCTACCTGGATGCTGGCAGTATCGATCGAGGCGATGCGAGCACAGGCTTCACGCTAGGTTACACCCATCCAATTGGCAGAGCCACAACATCATGGTTTGAATTGCAGTCAACCAATACAGGGGCCGACGGCGCAGAGGATGTACTCACTGCACGCGCAGCACTGAAGTACGATTGGAAATAAACAACTTAACAGACGTTTAAATCCAAAAGCCCCCGATGCATTCAGGCGTCGGGGGCTTTTTTTTTGAGGTAGACTTAACTCAAAATCACCTTTAAATGCTAGTAGGCTATGAGCCACTCAGATAGACCAAATCCCGAGACTGTTTTACTGGAAAATGGAGAGCTTGCCGCTACTGCTGAGCAATTGCTTACAGCATTGGAATCCTTGGGCATAGAGCACCAGACCATGGTGCACGAAGCGCTTTACACGGTAGAACAAGCGAAAACTGTCGTCTACACAGACCCAGGTGCGCATACCAAAAACCTTTTTTTGCGAAACAAGAAAGGGCGGATGTTCTTGCTCGTTGTGGAACAAGATCATGTGGTTGATTTAAAGGGCTTGCGAGACATCCTGCAGACCCCGGGCGGACAGTTCGCTTTTGCAAGCACAGACAGACTTGGAAGATTTCTTGGAGTAGTTCCGGGCTCTGTCTCACCGCTGGCCTTATTTAACGATCACAGCTGTTCTGTGAGTTTGTATGTTGAGCACACCATTCTCGACCATGAATGGATATACATGCACCCGTGTCGGAATACGCATAGCACACGCTTAAGATCGGCTGATCTCATAAAAGCGCTGGAACACTGGAATCATCCGGTTACAAAGATTGATTTTGAACGAAAGGAAATTGTTTCATAAGAAGTTAAGCGGGTAAGACCCTTTCAACGTCCGACACTGATATTCAAGAGGTCAAATAGGCATCATGACTACACCCAATATCGTATTGTTCATGGTAGATCAACTGACCTCTTTCGTATTGAAAAGCTACGGTGGAACCGTTTGTAAAACACCCCATTTAGATGCTCTGGCCGAACGCGCAACCGTATTCGAAAACGCCTATTGCCCTTACCCGCTCTGTGCACCTTCCCGCTTTGGCATGATGGCCGGAAGACTACCCTCAAGCATTGGCGCTTATGACAATGGCGCTGAATTCGCAGCCTCTACCCCGACATTCGCGCACTACCTTCGACTCAACAACTATTACACCTGTATTTCCGGGAAAATGCATTTCGTCGGCCCTGATCAATACCATGGTTTTGAAGAACGTCTAACCACAGAAATTTATCCAGCGGATATGTCGTGGACACCTGATGCGGACTTTCGTGACTACAATTCCGACGAAGAGCGTGCCTACACGTTCGGTGTTTCAACCATAGACACCGTCCGGGACGCAGGGCCCGTTGCGCGTTCTATGCAAATTGATTACGACGAAGACGTTGTGCACCATGCGGTCAGGGAAGTTTATGCGCGCGCCAGAAGCGACGATAAACGTCCGTTTATGATGACCGTCTCTCTGACCCAACCACACGATCCATACGTCACCACCCAACCGTATTGGGATTTGTACAGCGATAACGAAATTGATCCGCCCAGGGTGCCGCATATCCCGGTCGATGAGCGCGATGATCACAGCCAGTCCTTGTACTACCACTATGGACAAGATAAATGTGAGCTGACTAACGAAGATTATACCCGGGCTCGCCGTGGTTACTACGGCATGATTTCCTACATCGATGATTTGTTCGGCAAACTTATGCAGGCGTTGGACGAAAGTGGATTTTCAGACAATACCGCTATTATCTTCGCATCAGATCATGGTGACATGATTGGTGAACGAGGAATGTGGTTTAAAAAAACGCTGTACAACCCGGCCATTCAAGTGCCATTGATGATTGCACATCCAGACTTTGCACCTAGGCGTGAATCTGCACCTGTCTCTTTACTCGATATTTTTCCAACAATGCTGGACATTGCAGGGATTGATCCTGGCAACATTAAAACCGAGATCGTCGGGGAAAGCCTGTTACCCGCACTGAACGGCGACGCCTTACATCATCCGGTGTTTGCTGAACACATCGACGGAGGCACATCAGCACCCAGGGTGTGTGTACGGGATGGCGCGCTAAAGTTGACCTTGTCACGGGCTTATCCAACCCAGCTATTTAACCTCGACGAAGATCCGCTTGAACTGAATAACCTTGCCGGGCAATCACACCCGGATGAACAACGCCTGATTAAACTGGCGGAGGAAACATGGCCACTGGACACATTGCTAGACGATGTGATTCGCTCTCAAGTAGAGAGAAAGCTCATTGACTCGGCACTGTCTATCGGGCGGGAGGAGAAGTGGGATTTCACGCCACGCCCTCTTGCACAAAATACCAACTACGTCCGGCGTGGCGATGCTTTTCCAACCATCGAACGAAAAGGATACTTGCCCTACCCTAAGAACTGAGAAATGCGAGAGAAGGCTTAACCGCAATCGGGGCTGCGCGTATTAATTATCAACTGAAGTCAGAGTAAATTCGTGTTTTACTTTGCTGGAATCTAGTTCGATACCAAGTCCGTAAGCATCCGATATCGCGTATATTCCGATGCCCGATTCACCAACCCGGCCTGGCAATTGATCAAAAAACACTTGGTGGACGTAGTGATACTCCACATGCGCAACACTGTTATAAGCGGCCGATAAATGTGCGGCAACCAGAAATGCCACAGCGGTTGACGATACTTCTAAGGACAATTGTACAGTGGTATCTTTAACGCTCTCGTGCAACGCACGTATGCGCCGCAGCCCTCCACTGGCTATGGGAGCTGTCTGCAAAAACGTGACGGCATTGTGCTCAAGCAACCATTGATGAATTTCTGTTCTGTACTCAGCCTCTGTCGCCATGACAGGAACACCTGCATTATTAAGTACCGCCATGCCACTGATGTCAGCGGCAGGAAGCGGGGATTGAAAGGCCACAATGCGCGAAGCGGGCAACGCATCAAAAAGCTGTTTGGCGGTATCAACGGTATAACTGTATACCCCGTCAATAATCAGATTAACTTGTGGAGGAAGCGCGTCTAAAACAGCTTCTATTCTCGCAAGATCCTGCTGAATGCTGAGCGCTCCGATTTTCATTTTCAACAAGTTGAAACCATCACCGGCCATTGTGCACATCTCTGTACCCAACGCCGCTTCATCTTTGTTCTCACCATATAGGCCGCCGCTTGCGTATACATCGGTTTGAGATTCCGACTGCGGTGCCAAAAACTGATGTAACGGAAGCCGGGCTTTTTTAGCTTCGAGATCTGCTAGTGCTATGTCAACACCTGAAAGCGCTGACGCCAAAAGCCCATGCCGGGCGGTCAGCGTGGCCCGGCTAATCAGCTGCTCGAACAGTTGCTGTGAGTCTTCAACAGTACAACCGACAAAATGCGGCAATACTTCTGTTTTTAGAAAGGCGTTTAACGTATCTGGAGCGCTATCAAAACACCAACACTCTCCTAAGCCCTGTACACCTTGCTCATCTTCAACAACGATGAATACGCTGTATTTGGTAGTCCATCGAATTGCCGGGTTCCATACTTTCCCACCAAGATCGTTAGCATGAGAAAAAACGGATATCTTTGCAATTCGTGTATTCACATCGATTCAAAATGATTCACTTGTGCAGCTACCAATACAAGGGCAGTCATCGATATCAATGTTGAAGAATCTGGCTGAGGAAGAGCTTGGTGCGTTCATTGACCGGGTTTTCAAAAAACTCTAGAGGAGAGTTCTCCTCAACAATCTCTCCCTGATCCATAAAGATGACTCTGTCAGCGACACGACGGGCAAAACCCATCTCATGAGTCACACAAATCATGGTCATTCCTTCCTCCGCAAGAGACACCATGACATCGAGTACTTCGGAGATCATTTCAGGATCTAGTGCAGAGGTTGGCTCATCGAATAATAAAATTTTTGGATTCATACACAGCGAACGGGCGATGGCAACACGCTGCTGCTGTCCACCGGATAGCTCGCCGGGGTATTTACCGGCCTGTTCTGGGATACGCACTTTTTCTAAGAACCCCATGGCAATGGTTTCGGCTTCTTTGCGGGACTTTTTCCTCACCAACATCTGTGCAAGCGTGCAGTTCTCCATAACCGTCATATGAGGAAATAAATTGAACTGCTGAAATACCATACCCACTTCGCGTCTTATTTCATCGATGTTGGATACGTCATCGTTTAGTTCGGTACCCAATACGTTGATAGTGCCACGCTGGTGATCCTCTAACTTGCAAATACAGCGAATAAGCGTGGACTTACCTGAGCCTGAGGGTCCGCAGATAACGACCTTTTCGCCATCCGCTACATTGAGATTTATATCTTTAAGAACATGAAAATCGTCAAACCATTTGTTGACGCTGTTCATCGCCACGGCCGTGACAGTGTTAGAAGTATTCTCAGCCATGTCCCACTCTCAGCTTTCGCTCAAGATACGCGCCGTATCTGGATAAGGAAAAAACAAACATGAAGTAAATTAGACCGATGAATACATACACCTCAATGTAGTGCACGGTCCATTTACCGGTACCGTAAGCGGCCGCACCGGATGCCAATATTTCAAAAAATCCGACAATCGTGACAATGGAGGTTTCTTTAAACGTAATAACAAACTGATTAACAATTGCCGGCAACGAATTGCGAAAAGCCTGGGGAAGCTGGATACGACTGATTCTATGCCAGTAGCTTAAGCCCAAGGTACTGCCTGCTTCATCTTGCCCTGCTGGAATTGCCTGAAGACCAGCACGGATATTTTCCGCCTGATAACACGCAAAAAATATCGCGAAACCTGCGATGACTCGGTACAACTTATCCCCCTGCAACCAACCAGGCAACACGAAGGGTGTGATGACAGCCGCTGTAAAGAGAATGGTCAACAGTGGAAGTGAGCGGAAGAAGTCGATAAACAAACCCACCATTTTTGCAATCACAGGCAACTTGGATCGTCTACCCAAAGCCAACAAGATTGACAGTGGCATACCGATAATGGAGACAGCTGCAAATATGAAAATGGTTAGCGCTAGTCCGCCCCAGCGCTCGGGCGTTATGACGCTAAGCCCGAACAAACCACCGTGCATCAATATGTAGAACGTACCAAAGCCAGCTAGCCACAATGCGCTGAGCCTTAACGCTGACCAAAACCAGGGAAAACAAGACAAGACAATGGTCGCAGTCATAACGACACAGGCGAGCGTGGAGCGCCAATGCTCTTCGTAGGGAAACAAACCAAAGAAAATAATTCGGTGCCGGGCATCGATAACCGACCAACACGCCCCGCCCGCTTCTTTACATAAGGATTCGTCTTCTGCTCTCCATATACTGGAGACAAACGCCCAGTCGATAACTGAGTACACCAGCATGACGAGCAATACACCACACACAATGGACACGACACTGTCTAGGACGTTGCCAAAAAGATTGGCCCGAAGACGCGATAATAATGACGGTGTGCTGGGCGGCTGAATAATATTGGCTAAGTCCATAATCTTATAACCTGGACTCTTGGCCTTTAATCGCTATTCGGCGATTTAAAGAATTCATGACAAACGCAATACTCAAATTGATCAGTAGAAATCCACCCATAAGAATGGATAACAACTCCAGAGTCTGACCACTTTGGTTGATAGACGTCGAGATGATCATAAAGAAATCAGAGAACCCGACTACCAAACCAATAGTGGTAGCTTTCATCAACTGCACATATTGATTGGTTAACGAGGGCAAAATTGCACGTATGGCCAGAGGAAAACGAATGCGCGAAAATATATGGAAGTTGGATAAGCCATTAACAAAGGCCGCCTCAATTTGCCCTTTGGGCACAGACATTAAACCTGCGCGCATAACCTCTCCGATATACGCACCTCCATACAAAGATATCGCAATAACCAAAGCACTTAATTCAGGCGGCATACGAACTCCGCCTCTGAAATTCAACCCCTTTAAAGCTGGGTAGTCGATGAGGGTGGTCTCAGGAATGCGAGCCATATAGGTCACAACAATCGCCACCGCTAAAACGGCGAACCAGCCGATTTTTCTGAGTTGATAGTATCGGGAAGACGCATCGAGTCGATGCTTCAATGTGGGTAGAAAAATAAGCCAGGCAATGATGAGCAGCGCGATAAACGCAACAGCCAGTCCGTGAATATTGAAGCCAGGAAAATAAACCCCTCTACCGCTGAGAAAAACCGCATCACCTAAGTTAATTGCGCTTCTCGGTTTTGGCAGGTGGGCAACGATGGAATACCAGAATACCGCCTGTAGAATAAGAGGCACGTTCCGGAAAACTTCAACGTAGACCGTACCAAGAAAGGAAAAAAGATAATTCTTAGAGGTGCGGATTAAGCCGATGATAACGCCAATTACGGTGGCGAAGAATATTCCAAGAAAGCCAAGCAGCAGTGTATTAAGGATACCTATGAGGATAGTCTTGCTATAGGTATCACTTATAGAATATGGAAGTACTGAGAAAGAAAAATCCCAGCCTGTTGAACGCTCTAAAAAACCGTAGCCAGTGGTTAAGCTCTGAGCATCTAATGATGCTTTAGCATTAATGATCATGGCTATGATCAGCACGGCTGCTCCGGATACTACAACGGCCTGAAGCAGTGCCTCTCTGAATTTTCGGTTTCTGAAAGAATTAAGCACGAATTATCAAAGAGAGAATGTGAGCTTGATAGCTATATAAAAAGACGCAGGGCCTGCAGAGAGATTCTACAGGCCCTGATACAGGTTACGATTCTTAGTCGAGAATCATTGGAACGATGACGCCGCCATCACTCCATAGCGCATTCAGACCACGGTCTAAGTTATAGACAGATTCTTCACCGATGTTGCGTGAGAAGATTTCCGCAGAGTTACCAATTTGTTTAATGACGTTGTAAGCCCAGTCGTCGGAGAGACCCAGACGCTCACCAATACCCGGAGTTACACCCAGTAGCTTCTCAACTGCACTGCTTGAAGGGTTAGCTTTGTGCTCATCAACATTCGCCGATGTAATACCGTGAGATTCTGCAATCCACGTAGCAGCAAACATCCAGTTAGCAATATCAACCCAATTGTCATCGCCCTGACGCATTGCAGCAGATTCTGGCTCTAGAGCCAGAGCCACATCCATCATGACGTGATCGTCTGGATTCTCAGCGCTTTGACGTGTTACTGCCAGGTTTGGACCCCAGCCTACCAAGCTATCACAACGACCTGCGAAGTATGCTTCACGTGTTTCTTCAGATTTTTCAAAGGTGATCATCTCGATGTCGATTCCACGACCTTTGAAAAAGTTAGCTGCCAAACGCTCTGTAGAGGTACCCGCGTTTGCACACAGTGAACCACCTTCAAGAGTTTCAGGGGCTGTGCTGCCAAGTTCCTTAGGCATCATGACGTTGGTTGCACCCACGAAGTATGGAACAGAAAACTGAATACCCAATTCAGTATCACGGCCCATTGTCCAACCCGTTGCTTTGATGATGATATCGACATCACCAGATTGCAGTGAAGGGAAACGCTGAGCCCAGCTGATAGGCACGACTTTAAGACTTTCATCGCTACCGAAAATGGCGACGGCTAGAGCACGGCAATAGTCGATGTCGTAACCGCTCCACTTGTTGTCGTCAGTGACTTGAACGAATGGAGGGAAGCTTCCGTTATGGCCGGAGCATAATAGACTGCCGCGATCTTGAACCGCCTTTAAGGTATCGCCATTACCCGCTACTGCCGGGGACGATACTGCTGCTAATGCCATCAAACAGCTGGAGGCTGTTCCGAGCAAAAATTTCTTAGTTGTGCCAATCATCTTGTAAAACTCTCCTGTTGTGGTGATGTAAACCGAAGACCCTAATGGACTAAATAAAAGGCAAAAATAGTTAAGTACGATCAGTAAAAATCCTTCTGTTAGTCTCAACGGATATCATGCATGTAATTCTACTAGTGACACCGTAAGCGGGCTAAAGCGATGCATCACTTGAAAAATCTCTCTGTTCGATTGTTGCACTACCCACTAAAATAAGTCAAATAATCGATTATTTTTTCTGCGTGCTAACAGAATGATTCTACACATGGCTAAAAGCGTGAAATCAGAGAATACCGCGGCTTGTCAGCGAACTAATTTCGCGCATAAGCGCACCGTTTTCGTACCTCTTAAGTGACAAAGCATCTGCATATTCAGGCTTTTCAAGATCGAAGACCCACTGCGCACACAGCTCCCCACTGGCGCACGCAGCCATGGTTCCAAAACCGGACATTGCACCTACAACGAACGCATTATTAACATTCATGGGTCCGACAAGCGGCCAGTTTTCTTTGGTCAGTGTGTAATAACCGCCATAGTGACGCCTGTTTTTAGGTAAGCATCCGTAATAGGATTTAAGCGATGGATTCAGCCTAGCCGCGCCCCTGAGTACTATTTCCGGGTAGGCATCATTCAACGTAGGTTCTCGTAACGGTGTTGTGGCTGTGTCATTAAACGCCCAACCTAACTTTACCCAGCTTCCGTTGTCTCCTCCATCGGGTCGACAGTGTATGGCCCCCGGCATCTCCTGAGCATAACGCGCATAGTGCTCGTCTTCGGACAGCAAAGCTCTCTCCTCTTCCGACCAATCAATAAACTGCGAATCCAAGTCTATTGAGAACGGCATATCCCGTGGAATAGCACCGGCCTTATCTTCAAACGCTATTTTTTGCTGCACGGTGTGTGATACCGGCAAACTACCACCCAGCATTGATGCGATCTCACCAATGAACGGACCTGCCGCATTCACCAACTGTTCTGCCGTTATTTGCACATCATCATTGGAACAGTTAACGACAAATCGGCCAGACGTTTCAATATTATCAACATGCCCCGTCACTCTCACGCCACCTGCAGCAACAAAGTCTTCAAGCATATGCTGACCCATTTGCTGGCTATCCACTGAGCCGGCACGTCTAACGTGTATCAACGTTTGAACCGATTGATCGTAAGACGGAAAACTTTGCTGAATCAGTTTTTCGCCCCTAACAACATCCACACCGGTAGGTGCTTTCAACCAGTCTGCATGAGTGGGAGGCTGATAAGAACCCGATTGATTCCCATGCTCGCGAATGGAGCTGCTTGGCGTTTGCGAGTACCCGTATTCCAACTCAGACATCAAGGTATTGAGTTCAGAGTTTCGCGTTGCAAGCACATAGCCGCGACGGGTTAAGTTAATGCGGTTGTCCGTGCGCGTAGCAATCTCCTCCATCAGATCAATACTTCGATCCGTGTACTGAGTCATGATGGGGTGTGGCCACCAGTTGCGGTAATTCTCACCAGAGTGAGCCGAGGTGAACGCCATGGGCTGGCCGCTATCGATGAGCGTCACCGAAGTTTCGGGCCGATATTTTTTTAAATAGTAGGCCGCGGAAATACCCACAATGCCAGCACCGATAACCAGCACATCACAACTGTGCGCAGTTCGTGCTCCCAAATGATCAGCCCTTCATCTCTCGTGAGGCGCTCATAAATACTCCATGATTTATGAGCGCTCAGTCATTAGAGAAATATCGTGACTATCGACGGCCAGATGAGCAGCACGCTTAGTGCGAGTAACTGCAAGCCTATAAACGGCAGGAAGCCACGGAAGATATCGGTGAGTGAAATATGGGGTGGTGCTACAGACTTCAGATAGAAAGCAGCGCCTCCAAACGGTGGCGATAAGAAACTGACCTGCATATTCATACAGAACAGTACACCGAACCAGATGGACACCTGTGACGGCTCAAGCTGGCCAATAAAGCCAATCTCCTCGATCGGCATTTTTCGGACGATGGGTAAGAACACCGGAATGATAAGCAATACAATTCCGACCCAATCCATGAACGCACCCATGAAGAGCAAGATAAGCATCATGGTTAACAGGACGAGGAAGGTTGGCATTTCAGCGCCAACAATGAGCTCGGCAATGTACGACGGTCCGCCGGCAAGTGTGTACGCACCCGACAATGCTGCCGCACCAACCGTCACCCAGATTATGGTACCGGTGGAGCGCAGTGTTCTCATTAGGCTGTCCCAAACTAACGCAACAGAAGCCTCTCCTCTAAGGAGCGCGATAATGAAAACAGCCAAGGCGCCCATACCAGCAGCTTCAGTAATTCCAGTGACTCCACCGTAAATAGAGCCGAGGACAATACCGATGATAATAATAGGAGGTAGTAATCCTTTGCCGTGCAACCAACCCTTCATGGTGCTTTCGCGACCAAATATTCCGAACGCTATTACCAGCCCTACCACAACCGTTCCAATCAGATACGGCATGTGATAACTCATGCCGAGAAAAATCGGGCCTTCATCTTCATCGATAACCGAATTAATACCTGTCAGTGTATAAACAACAACACGTAACAATAAGACAGCACCAACGCCTGCTATCACAAGCCCGAGAAAACCGCAAAACATCTTGCCTTTCTCGTCTCCTGTAGGGTCGCCTTCTTTAACCTCTGGAAGTGGTGCCAAAGACGGGTTCATGCGTGTGCGTATCAGGATATAAATGATTATAAAACTGGCAAGCATGAAGCCTGGTATGAAGGCTCCCGTAAATAGTGCTTTGATGGACGTTTCAGTTATCAACCCATAGATTATGAGGACGATAGACGGAGGAATCATTGTGCCCAATGAGCCGGATGCACAGATAGTTCCGATAGCAAGATTTTGGTCATAACCTAATCGCAACATTTGCGGTAAGGCAATCAATCCGAGTAGCACTATTTCACCACCGATAATGCCGGACATAGCTGCCAGCAATACCGCCATTAAAGACGTAACAACAGCGATACCGCCCCGCATGCGACTCAGCCAGAAATCCAGCGAGGTGTACATGGCTTTAGCAACACCCGAACGCTCTAAAAGCGCAGCCATGAATATAAACAAGGGCACCGATATCAAGACATATTCGGTCAATAAGTCGAATATCTTTTGCGTGAGTATGTACAAGGGGCCGGTACCGGGCCGACCGGTTAGCAAACCTTCGCCAAAAGTTGAAGGATCGGTGAGCAAGGCCGGCTCAAACTTCATAATCATGACGAGCAATGCCAAGCACGCAGAAGCGAGTCCGAGCGGCATGCCAATCGCTAAAACAAACAGCAGTCCAAGAACCAGGACAATTGAAATTGTTCCTACATCCATCAGACTTTACCTACACTGCGTTTAATGGCTTCAAGCTCTTCTTCATCGAGCTCGTCGGCTTTGGAAATTTCTTTGGGGTCGAGATTCCAGTCAGCAATAAGATTGATCACCGCCTGAATGGCAATTAACGCAACCATGACGAGAATCATGGGCTGCACCGTAGCTGGAATGGGTGGGTCGAAAGCGGTACCGAACATCTCCCACTTATAGAATTTAGTGACGAACACTTGCTTGTAGCTACCGAAAATCAAACCACCTGCAAACAGGCAAATAAAGGTGACCGAAATTATATCGAATATGTGCTGAACGAACCTTGGAACCGCATCGTAGAGCAAAAATATCCGAATATGGCAGCGCTGCTGCATGGCATACAGGCCGGACAGCAGGAAGACATAACCTGCAATCCACAGCGTCAATTCATTTGCCCACAAGGTGGGTGCTTCAAAAACATAGCGCAAGAAAACCTCATACAACATGACTGACGTCATCAAAATAATGAGGATCATGGTTACTCGACCAATGAACAGCGCAACTCTGTCAATGGGACGCCAGTTGGGGAATTCCATTTTGGCGCAGCGTACTGTGCTAACGCCAATGAAAAATAATATCGGAACAAGAACAAGAGCAGCCCAGTCGATGGGATCTGCGAAACCACCGAATAAACCTTCCATGTTCGGTGTTACGTCTTTGCGCTCATGCAGCGCGCTCATCTGAGCGACCTTACTTTCGCTGGATGAGGGTATGAAATCTAATATAAAAGCAGGCGTGTGCCACGTTGCCCAACCCGCACAAATGACGAACGCCAGTGGTATCAACCACTCTTTCAGGCTACCGGATTCCTCACGCATCGTTTCATTCTTATGTTTGTGACTCAGGTGAATAGGCCGTGCACTCCACGATCGAAATGCAGGCGGTCCAAGCCTATCTCTTAACCCGATTGTTATCGTGTAATACCAAAGCACTCCGTGCTTTAGTCGTGATATCTGAGAATGTTAGACGTACTTTATTAAATGAAATGATATGCGGGTAAGGCCATTCTTATGGCCTTACCCGCCAGTACTTCAGACGATCTTACAACTTACTGCATCGCACCGAGGTCTTTCAGGAAAGAAATGTGGCTTTCCAAAAGTGCTTTTGCTTCAGGAGTAGTAGCAAATTCAACCCAACCGGCCTGTACAGCTGCACGGTACTTGCCCAGTTCTTCAGGAGTCCACTCGTACAAGTTTACGCCTTTAGCACGAAGATCTTTCGCAGTTTGAGCGTTCTTAACTTCGTTAGCCGTAGCGTTCTTCAGAGCCAGAGCTTGCATACCAACCTTCATGATAGCTTTGTGGCTTTCAGGCATCGCTTCCCAAACGTCTGTGCGACAAGCTAGGTGATCAGCCGGCATTGAGTGGAAGCCAGGAAAGTTAGTGTGCTCAGCGATGTCATACAGACCCAGGCCAACGTTGTTAGTCAAGTTAGCCGCATCAGCACCATCGATGATGCCTGATTCCAGAGCCGTAAAGATTTCGTTGAAATCCATTACGATAGGTGAAGCACCTAAGTTGGCGAATACTTTAGTTGCCAGTCCTGGTGGTGAACGGAACTTCCAGTTTTTGAAATCTTCCGTGTTACGGATGGGCTTAGTAGAAGACAGAGATTCTGGTCCTGGGATCCACCAGCCAACAAATGTCATGTCATGCTCGTTGTACAGAGCGTCTAATTGAGCGTAACCGTCAGCGTGTAGCAACCAAGCCATTTGCTGGTACGGGTTCTGGTAGCCACCCATGAGGTCACCAGTGAACTGGAATGCAGGGTTTTTACCAGTCTGGTAAGCACCACCTGTCATGTCACAGTCAAGAATACCTGTGGCAGCAGCGTCGAAAGTCTCTGCAGACTTAACAACCGCTGATGAATAGAACATTTCAACCTTAATTTCGCCGTTAGACATTGTGGTGATGTCTTCGATGAACTCGGCTGCTAATTGGCCAGATAATGTCTCAGGAGAGAAATGAGTCTGGATTCGTAGTTTAGTTTCCGCAGCGTTAGCTGTGCCGGTGGCAACAGCAATAGCCAGAGCAGAAACACTAAGGGCTGCAACTTTCGCAGCGGGCTTAAGATACTTTTGCATGATACTCCTCACGTATGTCTGTGGTTTGTTAGCACTTCATCCGGCGTTTTTCCCGGCGATGCCACTGAAAAACATCTGGTAAGACAATTATTATTCGTTAAAACAACTTTTGTCAGACGAAATTATACCAGCACCAGTCCGATTAGTATGCCTTGAAGAACGGTAGCAAGTCCACGACGGACTTAAACTAAATTAACCGAGATGACCCAGGCGATGGGGCCGAGCACAAATTTGTTGGAATTTTGCACAGCCGAGCAGGCTTAAACCCAGCAGATTGTCTGCTGGGAAGCGAGTTAGGTTTGCTCGATTTTTGCCGACCTACTGGCCAGCCAGCGCCTCTTGCACTGAGCTGTAGGCTGGCTTTGCCTGATAAGCGCGATCGAAAAGTAGCGGGTCAAATATAGACCTAAATGAGTACTGATCGGTTAGCCCCCAGGTCTGAATGGCTCTGCAGCGTTCTTGCTGCAAACAGATGTCCACGATTTGGCGATATACCTCTGCCTGCTCGGCAGTACCTGCACCACCGCTCAAAGAGACGTCTAGCTCTGTTATGTAAATGTCGAGGTTCCGTGATGCCACGGCCGCAAAGTTCGCTCGCAATTCTTCGAATTGATCGTAACTGGTGAACAAATGCAGCTGAAATCCGATGCCGTCCAACGGCACACCACGAGCTTGCAACCCGTCAATTAACGTCAACAAGCCATCAAATTTAGGGCCGGCAAATCCGATATCGAACTCATTGATGAGCAGTGTCGCCTCGGCTGATTGATCACGAGCGTGCTGCATCGCAATATCAATGTACCCTGCCCCCATGGCTTCAAACCAAACGGATTCTCTAAGGGTGCCGTCGCTGTTTATGGGTTCGTTGACAACATCCCAGATCGGGACGCTATCTGCGTAGCGACCCATAACCCGCGTGATGTACTCACGCATATGAGTTTCTCTGGTGCTCACCGCCGACGAAGCCACCCACTCCGGCAACTGGCGATACCATACAAGCGGATGCCCGTGCACCGTCATGTCATTTGCGTTGGCAAATGCCACTAGGTTGTCTGTGGCAGCAAACTGATATCGGCCCGGCTCGGGATTCAAATAATCCATCTTCATTGAATTCTCGGGAGTGACTATGTCGTACTCCCGCGCAGCCGTAGACGCGTAAATGGCGCCGTCAGGGCGATGATAAAAAGACTGTAAAGCCGCAAAACCCATCTTTACATTGCGATTGGCCCCTAGAGTCTTTAATGCAAGTCCCGGACGCTCGAAGGCGTCTTCAGCAAGCACCGTGAGGCTGACACTCTCAACCGACGTCAGGGTGTTATCGACAGAGTCGCGCGCGAGTACATCAAATGACAACTCGCCAACACTTGCAGGCGTAAATTTGAGGACGAAAACTTCTTCGAAGCGCGGATGCTGGTTAAACGTGGCACCCGCTGGTAACTCGGGGATTTCAAGCGTTGGTACCGTACCGTTTAAATCGATCCCCTTGAGTTCAAACACAACGGGGTCGTTGACTTTAACTGTATGCGGTATGACTTCATCCAACGTGGGTGCCACGTTGGGTATCGTAGACAGGTCTGCAGGTAATTCGACTTTGATCAGAATAGGCTGCGATGTTCTGTAGAGACTGTTCGCCGGATCAAGCGCTGTGACGGTGAATTTTAAAATACCGACATCCATCTGCAACGGTTGCCACCGGAAGGTTTTGCTTCCATCGAAATTATCATCGAAGGTCGACCCCTGAGGCAGTTTCTCCGGGAACATACCCGGTAGCTCTCCTTCGCCATCGCGAGGTAGGTAAACCACCTCAACGATGTCCCCGGCATTAACGGTCAGGTTCTGCAGGTTTTCAAAAAACGGCGCCGTGTTTGTTGATGTATCGACACCATCTGGCACTTGCACGATTGGCTCAGGAAGACCAAGTGCAAATTCAGCCTCAGTAATTTCCGGATCAGTTTCCGTAACAGGTAGTCGGGCACCCGGTTCTCGCACAACATTAAAACCAACGGCCGTATTGAAGGCCGCGTCTTCGGCAATGGGCTCATCATCACTACCTGGCGCTGGCGAACCGACCGCGGAATCGGAACCGCCCGAGCTTCCACCGCACGCCACCAGTATTTGTGTGAGAAACAAAAGGCTAAATACTGTGGGCAGTTTGTCAGTGAATGGGGTAATGGGCATCGTGCGCTTCCTGAGGTCCCAGCCGATGGGAACCTGCATATTTTTCAAAGGCGAATCTTAACGGTGCTTAGAGTAGCGCAAGCCGCCAAAATTCACTTGAACTGAGCAACGTAATTCTCATTGCTGATTGGAAAAACATAGGGTCGAGGAGCTGACAAACGCTAAGCTGTGCGCCGGTTTTCGACTGCGTCACATAAATAGACGCAGTCTGTATCAATAAACTGGAACCGGGTTACCGGCCCATCCAGCCTCCATCCACCGTCACAATGGTGCCGTGAAGATAATTCGAAGCATCGGATGCGAGAAAAACGACGGGGCCACCAAAATCGGCTGGCACGCCCCAACGACCCGCGGGTATTCGTTCCAATATCGCATCGTGACGCTCAGGATTGTCCTGCAACGCCTGCGTGTTATCAGTGCGAATGTATCCTGGAGCAATTGCATTGACGTTGACGCCTTTTGATCCCCATTCGTTCGCCAGCGCCATCGTAAGCTGACCAATCCCACCTTTACTGGCGCTATAACCGGGCACGGTAATACCACCCTGGAACGTCAATAATGATGCGGTAAAAATGATTTTACCCTGGCCGCGTTCAATCATCTTTCGACCAATCTCGCGAGACAAGATGAACTGAGCCGACAGATTCACTTCAATGACTTGATCCCAAAGCTCATCCGGGTGCTCTGCCGCAGGCGCCCTCTGAATTGTTCCCGCATTATTAACCAGAATATCAATGCCTCCGTCGCGTGCATGGATCTTCGCGATGAATGCATTCAGGGATTCACGATCGGAAAAATCGCATGTATATGCTTCAAACTTTCGCCCCAATGCCAGAACATCTTTTTCGATGTCACTACCTGATGCTTCCAGTGACGCACTCACTCCTACGATGTCAGCCCCGGCTTCGGCCAATGCCACTGCCATGGCTTTACCGATCCCTCGTTTACAACCGGTGACGAGCGCGGTTTTGCCGGTCAGATCGAACTGCTTCAGTACACTCATGCCAAGGCCTCCGGTCCGCACTGAATAAGCGTTTTCATAGCGGTCGGATTCCCGGCCAGCTCTTCAAATGCAGCTTGAATACTCGGTAACGTTTGTACACTGGTGATGAGTCGCTTTGCATCAATAGCCTCGGAAGCTATGAGCTGTATGGCTTCATCATAGTCAGCAGGTTCGTAGACCCTCGCACCAATCATTTCAATTTCTTTCCAGAAAAACTGGAAGAGATCGACCGTTGGCTTTTCCGCATGAATAGCCACCATGACAATCCGGCCTCTTGTTGCCGTGACAGCGGTCATGAGGTCTACACCGGGTTGTGTGCCAGAGACTTCAAAAACCACATCCACGCCTTTGCCACCCGTTGAGTTCATTAGCGTTTCAACCGCATCGACTTCTGCAGGGTTTATGGTGTCTATACCTAGATCTTTTGCCATGGCAATACGATGAGTATTGATTTCGGATACCGTGACATTGGCACCCGCGTGTTTTGCCACCATGGCAATCAGCATACCGATGGGCCCACCGCCAATGACTAATACATCTTCACCTTTTTCAACACGCCCGCGATGCACATCATGAACGGCAACGGCCGCGGGTTCTATTAACGCTGCCTGTTGCAGTGATAGCTCTTTGGGTAATTTATGTACCGTGTGAGATGGGACATTCCATTGCTCCTGAAAAGCACCATGTGTATCCAGCCCCAGAAACTTAAGTTTTTGACAGACATGCTTAAAACCACGCTGACAAGACGGGCATTCACCGCAAGCATCGAGCGGTCTTACAACCACGTGGTCGCCTGCTGACACGTTGCTAACCCCTTCGCCAACCGAGCGCACCACACCCGACATCTCATGGCCGATAACGCGGTGATTGCCGATGCGCTGATCCATGTGCCCAAGGTAAACATGCAGATCTGTACCGCAAATTCCGCAATACGCAACATCGATCTGTACTTCTCCCTCAGCGGGCGCAACCGCATCGACAGACTCAACGGAAAACGACTTGTTTCCGGTATAAAAAGCGGCCGCAAGGCTCATGTGTGACTCCTTTGTGTACTGACTAGTGTTGGTTCAAGTTTGGCCCAATCGAACTGCACACCTATCCCCGGCTCATCGGGAGCTACGGCCAAACCGTTCTCCACCACCAGCGGTCTATGGGTGTATTCATCAATCGGGAAAGAATGGACTTCAAGTAAGCCTGCGTTCGGTTGTGCGGAAACCAAACTGACATGCAACTCTTGCATACCGTGACTGCAAGCTTCTATTGAGTATTCTGCTGAAAGTCTCGCGGCTTGAAGCCAGCCAGTGATGCCACAACAGTTGGACGCATCGGGTTGCAGATACGTAAGCCCTGCATACTTCAGCGCGTGTTCAAATTCAAAATGGGTATGCAGGTTTTCCCCCATCGCTATGGGGATATCTGAATTCTCAGATATGGTTCGATAACCCGATAGGTTGTCTGGAACAGTCGGTTCTTCAAACCACATAATGTTAAATTCAGCCATCGCCTTAGAAGCCTCAATGGCTTGATCAACGCTCATGGAATAATTGGCGTCCACCATGAAGTTAATATCCGGTCCGATAAACTCACGAACCGCTGCAATCCTTTCAATGTCGTGCGCGAGCTCGGGTTGACCGATTTTTATTTTCACGCCGTTAAACCCGCGCTCAAGGTAGCCCTCCATGTTAGCGAGCAGCCTATCTTTTGACAGATTCAAATCAATGCCACCGCAATAAGCTCGACAGGACTTCGCATGCCCGCCGGCCAGCTGCCACAAAGGTTGATCAAACCGCTTACAACGAATGTCCCACAACGCAATGTCAACAGCTGATATCGCAAAGCTTGCGATACCGCCTCTGGCAACATAATGAACATGCCACTGCATGGCATCGTTTAACGATTCCACATCGGTGACATCGCGTCCCAACAACCAGGGCGCGAGGTCATGCTGAACCATCGCGGCGACCGAGTGCCCGCCTTTTCCACCCGTATAGGTGTAACCCGTGCCGGATTCTCCCGAGTCCAAAGTCACAGTGACCGTTACCAACTCAAAATGAGTATGGTCGCCATGCATCGCATCGGTTAAAACCTCTTTCAATGGCACTTTGAACAGGCGAGTTCCAACCTGACTAACGACACTCATGGGCTCACCGCTTTAACTGGATGGAGCCGAAAACTGCGACGTTTCGGCACCTTAGGGATACAGGAATCCTGTATTGTATGACAAAAATGCGTAAGCGTTCTAGCGCTTTATGCTCCTGAAAACCCGGACAGACCCTAAAAAATTTCACCCTGAGCCCCCATGAGCGAAGCTGATAATCACGTAAAATCAACACCTTACAACGGGCGTATTGCCTGTTTTGGCGAGGCTATGGCTGAATTGATGCTGGGCAGCGACAACTCATCCTCGGCTGCGTTGGGGTTTGCGGGTGACACGCTCAACACGGCTATCTATCTTAGGCGCCTCTTGGGCGATGCCGCAGACGTCAGTTTCGTCACTCGACTCGGGCTGGATTCACTGTCGACCCGTACACTGCAATTCATTCGCTCCGAGAGCATTAAGACCGATCAGATCAGCATTCACCCGGAGCGCTCGATTGGCCTGTATGCCATAGAAACGGACGAACACGGTGAGCGCAGCTTTAGCTATTGGCGCGGTCAGTCTGCTGCAAGAACACTATTTGACGAAAACGGAAGCGCTGATTTTTCTGTGCTTGCTAATTACGACGTCCTTTGTTTTTCTGCCATCACGCTTGCCATACTGCCTAACGATATCCGGCATGCACTTATAGCTGAATTGCAACGACTGAGAACCTCAAACAATGTGCGAGTGGTGTTTGATAGTAACTATCGCCCCGCTCTGTGGGAGAGCACAGAGATTGCCCGGGAATGTGTTTCTGCTGCATGGCGAGTGACTGATATCGCGTTGCCATCAGTAGATGATGAGCAGGCACTGTTTGATGATGCCAACGAAGCCGCTGTTTTAGATCGACTGCATAGCTACGGAATAACAAAAGGAGCACTCAAACGAGGAGCATTAGGACCCAAAGCACTCGGTGAGCAAAACAACACTGAAGGCGAAGCTGTCAATTTTCCAGAAGCTACTCATATTGTGGATACAACAGCCGCTGGCGATAGCTTTAACGCTGGGTATCTGAGCGCCCTGTTATCCGGTGCAAGCGACTCGGCTGCAATGCTGGCCGGACACAATTGCTCATTGCGCGTCATTGCGAATTCCGGCGCAATCATTCCGGAAGATCAATGGTAGATCAAGAGCGAGCAGCCGATGTTATCGCTAGAGATCTTGAGCGGCGAATAATTACCGGCGAGCTTCCAGACAATAGCCCCCTACCTGCCGAGAAAGACCTCGGGCAAGAGTACGGCGCGAGCCGAACGGTGATTCGAGAAGTCATAACAGCACTGACTAATCGTGGCATGCTGGAGAATCGGCCTCGGTTTCGTCCCGTGGTAAAAAAACCGGGGTTTGATGCTGCATTTAATACCGTGGGTAGCATCGTCCAACACCTGATTAACGCTCAAGAAGGTGTGGAAACGTTATTTCAAAGTAGAGTGTTTCTTGAACGTGCTTTAGTCAGAGAGGCCGCTATTCGTGCACAATCTTCTGATATTCGGGAGCTACGCGCGGCCCTTCAGGCAAACAAAGAAGCGATAGACAGCTCGGAAGATTTCTACAAAACTGATATTGAATTCCATCGGGTGTTTTATGCAATACCGGGAAATCCAATATTCACGTCTTTGCATGAAGCCTACACGCAATGGCTAGCGGCACATTGGGTCAAAATGGAGCGCTCTCCGGAAAGAAATGCCAGAAACTACGAAAGTCATAAGGCGATTTTCGAAGCCATTTTAGACCGTGATGCCGACGCAGCAGAATCGTTGTTAGAAAGGCACCTTGAACAAGCATGGGAACAAGTTAAAGGCACCTTTAACGTTTAACTTACTGGTTACCGTTTCCCCAACCTGAGTATTCAACACCTGACAACATCGCCATATCGCGATTCCACGTGGCTAAATCGTGCTTGTTGAATTTATGCAGAGCATCATGACCGCAGGCTCTGGCCATAACCTGCATAAGCTCTGTTGATGCGTTGAAAAAATTCTTAAGCTGCGTTGATGACTTTTCGATGTTCAATCGCTGACGAAGATCTGCTTTTTGTGTGGCGATACCTGCAGGACAATTATTAGAGTTGCACATACGCGCCGCCACGCAACCGATAGCCTGCATTGCGCTATTGGATACCGCTACGCCATCAGCACCGAGCGCCATGGCTTTTACGAAGTCTATAGGAACTCGTAAACCACCGGTGATGATAAGCGTGACTCTGCCGCTAGCACCTTGCTCATCCAGGTACCGACGGGCTCTTGCCAAGGCCGGGATTGTCGGCACGCTGATGTGATCTCTGAATATCTCAGGTGCGGCTCCGGTACCGCCACCACGACCATCAAGAATGATGTAGTCAGCACTGGCATCTAAGGCAAACTGAATATCTTGCTCAATGTGATTCGCGCTGAGCTTAAAGCCAATTGGAATACCGCCGGTTATCTCTCTAACCCTATCAGCGAAGCGTTTAAAGTCAGCAACGGTGTGCAAGTCTTTAAACGTTGGCGGCGATATAGCAGCTGTACCTTCTGGTATTCCCCTTACTTCAGATATTTTACCCTTGTTCTTCGCACCCGGTAGATGTCCTCCGGTACCGGTCTTAGCTCCCTGACCACCTTTAAAATGAAACGCTTGTACGCGTGTTAGTGCGTCTTCGGTATAACCGAATTGCGCGCTTGCTAGCTCGTAGAAGTAGCGACTGTTTGCAGCCTGCTCTTCCGGGAGCATTCCACCTTCACCCGAACAAATTCCGGTACCTGCCATTTCAGCACCTTTGGATAGAGATATTTTTGCTTCTTCCGACAAAGCGCCGAAGCTCATATCAGAAACAAATAACGGTATGTCTAAGGTTAAAGGTTTTGCAGCTTCAGGACCGATGATGAGTTGTGTGGAAACTTCGGCATCGTCCATCAATGGCTTGGTAGCCATTTGCGCAACCATTAATTGAAGATCATCCCAGTGCGGCAGCAAATGACGAGGCACACCCATAGATGTCATGGGGCCGTGATGACCCACTTTAGATAGACCCTCTCTGGCTAGCTGATGAATGAGCGTAACCGTGGGCTCCTCGGTGGTGGCTTTTGCAACCGGAGCACCGTCTGTCTTCTGGCTCATAGTAGGTGCTTCACTACCGACTTGTTCAGCCGTGAATTGCTTATGAGTACCATCGCAAAAAGGCAGATTATTACTCTGCTTACACTGACATAAAAAAGCGTCGCCGCTCTCTTCAGCGGTGAACGCTAGCGGCTTGAATTCTGTACCCGCATGTGAACCGTCGCAAAACGGCTGGTTACCTGACTTACCACACCGGCAGAAATAATACTCTTCGCCTTCCTTAAGTTCGACTGAGGCAGGTTTATTGTCAGCAATTATTGGATTCATAGTTAAACATTTTCCAAAAGCGATGATGCTGAAAAAAGCAAAATCGACGGGACCATAGTTGCACTCAAAAGTATCAGCAGCTTTCGAACACGTGATTTATTCCAACTCTTTATTCAGTCACAAACAACCAAAAAGTTTGTTGATGATTAATAAAATAGTATCAATTTACCGGTTTACTTTGATACTTTTCGTCTGAAATTACCAGAGTAATTGCAGTATGCATACATGCCGAATTCACTGTTTGATTAATTCGAATAATGATTGACGACTACAGAGGTTTAGCGATATTTGTTGCTGTCGTGGAAGCAGGCAGTTTCAGCGGCGCGGGTCGCCGCCTGAAACTATCAACATCGGTCGTCAGTCACCACATATCTCAACTTGAGGCGAAGTTGGGTGTTTCACTATTGTTTCGCTCTACCCGATCCTTGTCGCTCACGCCAGAGGGAAAAAATATTTTGGACTCGGCACAACGCATGGTGAGTGCCGGTGAAGAAGCTCTCGATGCACTTGTCGAGAACAGAGATGAGATGATCGGAACACTGCGAATCACCATGACCGCATTTGGTGATGGCGATCCAACTCATCAGGCGGTGTGGAAATTCGCCAATACACACCCTCGCGTATCCATTGTTATGTACAACACGGACGCCGCTTTGAACCTGGTTAAAGAAGGGTTCGACCTCGCTATCCGATTAGGCACTATGAAAGACAGTGCGTTAAAAAGCCGTAGGATCGGAACATTCCATAGAGTGCTGGTTGCTTCTCCTGATTTTTTAGCCAATAGAAAGTCGGTAAAGACATTAGAGGAGCTACGCTCATTTCCGTTTATAAAAGTGACGTCCATTCCAAGGACAATTACTTTGTCAAAAAATGATGAGCTTGCGCAATTCGAACCGGTGGATACACGTATTGAAGTGAATTCAATAAACTCGGCAAAAGCTGCGGTACTGGCAGGCTTAGGCGTACAAGTACTGCCACTAAATGAAGTTCAACAAGAGTTAGAACGCGGGGAGCTTGTAAGCATACTGCCGCAATGGACACCACCCGCAATGGGTATTTATGCGTTGTGGCCTGACAGCAGTACCCAGAAAAAACTGACGCGTAAACTTATCGACTTTATGGTGGCTAGCTTGGAGGGGAATGAC
>JAHDGK010000100.1 GCA_020627685.1 Granulosicoccus sp. | reverse complement strand
CATGCAGCGGTACCGTGATGCCATGTTGCTTGCCAAACAGATGCGACCACATGCCACCTGCCAACACAACCTTGTCGGTAGCGATAGCGCCTTGCGCGGTATGCACCGCCACCACCTTGCCATCACGTATATCCAGGTGTTCAACCGGTGTGTCCTCAAAAATTTGAGCGCCCTTCTGGCGTGCACCCTTGGACAAGGCAACGGTCACATCCAACGGATTGACCTGCCCATTGGAAGGCACGTACAAGCCTGACTGCACGTCGTCGATGACCAGCGAAGGCCAGAACTCCTGCACCTGTTGTGGCGACAGGATCTCGGACGGGATACCCAGGCGAGCCGCATGATCGTGCGTACGCAACAACTGCTCATGCCGTACATCACCCAAAGCGATGTTGATGGTGCCGTTTTGCTTGTAACCGGTCGCATGACCGGTCTCCTCTTCCAGATCGCGGAACAGTCGGGCGGTGTACTTGCCTAGTTCGGTTTGTGCAGCACTGTCACGCAGTTGCCCAACGATACCTGCCGCATGCCACGTGGTGCCGCTGGCAATCTTGCGACGTTCCAGCAACACCGCCTGCACGCCCCTATGAGCCAGATGGTAGAGCGTCGACATGCCAATGATGCCACCGCCAACAATAACTATCGGGGCGGAGGTTGGCAGGCTGGAAGTCATGGGATCAAGTCAATCGGATGGACGAACAATGCGACAGATTTAAACTGAGCGTAGATTTTCAGTGTACCTGTACCATCGACGCGTCATCAAGCAACCGTGTTTTTAAGGTTGCCGCATCGTGAAGCTCGGCGGCACAGAATGGTTTGATGAATGCGACAGTTCGGGGAAAAGTTAATTCGGAGCTTGGTGCTCACTGACACAGTTCACGCAAAGACTACTTAGGCCATGGTGCCCCGAATGAGCATGAAATTTCGCTCAGCAATATATCCCTAAAAAAACAGCGATATAAATGTACTAAACCTTCGCGTATGCATATGCCGGTTTGATATAGGTGTTGATGTATCTCCCAATCGATTCAGATCGCATCAATCCCTCGAAAACTGGTTTGGGGACATTGTAGTATTGATATACGCCACTCTTGAATTCCACTTCTAATGTTTCCGTTGTATCTTCGTATCCAACAGACAGCACATTAGAGGAAATCACTTGTTCTCTTTCCATTGATTCGATAGCTTCTTCAGGTAAGTTATTTCGCTGAACCCTACTGCTTGACCAATTCGGGTTTTGAGCCCGCCAAGCGGCTGCTAAGCGTTCATAGCTCTCCTGACGGCGCTCAGCGCTCCACGCCTTGCCAACTTTAGGATCTTCACTATTAGGTCTAGAACCTTCCTGCGGAAGCGAAATTCGACACCGTACAGGTAAGCGAGCTGCTTCTCCAGTTATAACAGCTTCACCGGTTCTTAACACAGGAAGGCTATCTACTATTCCGGCTAGATTATCAGGCAATGATGACTGAACCTTACTCCTATCTGCCAAATTTGTTTGCCGCAAAGCTATAAAGGTTCCACACTGTGACAGAATCGTGTCATCTACCTCGGAAGGCCGCTGGCTCACAATCATCGCACCTACTCCGAATTTCCTACCCTCTTTGACGATGCGTTGCACCATCGTACGCGAAGATCCTTTCGCTTCATTTGAAAGATATCGATGAGCTTCTTCCATAACTACAAGAAGTGGACGAGCAATTCCGCCTTCAGATCGTTCACGCCCCCAGAAGAGAGCCTCATATAAGATTCTCAAGATAGCACCAATTAACTCTTCCAAGACAACACTCGGAACACCGGAAACATCTAGTATGGTTACTGGTTTTTCATGTCCTAACCATTCTTCTAAGAGCGCATCCAGATCTTTACTCACGTTACCATCAAGATCAGGTTCCCATTCCCCTGGTTGGAGTAAAAAACGGTATCTTTTATCTAGCAACCGAGATCGCAATTGGTCAAGAGGTCGGCGAATACCTAAAACTCCTGTCTGGTTGATGAATGGCGGAGTAGAGCCAGCACCGTGAGGCTCATACTTTGGCGGCAAGACCGTATTCGCATCCCCCGCGTGTAATAGCGCAGGTCGTGTTCGTCCGCTGTCTTCCCAAGTTTTGATCTCTGGATCCAGAAGATCGAGCCAGAGTTTTTTTAGGCTAAAGGGAATTGGGGAATCGGATGTCATTGAAGTGATATCCAGACCAGCCCGACTGTGCGCTGTTGCTTGCTCTAACTTGCGCTCATGAACTTTATCCAAAATCGCCGTTAGGGGCTTGTCATCAAGTCGCCCCATTACAAAGCTCAACAAATCAACTGGATTGAGCGCCCAAAACGGAATGTTCAATTGAGTTTGATTTGAATTAGGAGTAATTCGGAAAACTTTAGCCACGTCTGCCAAAGCTTGCGAATACTCGCCGTGAATATCAAGCAATAGTATCCTTGAACTTGGAAAGCCAGCACCGATACCTTCGGCACCTGACGCCACAGACCTCAGGAGGCTAGCAACAGTTGTAGATTTCCCTGAACCAGTAGAGCCAAGGACTGCGCTATGACGGGTCACCAATTTGTCCAGATCTAGCTTAACGGGTATGCCGTCAGCACTTGCAAGCCGTCCAACAACAACCTGTCCATCCTCTTCAACGCCGTAGATAGCAGCCAAATCGGCTTCTGTCACTAGATGAACCTCATCTTTAACATTGGGATATTGGCTAATACCGCGTTCAAAAGAACTTCCCATCACCTCTCCGACTAGCTGTACCGAAAGCCATCGATCCTGCTCATCCTCAGAACCGTCGGGAGCCGCATTTGCACCTGCTTCCGAGACAAGTCCATAGAGATCGTGGTATCCCTGAGGAATTCTTACAAAACTCCCCACTTGCCCAATCTTGTAGCTTTTACCACCGATAATCGAAATACCAGATGAAACAGCTGGTGATTGTTTGATGCTTAGCTTTGCCCCTGAGACAGACCCAACGTGGCCGAGTAGTGTCGGTTGATTCATCATTCCGGTTGCGCTTCCGGAGTTTGACCATTCAAATCTGGCTGAGCCGTAAATTGGGAGGAACCGGAAGAGGCGAAAAAACGAGCCAAGCGATCATAACTGCCAAGCTCAAATTTTCCAGGCTCACCGTCAGCACCTCCTGACCAATACGTATCTCGAATCGAGTGCCAATCACGAGTAGGTGGGCGACCCGGTAGCCAAGGTGCAGCTATACCATTTATCAATGCTTTATCAGAGGCGTAGACGCTCATATTTGAACGTCGCTTGGCAATTTCTACGGCATGGGTTTCCTCATCCAACTGCTTGTACTGAAATGCAAATAAACTCGCGGTAGGGTTTGCTGCTAAGCATTCATCGATACGAGCAGAAATGTGTGCATCTGCGAATGAAAAACCAGATGCTATTAAAAGCGTATCCGGTGTTAAAAGAAATAACCTCAGCCTATCGAAAAGAGCGGAGTACGGAGCTTTCTGAGTTTGATCATACTTAAGATGCTCCGGGAAAACTAAGTGAGTCGCCTGTCGCTGCCCAGCTCTAATAACCTCTCCTTTCGAATTAGTAGACCAGCCTAACGAACCATGTACTTTCCACAACCGAACCCAACTAGAGGGGAGATCATTATTTGACACTGAAGCCGGGTCGAAAAACGGCTCACTGGCTCCTGAAAAACCATCAAAGTAAGGAACTTTTGCCCGCTCCAATGCCTGCTCAAAAAACAAATCATAATTAGTTGTGAAAATCTCAACAGGGTGTTGTCGATCAGTACCAGATAGCCACGCCACTATATGTGAATAAGGAGTGGTCTCGTCCGGCAAATCTTGATTTACGATTGAACCGATTTGCTTACAGATAGCATCTCCAAGATCTCGAAACCCGTTGCCATCAAGACCATGCACTTTGGCATCACCAATGACTCCTGAAAGACTACGTACTTTAGAGAGAATTGTCTCTATGTTCGGGTTTTCAAGCTCCGAAGTTATACCTTCGAATACACCGTTATACCGTTCGTGTAAATTTTCAAGTACTAGTCGTGTTAACCCCTCAACCGCCGGAATTATAGGATCACTCGTTCCTGGCTTTCTTATGCCCACGGGTGCTCCCGCACCGACTATAAACCCGATACGCTTTCTTCCTTGGGCTATAATTTGACGAAGGCTCGCCATATATTGGTCTGGGTTGTGTACGTCCATGCCTGATCTACCCCATTATTGATTTGGAATACTAACTACGGCTCTACATCATTAACGGGGGACACCGGGATTCATTAGACTGGTTTTGCGACAAATCAATTTAATGGAGATACACCGATGTCCCTCGCCTCTCGCATTCTAGGTATTCCGGGCCTGGAAGTCGAACGTGTCGATTGGAATACGAAGATCGACGTCTGGGCTAAGCCCAATAAACGCCCATCCTGTCTGTACTGCGGTTGCCGTCATCTTCGGATCAAGGCCACTGACAAACGCACCGTAAAACACTCTCGACAGGGTAATCGGGTGGTGATGCTGCACCTGAAAGCACCCAAATATCACTGTCAGAGCTGTGGTCGTTATTTCTGTCATCGCTTCACAGGTATTCGACCCAGATTCCGCGCTTCCGAAGGCTATCGTCTGGAGGTGTTTGAGACGCACGATGGGGGCGTGACACAAAGTAAGCTCTCCAGCACGCACAACATAAGCCCGGCGACTGTCGAACGCTGGTATCGCTATCACATCGATCAAAAGCTCTCTGAATGCTCCAATCGAAAATGCCCCGAAGTACTCGGCATTGATGAGCACTTTTTTACCCGCAAGAAGGGCTACGCCACGACTTTTGTCGACCTGGGTAAACACCACGTATTTGATGTGCAGCTCGGGCGCTCAGAGGCCAGCTTACGCCGCTATTTAAAGGCTTTACCGCACCGGGAGAACGTCAAGGTGATGGTGATGGATTTGTCTGAAACCTACCGCAGCATTGCCCGCCGGTACTTCCCAAACGCCACCATCG
>JAHDGK010000008.1 GCA_020627685.1 Granulosicoccus sp. | reverse complement strand
GCTCGCGGGCAATATCCATTCTCTCGCGCAAGCCGATGTAAGTGTCGTCACGACGTACCATTACGGGTGTGACACCGGGCTGGGATAACAGCCTTTTGTAAAGACGCCCCGCAACTTCTAACGTAATGTGCTTTTCAAGGGTTTTTTTCGCGCCAATTGCACCAGGATCCTTGCCGCCGTGGCCTGCATCGATGGCCACTACCGCATCTCTCAACGGCGTGTTGGATTTTTCCTGCGGCAATGGGATTGGAGCAGGATTCAGGTCGGGTAAAGCCGCATAGTCAGGTTCTCCGAGAACACCGAGATCAACTACCAGGCGTTGACCGCCTTGCCTGGGGACTATCTGATAGGTCGGCGCAACCGCCCGACGCAAATCCACAACCACCCGTAGATAGGCGTCACCGTGCTGCGCATATCTAACACCACGCACAACACCCTGAATAAATGTTTCGGACGGCATTTGGGTTGCTAGAGTCGCACCGGGTAAATCGATTACCAGACGGTGGGGTTCGCTTAGGGAAAATAGCTCTGCCTCCGCCGAAGACGAATCCAGGTCTAGATGCAGCATGACATTTTCTTGCTGCACTATTCGAAAACCGTATAACTTCGGCTCAGCCAAGCCAATGCTACTGGCAATTAAGAACGTGCACAGTAGCAAGCACTGGACACACTTTACACTCCAAGAATTCAACTCAATGCTCCCCCCGGTTAACACTGACTCATGCGAAGCACAGAAAATGCTCCGCAGAGTTAAGCATAGAAGAGATTTTGGCGATGTCCAGAATGGATTAGGACACTCAGGGAGGACTACAACATTTGCACTATTTTTGTCGGTGACCGTTCAAATACTTCATCCGGGACGAAGAAGTCTGCCATGAGTTCAGTGGTACCCTCATGTTGATAAATCGAAAGATCCGATACACCTTCCTCGATAAGAACCTCTTCGTCAATAAAAAAATTGCCTGTGCAAGTGGAAGGGTCTCTTTGCAGGATAGCGACAGCGGCATCAGCCATTATTTCGGGCTTGCGACACATGAGCGCCATTTTGTCATCACCAATAACATTGCGCACTGCAGCCGTATCAACAGCGGTTATCGGCCACAGAGCATTGACAGCAATGCCCTCTGATTTGAATTCCTCGGCCATTCCCAAAACACACAGGGACATGCCGTACTTTGCAATCGTATAAGCGACGTGATTTTTAAACCATTTGGGCTGCAAATCCAATGGCGGAGACAAGTTCAGAATGTGAGGGTGGCTGGAATTTTTCAAATACGGTAGTGCTTTTTGAGAGACCAGGTAAGTGCCGCGAGCATTCACCTCGTTCATCAAATCGTATCGCTTCATCGGCGTGCTCGGCGTATCGGTCAGAGAGATCGCGCTGGCATTATTCACACAAATATCTATACCGCCAAACGCCTCAACCGTTTGAGCTATTGCAGCATCCACCTGCTCTTCACTGCGGATATCACACAATACCGGCAGCGCCCGCCCGGCACCAGACGCATTTATTTCATCAGCAGCAGTAAACACGGTGCCGGGTAATTTAGGGTGCGGCTCTGCGGTTTTAGCGGCAATAGCCACATTACCGCCTTTTGCCGCAACGGCCTTAGCGATAGCCAGACCAATGCCACGACTTCCGCCGGACATAAACAGTGTTTTACCTGCAAGTGACATGTACACCCCTAAATGAATATTACTTTCAATTAGCACCAGTGTACTGATATCGTGAAGAGCACGTCATTGTTTATCGTTATAGGAAGTTTGAATTAGGATGAATACGCCGGTGATTTCGCAAGCGCAAATAGACGCCTATCAGCGGGACGGCGTCGTTCTTGTGCGAGGACTGCTTGCCGATTGGGTTGACACCGTCAGAGCCGGCATTGCAAGTAATATGCAGGAGCCGGGACCCTACGCTGCGGAGAACCTAAAAGACGGCGAACAGGGCCGCTTCTTTGACGATTACTGCAATTGGTCGCGCATCCCGGAATTCGAACAAACCATTAGAGATTCACCCCTTGCCTCCGTCGCAGCGCAGCTAATGCAAAGCAAACGGGTACAACTCTTCCACGATCACGTGCTCGTCAAGGAGCCCGGTACATCCAAGCCAACCCCATGGCATCAAGACAGCCCGTATTATTTTGTCGGCGGCATACAAAACGTTTCATTTTGGTCACCCATGGATGCGGTAACCGAAGCATCCTTGCGATGTGTTTCAGGCTCCCACCGCTGGGAGAAGCCTGTATTACCAACGCGCTGGTTGTCAGAAGAAAACTTCTACCCTGATAGCGATGACTACATTGAGGTACCCGATCCTGACAAGGAGGGCATGGACATTCGCGAGTGGGACATGCAGCCTGGCGATGCTGTCGCGTTTCACTATGGCGTACTGCACGGTGCCCGGGGTAATGAAACCCAACAAAGACGTCGAGCGTTTTCCGTCCGATTAGTTGGAGACGATGCACGATTTGTTGAGAGGCCAGGCAGAACTTCGCCCCCCTTTCCAGGTCACAATATGCAAGCGGGAGATCGATTACGAGAAGATTGGTTCCCAGTACTCTTGGATACATGATGGACTCAGCTAAGAACGCGCTGGCGTTAGTCATCGCGCCGTTAACAGAAGACGATTTTTTTAACGAGTATTGGGAAAAAGACCCGCTGCATATACACCGAGACGATGCAGGGCACTTTGAAAGCCTTGCATCCATCGATGCTATCGAAACACTGTTGTCGACCCAACCACTTTCGTATCCGTCAGTACAACTGACTCGGTCCGGCCACACCATCGCGGTGTCTGACTATACGGATGATTCAAATCGAATTCAGTCACATCGCCTGATTGAAGAACACCGTAACGGTGCGACCATTGTCATCTCGCAAGCACATGAAAATATTTCAACACTTGCTGAATTTCGCAGAGACATGCAACGCGATTGCCACTTGCGTTGCCAGACTAATTTATACCTGTCACCGCCAAGCCAACAAGGTTTTAACGCTCATTACGATTCGCATGATGTGTTCATCCTGCAACTACATGGCAGCAAAACATTCAACTTTTACGAAGGCGGAGTTGAGCTACCGTTCCAGCACGATAGATTTGAAACCAGCCAACAAGTCGCTGGCGCACTGACAAAATCTATAACACTGACTCCGGGAGATACGCTGTATATCCCTCGCGGCGTTATGCATGATGCCGTTGCCTGTGCGGATTCTTCGTTGCATATCACGCTGGGCGTCTATGCAATAACACACAGGGATTTAGCACTCGAAGCCATTCAAAGATTGACCACGGATGACCCTGCGTTCCGCAAAAGTATTCCGAGACAGTGGCTGACAAACCGTAACCAAACCAGTGGCGATGCTGCAAACAAACCATCATCAGCCGCGGTGCCGTCAACCCAATTGACTGACGCCCAATTGCTTCAGGCACTGGTAAGCCTCCACGATACAGCCGCAATCGACTCACTGCCAAGCTGCATGGGAAGTTTGACTCTAATAGAGCATCGGCATGTCCCCACTCAGCACGACCAGTCCCAGGAACCAACCGACTTAGCAAATTATCCGGAAACTATTCACCTCAGCGAGAGAGGTGTCTTAAGCGTTGAACACACAGACGTACAACTGAGACTACGCACGCATGGCTCAGTGTTGGAATTTAGCGATACAGCACGTGCTCTGGTTGAAAAGCTCTTGGACGGGCCTGTAACGACACTCAGTTTATCGACGCACTTCTCCGACGACGACATTCAACACGTATTAGCAGTGCTTCGCTCTGCCAACTTACTGGAAAGCGTCGATTCTTGACTGAAGCCCAAAACCTAGGTTAGGGTGATTGCGAATTCCTGCGTCGGTGATCAGATTATGACTAAAAAGCCATCGGAGTCTATCTCGGTTCTCAATAAAACAAGCCGCCGGCAATTCGTTAGAAAAAGCAGTGGCTTACTGCTCGCCGGAGCTGCAACGGCACTAAGTCCTGCGGCACTTGCCGCCGATTGCGACCAAGGTGGAGAACAGACTGAGGCATCCGATCAAGATGCTGGTCAGGGCTCAGATCGCAAGGACTGCCACCCGCCTAAAAATATAATTTCGCAAACTCTACCGGAGCGCAAGCAGAAGGTAACCGTCAAAACAATTAAGGCGTAATGAAAAAGCCTTACTAGGGACAATACGGCCCTACCGCAAATAGCCGCAACAAAGAAAGCTGTTGAAGACATTGGGTACCCGGCAACTTTCTAACCTTGCTGCGTAAGATGTAACTTTGCAACAACTTCATCAAATCTTCTGACAAGATCTGCTGCGTCCTTAGCTGTGGCCGCAACATAAAAATCAGGCCGGAGAATAACAAAGCAGGCATCTGTTTGCTTCATCCAGTTTTTATAAGTGCCTTCAACATCCACCACTTCAGAGTCATCTCCCGAATCACACACCATAACGGTTCTACCCCCTAGACGATTCAGAACTGCGTGCTGATACTCTTGAAGGACACTGGCAGGGTCAGTACCGATACCTAAAACAATCCAGCCTTGTCCAACAACTTGATCGAATCTTCCACGAACACCATTAAACTGCACCACGCCCTGAGTAGAAAGTTCACCGGCCGCAGGCGTGTCCTCACACCACACTCCAGAACCGAGATGAACTAAATCGCCAGAGATAGGTTCGTGGTTGCGCGCAGCAAGCTCTGCCTTCATGGAGCGATCCCGCTCGGCGGCTTCATCGGGGTCTGATATACAAATAATTCGACCCAGTTCCTGACTGAAATCTATGTAGTGCTTTGCATGATGAATGCGCTCACTTTCATAGCTGTCCAACACTGCCGCATCCATTAAACCGTCTAGAACTGCATTAAGACGCCATGACAAAGCAACGGCATCTCTAAAGCCCGCGCACATACCTTCACCGGCAAATGGTGGCATTAGGTGCGCAGCGTCTCCGGCGATAAGACATCTGCCCTTCCGCCATTGTTTTGCCCAACGTGCCTGAAATCGGTAGACGGCACTTCGTTCTAATGTCGCATTGTCCGGGTTTAAGCCCCAAGGTTCTAAAAGCCTCCAGGCACTCTCTGGTTTCGCAATTTCCTCTGAAGATTCCCCGGGCTTAACCATGAATTCCCATCGTCTTCGACCGGGCCCACCGGGCACCAGCGTGGTTGGCCGGTTCGGATCACATAGCTGCCACTGAGCCGGTGAAACTTTGTAGTCACCCTGCGGCACCATATCGAGGATGAGCCAATCGAAAAAATACCCCTTATCGATGACTTCTATTCCGATGGAGTCACGTACAAAGCTATTGGCACCGTCGCATCCGATAAGATATTGCGCAGTGACTGTCGCTTTCTGTCCAGCATCACCCACAATTTCAGGGGTTTGCTGAATAGATAACGATACACCTTCGGCAGAATCTGAAAGCTCAGTTGCCTCCCAACCACGCAACAATTTGATGGCTGGAATTTTCGCGGCAATGCCATGTAATCGCGCTTCAAGCTCAGGCTGATTAAACCAGTAAGTTACGCGCCACCCCGAAGGTGAAACACTTTTCCAATCGACTATCTGCAAATCTTCAAGATCAGCATTTTTCCAGTAATACAGTTCGTCGTGGTATTCAATGGCAGCGTCGTTATCTGCATCAATCCCAAACGTCGCCAGAATTCGTGCAACTTCATGATCCATCGTGACCGCGCGGGGTCGGTCGTAGATAGTCGGCCATTTCTCGATCAGGGTAATTTTTTTCCCCTGTTTGCCTAATAGAATCGCAAGCAAGGTACCGACAGGACCTGCGCCGACAATTGCTACCTCTGAATCATGCTGCATTAGTGGCTACCTAAAAGAACGATTCTTAACGTTTGACGTATCGCATACTCAGCCCGACAGGTGGGAGATACGTGTCGCAGTCAAATTAGATAGTATGGTATTACAATTCATGCCCCTAAGACACGGAACAGAACATAGCTTGTCTCCGAATCCAGCACTGCCACCTATCAAAATACGACTGCAGCTGGATTCGGCCAAACAGGCCGTTTCAAAACCTCCCGACCATTCTCTTACACGCTGAATGTTTGTTGAAATCCGACCGGTATTACTGACGATTGTCAGCCCATACCAACACAGCTGTGTCTAACTGACGCTAAATATTCTGACTCTAAGTGTTACCAGAACAGAGTTGTATTTAAGCGTCGTTACTAATGCAGTCATCTTCAGTTTCGGGAATAGCCATTCGTACGTAGTCAAAGCTTGCGACTATATCTGGTCCGGTAAAACCATTTACAACCATCCCAACTTGTACAGTATTCGGCATGTCTTCTCTGGTAGCCGTACCTACCTGAGTCCATGCTGTTTCATTATCGAGTTGTCGGTAGGCAAAAAACCGAGAACCCACACGGCACAGTATTAGTCGGCCATTGTTGCTTCCGTCAAGCACATTCAAGTTCGATACAGAGTTAACAGTATTTTTAGCTTCCGAACCCAAAGTGTCCAGCTGACGACCGACATTGACCATTACATGGTTCTCAGCATTACTTTCAGCCGCTCTTACCATTAGCCCTGCAGAATTGTAGTTGCTCGCAGGAGGTAGCGTTGAGTCAACCGCCCCACGCGTACTAACACTGGTTTCCACACTGAAGTTACCAGACACCCGTTTGAAAATTAACGGTGCCTTCCCATCGGCGAACCATCCAGGCGTAATGGTAGGTTGTATGGTGAGGGTTCCAGCATTACTCTGGTTAATATCAAGCAAGGTGTACTGAGGTGCCTCACCTTCTACTTGATGCCTTAAAGACCAACTACTCAGGCTGTTCGTTGAAAACTCATCCCCAAATTCTTCAGCGCTGACCACCGGTGGTTGAGTCAGAGTGCTTATGCTTACACCATCAGAGCAAGCAACCAACACCAAGGGAACAGCAAGTATAGATACGAGCTTCGCTGAAGATGTGATATGCCGTGTTATTCCTGAACAGAAAACGCTCATGTTTTCAAACCCGAATTTATTTATTGCGGTGAACACTTAAAAAGCGCCACATGGTTTCATGCGTGGCGACCCCGAACAGGTCTTATATCACCATATACATTCAGCTCAAGATCATGCTGTCACACTTTGATAACAAACCCTGATATTTAATGGTTTAAAGCAACCGTGACAGGGTGTTCTGCCCTATTCCTGAAGATCTCATTGCAACTGTAGGCAGCTTTGAGCACAAAGTTTGCGGACAGTATTTTTCGGTGGGTTCTAGGTACACAATGACATCATGGCGCAATATCAAAATGCAGTACGTTCTCTTGCACACCCAGTTTTCTGTATAACGCAATAGCAGGTTCATCGCCATGGTCGGCCTGCACATAAATAACCCAGGCGTTCTTCTTTGCAGCTACGGGCTTCAAATATTCAATTAAGGCTGTTGCAATACCCTGCCGCCGATACGCTTCTGAGACTGCCAGGTCATAAATATAAATTTCACTTCTAGCTTGCTCAAATTTTTTCAATTCATAAGCGACTAAACCGCCAATGACTCTATCATCGCTTAGGGCGGCTAACGCAATGAAACTAGCATTCGTCAAAATGTCCGCTAAATATTCATCGCTTGGCGGCTTGCTCAGATAAGTTTCGGCATCATCAAATTCTTGCCCGAAACAGTAATTTAGCTCCCTTAGTAATTTGCTATCGTCAACGCTCAAGTGCCGAATTTTAAAGTTCATCGATCAAGGCTACCCACCGAAAACACGCCATTACATACTGTATCACCGGATCAACCAGCACTGGCAAAAACAACAAATAGGGTCTTGCTCCGTCGCAACAGATCAGACTAGGCATAGGCGTACTTCATGGCGTAGGATAGGGACAGCCTCGTATTGCTGCTGGAGCGTATCAAACATGACTACTCACCTATTTCATAGCCCTCTTCCGTCGGTAGTGATACCGGATGTACCCATTACGGAATTTGTCATGCAAAAGTGTGAGGAACTTGGAGACCACCCGGCTATTATTGACGGTCCTTCGGGGAACGTTCTTACCTTCGCAGAACTACGTATTCGTACAAGGCGTTTAGCAGGCGGCTTACAAGCTAATGGTTTTACCAAAGGGTCGGTACTTGCACTTGTTGCACCTAATTGTCCTGACTATGCGGTGGTTTTTCATGCGGCTGCGCTTTGCGCGGGCACGGTTACAACGGTAAATCCCACCTACAGTGCCGCCGAGATTAAACAACAATTATTAGATTCAGGAGCAACACTGGTTGTTACAGCCAATGCCTGTATTGATGCTGTTAGCGATGCCAGTAAAGGGACGAATGTAAACGAGTTGGTAACACTGCAGGCATCGGTAGATTATCGCAATTTAGAGGATCTTCTAGGAGAAGAATCAGATCAAATACCCGTGGATATACACACTCACCCGGTTGTGTTGCCCTACTCGTCGGGTACCACAGGTTTGCCGAAAGGCGTCATGTTAAGCCACCACAATCTTGTTTCTAATCTTGTACAAACCAATGCCGCTTTAAACTATGGTGCAGACGAATGTGCTTTGGCGGTTCTGCCATTTTTTCATATATACGGCATGCAGGTATTGATGGGCAGTTTGTTATCCGAAGGCGCAACCATCGTGACCGTTCCACGCTTTGACATGGGACAAGTTCTGGGCTTGATACAAGAGCATCAAATAACGCAGCTCTTTGCCGTCCCTCCCATCGTTTTAGGTTTAGCCAAAACACCCCTGCTAGATGATTATGACGTGAGCAGCCTCAGAAAAGTATTTTCAGGCGCGGCGCCACTCGGAGCCGAGCTGGCTGAAGAAGCGGCTGCGCGTGTGGGATGTCCTGTGGTTCAAGGATATGGTATGACAGAAATCAGCCCGGTAAGTCATATCACACCAGAATACAAAGCTCGGCCGGGTTCCAGTGGAGTCACGGTAGCCAATACCATTTCCCGAATAGTCGATGAGAACGGCAACGACCTGGGCCCGAATGAACCCGGTGAGCTTTTAGTCAAAGGCCCCCAAGTTATGATCGGTTATCTAAACAATCCGACCGCAACTCAGGAGACTGTCGATGCCGATGGCTGGCTTCACACGGGCGACTTAGCGCGTATTGATGAAGACGGCTATATGACCATCGTTGACAGGGTTAAGGAGCTGATTAAATACAAGGGTTTTCAGGTAGCACCGGCCGAGCTCGAAGCGTTGATTGTCACACACCCGGCCGTCGCAGATGTCGCCGTTGTCGGAATGCCGGACGATGAAGCCGGTGAACTGCCCAAAGCGTTTGTCACGTTAAAGCCTAATGTTGATTCACCGTCGGCTCAGGACATCAGGGACTTTGTAGCAGCTCATGTTGCCTCTTACAAACAGGTACACGAGGTGGATTTTATCGATTCAATACCTAAATCTGCCAGTGGAAAAATACTACGCCGATTTCTCAGGGACAGTTAACTTCACGAGGCGGCTGTTATCGTCTGCGTACTCAATATGAACATGTAGTGCCTCGGTGGGTACTCTGTCTCCACCGAGTTCAGCCCACTCAATTAATACCAGACTGCTCACCTGCAAGACATCATCAAAGGCCAAGTAATCCAGTTCCTCTGGATCACTGAGCCTGTACAAATCCAAATGGGCTAGCTGCGAGACATTACCGGCTACATTTTCAATCTCATAGGTTTCAATCAAAGTATAGGTGGGACTTTTCACCCGTCCTTCGTACCCTAGCGAATGAATAATCGAACGCGCCAGTACGCTCTTGCCCGCACCCAGTTCTCCCGACAGTGTTACCAAGGCGCCTTCAGGCAATGCTTTTGACAGCCGCCCACCAAACTCCTGCATCGCTGTTTCTGAGTCAATGGTAAATTGCTTGACGGCCAAGAGCTCATCAAGCAATGCGTTAGACGAAATCACGCCGCTACGACTCACCTTTTCTATTGTCAACTATGCGAACGGCTTTGCCTTGGGAACGGGCCACACTTCCCGGCTCTCCCACCTGAATTTCTGCGCTAATACCAATATTCGCTTTTATCAACTCAGCGAGCTTGCCGCCCGCAGCCACATCAGATGTGTTTTCCAATTTTTCCACATGAACGATCATGTGATCCATGCGTTCCTTATTGGTCAGCTCTACCTGAAAGTGTGTAGCCAGGTCATCAACACGTAGCACTTGCTCTTCTATTTGGGTTGGAAATACATTCACCCCCCGCAAAATCATCATGTCATCGCTTCTGCCGGTAATTTTTTCCATTCTACGCATAGAGCGCGCAGTGCCCGCAAGCAATCTCGTTAAGTCCCGTGTTCGATAGCGGATTATAGGAAACGCTTCTTTGGTTAAAGACGTAAAAACCAATTCACCCGACTCACCATCGGGAAGCACCTCACCGCTTATTGGGTCGATAACCTCCGGATAGAAGTGATCTTCCCAAATGTGCAATCCGTCTTTACTTTCAACACACTCGTTTGCAACTCCAGGCCCCATAACTTCAGACAAACCGTAGATGTCCACCGCGTGCATGTCGAAGGCTTCTTCAATTTCCATACGCATGGAGTTGGTCCACGGTTCTGCGCCGAAAATCCCGACTTTTAAAGGACTCTTCCTGGGATCTCTACCCTGTTTGCGATACTCATCGAGTATGGACAACATATACGAGGGTGTGACGGTAATTCCGCTAGCTTCAAAGTCCTCAATGAGCCTTACCTGGCGCTCAGTCATACCTCCGGAAACAGGCACGACAGTCAACCCCATTTTTTCAGCACCACCGTGAACACCCAAACCACCGGTAAACAATCCATAGCCGTAAGCATTCTGCAACACGTCTCCTTTACGCAAACCTGATGCGCGCAAACAGCGAGCCATAACATCAGCCCACATGTCGATGTCTTTTTGCGTATAACCAACAACAGTTGGCTGGCCCGTTGTCCCAGAAGAGGCGTGAATCCTGACAACATCCGATCGTGGAACCGCAAACATTGAAAACGGGTAGTTGTCTCGAAGATCCTGTTTTAACGTAAAAGGAAATTTTGCAAGATCAGCAAGACTCTTCAAATCATCCGGATGAACACCTGCAGCATCAAACGATTGTTTGTAGTGGGCTACGTTGTTATATGCATGCGCAATTGACCATTTCATTCTGTCAAGCTGGAGTGCGCTTATTTCATCCCGGGATGCCGTTTCTATAGCCTCCAGTTCCCCGGACTTCGGTGACAAATCCAACACAGGCGAGATTCTCCGTTTAAAACAATCGACCTACTTGCAAGGGCCGCAGCGGCAATGGCATCGGGTCTAGACCGCTGGAATCTCGCATAATCTCAACAGTGAGTCAACTTGAGACGAGAAGCTCAACACCCGAGTATTTGCACAATTAGTTCATATTTGTTGCACATGTCGATACTACTCTTTTAGTTCCGAATCCACTCTCGAGGCAACTGACGGATGAATTTAAAAGCCAACCTCGCCGCCGCAATAGTATTAGCCACCCTGCCTGCGGCTAAGGTAGCAGCTAGCCCGAACATACTATTGGTGATCGCAGATGACATGGGGCTAGATGCATCACCATGCCATGCAGTAGGTGACAACAAGGTCACTATGCCGAATTTGGTATCACTGTGCGAGCAAGGGATGGTTTTCGACAACGCCTACTCCGCTCCGGTCTGCTCTCCGACAAGAGCTAGCATTCTAACGGGTAAGCACGGATTTAGAACCGGCGTTGGCGCAGCAATTCCCCGATCAGGTGGTAACGGATTGTCCTCAAACGAAGTGTCTATTTTCGATCGCTTGAAAGAGACTAGCTACAGCTCAGCTGTTATTGGAAAATGGCACGTGGCCGGATCTGACGATGACTTGGACCATCCAATGACATTGGGCGTTGAAGAGTTCTACGGATTTTTTAAAGGTGGCACTCCCGATTATTTCAAATGGAGACGGGTTCACAATGGCAAAACAGCTATTGTCAACAGGTACACAACCACCGCGCTTACCGACAGGGCTGTGGAATGGGTATCCGAACAGAGATCACCCTGGTTTCTATGGCTGGCATACAACGCCCCTCATACTCCATTTCACCTCCCGCCTGAAAACCTTCACACCAATGATTCCCTTTCGGGAGAGGACAGCGACATTAGATCCAACCCGCGCCCCTACTACTTCGCTGCACTTGAAGCTTTGGACACGGAGATGGGAAGGTTACTCGACTCTCTGGATGCGGCAACACGACGAAATACAGTAGTCATGTTTATGGGTGATAACGGAACTCCCGGACGTGTTGCCAGCAATATCTTCAGACAACGCGGAGCGAAAGGTAGTATTTTTAACGGCGGTTCAAACGTTCCCCTCGTGGTTCAAGGACCGGGAGTAATGGCAGGTCGTTCCGAGGCTCTGATCAATACCACAGACCTGCATGCAACGATTGCAGCGATAGCCGGAATCACATCAAACGCACCGGACGCATTCGATTTTTCACCGACTTTTCAGGGCGCTGAAACAAGCCGGAAGCATGCGTATGTTGAGCATTTCAGCGACAAGCCCGTACGCGGTCGCTCTCCCTTAGGTTGGTCAATACGGGACGATCAATACAAGTTAGTAGCCATTGATAACGCAGAACTCATGCTTTTCGATTTGGCAAAAGATCCCTTTGAAAAAGTCGATTTACTCGAGGAAGACCCGACAGATGCGACAAAGGCAAAAGTCACTGAACTCTCGCTGGCCTACGAAAAATTAAAACAGTGATCACAGAAAAGACTTGCTACCCTATGCACGTTATAAAAATAATTTTTGCGCAATGGAAAAATCAACTGCGATAAGGTTTATCAGTGAGTACAGATTCCCCGTTGCCATCTTCGCTATTGCGCTCATCGTGGGTCTGTACCTCGCGGTCAGAATTGTCATGGATCTCATCTATTTCAATGATCCAAGACACCAGGACCAAACACTTCGAGGGTGGATGACCCCTCAGTACGTGATGAAGTCCTACGATCTACCCCGCGCCATCGTGGACGACATTTTTGAGATGGATCCTGACGTTCCGCAGCGACGCAAGATGCGTTTTATCGCTGAGAGAATGGATCTATCATTAGACGAACTCACCGTAAAACTCCGAGAGCAGGCGACTCTCTATAGGGACTCACAATGACTGAGTTCTTTCTCGGGCTGATTCCCGACTACGGTTTGTACGTGGTTTTTTGCAGTGTGCTTCTGGCAGGATTTGCCATTCCCCTACCATCATCGATGGTGGTTCTCGCAGCGGGCGGATTCGCTGCAGTGGGTGATTTGAACCTATGGCATTTAATCGGAATATGTATTTTAGCGTTCGTGACAGCTGACCAAGTCGCCTTTCAAATCGCACGACTAGCCGGAGATTCACTGCTGAATAAATTTCGTTCAGGTCCGCGGATGGGAGCCATGATTAACCGCAGTGAAACGATGGTAAACAATCACGGTGTAAAAGCGGTGGTCTTAAGCCACACATTACTCAGCCCCACCGTACCCTATGTCAATTTCCTGTGCGGTGCCGGCACGATGAGTTGGCGGGCATTTTCTATTGCCGCAAGTATAGGTGCAGCGCTCTGGACGTCGATGTTTGTCGCAGTCGGTTTTCTCTTTTCAGGCAGGTTGCCTCAGCTAACAGGCTTAACTGTCGACGTAGCGATTATGACAGCAGCGCTCACAGTCGCAACCGTCTTGTTTTTATGGCTGCGTGGAAAATGGAAACAGTTTGAACAAAACTAAGTAACCACCGCACAGGAGCGTTAAAGGGCATGTACTGGAACAGGCTGTAGTGGACCGGGCCAATTACCTGTACATTAACTGCCAAGAAAAACGTAACTCGTTAACAGCGGTAATATCGACATGGCACTGATAGATGTTCAAAGCTTCGCCCACGGCGACTGGATTGCACCTTCTTCATCTGCACGTATCGTGGCATCAGCGATAGATGGCAGCAGCATCGCTAGAAGCGGCCACGACGCGTTGAACTACCAGGACATGATTGACTACGCCAAGTTCACCGGCGGGCCGGCACTAAGAGCCATGACCTTCCACGACAGAGCTCGCTTAATTAAGGCGCTTGCTCTGCACCTGCGTGAGCATCGGGATCATTTATACGAACTGTCTTATCAGACCGGTGCGACACTGAGCGACAGCAAAATCGATATCGATGGTGGCATCGGAACTCTTCTGGTGTTTGCCTCTAAAGGGCGCAGAGAAATGCCTGACGAGACGATCTATCTCGATGGTGATGTAGAGGCCTTGTCGCGAAACGGTACATTTCTGGGCCAGCATGTTTGCACATCATTGCAAGGCGTAGCTGTACACATTAATGCCTACAATTTCCCTGTGTGGGGAATGTTAGAGAAGCTCGGGCCCTGTTTACTAGCGGGCGTCCCGGCCATCGTCAAACCGGCGACCTCAACCGGTTATGTCGCTGAAGCTGCTTTTAAGGTTTTACTCAATAGCGGATTATTGCCAGAGGGCGCTATACAACTCATTTCTGGTGGTACAGGCGACTTGCTGGATAGACTGGGTAGTCAGGATGTCGTGAGCTTTACTGGATCAGCATCAACGGCATCGGCGCTACGCTCTCAGCCCAACATATTAAATAATGCAGTCAGGTTCGTCGCAGAGCAAGACAGCTTGAATGCATCAATTCTCGGCCCGGATGCAATACCCGGCACCCCTGAGTTTGATCTTTTCGTGTCAGAATCTGTTCGTGAGCTCACGGCTAAAGCCGGCCAAAAATGCACGGCTATCAGGCGCATCATGGCGCCTAAAACGCAAGTGCCGGCATTAGTAAATGCGTTGACCCAAGCGTTAGATAAAATTGTCATTGGTCACCCTGCGAATGAAAACACCACCATGGGTGCGCTGGTATCCAATGCCCAAAAGCACGATGTGTTAGAAAAAATAAATACACTCAGTGCCGAGTGTGAGCGCGTTTACGGCGACCCGGATCACTTTAGTGTGCAAGGTGCCGATAGTGAGAAAGGTGCATTTCTTCCGCCGACCATTTTGCATTGCGACAACCCTCGTTCAGCACAGTCAGTCCATGCGATTGAAGCTTTCGGCCCTGTAAGTACGGTGATGCCTTATGAGGATATTGAAGATGCCATCGAACTACTGAACAAGGCAGATGGCTCATTAGTGGCCTCAGTGATCACCCACGATACAGACGTTGCGAGAGACGTCGTTTTAGGCGCAGCGTGTTATCACGGAAGACTCTATTTCAACGATCGTACATCAATGAAAGAAAGTACTGGCCACGGATCTCCCCTGCCACATATGGTGCACGGCGGGCCCGGGCGTGCCGGTGGTGGTGAAGAGATGGGCGGTGTTCGCGGAGTCATGCACTACATGCAACGCACAGCCATTCAGGGTAGTCCTGATGTACTGACCAAACTGGGTAATCAATGGGTTCCAGGATCATCAACAACCTCTGACGAAACTCACCCGTTCAAAAAGACATATCACGACCTAGACATCGGCGAATCCATTCAAACCGACTTCCGCACGATTACTTTGGACGATGTGGAACACTTTGCTAACTTCACCGGCGATACGTTTTATGCTCACATGGACGAAGCTGCTGCTGCGGCTAACCCCTTCTTTCCCGGACGTGTCGCGCATGGCTACCTGTTGTTGAGCTTTGCAGCAGGTTTATTTGTTGAGCCAGCCCCCGGGCCGGTTTTAGCAAATACCGGCTTAAACAATCTGGCGTTTCAAAAGCCGGTAGTACCTGGAGACAAAATACGGGTACAACTCGTTGTGCGCCGAAAAACACCGCGCACCAGCGAATACGGAGAAGTACGATGGCATGTCGCTATCACTAATCAGGATGATGAATCAGTTGCAAGCTATGAGTTACTCACCATGAATCACTACACTTAACACCAACTGCCCGGACGTGCCGACCAGTGAATAGATAGACATGTCAGATTCAAAGAAAATACTAAGTCCCTTCCACAAGCGACTGCATAGTGCCGGTCGTATTCGTGTTTGGTCTATCGTCATATCGATATTTGGTGAATTAGTTCAGCCCCGAAAACAAAGTATTTCAGTACAGGAGCTTCTTGCGCTAACCGGCCATGTTGATATCGAAGAAAATGCGTTAAGAACAGCCCTCTCCAGGCTCGCTAAAGAAGGTTGGGTGGAACGGGAAAAGCAAGGCAGGCTTGCGTTTTACTCCTTAAGTGAAACTGGCAAAAAAACTTTCCTGGCAGCTTCCGAACGAATTTATAACCATTCCTTCGAATCACCTTCAAGTGACTGGAACCTAGCCTTTTTTAAAGAACCAATATCAAGCGTTAAAGATCCCGTACCGGTTGGATTTACGTTAAGCCGGCAATGGCAGCTGATCAACAGCGAGGACGTATCTAAACTGGACAACAAAGAGGTCGTATTATTTCCAACAGAAGCCGTCGATGTTCCGGATTGGGCCTTGGACAAGCTGGTACCGGAAGCATTGAACCGACAATATAGTGAACTGTTGTCAGACCTTTCCCACCTAAACGCGAATTCAGGCGTCATAAAACAACTTAGCCCCCTATCCGCTTTGGTGCTTCGATATTTGTTGATCCACGCCTGGCGAAGGCTCGTCCTGAGACACCCACTCGTACCTCAGGGTTTACTCCCAGCCACCTGGCCCGGTGCGATGTGCCATCAGGCCCTGTGCGAGCTATATCCAAAAATAGTCACCCAGAGCGAGGGTTGGTGGGAGACCCCAACCCCGGCAAAAGGTACGGAAATGCTGAAATCCAGATTTAAGGCCAATTAAATATTACAAAATAATGTTGAAATTCACATTTTCGTAATATATTATCTTTTCAAGAAGTAAAGCAGCCGCTATTTTTACTATTGCTATTTGGCACAGCTGAAGCCAGTTTTGAAAAGGCACTATCACTATGTATTCACAAGGTCTCAACGGTCAAAATCTGGACGTTAACGAAACTCCAGAATTTTTAGCAGCGTTTCAGGCCCGCATCGATGCGGACGAGAAAATTGAGCCTAACGACCCGATGCCTGCGGCCTACCGCAAGACGCTTATCCGGCAGATTGGACAACATGCCCATTCCGAAATTGTCGGCATGCTACCTGAAGCCAACTGGATAACTCGCGCCCCCACACTCAGACGAAAAACTGCATTACTTGCCAAAGTACAAGATGAAGGTGGTCATGGCCTGTACCTGTATTCTGCCGCTGAAACCCTCGGTGTTTCCCGGGAAGCAATGACTGAAGAGTTGTTGTCGGGCAAGGCTAAGTATTCGTCAATCTTCAACTATCCCACGTTGTCCTGGGCAGATATGGGTGCTATTGGTTGGTTGGTAGACGGTGCCGCCATCATGAATCAAGTGCCTTTGTGTCGATGTTCATATGGCCCCTACGCCCGAGCCATGATCCGGGTTTGCAAAGAGGAAAGTTTTCATCAACGCCAGGGTTATGAGTTGATGATTAGTTTGTGCAACGGCACTGCCGCTCAAAAAGCAATGGCGCAAGACTCGCTCAATCGTTGGTGGTGGCCCAGCTTGATGATGTTTGGTCCCTCCGATAGCGATAGTCAACACAGCGATCAATCTACCGCCTGGAAAATAAAACGATTTACCAACGATGAGCTTCGGCAAAAATTTGTCGATGCCACCGTAAAACAAGCAGACCATCTGGGGCTTAGCATTCCCGATCCCGACTTGGTTTGGAATGAGACTAAGAATGATGGCCAAGGCGGTTATGATTTTGGCGACATTGATTGGGATGAATTCTGGAAAGTGGTTAAAGGTCACGGTCCGATGAATAAGGATCGAATTGCTGCTAGAAAGCAAGCATGGGAAGAAGGTGCCTGGGTGCGCGAAGCTGCACTTGCTTATGCAGAAAAGCAAAAACAACAAACTGCCCAACAAGTAACGGCCTGATAACGATCATGACTGATACAGCTCAAACACCACTCTGGGAAGTATTTATTCGTCCAAGAAACGGATTGGCTCACCGTCACTGTGGTTCTCTGCATGCTGCAGATGCAACCATGGCACTTCAAGCTGCACGGGATGTGTATACACGTCGCGAAGAAGGACAATCAATCTGGGTCATTCCCTCGTCCGAGATTGTCGCGTCAGACCCGAACGATAAAGAAACATTTTTTGACCCGGCTGGCGACAAAATTTACAGGCACCCGACGTTTTACGATATTCCCGACGATGTAGGGCATATGTAATGGACGTAGCCAATGCCAACGTCGACATACCGAACCAAGCGTCTCTGATTTCGCAGCTTATTCGACTCGGCGATGATCATCTTGTTCTGGGGCATCGTCTATCCGAATGGTGTGGTCACGCCCCCATGTTGGAAGAAGACCTGGCAATGCCCAACATTGCTCTGGATTTACTGGGTCAAGCACGGGCCTTATATACCTACGCGGGTAGTCTTGAAAACAAGGGGCGCGATGAGGACGCCATTGCCTACAACCGATTAGAACACGAGTACACGAATTTACTGATCTGCGAACGTCCCAATGGTGACTTCGCACACACAATGTTACGCCAGCTTTTTTTCTCGTGTTTTATGCATCAATACTGGCAACAAGCTCTTAGCTCTACCGATGAAAACATCGCGGCCATTGCAGGTAAAGCCGTTAAAGAGTCCGACTACCACGTCAGACACACAGCGCAGTGGGTTATACGTTTAGGTGATGGCACGGACGAAAGTGCACAACGAAGTCTTGATGCTGTGCAGCAGCTAGCACCCTATGTCAATGAGCTCTTCGAGACCGATGATATAGCAGCCGCGTGTGCAGTAAATAAAGTCCTGCCAGGCCCCTCTTCCATCGAAGCGGGCTGGAATGTGCAAATGAGCGATATATTGGAACAAGCCAAGCTACCAATGCCTGAATACCAAATGGGGCAATCCGGCGGTCGCCAAGGCAGACATACAGAGTCTATGGGATACCTGCTTGCTGAGCTTCAGTTTTTACAACGAAGCTATCCCAACATGCAGTGGTAAAGGCACCGTCTATGAAAAACGAGCCTATTCACTTTCAAGCACCAAAACGGACGAACAAGGAACCTACTGTTGTCTCCTTAGCCCACCGTAAGCAGCAACAACAGGCCTGGAAAATAGCGGCTGCAGTGCTTGACCCAGAGGTTCCGGCAGTCACCGTTGCCGAACTGGGTATTTTAAGAGACGTTGTCGTTGAGCCAAGCGGCACAGTCATTGCCCGACTAACCCCGACCTACTCAGGATGCCCTGCTGTTTTAGCGATAGAAGACGCGGTTAAAAAAGCACTCGAGGATCATGGCTATACAGTCAAAATAGAACGCGTACTCAGCCCAGCCTGGACGACCGACTGGATAAGCGATGAAGGTTTAGAAAAACTACGCGCCTATGGCATTGCACCGCCAGAGAAAACCAGCACTCAGAAACGCGCTTTGTTCAGTAAGCCAACCGTCGCTTGCCCAAATTGTTCATCTGAAAACACACAGTTAATTTCTGAATTCGGCTCAACGGCTTGCAAAGCTCACTATCAATGTAACAGTTGCTACGAGCCATTCGATTACTTTAAGTGCCTGTGATACCGGTTCACGGTCGTAACAGACGAGACAAGATTCCAATGAGTCAACCCAAGGTAGCAGCTCGGTTTCACACCTTAACAGTTGCAGATGTTGAACAAGACACGGCAGAATCAGTCGTATTGAGCTTCCATGTTCCAGATACGCTGGCAGAGCAATATAAATTTACACCCGGCCAGTACCTGACGCTCAGAACAACCATCAACGGTGAAGATGTTCGACGCTCATATTCAATTTGCTCTGAGCTTGGTAAGCAGACCTTGTCAGTTGGTGTTAAACGAATTGATGACGGTCTATTTTCCAACTTTGCTCAAACCATCAAAGCCGGAGACAAGCTATCCGTAATGACACCGCAAGGGCGTTTTGTCGCAACTATCGGTGGAACACATAATTACCTACTACTGGCCGCTGGCTCCGGTGTCACACCTATCTTGTCAATAGCAACATCAGTACTTGAGAACGAACCGGACAGCACGGTGACCTTGTGTTATGCCAATAGAAACACAGAAAGCGTTATGTTCAGAAAACAGTTCAATGATTTAAAAGATCAGTACTTAACGCGCTTTCTGTTGACCCATGTGATGGATGAAGAGTCACAAGATGTCGAACTATTTAATGGCCGCTTGGACGCTGAAAAACTGGAAACCATGGCAACACGCGGGCACATCACTCCAACCGAGTATGACGCGACATTTATATGCGGGCCTCAGCCAATGATAGAGGCCGCCTCCACAGCCTTAAAAAATCTTGGTGTCGAGGAATCGTCCATAAAGTACGAATTATTTACACCCTCCACGCCACTACGAACGGCGTCAGCGGCAAAAAAATTCGATAACGCTGACGAACGCGTTGTGCAGTCCCAGGTAGAAATTGTACTGGACGGTTCTCGTCGAAGTTTCAACATGCACGAAGACGAAGGACTGCTGGATGCTGCATCATCAGCTGGACTAGAAGTACCGTATTCGTGCGCAAACGGCATGTGTGCTACCTGCCGTTGTAAGCTCACAACAGGTAGCGGTGACATGGAACAGAATTTCTCCCTCGAACCTTGGGAATTGGAAGATGGGTTCGTTCTGGCCTGCCAACTGAAACCAACCTCGGCAAAAGTCGTATTAGATTTTGATGCGGTTTAGCACGCCCGTAGTTCAACCGGCATTTAGAACCTGAATCCAACCCCGACACCCAGAGTGAGTGGCTGATAATCCAGGTTAGCAATGCGCCCAACTCCGCCTTCCTCATCAAGATCGATACCGGTGATGCTTGAGTAACGCAGCTCTGAGCTTAAGTAAAAGCGGCTGCTTAACGAATAATCGATACCGGCCATAAACTGTAACCCGATAGCACCTGAGCTGGAAAAAGATCGCTCACCATCAACGTTTTCACTGTCCAGATCAATTTCCTGTACATACATAAGCCCAGACCCCAACCAGGGAGTAACAGCACCTTTTCGTGAAAACGCATATCGGCCATTAATTGCAAAGATGTTGCTCGCATAGTTTCCTCCGGGTAGTTCAGTACCATCACTGGCAGTGGTGCTTGAATCATTGGAGCGATATTCCCAGGAGAACTCTGCACTCCAAGGGGAATTTTTATAGTCGTAGCGAAGCCCTAATCCCGCTACGAATCCATCATCTAATTGAACGTCAAGAGGGCCGTCACTAATGTCTTGCGCGCGCCCAATAACGCCGGATTGATCTCCGATTTGACTGCTTCCTACATAGGGAACAACAGACCAGCCGGCATCTTCTGCGAACCCGTTTTGCGACGCAAATGGAGTGCAGCTGAGAAGCATCAGCTTGATTAGAATAAAGTGCCTGGGAGTTTTCATAGTAAGGCTTTGTCCTGTATTGGAGTGAGACGGTATGAGAAGACTGACTGACAACTTAGCGGTTTAAAAATCAGCTTGGCTACCTCCATTAACACCAACGGTCGAAGCTTTACACAAATGGCTACATTGCCATTAGTACCAACAACTGCGTCCCCCCGATTTGTTCACAATGGTAAATACCTGCGACTAACTAGCTGTTATTCATCCGTTTTCTTATATTCCACCATTCGTGCATTATCCTAACCGTTTATACAAACGGCTCTTATGCCCCGATATTTAGCTGAGTATGCTGTGGGCGTCTTAAAACAAGGAAACAGCTTTTCGATGATTGATAGCTCCGGTAAGAAATATCTCAGCGCTAACGGTACAGTCTTCGATATGTTGCCCATTGGACAGTCGGTGGGTCTCCTCGGAGCCTTACTTGTTGCGCTGTTCACAGTGGTAAAACCAGAGGCCAGCCACGGACTCACTTGGCTGGGACGCCTCCTATTCTGGTTTTTGCACGTGGCTCTGGGGCTAGGATCGCTCTGGGTTGCCAGCCAATGGCTCTCACGCGGCAAACTCCTACCCTCATCGACATGGGGAGCTGTTGTCATGTCCGGGATCGCCGCAATTCTAATCGCGGTTCCCGGATACCTATTTCTAGACTGGATTTTCTCGCCTCATATTACAGACTTAGACCCTGATGAGAGCATCACCTCCTTACCCCGCCTACTAGTCGGCGAATTTTTTGAATTAGCGCCATGGTTTATGGGATCTTGGATTCTCATTAATTTGCCCGTGCTACTTCCGGTAAGCACAACAGAGCCGCGCATGGACGATAGCGTCACTGTCATCGACAACAAGGAAACGGTTGAAGAGGAGCATCGCTTTTTAAGCAGCCTGCCGGGTATCGTTGGAAAAGATATCGTGGCGGTTGCCAGTGATTTGCATTACTTAAACGTCTGGACGGTTGCAGGCCGAACCACCGTTCTGGGGAGTCTAAAAGAGGTCAGTAATGAGTTGTCTAATTTAGGCATGCAAGTTCACCGATCCCATTGGGTTGCACACGCACATGTGTCACGCATCGTCGGTAACTCAAGTAGTGCTGCGTGCATCATGTCTAATGAGTTAAGAATACCGATCAGCCGACGTCGTTGGAAATCTGTCAAAGAGCACTATGGACGCGGTGTCGTGAATAAAGATTAACTAAAAAACTTCCAAACAATGGGCAACATGATGGACGTTGCCAACGCATTTAGGCCCATGGCCAATCCGGAAAAAGCCCCGGATAGTTCATTGACCTGAAGGGCTCTGGCCGTTCCGATACCATGACTGGCCGTGCCAATTGCAAAGCCACGCGCGGCCCAATCTTTTATCTTGAGCGCATTGAGAACTAACGGCCCGAACATAGCGCCAATCATTCCAGTCAAAATAACAACAATGGCCGTTAGCGACGGCAGTCCTCCTAACTGTTCCGTTATGCCCATCGCGACGGGGGCAGTTACAGACTTGGGTGCAAGCGATATTAATGTCATGACATCGGCGCCGAGCACCCAGGCAATAAGCACCGCACTAACAGCAGACGTTATTGAGCCGCAGATCAAGCTGACAAAAATAGCCAGCGCAGACTTTTTAATTCTTTCGAACTGCCTGTATAAGGGAATAGCTAACGCAACAGTGGCAGGCCCGAGTAGAAAATGCACAAACTGCGCGCCCTCAAAATACGTTTGATACCCCGTATCGGTAAAGCGCAATATAAGAACAATTATCACAACGCTCAACAGTACCGGATTTAAAAACGGATTCATTCGCAAGCGCTTGTATAACGCAGATGCCAGTACAAACACGGCAAGCGTTAGTGTCAAATGTAATAAAGGGCTAGAACTGAGGTATACCCACAACCCGGCCAACTCATTCATCGCCTTGTACCTTAGCGTTTGAACTGTCGACTCTTTTAGTATTTAAAAAATTCATCAGTAACGCGGTAACGGCTATCGTAAGTAAGGTACTCGTGACCAACGCAACAGAGATAGGAAGTGCATCGTTCCCCAGCACTTCGAAATGCACCATAACCCCTACCCCTGCGGGCACAAACATCAAGGACAGATTATTCAGCAACCCCGAAGACACATTAGCCAGTTGCTCAGGTACCGACCCTTTAATCAGCAAAAAAACAAACAGCAGGATCATACCCACGACGGGTCCGGGAACCGGCACAGCAGCAGCACTGACTGCAAATTCTCCAACCAACTGGCAAGCCAGGATCAACGTTAAATATTCAAGCATTAATTTATTTTGTCCCGTAAAACGTAAGACTGCTATCGAGCCTTAGTCAGGCAGATTTTCTCCACCATCTTCCATTTCCTGCGGTCGCTGCCAATAGGAATACTGTGGCGTCCAATCACCAATATCGATGCCGGCCAAACCTAGGAAATGCCACTGGGAGCAATACAAGTCACTGGGCCCGAAATACGTACTGGCTTTACGATAGATCTTTCCATCAAGCTGCTCATAAACGACTGCACCGGGCATGTTCCCCATGCCGTTAGCGGCCACTTGATCCTGCATGTATTCTCCACCGCCGTGAGAAGCCATGCGCATACGCCACTGTCTGGAATTTGCAAAGTTGCGCTGAACCTCAGGGGCATCTTTAGAGACCATCACAACTGACATCGCAGTTTCTAAGTGAGCGACATAGGGATTGATACCGTCGCCCCACAGTGTGCAGTATCGACAAGCCTGCCCCATATTGTGAATAAGCAACAGTTTATTTTTACCTGCGAATAATTCACTTAAGGAGCGGCTTCCATCGACCGTGTCAAACTTGTAGTCTTTGACCTCCTCACCGGGGAGGTCACGTTGAAGCTGCCTGAGTTCAGCGGTCAGCTCCATAATTTTCATTTCCAGTTCAAGGATGGATTGCGTCATAACACACCTTCTCGATCAATGAATGAGGAGTTAATACTACGCCGAATATGCGTTCGCGCAAACTCGTACTAAAGGTAGCTGAGCTGGCAGACTCAATCTCGAATCTGGATATCGGCCCAAATCGCTTTGTGATCGGAGCCCAGCAATTCGCTAGTACCCATATCTACAACCCGGATATGATCATTAACCAGAATATGGTCAATCGGAATTTCAATCGGTAACAGGGTTGTCGACCAGGTGTTGAATATGCCCTGCCCACGCCGTCCATCACGCAAATTTCCCCACGTCACAAACTGACGAAAATGATCTGACCAAGGCGATATGTTTAAATCTCCCAGAACCACCATGGGATCTTTATACGCGTGGGCAGTTTCACCTAACTTTTGTAGATGTTCGTTTCTGGCCTCGTACAATTTTGGCGACAAAGGCGGCATGGGGTGTGAGCCGAATACACGAAGCAACTTACCGTCTATCTCAAGAGTTGCATCCACACTCTTGCGCTGTTCATCGACAAGAAACGGCGCAGAGCCTTCAAAAATAGAATACTTACTGTACATGGCAATACCAAACGCGTGGTGCGCCGGTACCCGAAGTCTGTGAGGATAATCGCTTAGGGCTTCAGCTAGCACTGAGTCCCAATCATGGGTGTATTCAAGAAAAACGATGACATCGGGATTTAAGGTTTTGATGTAATCAATATGCTTATCGTAAAGCGTGTTGGTTGCCAGCAGGTTGCTGTTCATCACCCTTATCGAAGTTCCTGTAAACGTACCTGCAATTTCAACTGCGTGCTGAGATCTATAAACATCAAAGCCGTGTATCGCTAAACACACCGCAAGCACGCCAGTGGCTAGGTATTTTTTATAAAACAAAGATACACAAATCACTAAAGCGATTAGCACGATGTACTGAACACGGAAGTGCGAAAGTAAATCAAAGAAGCGATGGTGCGCGCTAAGCAGCGCTCCCAGGCTGACGATACTTCCAAACAACCCAAGTCCGATGATTGATCTCATGATATCGCTATGGCTCCATCGCGCCCGGGGATTCTATGCTTCCTTTATACAACCCGAGAGGCATTGTGCCGCGCTGCTTGTTTACGTTCGTTCTACACACAAAGCGATGCCCATTCCACCGCCAATACATAAAGTTGCCAAGCCTTTGCGCGCGTCACGTTTCTGCATTTCATGCAAAAGCGTGATGAGAACTCGCGCACCTGATGCCCCTATAGGATGCCCCAGTGCAATAGCACCACCATTGACGTTGACCTTAGAAGTATCCCAACCCAGGTCGTTATTAACTGCACACGCTTGAGCAGCAAACGCTTCATTGGCTTCAATTAAATCAAGATCGTCGACATTCCATCCCGCCTTATCAAGCGCCGCTCGACTGGCGGGGATAGGTCCGCTTCCCATAATCTCAGGTTCGACACCCACTGTTGCCCAACTCTTAATCGTTGCCAGTGGCGTCACTGAACGTTTTGATGCCTCCGTCGCAGACATAAGCACGAGAGCCGCTGCTCCATCATTCAAACCGGATGCATTGCCGGCAGTCACCGTTCCGTCTTTTTGAAAGGCCGGACGAAGTTTCTGTAGAGCTTCAACCGTTGTACCCGGTTTTAGATACTCATCTGTGTCGACAATGACATCACCACGTCTGTTTTTGATGGTGACAGGAACAATTTCATCGACGAATTTTCCCGCCGCTTGGGCGGCTTCTGCTTTTTGCTGAGAGTTGGCGGCAAATTCATCTTGAGCTTCCCGGGAAATACTCCAGGCTTTCGCCACGTTTTCAGCAGTCGTGCCCATGTGATATCCATGAAAAGCGTCCCAGAGGCCATCCTTTATCATGGTGTCCACAAAATCGGCATTACCCATTTTGTGCCCTGCCCGCAATGGCGCGCAATGCGGTGACAACGACATATTCTCCTGCCCTCCTGCAACGACGATGTCACTGTCCCCGGCTTTTATCGCTTGGTAGCCCATGGCAACTGAGCGCAGTCCAGAACCGCAAACCTGATTGATCGTCACTGCGGTGCTGCTTGCTGGAATGCCAGCCTCCATTGCAGCTTGCCTGGCTGTATTCTGTCCAGCTCCTGCTGTTAGCACTTGTCCGAAGATGAGTTCTGACACCTCATCGGCGGCCACACCTGCTCGCGCCAGGGCTTCAGTAATGGCGGTAGCACCCAACTGATGCGCGGGTACGCTGGCCAGAGATCCTAAAAAAGAGCCAATGGGTGTTCTGGCGGCTCCGGCAATAACGATGTCGTTCATGGTGTTCGGTCCGTGTATGAAACTGGAATAGCAGATCGAGGGAAACTACAAGCTGCGAAGTGTACTCAAAGCTCGCTGCCATTGTTCGTCAGCGGCGGCATTGACCTGAAAATTCTCACCCTGCCACTCAAAGGCCAGCTCGCGAGAATGCAGGAAAAGACGGCTTAGACCCAGCTTCCTGAACTTGGCATTCTTGCCATTGTCTCCATACCGACCATCTCCGATAACAGCATGTCCTGTATGACGTGTGTGCACTCGTATCTGATGAGTACGTCCGGTATCGAGCTCGACATCCAGTAGCGTTGCCGTTGAAAAGGATTCTGCAACGGCGAAATGCGTTAAGGCTTCCTGCCCAGACGGGTCGACCATGACTCTGCGCTCGCCAGCGTGCTCCTGATTTTTGAGTAAGGGCGCATCGACCTTTTTAACAGACTTAGGCCACCGGCCATCAACAACAGCCCAATATCGCTTGGCGATACTGCGCTGGCGAAAGAGATCCTGCAATTTTCTGTTTGCACTCAGACCACGCCCGACCAACAGGCAACCGCTAGTAGCTCGGTCGAGACGGTGAGCCAATTCCAACTTGGGTTCATCTCGGTATTGTCTAAGGGCATCGATCAGTCCGAACGCCAAACCGCTACCACCGTGAACCGCAATCCCCGGTGGCTTGTTGACCACAATAAAATCATCATGCTCGAGCAGGACAGACGAACCAGCGGCCTTCGCCAGCTTATCGGGCACACGCGCTTCGGACTCAACAGCTACTTGAATAGCTGGAATGCGCACTTGCTCACCCGCCACCAGCTTTCGGGTTTGTTTGATGCGCCGACCATCAACTCTGACATCACCCTTACGGATTATTCGGTAGATATGACTGCGCGGCACCCCTTTGCACTTTCTGATCAGAAAATTGTCTATCCGCTGACCGTCCTCATCGTTGCCAACACGCTCATGCCGAGTTTTTGACAGCTGCTGTGACTCACTGGAATCAAAGGGGTTTTTGGGGTCAGACATGAATTTGCATGCTTTTTGCTGTTTACCGTTACAAGTGCAACGCGTTAATTCGCGCGTACAATGCGATACCGGTGATTGCTGTATTCTACTGTCACTGCTATATTAAAGAGTCGGTTAAGTAATGGAACTAACTAACCGTCATTTCTAACATTATCGGTCAAACCGATGGTTGTTGCCAAAGAGAGTTATCCGGCAACGAAAGCCGACACCAGTAACGTTGGAAATTTAAACCGAACACTAAAGTTAAGTTTTTTATCGTTGAGTCATCAGGCGGGACGCCTTGAATGACCACGACCCTCGAAGCCCGTTAAAAACCGAGGCTTCTTTTTTACCAACAATAATACGGATTCCGCCTACCCGGCTCACCCGATGCTCAGCGCTTACATCAAAGTTTGTCTGTCAGTAATTCTCTGGTTTACAACCCGAGTCCAACAGACGTGCGCGCATCTAGGAAAACCGGCGATTCAGGCAGGGTCCGCAATGGACCATACTAATAATGAAAAGAATGCTGATCAACGCGACCCACCAAGAGGAGTTGCGAGTTGCCATCGTTGATGGACAACGCCTGGTCGATCTCGACATAGAACATAAATCACGAGAACAACGTAAATCTAATATATACAAAGCGAAAATAACTCGGGTAGAACCCAGCCTAGAAGCCGTATTCGTAGACTACGGTGCTGACCGACACGGCTTTCTTCCTTTCAAGGAAATTGCCAAGGAATACCTGAAGAAAGACGCTAAAAAATCTGACGGCGGACGACCTAACATCCGCGAATGTATTAAAGAAGGTCAGGAAATTGTTGTTCAGATTGAGAAGGAAGAGCGCAGCAACAAAGGCGCTGCTCTAACCACCTTTGTCAGCCTTGCTGGCAGATTTCTCGTGTTGATGCCCAACAACCCCCGCGCAGGTGGCGTGTCACGCCGTATTGAAGGCGACGACAGAGCCGAACTCAAAGCTGCGATGTCTGATGTTGAAGTGCCTGATGGCATGGGTACTATCGTTCGTACCGCCGGAATTGGTCGAACGACAGAAGAACTGCAATGGGATCTGGACTACCAGGCTGCTATCTGGAAAGCAATTCAAGAAGCTGCCGGCGAAAAGAAAGCCCCCTTCCTCGTTTACCAGGAAAGCAACATCATCGTGCGTGGACTGCGGGATTATTTCCGTGGCGACATCGGTGAGATCATTGCTGACGAAGAAGCAACTCATCAGCAGGCGGCCGATTTCATTCGCCTTTACATGCCTCAGAACGAGCGGAAGCTAAAGCTTTATCAAGATGACGTTCCCTTATTCAACCGCTACCAGGTTGAATCTCAAATAGAGTCGGCGTTTCGCCGGGAAGTGCGTTTGCCTTCAGGTGGCGCTCTCGTCATTGATCATACCGAAGCTCTTATCTCTATCGATATCAACTCGGCCAAGGCCACTAAAGGGCACGATATCGAAGAGACAGCAACAAACACCAACTTAGAGGCAGCCGATGAAGTGGCCCGCCAATTAAGACTACGTGACCTTGGCGGTCTGGTCGTCATCGATTTTATCGATATGATGGCATCCAAGCACCAGCGAGCCGTCGAAAACCGTTTGCGCGAAGCGCTAAAACAAGACCGTGCACGCGTCCAAATCGGCAGAATTTCCAAATTCGGCCTGCTGGAAATGTCCCGACAACGCCTCCGCCCCTCACTGGGCGAATCCTCTGAAAACGTCTGCCCACGCTGTCACGGACACGGCACCATCAGAGGTATTGAATCCACTGCCCTATCAATTCTGCGCCTCGTCGAAGAAGAGGCAATGAAAGATAATACCGGGCGAGTATTGGCCGATGTTCCGGTCGAAGTTGCGACCTACCTACTCAACGAAAAACGCCAGAATATTTCTGAGATTGAAGCCCGCAATTCCGTCACGCTGTTGATCGTTGCCAACCCGTCCATCGAGACACCGAACTACACGATCGAGCGCATCCGCATGAGCGATGCGGAACATGAAGCAGCGGCCAAGAAGAGTTATGAGCTAGCCGCAGACAACACGGAAACCTACTCTCCGCAGGACGCAAAAGATGAGAAGCAACCGGAGCGCGCTGCTGTTAACGCCGTCTCTCCGATAGCCCCTGCTCCGACGCCTGCGCACAGAATGCCTCAGAATCAAGAGGCCACGGCAGAACAATCACCTAGAGGGCTGAAGCGCATTCTCGGGGCAGTAACGTCGTTATTCGGCGCCGGTGGCAGTGCTGCCAACACTGAAGAAGCAGACACAGATTCAGCCAACAACGAAGCCAAACCTGCTAGAGGTCGTGGTTCGAACTCAAATGGCAACAGAAATCAGAATCGCAACAAGCGCTCCGGCGGTCGTGGTGGACGCAACCGTAACCGCCCAGACGGTGAAAAGTCTGAAGCGAATAGCGAAGGACGCAACGGTCAGCGAAAAAATCAAAAACGCGGCAAGTCAGCTGACAACGCGGACGCTAAATCGGATAACGATCGCAAAAACAACAGAAACAAAACTGAAGAATCTGCTGACTCCACAAAAGATGATCAGTCCGGAAACAACCGAGGCCGCGGCCGTGGTCGTGGACGTGGTCGCAAACAAGAGCGGACTCAGTCTTCAGAAGAGACAGTAGAAAATAAAACAGACGTAAGTGCCGACAGCGAGAATGCTGCAAACAGCGATGACAATCAAAACGATCACTCGTCAACGGATGCTGCGTCCGAAGACGGCGCGCGAAAACGTGGCCGTCGAGGCGGAAGACGCCGTGGTGGTCGAGGTCGTGGCCGTAACAATGAAAAGAATGCCGAAGGTTCGAACGATTCAGCCAATGAGGTAAACGCTAACGCAGCGGACGCTTCGAGCGCACCGACTGAAGGCAGCAAACCCGCTGCTGAGGCCAGTGCGACAAGCCCATCGTCAACGACTAACTCAGCGCCTTCGGATAGCAAAGCGGCCCCTGCTGCTGCCTCAGCTGCAGTAGCGGTCGGTATGAGTGCGCCGTCGAAACCACAACAGGCTCCAGAGGCTACGGCTGTCAAAGCCGACACGTCACAAGCCGATAAAACGGCAGCAGCTGAGGTGTCGCCAACTGAAAAGCCAGAGAACAAAGCCGCTACCCGACAGGCTTCATCTCCAGCACAAAATGATGAAACTAACCCTGCAGACAAAACGCCGGTTGCAGAATCCAATGCATCTTCATCCAGTGAGACTGGCAACAGCGAGACCACTAAAGCTAAGACACCCAAGAAAGCGTCTGCGCCCAAAGCTGCTGATGAGCCTAACGATAAAGTGCCTAGTGCCTCTAACGATGCCGCGACTGGCTCTGCAGATACAACGGAAAGTGCAAACGCCGATGCGGCAGCTGGTTCGGATTCTTCCAAACCGAAACGTCGTGGCGGTGGCCGCAGACGCGAACGTGTAAACAGTAAGAAGGCTGCAGCAGCCGAAGCGGGTACAACGGAGCCAAGTGCTCCCGCACCGCAAGCTACCAGCAGCGCACCAGTGGCTCAGCCGGCTGCAACCTCTCAGGAGAGCGTGAATAAGCCGGCGGCACAAGCGGCTGTATCAGAGCAAACACCTAAACCTGCGGCATCAAAAGCGAAGCCTTCAGGCGATGACAGCAACGTGTCTCAAAGACAGCCTAGCGAACTAAAGAGTACTGTGCGTTCGCTCGCCAATAAGGATGATGCCTCTCGCAGCAACCGTTCTTCGTTTGCATCAAAAAAGATTGCTGATGTTGAAGCCCCGGTAACTAGCCCTACAGTTGAATCGAATGCGGCAGCTGGCAGTAAGGCTGAGAAAGTCGGAGATTAAGCAAACAAGATGGCCAGTCTGGAATTTGCCCTAAAAGGCTTATTCCAGACTGATCATTTCAATCGTAGCTACCACTCTCGCGGTTGGCCGGACGGGTTTGTAAACTGATCGTTTAACGATTCTACAAACTGCGATGCATGCTCCAATACTTCATCTACCGACTTCTGTGAGCGAGCGCCCCACCCGACAGGTTTAGCGCTAAATACTGATCGATAGAATCGAGTATTGAACCGAAATGCTTTGGCGTAAGGTTCGTCCTCCGTACCTTCCAAACGCTTCGCCATAAACTGAGCGACGAGCTTTCGCACGGTGAAATGCACCCCACCCACAACGACAGCCAATCCAGCGAGCGTCATGAGCATGAGCGTCGGATCTGTGAAAGCACCTAAAATGTAACTGAGTAAGCCACCAATGGTGCCAGTCGCAATAGACAGGCCCACCCCCACAGCGGCGATAAGGCCTAACAAAATGGCGTCTATTCTCAAAACCCGTTTAGCCCAGGTTTTCTTCAGTCTTGTAATCGCGGGTATGGCTTTGTCACGCATTGCATAGGCATCTTTTTCCATCGTGCCGACAATTCGATAGGCCCTTTCTACCTCAACTTGCCGGATGCGCTCTTCGATTTCTTCAAGATCACTATCGCGCTTGGATTCAAACCGCTGTTGAACGGCTTCATCCTCAAACGGTAACGCTCGGTCTTTGTTGTAGATGGTGTAGAAGCGACCGGCTGTCAGTCCCTTTTGCGAAAGCGCCCTTTGCCATGCACCCACAATTTCTTCGGTGTTGTCTTCACGCGCTGCGGAGTCAATTTGATTAAGAATGAATAAGAATTTGTTGCTGTCATTACGGGCAATGGTGTTCTGGACAAGATGCGTCAGTGTGTCTTGCATTGAACCAGGCTCAGGATGACGCGCATCGAAAAAGACCAACACTAAGTCGGAAATATCCATGATGTGATTGGTCAATTTAAGCGTTGAGGTGCGTTGTTCGTCCGCATCAAAGCCCGGAGAGTCAATCAGTATCTTGCCCCTCACGACTTCAGAATCGGTCACTTTTAACTGGAGATAGGCATCTATCCGGCGTCCCTCACCTTCAGTGACTTTTTCAATTTCATCGCTAATGCGATAAAACGGGAAACGCATATCAGCGTCCAGCGCCAGTCCGGGAAGTACCCTGCCCGCATTTTCTTCGCCGTAACACACCACCGTAAATTTATCGTCCACCGCCTGATTACCGGTTTTCTGTAAATCCCGCCCCAAATAGCTATTAATGAACGAAGATTTACCCGCGGAAAACACACCCAGAATAGACACCAAAGGCCACCAGGAAATCTGCATGGCATAAGATTCATCCGGGTTTATCAGTCCGGTCTTGTATCCTATGGTGTCCAGCTTGCGGAACCCGCTGATAGCGTCGATTAAAATCGGGTTTTCCCGTTCGAGATGAGATTTGAGACTATCGAAGCGTTTGACAATAGATTTGTCGGGTTGAACCATCTGGATTCAGGACTCAGTAAGTGGGTTGAGAGAAGAGTTTATAGTCGTTAAAGAGTCATTCAACCGCCAATTTCGTACCAACATCATTGAAATTGTTTCTGGTACGAAAGTATATCTGCACACAATGCGCTGTCTGACTGTATTGTGTGCGTACCTATTGACCAGAAAGCGTTCGTGCGCCGGAGAGAGAAAATGTGGTTTTGGATTCTGCTTGTACTCGCTGTAATCGCCTTTTTCCTTATTAAATCAAAGTCCGGAGAGTCTTCAAGCTCTGATTCAGGCTCAACCGGAACTCCGGCTAGCCTTGAAAACACCGCCGCCAAGGCTGTGAATAACGCAGCCAATGAGGTTGCCGACACTGCGAGCAATGCCGCCTCGGGAGTCAGTGCAGCTGCGGGAGCAGCGGCAAGTGCGGCAGCCGGCGCAGTCGCAGGGGCCGCGGGTGTCGCTGCAAACGCCGCCAATGCGGCTCAGGAGACTGTTTCAGATGTAGCAGCCACTGCCGCAGCAACAGCCAAACAAGCTGCTCAAACGGTGAGTAACTTGCCAGACCTTTCAGTGGATACCGGAAATGCGGGTAGCGATATTCAAGAAATGATTAAAATCTTGAATCTTGCCGCTCCGGATGCTGGCAGACTTGGCGTGACTAAAGAGACGTTTGCAGCTCTACGCGCAGGCAACGATGTGTCAGCTGAAGAGCTGGGCGGCGTAGCTGACAAGCTCAAGAAAATGCTTGCATAAGCCTCATGTCCAAACTTATTGATTCGCGACACATACACTCCATCAAGCGTGACATTCTTAGCGTCGGTGTATTCATCGGGATCATTTGGATAGTTTTCGCATTAGATAGATTTCTGCCGCTGGAAGCCCTTGGTCTTGTCCCGCGCACGCTCAGCGGTCTAGTGGGCATAATCGCCATGCCTTTCCTGCATGCTGACTTTACCCATCTTGTCGGAAATACCATGCCGTTGGCGGTCACCCTTCTGTTGTTAGCCGGCTCTCGAGCTAACAGCATGGGTATTGTGATCATCATTACTGTGTGCACCGGCGTGGGATTGTGGCTGTTTGGCCGAACAGCCCTGCACATCGGTGCCAGCGGCCTCGTATTCGGTTTAATCGCCTTTCATATTTGCGCCGGTATTTTTGAGAAAAGACTCCGCTCCGTGGTTCTTGCAATCATTGTGGGGTTCCTTTATGCCTCCACCATCTTGCAAGGAATTGTCCCTTTCCAAAAGGGAGTCTCATGGGAAGGCCACCTTATCGGCGCCATAACTGGAGGGTTGGTGGCTCTACTCATATCGCGCACACTCACGCAATCTACCCAAAGCCCTGCACCTTAGAGAACTCGATGAATCGCCCCGCCACTCCACTCACATTTTCCGGAAACTTTACTCAACAAGAAGCCATTCCAGAAGACGCCATCACGGCCGCGGTAGCCGTCATGCAAGGTGGACGATTGCACCGCTACAACGTCGCTAGCGCTGAAGAAATTTCAGAGACTGCGGCATTAGAAATGGAATACGCAAAGTATCAAGATCAACGCTTCTGTCTGGCTTGTGCATCGGGCGGATACGCCATCCAGCTGGCATTGCGTGCATCTGGTATCGAACCCGGTGATCCGGTGCTAACGAATGGTTTTACATTGTCGCCTGTGCCTGGCGCAATTCAAGCCGTGGGCGGAAAACCCGTTCTGGTTGAAACCACCAGTGACTTGGTCATTGACCTAGAACACTTAGAGCAGGTCATTAAATCGTCAGGATCAAAGCTATTGTTGTTATCGCACATGCGTGGACATTTGGTAGACATGGATGCTTTGTGCAAACTACTTGATGCTCACAATGTCGTTATGATCGAAGACTGCGCCCATACCATGGGTGCGTCATTCAACGGCGTTAAAAGTGGTGCGCATGGAGCAATGGCCTGCTTTAGCAGCCAAACCTATAAACATATAAATTCCGGCGAAGGTGGATTACTCACCTCAAACAATGAAGAGATGATGGCCAGAGCCATCGTGCTCTCAGGATCCTATATGTTGTTTGAACGCCATGAGGCAGCTCCAGGGGCAGATGCCTTTCAAACACTTAAATTAGAAACACCGAATTGCAGCGGGCGCATGGATAATTTAAGAGCGGCTATCTTGCGACCGCAACTACAAAAGCTGGATGATAACGGTATACGTTGGAATCAACGCTATGATGCCTTTGCGAACGCATTAAAAGAAAACAGTAACGCCATTGAGCTACCGGCCCGCCACCCGGACGCCTACGAGGTTCCCAGTTCTATTCAGTTTAGAATCCCTCATTTTACTGATGAACAAAACCAACAGTTTTTAGAAACATGTGCGACACGCGGCGTAGATATTAAATGGTTCGGAGCCGAGGAACCCAAGGCGTATACCAGTCGTTACGATAGCTGGAAATACTTGGAACCAACGTCTTTACCCAAGACAGATGAGATTTTAAAACGGCTCTATGATTGCCGTCTTCCTTTAACGTTCAGCGTAGAAGATTGCGCACTCATCGGTCGCATAGTGGCAGAGGTTACGCAAACGATTAATGCTGATTAATCTTGGCAGATCCCCTGCCAGATTTTAACCGTCAAGGGGTCGCCTGCCAGAGCGTCGGTGGTTCCAACCTCAAGACCTGCTTGTTCCATGGCTTGTATTATTTCTCGATCGCTAAAGCCGAGACGCTGATGCTTATGGTCGGTTCGCAAATGCTCTTCACCATGCGCGGCAAAATCGACAACAATGAGGCGGCCGCCCTTTTTTAGTGTGCGTGCCGCTTCTGCGATGACTGCTGTTGGTTCTAAGCTGTAATGCAGCACCAGATGTAAGGTGGCCAAGTCGACCGTCGCATCATCAATCGGCATGTTGTACATATCACCTTTACGTATATGCACGTGGCGATACTCATCACCACCAAGTTGCGTGCGAGCGATAGCCAGCATTTCGCTGTTTAAATCCAGACCAATGCCCCGCTCTGTTTGCGCTGCGAACAACTCAAGCATTCGTCCGGTTCCGGTACCGATGTCCAGATGTGTACCGATACGTGTCGGACCCACTAGTTGCAACAGCTTTGCTTCTACATCCGCTTCAGGGACATGCAATGCACGAATCTTTCCCCAATGCGATGCATTCTCCTGAAAATAGTTTTCCGCTAATTCAGCACGCTTTTGGCGAATGATATCCAGCCGGTTCAAATCACGGCTGAGCTCTGTGTCGTTATCCGGTAACAAATCCACGAGCGTTCTGGCGAGGTAGGCTGACTCATGACCATCGGCTATCCGGTAAAAGACCAAAGAGCCTTCGCGAATGCGCGTCAGCAGTCCGGCCTCGACCAATAGCTTGAGATGCCTGGATACGCGCGGCTGACTCTGGGAGAGGATCTGAGTGAGTTCGGAGACGCTGAGTTCTCCGTGAGCACATAGCGCCAGTAATCTGAGTCTTGTCGGCTCACCTGCCGCACGCAATCCCGCTAGCAATGCTTCCATGAGATATAAAGATATATGGATACGAAGAATTAGTATGCACTAATGAGCCCAGTATCGCGATTTAAACGGCAGGTTCCAGTTCAAAAAACCACCGTTTGAGCGTGCTACTGCCGATATCTTGCAAGATTTATCTAAGCGAGCGTAGTAGCGCAGGCAGCGTAAACAACAGGGCGGCTCCGATAACCAGCACACTTTGAGTCAGCGAGAGCAGCGCAACCCCTCTGGATGCGGTGAAGTAGCTATCTACAAGCACGAGCAAAAGCAGCAGCAAGGCTGGAATATAAATGCGCCATGAGCTTGCCGGTCTGGTCTTTGTGCTTATGGTAGTTTGCGACCGTCTTGAAGAGATGTTTTCAAAATCCGACTCTACAAAATCATCTGTAGGTTGATTGGCATCTGCCAGCATTCGCGCCACTCGGAGCGTATCCAGATCGGGAAATGTCTTACTGCTTAGTGATTGTAGTTCGGTGTTGGAGATGATTTTGTAGAACTGCACTTGCTCTGCCTGTGTCGAGCCTCTCATGTCAACGCGAATGATGAATGAAGGAATTCCACCGGTGGCAACACGCTGCGCAAATCGACGCGTTTTTTTTGCCTTTTCAGCGAGTAGCTCTTGATCGACAGCGTCGACAACGTCTATGACGGCCAGAGGTTTCGCAGTGTCAGGATCAACAATGACAAATGACGGAGCTTCTAGTGAATCACCGGCATCTTTGTAGTGAACGGCAAGCTGCTCGGCGTTGAGTAAAATAGAGGCTCTGGGAAACTCTGACTGCAACAAGAAGTTGTATATAAGGTCGTCCAACAGATTTGTACCAAAAAATGCACTATTGCCCGTAGGGTACGCAGCGCAAAGCAACACGTCAATATAATGTCATTTATTGCGTCATAAGTAGATCCCCTACTTTAGACGCAAAAAATACCGTTCACGCAGGCTGAAGAGCGACGGGTCGTTAAGTAAACACAGCTCCAGCATCGTAAATATCCCGGTTATGCCCCCTCATTACGTCTTGTAACGTAAAGAAGTTAAAACAAACGGTGCGAAATCACCGACATGGCCTAATCATTCAAGGTAATTACGATATTTTGCATCGTACGATTTCAAGGAGGTTTCAAATTATGTGGAAAGCCCTATTTCTCATCATCGTTATTGGTGGACTGAGCTGGCTTGGCTACGAGCAGTATCAAGAGACGACAGCATCAAAAACGGATGCAACCGAAGAAAGCGTTTCTGATGCTGGCGAGTCTGTGAGCGCGGACATTGAAAGCGGTGTGGAAGCTGTCAAAGCTGATGCCGATGAAGCGGCCGAGGACGCAGCGACTGCAGCTGAAGAAACCGTTTCTGAAACCACAGAGACAACTCATAAAGCCGCCGAACAGGCAAAAGAAGTTGTTGCAGGAGTCGCTGGAAAATTAAAAGATTCCAGTGCACAGCTTGTTGAGACCGTTAAGGACAAAGCTGGCGATGTCTCGGATGCTGCCGGGGAAATGGCAAAAGATGCCAAAGAGAAACTAACGACGGCTAAAGACAACCTGCTTAACTCTGGTGAGAATGCTTCAGAGGCTGCCCAGGACGCTGTCCAGGACAATGCTCAGAACGCTGTAGAGGGCACGGTAGACGACTTAAAGGACAAAGCCGCCGATATAAGCGACAAGGCCTCTGAGACGCTAAAAAACGCAACTGACGCGGCAACAGTTAGTCTCACCGGGATTGGTAAAAAAGTTAAAGACGCTGTGAGTGGCAGTGCGGAAACAGACGTCAATACAACAGACGAGGCAGCTGCAGAATCTACCGATTCCTCCAGCGATGAAGATGCCACACAGGCTGATGCAGAGACCGACGATGGCGCCTCAACAGAGATTTCGGACGCCGAGAGTTCAAAACCACTCAGCCTCAGCGGAATTAGCCGAGGCATCGGCAGTGCGATTGGCTCAACCAGCAGTCTGCTTGGCGGCGTCACCGATGAAGCAAGCGCTTCAAATGCAAAATCAAAGTTAGAAGGCGTTGGCGAACAACTCAAAGTGGTTGCCGCTCAATTAAGCTCTGTCCCGGACATAGCCAAAGCACCATTGGCAAAAATGGTTAACAGTGGTCTAGAGCGAATCAAACCACTCGCAGACAAAGCGCTATCTTACGAAGGCGTTAGCGGAATCCTACAACCCGCACTGGATTCAGTCACGGGAACTCTGTCCGAGATTAGTCAGTAAGGCCTTGTTTAAAGGGTGTCGCGCAACTCTTCGTAACTGACTTGCACATGCCGCTGGAACGCAACACGCTCAGAAACTAATGAGTAGTAGCGTTCCAGATTAGGCAAACTTCTGCGTTCGATATTGATGTCAAAGTATCGATACAAACAATGTGCGAACTGCACGTCTGCCAGAGTGAAATCATTACCCGCTAAAAAGAGATTCGTGCGCAGCTGTTCATCGGCTATTGCCAAATTCCCTGTCAAATAGGATACGGCGGCATCTATCGCAGCCTGATCGCGACGGGAACTGGGGGTTCTAACGACCCGCCAAAAAACGGGAGAAGTGAACTCCAAAGCGACATTGATTTTCGCCCACTCAGCCCACTGATCAACTCGCACTCTCTCAACTGGATCAGACGGCCAGAACGGAGCTTGGCCATACGTGTTGGCTAGGTAGCGTAAGATCGCACCGGATTCCCAGATGGGTGTGTTGCCGCCGTCCTGCAACGTAGGAACCCTGCCATTGGGGTTCATGGCTCGATACTCTGGGGTATCTACAACACCGTAGGTGAGCCCGGCATCGAGTCGTGAACAATCAAGATCCAGTTCTGCCAGACACCACATGACTGCCTGAACATTTGACGACGATTTCCGTCCCCAGACCTTGATCATTCACGGATTCCTCATGCCGGGATTAGATGTTAGCGTGCCGCTCCATCGCATTATCGATGGCCTGCACGATTTCATCGATATCAGACTCTTTGCAGATCAATGCCGGGCTTAAACATACGGTGTTGTTAAGACCCGTGAGGCTTCGATTGGTACGACCTATAACGACGCCTTGTTCCATACAATCAGCTGCGATGGACACAAGCATTTGCTCATCTACCGGCTCTTTTGTCTGGCGATCTTTAACCAGTTCAAAGCCACAGAACAAACCTTTGCCACGTACATCACCAATCACTTTGTATTTGTTCTGCAAACCACGGAGTTTCTCCATAAGGTATTCACCCATTTTTTCCGTGTTTTCCAGAAGATTTTCATCCTCTATGATGCGCATCGTTTCAAGTGCTGCAGCAGGCCCTGCCGCGCAACCACCAAACGTACTGATGTCGCGGAAATAACTCATAGAGTCGTTGCTCTTCTTGAACTGGTTGAATACTTCTTCAGTCGTGACGGTACAGGCAATGGCTGCGTAACCACTTGCCACCCCTTTCGCCATGGTGACAATGTCCGGCTTGATGCCGTAGTGCTGATATCCAAACCACTTACCAGTACGACCCAGCCCACACACAACTTCATCGATGTGCAACAACACGCCGTACTTCTTACAAATTTCCTGAACGGTCTCCCAGTAGCCTTCCGGCGGAGTGATAACACCACCACCCGCGGTCACGGGTTCCAGCACGATTGAACCTACCGTGTCAGGGTCTTCACGAAGAATGACATTTTCGATTTCACGTGCGATTTTTACACCGTAGTCAGAATCGTCAGGGAACTGGCTTCGGTATTCACAGCAATGAGGAACTTCGACAAACCCTGGTGTAAACGGGCCGTATTGATCACGCCTTTCATTCTGGCCGCACGTAGACAAAGCGGTGATGGTGGTGCCGTGATAATCACGGTCACGGTAGAGAATCTTGTGCTTTTTGCCGTCGTTTTGCATGGCGGCAATTTGTCGGACAATTTTATAACCCTTTTCGTTAGCTTCCGAGCCAGAGTTCGAGTAATAAACACGGCTCATGCCAGGCATTTTTGATATGAGCCGTTCAGCGTACTTAATGCCCGGTACGTTGCCTGCAGAGCCTGCGAAGTAGCACATCTCGACCAATTGGTCCCGAACTGCGTTGGCGATACTTTCACGGCCATAGCCCAGGTTGACTGTCCACACGGCACCGGATACAGCATCTAGATGCTCTTTACCGTTCTGGTCCCAGATACGCATGCCGTCGCCTTTGACAATAACCAAAGGGTCCTTTTCCTCAAGCGGCTTGTGAGGTGTCAGGTGGTGCCATACGTGAGATCGGTCCATTTCAACCAGATCCGACATAGTCACGTTTTCTGTAGGTTTGTTCATAGTGATTACTCCTGCGGTTCTAGGTTTACGTCCAGCTGTCGATGCTTCAGTGCCAGCACCGGTCGTAGCCATGCCCATTAAAAGGCGATTACAATGGTGCGTGACTATGGGGTAGTAGTGCCAAGAGCATACAGTGCCAGCAATTAAACGAAAGTGATACCAGTAAGCGTACCTTTAAACAGAATAGACCATTGGACGGGGCGCAATCTCAATAGGCCTGAATGCGTTATCGCCCATGCGTCAGGGCTTCTTTTAGTCCCAAACTGGTCAATGAGCGGTGGTATCAGCCTTATTTCGCCCTCAGGTGACACTCATCACATTTTTAACAATGCCGGTTTGAACATGCGCCCAAATGGAATCGCGCTGGAAAACGGCGGCACCGTGCTGCTTGCCCATATGGGCGACACAGACGGTGGAATCTACAGGCTACATGCCGACGGCAGACTCGATCCGGTTGCACTGACCGTCGAAGGGCAAGCAATGCCACCCACTAATTTCGTCGTTCGGGACAACACCGGGCGAATCTGGATAACGGTAAGCACTCGAAAAACACCCCGTGCATCCGACTATCGGGCTGCCGCCAATACCGGTTTTATCGCCGTTATTGAACCCGGTGAAAACGATGCCCGAATAGTCGCCGACGGACTCGGATACACCAACGAATGCGTTATAGACGAAGCGCGTGGTGAACTTTGGGTCAATGAAACATTTGCAAGGCGTGTGACCCGGTTTCAAATGAACGGTTTTGAATCGAAAGAGGTATCCCTATCGAAGCCTTCAGTTGTGTGTGAGTTTGATGCAGGCACTTACCCTGACGGGATCGCCTTAGATAGCGAGGGACATGCTTGGATTACCAGCATTGTTAGCAACCGTATAATCAGAGTATCTCCAGACGGCCTCCAGACACTCATGTTCGAAGACTCCGATGAAGAGCATCTTCGTTGGACTGAAGCGGCCTATCAAAACAATTCACTTGGACGAGAACATTTGGACAATGCCAAAGGCGAGGCCATGAAAAACGTATCCAACCTTGCATTTGGCGGTCAGGACTTAAAGACCTTGTTTATCGGCAATTTGCTGGGAGACACCCTGCCCGTTTTTAAACAAGAGATATCAGGACATGCCATGCCGCACTGGAATGTACCGTTGGGCAACCTTGAGCAGTACCTGGATTGAGTAATAAAGTCAGCTCTTACCATTTATAAAGCAGGACGCTTTAGCCACCCTAGAGAATATAATTTTAGCCATGAGCAAACAGTTTCAAATCGCGGTTTTCGAAGGAGACGGCATCGGTCCTGAAATTACCCAACCTTGCTGCGAGCTTATGAAAAAAGCTTGCCAGCGCATATCTGAAACGGATCCGGATAATTCAATATCGCTGGCTATGACGTCTTTGGCTGCGGGAGCAAAGGCGTACCAGTCACTAGGAGAGGCTCTGCCTAAAGATTCGGTCGAACAAGCTAGAGCTGCCGACGCTATTCTGCTATCTGCGATGGGTGATCCAGAGATACGATATCCTGATGGCACTGAGCTTACACCTCAAATAGACTTACGCTTCGAACTAAGCTTATATGCTGGCATCCGACCTATACGCAGCATCCCAGGTGTACCGGGCCCTCTTTCCGATGAGCGTTCCAAGCACATCGATTTCGTCCTTGTCAGAGAATCGATAGAGGGTCTCTTCGCACCGCAAGCACCGTCAAAAATGATCGGTGATGAACAAGCCGAGGAGACACTTGTTATTACGCGTGCGGTCAGCGAAAAATTATTTGATGCAACGTTTGCTCTTGCCAAACAAAGAAATGCCAAGCGCATTACCTGTATAGACAAGGCCAACGTATTTCCCGCTTTCGCCTTTTTTAGAAAGATGTTTTATGAGGCAGCGACAAGGCATACGAATTCACAAGGATCTAGTGCACAGCCTGTCGTCGATCATGCCTATGTCGACATCATGTCTCTTAATTTACTGACACGTCCGTGGGACTACGATGTGATGGTGACTGAGAACATGTTTGGCGATATTTTATCTGACTTGGCCGCAGGGCTTATCGGTGGAATGGGCTACGCGCCATCGGCAGACATCGGAGATTCAAACGCTGTCTTTCAACCGTGTCATGGCAGTGCTCCTGACATAGCCGGGAAAGGACTGGCAAATCCGACTGCAATGTTCTTGTCGGGTGCAATGTTACTGGAGTGGCTGGCTGAAACCCAGCAGTGCGAGGCCGCGGCTCGGGCTGGAAAGCTAATAGTCGACGCCGTCGATGCAGCCTTTGCAACAGGTGAACTAAAGACGGTAGAGCTCGGCGGACAATCTGGACTTAATGATGTTTATAAGGCCGTAGATGAAGCACTCGATAACATCAACTTGATATAGCGTTGATCAACATCGACCTTGCGCAACCCTAGTGCATCTAAACACTCAGTGAGAACACGACATCACTCGAGAGGCACACCCGCTCTTGCGGCAAAGTAGACGGCCTCAGTTCGGTTCTTGGCTCCAAGAGTTTTAAATATTCCGGATAAATGCGCCTTCACTGTATTTTGCGAAATATTCATTTTTTCGGAAATCGTTTTATTAGGCTTGCCTTGAAGTAGATAAGCTAATACCTCGCGTTGTCTGTCTGATAACGAGGCAAGCAGCGCGACATCGCTTTTTTCGACCTTAGGTTGTCCATTGCGATAAGCTGACGTTATCTCTCTCGGCAAATAAACGCCTCCTGCAACGATGAGCTTTATCGCGCTCAATAGCTCGTCGTGTGTTGCAGCTTTACTGATAAACCCCATGGCGCCGTTGTCGATACACGAGTGAATGACATCGGGATCTTGTTCGCCCGATAGAATGACCAAAGCTGTGTCGGGCACTTGTCCGCGCAACGCAAGCAGTGCTTCTATACCGTCGGAATCCGTTAAATTCAGATCCAATAATACTAAGTCAAAGTTTGAATCAGAATTTAAGAGTGCTTCTGCTCCACGCAGGTCTTCGGCCTCGAGAACTTCCGGTGGGGGGTCAAAGCTTTGCAGAAGATGAACCATGCCACTCCTGAAGAGTGTGTGGTCATCGACAATAAGCAATCTCATTGGTTGATTGGCACGATAGCGGTTCAAATACTACGAAAGAACGTTCACTCCACTTTAGCAGACTTTCAGCATGCGCCAGAGATAGTCTTCGGTGTAAAACGTTAACATCTCGGTTCAAATTTCAAATTCAAATACACAGTGATCAGAGCACATTGCTTTACAATGTTCTTCGCACGGTCAAACGGATCTAACTGAATTGTCCAAAGTCACACCATTAAATAAGCGACTTCAACGCCAATGCGCGAAAGCTGTTGTCGATTATAATTTAATAGAACCGGATGATCACATCATGGTTTGCATGTCAGGCGGGAAAGACAGCTATGCCATGCTCGACCTATTGCTTCATCTTAAACAGGTCGCCCCAATTAATTTTTCACTGATTGCTGTGAATCTCGACCAAAAGCAACCCGGTTTTCCAGAGCATGTGCTTCCGGAATATCTAGCCGGTAAAAATGTTGCCTACCGCATCATCGAAGAAGACACATTCAGTATCGTCACTGAAAAAGTACCAGCGGGAAAAACAACCTGCGGATTATGCTCTCGCTTGCGTCGCGGAATTTTGTACCGGGTGGCTGACGAAATTGGCGCCACTAAGATTGCCTTAGGGCACCATGCTGACGATTTGCTCGAAACACTGCTTCTCAATTTATTTCACGGTGGAGCACTGAAAACAATGCCACCTAAATTACACGCGGACAATGGCCGTAATGTTGTGATCAGACCACTCGCCTATTGCCGTGAGAAGGATCTTCAAGCACTCAGTGATCAGCAGTCATACCCTATCATTCCCTGCAATTTATGCGGCTCTCAGCCCAATTTGCAACGGCAGAACATGAAGCAACTGCTAGCAAAATGGGAATCAGAGGACCCTACTCGAATCTCATCCATGTTGGGAGCATTGGGCAATGTTGCCCCATCGCATCTGTTAGACAAAACGCTTTATGATTTCGACGCCAATGAGCGCTTAGGGGCCGAGCCTGAGTCAACTGACATCGGTAGCGCTCAAGAGATTCACCTCAGCATCCCTACCACGGGATTTCCTGTCCGTCGTATGCAATAAAGCGCCCGCTGGGGTGGGACTTTGCGGAATCAAGTTGCGCTAGCAACAGTGTGGCAGTCTTTTCGGGGCTAAAAAGACTCCCCTCTGGTACATTGTTCTGAAAGGGCTTCGATAAGCGAGAATCGGTAGTGCCCGGGTGTAGTGAGAGAACGCGTACATTTTTCAATGTTCGCTGCCATTCTATGGACAAGCATTTCAACACCATGTTCAAAGCGGCTTTAGACGCTCTATAGCTGTACCAACCACCTAGTTTGTTGTCTTCAATGCTGCCGACTCGCGCTGACACGGTTGCGAAGATTCCGTTTTGGCTGCCTTTGAGTGCAGCCGATGCATATTTTGCAAGCAACATGGTAGGCAGGCAATTCACACTCATACTCATGGCGAAGTGTTCAGCGTCAAGGTGCTTTATCGATTTTTCCGGCCCTTTCGTTTGTGTGTGAAGCATGCCAACACAATTGATCAGCCAATCTATTTGACCCACGCTTGCCATCCAGGCTTGGACAGAGGCATCGTCTGATGCGTCCAGTTCGCTCCAGATTATTTCCGTACTATTACCGAAGTTTCCCACGCTGCCGAGCGAGCTACCGGCTGGCGACTTAAAGTAACTTGCGTGGATGGATGCAACATCATCTCGGTCAGCCAGCAGGTCGAGCAAAGCCGCCCCGATACCACCGCTGGCGCCAACGATGGCAATTTTCAAAGGGGCGTCCATGCGAATTTATAGACTCTATTTCAAAGAGTCGTAGGCTTTGGTAAATCCTTTCAAGGAGATCGCAGCAGTCACTTCACCCTGATTGGCGGCAATGACAGAAACCCTTGCTGTATTCCCGCGCTTTAACCGGGTGATCAGATCATCATCCACAGGTTCGCGCACCAGGCAGCCCTGCTCGGTACAAATTTGAAATGGCGCAGACTCGTTAGGACCATCATCAATTTTAATCGCCAAACCTTCCGTCAAAACCACGCCCAACGGTGTGATGACATCGAGTACGGCTGTAGCAGTACGCTCGCCAACCTCAAGCGGCTCGTCTAACTTTCGTATGACCATTTCCAGAACAGGCGTTCCCGTGCCGTCATTGCCGATTTGGGCCATGGCGCAGTTCACTCCATTCGCGTCACAGGCAACATCCCAGTCCCCATACTGAGTGCGTTTGCCCGCACCTTGAGCAGTCGCTGGCTGTGGCGGAGGGGCCTGTTTATCGGCAGCTCCCAGATCCAACGTATTGTTAGCTGCGGGCTGACCTAGTTTCAAACCACCCCCATCCGATTGGCCGAACGCAGGATTAACTAAGGCGACACCTGCAACACAACAGGCGATTCTGGCTACTAATGACAATCGAAAAATCACTTTATATCCTTTGGGATTAAAAAATTGACGGATCCTGCCACGCAAGTGTAGGTACGGGATGGCGCTCTCGCAAGATCTCCATACATGACAACCTGGACTGATTTTAGTGCGATACGATGAGACTTCCCTTCAATTTTGAAATCTATAAGGACAAAACATGTCACTCGCACTCATCGAATCGGACACTTGGCGGCTTTGGAGCGAGCCTGAGGAAGGCGTTCAATGGATGGCAGCGGAAGTCTTTCGTGATGGAGCCTGGCATGCGGTAGTGCCGGACTGCCGACCCGCCGACGGCCCTAGAGCCGGGCAATCTTTAGATGCACCGCTGGCGGCTGCCAATTTTCACATGCTGCCGTACAGCAATCGTATAAGAGATGGCCGGTTTGAACATCAGGGCCGGACTGTGCAGCTTGAAAACGCCGAAGCTCATGCAATACACGGCGCTTTGAGAAAACTGCCTTGGCAGGTCGTCAAGCAGGATTCGCAAACGTTAATTTGCCGAATCGATACAGTGAATCACACAGACGTAAACTGGCCTTGGCCAATATCGGCTGAGATAGAACAGAGAGTTGATGGAACAACACTGACGAGTAATATCAAACTGACCAACGAGGGTGATACCGATATGCCGGCAGGCTTTGGTTGGCATCCGTATTTTGTGCGACAGGTCAACGGCTCTGAAGCGACGCTGACATTACCCGTCACAGGGGTATTCCCAGACGCCGCAGGCGATTGCCTTCCCGATGGCGCAGCTGTCGAATTACCACCAGAACTCGACTTCAGGCAATCCAAGCGTCTTGACGCAGATCAAAGAATCGATTGTTGCCTGTCAGGCTTACAAGGCAAGTGTGTGATCGATTGGCAGGAAGGTGGAATTAAGCTCGTTATGGCGTCCAGCGCTTTGTGTGAGTATTTGATTTTGTTTAACCCCGATATGCCCCACTTCGCCGTAGAACCTGTGACCAATGCAAACGATGCTTTCAATCTGGCGTCGCGCTCTATTGAATCCGGCACTCAAGTTTTAGCGCCCGGAGCTTCTCTGGAAGCAACGATGGTCATAGAAGCTGAGGTTTACTAATCAGCTGGTTATAGCTACAAGAATCGTGATGCCTGACGCTAAGGCATCACGGTGGAAGTACTTAGCGTCACTCCCATAGGACCACGCGGGATATCGGCGCTCAACAATCTGCCACCACGATCAAACAGTATTTGCACGTACTCGCCTTTGGTGCCTGAGCGAGTTGCCTGTTGTAGTTCTCGAACGCTAAAGACTCGCTCATTGTCGTAGTTGGTGATGAGATCTCCGACTTCTAAACCAGCAATTTCTGCAGCCGATCCAGTAATTACTGATGCGATGCTGACGCGGTTTGCATCTCCGGATTCAAACAGCAAGCGATCATAAGCATCGTCACCGATTTCATCTCTCAGATTGATACGCTTAGCATCGAGTTCGGCCAACTTTTCATTCAGTACGTCAGATTCATCCCAACCTTCCCGTGCAGCTTGATCGAACAACTCTAATCTTGCTAGCTGATGCTGATCACGACGATTTTGCAAATCTCTCGCTGTTTGCTCATCAATACCAGCGGCCAGCATATTATTCAGCCGCTCCTCACCACTTAAACGGCTGGGAGATCTAAAACGATTTTCCTGTGCCTGCGGAATCTGCGGTTGCGCTGCAGCGGCAGAGGCTAAAGCAAGCCGCGTTGCATCGCTTTCGGCAAACGATTCAAGCTGCTTCTGGGCATTCTCTAGTTCCCGGGACATTTGCACCAACGTCTCTGCCATTTGAGATCTTTCCTGCTGCGCAGACAAAATCTCACTCTGCAGTGCTTCAAGCGTCAATTCGGGTTGTTGAATCCCAGGATTCAGCGACGTGTTGTCGGATGCCACCAACGCTTCAGTGGTTGCGTTTACTTCGATCGCCTCCGTCTCTTCTGTATCGAAAACACCGACGGCAAATAGCGTTGCCACACACCCCAAAGCACCGGCAAAAACGGCGATAGCACTGTGAGTCAGCATATTTCCTTGAATTTCGTTAGCCATAACGTTTGTTTTGTTTCAAGATTCAGCCCAGAATACCTAATCTATCGTCATTAAGCGGTTTTCAAAGCCCTTTGAACAACACTCCCCCCAACAAAATCAACCACCTACCGGGGTCGGACCCCAAGGCGGATATCGATGTGTACGCGCATCGCGGGAGCACCTTGCTGGCGCCGGAGAATACGGCGACGGCGTTTGAGATGGCTCTGGGTTTTGGTGCGGATATTTTAGAGATTGATGTCCGGTTGAGTCGGGACAATCAAGTCATCGTCACCCATGACAAACGTGTTGACCGAACGTGCAATGGCCAGGGCGATGTACGCAGCTACAGTGAAAGTGAACTCAAAAAGCTTGACGCCGGTTGGCACTTTACCGATTTGCAGGGAATCAGTTACCGCGGCAAAGGCATTACCTTTATGACCTTGTCTGATTTATTCGAGCGATTTCCAAACACACGCATCAACATAGACATAAAAGATAATTCAGACATTGCCGCAAAAGCGGTCGCCGAATGTATCGAAAAAGCAAACGCTCAACACCGGGTGAATATTGGTAGTTTCCATGGGCAGGCATTGGCTCAGTTCAGGGAATTTGCACCGGGTGTGACTACCGCGGCATCGCAAGCCGAAGTCGCACGACTCTATTTCGGTAGGAACCTGAGTCGAAGCTTGAAATTTCAGTACCTTCAAATTCCAACCGCCTACTACGGCCTCCCACTCGCGACCAACAAGTTTATTAAATTTGCCCAGGGCAAAGGCATATCAGCCGTGTATTGGACGATTAATACCAGCGCTCAAATGGAGAAGTTGGTAGCCAGAGGTGTAAACGGCATTGTTACTGACCGGGTAGATTTGGCATGTCAACTACTCGGCAAAAAACCAACGCTTACGAAATAAACTAGCCGTTAGAATTTACGAGTCTTAAGCTGCATACTGACAACCCAAACTTGCAGCAAATAGATCAAGCAATGTTTGTTCGGCACGCGCAATGTGACCGTCCTTTTGAACAATCTCTACGCAATGCTGAACAAAAGCTTCACGGATAGCCATAGGCTGCACATACAGGGTTTGAAAGGCCGCAGCTACCTCCGAAACAATACCTGTCTCTCGACTGGTTCTTCGAGGGTACTGAGTATTCGTGTAGCACTTGAGCACCCGCTCGAACTCTTTCTCCTGTTCAGCCTGAGACGATCCTGAAGACTCAATCATCAAGGACAACAGCAACGCAAACTCACTGCCCATTTCATCGAATGCTTTTGCATTTCGGCCCTTGGCCATATGATCGTCTGCCAGTGTTTTGATGACTGGAAATTCGATATCCAGTTTGCCTCTTATCAGCTGGAGACTGGCATAGGACATAAGATCATAATCATCACCCACCGATAAAAGACTCTCAAGCTTTTTTAGCAGGCTCTGCCTTGCGGATGGTTCAACAGATGTGCGAAGTGTTTGCGTCGCCAATTCAATGATTGCGAGCTTTTTCGTGTTCAACTCATCACCAAGAATCCGCTTTATCTCTTTTATTCGGGCTGAGAATTTCTTATCAAATGCAAAGGCGGCTGCGCTATAAAAATCAGCCTGCTTACTAACATCATTGCAAACAAACAATGCAAATAGAACAGCAATGCTATTACGGGCATCAGATAGCAAGATGATGGCACCGTCAGATAAATTATGTACGGGCTGCACATCAGAAGTCACGCCACCCCGGTTTCCACCCGACACCCCTGATTCAACCTGATTGTCAGTAGAGCGATCGACTTTTCGGCTCTTGATATCAAAGTGAGGATCAATAGCATCAATGCGTTTCTGTAACTGAGGATGACTGGATAAAATTCGCTGGTAAAAATTTTTAATACCACCGGATTGAAAACAAACATGGGCTAGCTCATTCGCATGAACCCCGTGCAACGCAGGCTCATTCTGATGCTGTTTAATAACGCTCAATGCTGAGGCCATAGCATACGGATTACGGGTGAACTGCACTGCCGATGAGTCTGCCAGATATTCACGTTGACGTGAAAACGCGCTGCGTATCAATTTGCCGAGGAAGACTCCAACGCTACCCAAAGCTATTAAAAAATACCCGACGATTACACCGGGATGTAACAATTCATCGGGGTGCTTTCCGACCAGAATCTTTCCAACTTCATCAATCGCCATTAAGCCACTCAATGCGATAAGCAAACTCATATTGATGGGCAAATCACCATTACATATGTGTCCGAACTCATGCGCAACAACAGCTTGAAGTTCATCTCTATTAAAGCTTTCTAACGCACCCTGCGTGACCACAATAGCGTAACGTTCAGGCTGTCCTTCTGTCTGCGCTGCACCTACGACGAATGCATTGATGCTCGATTCTTTCCTCAATATGTATACTTCTGGTTGAGGAGTACCGGATGCAATGGACATCTCTGCAACAACATTGAGCAATTGTTGCTCTAATTCGAATCTGGAACGATCAGACGCGTGCACAGCACCAAATCGCCGCGCGAGGATTGCCCCACCAGCCTTAACGTCCAGGCTTCTGAAAAAAGCACCCAACAAAATGGTTGCCCAAACCAATCCGGTCAGAGCCAAGGCAGGCAATGAAGGCTCAAAAAGGCGGTTCGACTGACCGAACAGGACGGCTACAGCGCCCACTGCAATATGAATAAACGCCGCGGTGACGACCATTGCCAAGAAAAAACACACAAGCAAAAAAGCTGACTGTCTTCTTCGAATTGACTGCTGGTCAAAGAAATTCATCGATACAACGAACCCACATCCACAAAGGTATTACATAACGACTGTTATGCAAATGCGACCTTAACGGACTCCTTCATTACCGGATCATCGACTTCAAACAAATCCGCTTCTTTGAATGAGCAAAGACTAGCGACTATCACAGCCGGGAATTGTTCCCTTGCCGTGTTGTACAACATGACAGCGTCGCTATACGCCTGTCTGGCGAAGGCCACACGATTCTCTGTAGATGCAAGTTCTTCGCCTAGGTCTCTCATCTGCGCGTCAGCTTTCAGATCAGGATACGCCTCCATTACGACATTCAGGCGTCCCATAGCACTGCTCAATGCCCCTTCAGCAGATGCCAACGCACCAATCAGTGACGGGTCTTCCGGGCTTTTCGCCGCAGCCTCACACCTTGATGAAGCCTCATTCCTAGCCTTGGTTACAGCCGAGAGCGTTTCCGCCTCGTGGGCCATATACGCTTTGGCGGTTTCAACAAGATTTGGGATAAGCTCGTAACGCCGTTGCAGTTGAACTTCAATTTGAGAAAAGGCGTTTGAATTTCGGTTTCGTAGCGATATCAGTCGGTTATAGATAGCTACACCGACTAATGCAACAGCGACCGCGACAATAAGGGTTAACATTCCAGTACTCATTACAATCTCCACAACACTCTGTGGTAGATATCGGCGAAAGAGCCAGAATATGTAACCCGACGTTAAGCGCGACGGCTATGTTCGAACTGATTCAACTTTTCGCCTGTGAGCGCAAATGCTTGTCCAAACCCCATCACAAATTGCCCGTGAAATGGTTTTAACCTGAACAGTACAAAATCGGGAAGCGTTCGAAGAAGCCCGATCATTTTGCCATGTGTTACCTGCATGCTATCCAGCAGTTCGTCATATCGTTGGGTATCTTTGTGAATGACTTCAGCGGCACATTGATAACTGACGCGAGTTCTCGCAAATATTTGATCTGAAGCGGACTCATCAGCAATCAGCATAACGGAGACTTTTTTATTCGCTAAAAGATCACGCGTATGCAATGCAAGCTGACTTACAAAAATTATGATGTGGTGGTCTGAGTCCTGAGCATCATCGAATATGAAAGGAGTGTATCCACTATGGGGCTCGCCATCTTCACCCAGAGTACTTAATACGGCACTCTGCACACCCTCTTTTAAGGCCGCGAGGATATCTTCCGGATCTCTCTTTTGTTCTGTCACGGTATATTCAAAAACAAAGCCTAATAAGCTTGAATGATAGAACAGTCTGAGAACGGGATAAATGCTTAAATTTTGATGCCGTACAAGGCAAAGAATTTCAGGCGGCCCAGGTGTCACCAGGCTCGGAACCAGGCTCGGATCCCGAACCAGCATCATTCGATTGATACTGTTGACACTGATTTCTCCCCGAGGCCTTAGCCGAATATAATGCTTGATCAGCCCGATCAATAAGTTTTAAGGCTGTATCGTGAGAATTATTATCACCGACAAAACTGGACACACCAATGCTCACAGTAACGTTGAGAGATTGAGAACCCGCATTTTCATTAAAATCAAGGCCCTGAACTGAAAGACGAATTTTCTCAGCAACTTCATAGGCCTCTTGTTGAGAAAAATCTGGAAGTAGGATAACGAATTCTTCACCACCGAATCGTGCGGGGATTGACGCCGACCCGGCACAACACGCTTCAAGCGTTTTTGCGACGCTGATAATAACGTCGTCCCCCATCAAATGCCCTCGTGTATCGTTGATGTTTTTGAAGTGATCAATGTCAATCATGAGCAAAGATAGAGGCGTTTGAGATGCTTTGGCTTCAGCTAAGGTTTCATCGAGCACAAAATTAAAATGCCGACGATTATAGATATTGGTCAGAGGGTCTCGTAAAACACTGGCTTCCAACTGTGAATTTGCGTTCTCTAACTTCACTAGAGTGTCTGCTAGTTCCCGGGTGCGCTGAGCCACATTAATTTCTAGCGTCGCTGAGGCTTCCTCCTGCACTTTTATATTCTCGTTCTTAAGGCGATTGAAGCGATCTGCCAATGCATAAGAGAGCAACACCATTTCAATGACCGATCCAATTTGAACAGAATATTCTGTAATGAAGAGTTCTGGCAAGAAACCCAATGTTTTCGCGGCATAAACTATTATGCCGAAGAGCAATACTCCCCAAGCCAACAGATACAATCGAGCATTCGGGTCACCTCTGAGGTAAATATAAGAGGCAACACCCAGCATGAACATCCCTGCAAGTGTCACGGCGATAGATACACACATGATGACCAGAGACTTGTCGAAATAGAAGGATGCTAATGCCAGTAAGATAAAAGCGCATTCCACAACACGGAATAAGACATAGAGTTTTGAGTAGTGTTGCCTGTCAACATTCAAGAAAACGCGAGTAAAACGCGTACAGAAGAGCAGAGAAAAACAAGCGAATATCGGTATCGAAACTTGATGCCACCCGGTCGCCTCTGGCCAGAAATATTCAAATGCAAGACCGTTTTGCGAAAACTGAAAAACGCCTTGAAATACGACATAAGCACAGTACTCGAAATATAAATTCTCGCGAGTTCCTACTGCCAGTAAGATGTTGTACGCTAGTAAACCAAACAGTATTCCGTAGTACAAGCCCAGCACAAGCTGCTCGTTTCTATCCGCTAAACGATAGCTCTCTTCCGTATGAATGATTAACGGTAATTGTACTGACCCCTTGGATCGTGTTCGCACTAATACGTCGACACTGGCATCTTGCATGGTGAATTCAACAGGAAGCACCCAGGTTCTGTCCTTCACTGGCCGATTATTGAAACTCACTAAGTCGCCAAGGTTATGTTGCATTTCAAACCGACCATTAACGTTATAGTAGGTCTGAAGCACATCCAAATGCGGATAACCCAGTTCTACATATAGCTGTGAGGATGCGGAACCAAATGGGCGGTTAAGCTTTATCCAAACCCAATGAGTTGACGCCGTTAAGCCGAAATTAAGCGTATCTGACTCGGCAATCGTAAATTTGTCTTTGGACGCTACGACCTCTGAGACAGTCAGCGTCCCAGCAGGATCTTCCAAATAGGACAAGCCAGCCAGCGATGAGCGCGTAATATTACTCGACGGTGTAAGGACTACCAGCAGCACTAACAGTAAGCCTGTGGTCAGCACAAACAGACCCAGCCAACGCAGCCGATCCTGCGGTTCACTGTGTCTACTAGCTGTTAATGAGTTAGGAATATCCGACATCCGTTGTACTAGAATCCAATGGTAAGCGCTGCTTAGGCTTAACCAGCATCAAACGTTCCCCTTCCCTTGCATCCTCGGCCATCACCTTAAATTCTTGAGACTCAGCTTTTAACATTCCGATCAAATTCATAGATAAGGTCGCAGGCGGCTCAAAAATCTGTGGATAAAATCAAATACCCGTTGTTTGACTATGCCATCTGAATAACGCTAAATTGACTGTACGACTCTATTTGTGCGCTCTCCGCCAGAGCGTATAACCCCATTGGAAAAACGTTCAGAATTACAACGGATGGATATAAGGATTTTTCATACTGACGACACAGAGAATGTCATCGCTCTTTGGCAGGCATGTGAGTTAACCCGCCCCTGGAACAACCCCGGCCTGGATATCAATAGAAAACTGGCTGTAGGCTCAGACCTTTTTCTCGTGGCTGAAGACAACGGGCGGATCGTTGGTAGCGTTATGGGCGGCTATGACGGACACCGGGGGTGGATTAACTACTTAGCCGTTGACCCTACTGTACGTAAACAAGGGCTCGGAAAAAAGCTCATGCTGGATGTTGAATCCCGTTTACTGTCAAAAGGCTGCCCTAAGATCAACTTGCAAGTCAGAACCGGTAACGATGACGTCATCGCATTCTACGAGGCCATTGGTTTTACCGATGATAACTGCACCAGCTTCGGCAAGCGGCTTATTCCTGATTAGAGCGAATACCCTTAAACGATTTTTTCGCAAGCGTAGGAAGCTGCCCCGATGTCCCCAACGCATAATGCATAACAAATCGCTTTAGCGGGCCGGCACTGTCAGCAATATTCAACGCTGCGGATCTTACTTTCTGAAATGCTGTCGCCTGTGGTTTAAACGCGTGATAAAAACCATCCAGAACGGAAATCATGATGCTGTTTTCACCGCGACGCCATCGTTCATATTTTCTTAACTGACGTCGGCCACCTATATCGTGTCCGGCACTGTGCGCGTCCGCCACCACATCAGTGAGTGCAGCGGCATCAAGCATTCCCAGATTGACGCCTTGCCCGGCCAAGGGGTGGACCGTATGAGCTGCATCGCCGATTAACGCTACCCGATCAGTGATGTAGTGCTCTGCATGCGCCTTTGCAATCGGAAAACTACCTCGCTCTAGCAGTTTGTGAATACCGCCTAGTTCCTCGGGAAAAGCCTGCTCCATCTCATCAATAAAGTCTTCATCACTTAGGTTGCGTAATCTGTCGACCTCCTCTTCATCGTGGTACCACACCATAGACGCGAAATTTCCACACAACGGCAGAAACGCTTCCGGACCCGTCGGCTGAAATCGTTGCCAGGTGATATCCTGCTGAGGAAGGACAGTTTGGATGGTTGCCACCAATGCATGCTGAGGATAAGCCTGTCGCTCAACCTCAATACCGGCTAAAGATCGAACAGTGGATTGTGCGCCATCGGCCCCTACCAGAAGACTAGCGGTTATGGATTTATGCCCATCGCTGAGATCGCACACAACACCTTGGTCAACCAACTGATATCCCTGAAGGCTTACGGGGCAAAGGTAGTCGACATTGTCTAGAGTTAGCAGCCGATCCAGCAACGCTAACTGCATGACTCGGTTTTCAACGATATGCCCCAATTCAGGCATATTGACTTCAGATGATTTGAAGTGTGTCCGGCCGTGAGCTTCGCCGTCCCAAACCAACATCTCGCGATACGGACAAGCCCGACGATTAACAATCCCCTGCCAGGCTCCAACGTTTTCAAACATTGCCTGCGTCGCGGCACTTAATGCAGATACTCGTATATCGTATTTCGGATCGCTGCCTGGCTCGAACGGTTCAGGCGCACGATTTTCGAGCAACGCAATTTTTAGAGAAGCACCAAGGCCATCCCGGGTAGCCAATGCGGCAGCGAGCATACTGCCCACCATTCCCCCACCTACGATGACGACATCATAGTCGTTCAAAAAAGCCGCACTCCTACCTTAAAGTTTATCGATGGTTCACTCGATGCCAATCGCCGTCTTCGCGAGTAATCTCGAACGTCGGCCAGAAATTATACTCCGGCTTGACAGTAACGATGCGTTTTCGTCCGCTCATGGAAACTATTGTGAGCCGAGTAATCTCATCTTGTGCACGTGCCTTAACCTGCGACAAAAATTCATCCAGGTTGTTGACTGTTTGCCCTTCCACCGCAACGACGAAACGATTCCTATACAGGCGGTCCCACAAGGCCGGTGAACCTTCGCTGGTGCTGGCAATGTACACACCCGGGAAATCAACTCCTTTTTGATAACCAATGTCACTGAACGATTCCTGAAATGTAGCGCCTGCCCAACTCACAAGCCGTGTTGTTCCCAAGGCTTCAACCGTTGAAGGGTTCAAAGAGACATTCAGGACTTCGCCATCACGAAGAATAGTTAGCGATACGGTCGGTTTTTGGGATAACGTTTCAGCTAAGAAAAGCTCAGACACAACTTTCCCGTCTATAGCTATCAGGACATCTCCCGAAGATAATTTATCGGCTGCATCTGTATTGGGGATCAATTGATCGACATAAAGCACCCTACGAATATCTGCCGGCAAATCGAAGTACTGCATTAACCACTCATCTGGCAGTCCATACTCTCGAGCCAAGGCCAGAGGTCGATACTCCAAGCGCGTATCCAGAGAATAGTAAGGGCTGCCGGACTGATACATTCGCAATGACTCGGCTAATACGGCTGCAGGCATCGCCCATTCACGTTCACGAATTTCACGATCCTCTTCAAACGCAAAACTCATGTAGACAGCATGTACTTGCCCCGATTCATCAACAAGAGGCCCTCCCAAAGAGGGAGGTACATTCGGCACACCCAGTACATCGATAGATGCCTGCTGAAATCTAGGTAAACCCGGTGGATTAAAACCCACCGTCAAGCGACTAATATCATCAATAGGATGTGCTCTAAAAGTCCCGTCAGAACGATACCCAATCATTGTCAGATCATCCGGTAGCGTCGTGCCACCCTCTGTTAATTTCAAGGCTTCAAATTCGGCACCAGCCAAGCTATCAACATCGTATTGAACAAACGCGATGTTGTGTCTGGGGTGTAGAAAAACAACTTTCCCCGCTAAAATTTGAGAACCAAAAAACGTAATTTTTGCATCGCCCAAACCGATGGGCACGGTATTCCTGTCAACAGCGACAAGACCAGCCTCCTTATCAATAACCAGCCCTACACCTTTAAAATGACGGGCATAGACATTGTCAATAGAGTACGGAATACTGAAATCAACTCGAACCATGGCGGGTGCGACAGCATTAAGCAATGGGTCTTCATACCGCGGTACTCGGAGTAAGCCGCTTCCCTGAACATCCTGCTGTACGCTTAACTCAACACTTTCACAATTCCAGAAACGCACGTCGTCGACACGTTCGCACAGCCGATTGTCGAACCAGTTATTGCCAATTTCTATCTGTGCAACCTCCGAGGAAAACTCCCGGCGAGGCACAATAAATCGAATCCGTTTTTTATTGTCCTTGCTCGGTCTTGCTATCGCATCAATAAAGCTCTCAAGGTTGGTCATCGATTGACCATCGACTTCAGTGATCAATGCCCCCTGAGGCACACCACCTTTGGTGAATACAAAGCCCGAACGCATAAGGACGACCCCTTTCTGTGGGAGGTTCATAGCGCGTGCATGCTGAATGGACATGTCCTGAATGATGGAATCACCCAGTTCAAATAATTTACTCGGCGCGATCGCATTTAAATCTGTTACACCGATAACGACCGATTGTTGTTGCCCCAGCCGAATAATTTCGACATCCAGTTGCTGGCCGATCGACCGATCAAGTTTGTCCTCCAGGTTTATGAAGTTGGTCACCAACTGCCCGTCTATGGAGACCAGGATATCTCCCGGCTCGAGTATCGTATCGGCGACGCCTCCGGGTATAACCTGCCCCACTGTCAGCATGCCATTGGTTTGAGGGTCTTCGCTTCTTACCCGGGCTTCCAGCTCTTCGCTAAGCCCTAGTCGCAGCAGCTCACGAAACGGCTGCTGTGAGAATAAAGTTTGAAAACCTCCTCTGTCGATAGCTTCACCGGCTTGCAATCGCTTCAATGCATATTGAATTCTGGGCAAGGGTAAAAAGAAACTACTCGCAGTCTGCGTATTAGCCGCTGCATTAAGCGCAACTACGTCCCCGTCAATATCTATAACCGGTGAACCTGAACTTCCACCCGAGGTGCCGGAAGCGGCTTGAAGATAAAACGTATTAAAGTCGTTATAACCATAGCGCCCATACGAGGGAACTTCGCGGTCAAGCCTGGCTATGGTGCCCGGCAGAATAGAGAGCTGCTCACCACCATCACTGCCGATAACGCGGATATTCATACCCGTGCTGACTTTGTCAGGTCTTAGCTGCAAGGAAGTGGGCTGAGCATACTGCAGAGCTGCCGGATCATAGCGGACGAAAGCAAAATCATGAATCGGATCTCGATACAGAGGTACAGCGACAACCCTTTCCTGGTTTTGAAAAGTCGCATTTAAACGAATGGGTCCGGAACCCACAACGTGCCTGTTTGTCAGGACAATGCCCAATTCAGCATCCACCACAAAGCCGGTTGCGTTGCTTCCTCCTTGTTCGGAGTCGTCGAAGTTACGCAGTTGCGACAACTGCAAAGACACGACTGAGTTGGCAGCTTTGGAAACCGTGTTGGCCCAGCCTGCCTCTTCCGAAGCGGCAACCCTGTGAATAGGCAATAGGAACAATACCAACAAGATCAGGGAGGTTACACGCCCGAATAGGTGACTAACACGCCTTTCGCTGCGCAATGCACACCGTTTACTCATCCCAAATTCTGTCACTAAAGCGTACTCCTGATAATTCATCATTGTGGCGCAACAAACGTTCCACTTATAGTTGAGTTTCTGCCCGGAAACTGTGGAAGACTGTATAAGCAGACTCCACCTTGACCAATTCGTGCCCGAATATTGCTAATTTTGCTTACGCACTAAATACTCTAAGGGGTTTACTATAGGTCTCTTCTGAGAGATTCAACGCCCAATTATTTCGACAACTTTTCATGAAAAAGACAATTCGTGAAGACGACGGGGACATCAACTGGTTCCGTGCGGCTTCGCCGTACATCAATGCTCACCGCGGTAAAACGCTGGTGATTGCCATGCCCGGCAGTTGGCTGCGAAGCGAACTACTCCCAACGCTAACACACGATCTCACCCTACTCAGTCATTTAGGCTTACGTCTCGTCCTGTGTTTCGGATTGAGAGCTCAGATGGAAGACCAACTTGCTCAAGATCAGGAACAAAGCGACATCGTAGACGGTCGCAGAGTCACTGATTCTCATGCCTTAGAGACCATCATTAGCGCAGCAGGCGTCGCTAGAAACGATCTCGAATCTCGACTGTCTATGGGATTACCCAATACCCCCATGGCCGGTGCACGACTCGCGGTGACATCGGGCAACTACGTAACCGCACAGCCCTTCGGCATTCGGGACGGTATCGATTTTCAGCACACAGGCTCCGTTAGGGAAGTCCATAGCTCCGCTATCAACGCAATACTTGATGCCGGACATATGGTGCTACTGCCTCCATTAGGCTACTCACTCACAGGCGAAGTATTCAATGTGACTGTCTCTGAGGTTGCAACCGAATGTGCAATCGCTCTTAAGGCCGACAAGCTGGCATTCTTCGTCGACTCACTGCCCATTGATGAAGACGGCTCACCGCTGCGACAAGCCAGTAGTCGCAGAATTGAACGGGTTTTAAATAACCCGTCTCAAACTGACAAGGCCGATTCTTCAAACATGACGCTCAATACGATATTGAATCATGCCGTCAAAGCCTGCCAAGGAGATGTAGAACGAGTGCATCTTTTGGAAAGTGATGACCCCACCGCCTTGCTGCGTGAACTTTTCACACGTGACGGCAGCGGCACATTAATCACCATGGACCGTTGGGAGCATATTCGCCCGGCCACCATTGCTGATGTCGGCGGCATTATCCAACTTATCGCGCCATTACAAACCAACGGTACATTGGTGACACGCTCCAGAGAAGACTTGGAGTTAGACATCGAAAATTTTGTTGTCAGCGAACGAGACGGAATGGTTGTGGCGTGCGCTGCAATTTACCTAGAACCAGAAACAGCAACTGCTGAATTTGCCTGCATCGTGACACACCCCGATTATCAGGGTGAAGGACGTGCCGATCAATTGCTGATGCATCTTGAAGAACGCGCCAGAGAATTAAATTGCGTTAGCGCCCGGATTCTCAGTACACACACTGGCCATTGGTTTGTTGCCCGAGGATATTCCGAGACACCTCGACAGGATTTACCACCGGTTCGACGTGTGAGCTACAACGAGCAAAGGAATTCTAAGATTTACTCAAAGCGTCTTGATTTGAAATAGCAGCCTTGAACGATTAAGCAGTTAGTGTGTTTATCGCTCTGCAATTTCTATTTGCAAGTTGGCCAAAGCTTCCAACCGCTCTCTATTGCTGTCCATCTGCAACAACTCGAATTTAGCTTCATTCGCCAGTGGTAGTACTTCTAACAATCGGTGAATAACCCAATCCGCATCATCTAGCTTCTTCTCCTCATAGCGCGATTCGGTATCAAGATAATCGAGGATGAGGTCCAGTTTCTTCGCTAACAGTTCAAACTCCGGATCCATTGCGGTCGCAGGCTTTTTAGGTATCGGTGATACCTCGCCTATTAGAAGACCTGAGTCATTAGAGCTATACGTAAGAAGTGTAAATTCTTCGATACCTCGGGCAGTGATATGCAGCAATCCATCGGCACCCTGATCAAAATCTACGATTGAAACACGCGTACCCAAAGGATAAGGTTCTGAGACATCCCCCGCCTCTTTTCCTTGTTTAATAAGGCAAATACCAAAGCCCGAATCGTTTTTAAAACACTCTTTGACCATGTCGATGTATCGACGCTCAAAGATGCGTAACGGCATTAAGCCGTCTGGCATAACAATACTGGAGAGCGGAAACAGCGGAAGTTGCATAGAGGCTTTAGCTTTCGTCGATGCCCCAACGCGGCATCAGTGCCTGCTTGACATCTAGCTGGTCAAGAACACGCGCAACCACGAAATCGACAAGATCGTCGACGGTCTCCGGCAGGTTATAAAAGGCTGGATTTGGCGGCATTATGACGACTCCAGCGCGAGCTAAACGGGTCATGTTTTCCAGATGAATAAGAGAAAACGGCATTTCACGAGGCATTACGATCAGCTTTCGGCCTTCTTTAATAACGACATCGGCTGCCCGCTCGAGTAAATTATTACAAGTACCGGCAGCCACGGAAGCCAAGGTGCCTGTCGTACAAGGGCAAATAACCATGGCGTCAGGCGCACCTGAACCGCTAGCTACAGGGGCTGTCCATTCTTCCTGTCCAAACGCCTTAAGCTGGCCTTCGCGCGCGCCATAGCTTTCTGAAAACTGGGATTGAACCTGAGCTGTTCTGGAAGGAACATTGAGATCGGTGTCCATTCCCATGACGATGCGCGCCGGCTTCGACATGAGTACATACACCTCACAGTTGGCCTTAATCAGACACTCAATAAGCCTCAGTGCGTATTGAATACCCGATGCGCCGGTCATTGCGACGCATATCGTCTTGTCGAATTCCCGGCTCACTGTAGCCCCTCTTGCGAGAGACTCAGCGAACCGGGTACTTCATTACTGACTAAATTGATCAAGGTTTTACAACCAACTCCACTCGACGATTGAGCGCTCGGCCTTCTCGTGTGTCATTACCTGCCACGGGGCGTTGCTGGCCATAACCCAGCGCACCTAAACGGCGTGAATCAACCCCACCAACCGACTCGAGGTAGTTAACTGTATTCGCAGCACGGGCTACCGATAGCTCCCAATTGCTTGGAAAGATAGCTTGCAAGTCACCGGTAACAGGAACGCTATCGGTGTGACCTTCGACGACAATGTCGTTGTCCAAGTCTTTAACCGATGCAGCAACACTTGCCATTAGTCTACGACCCGGGGCACTCAATCGGGCACGCCCCGAGTTGAACAGCGCCTGACTGGGTAGGTTGATTACAACGCCGTTGTCATCACGAATAGTCACTTCAACATTTTCAACGCCATTCGCCTTCAAACGCTCATCAATGGTATCTCTCAACGCAGCAGCACGGTTTGACTCTTCTGCGCTTTGTTCCGTGATCGCCGTGAGCTGACCTGATAAATCAGTATTTTCAGCACGCGCCTGTGTCAGATTCGCTCGTTCATTACGAATCTCATCACGTAAACCTACCGCGAAAGCATCAGCGTCAGCCAGTGCAGAAGTGAGAGTTTCATTGCTAGCGTTAGCATCGGCAAGTTGCGATTCGAGTTCGGTCGCTGCCTTATCCATCTCGCCCACCTGCGTCTCTAACGCAAGCTTCTCAGCTTCTAGAGCTTCCTTGCGAGCTTGCAGATCAAGAACACTCTTCTCAGCTTCAGCAAGCTCTGCTTCCAGAGCATCTTTAGCCGCTACGGTATCAGCAACTTGCTGCTCGAGATTCTTCTGTGCGTCAGCAGCAGCAGCACTACTTGCATCTGCCGATTCAACGGTTGTCGCTAACTCAGTTTCCAGCTCACCGACCCGTGTCTCATTAGCCGCAGCTTTGTCCGTTGCCACTGAAAGCTGGCCTTCTAAATCGCCAACCATAACCCCCAGTTCTACCACTTCAGACAGGAGGCCATCTCGCTCACCAACGACCCCGATGAGCTGTGCAGACAAACCCTCTTTATCTGCAGCACTTGCGGCTGCCAAGGCTTCAGCAGACTCGTTTGCAGAACTTAAATCTCCTTCGAGCGTTGCTTTGTCTGCCTCTAAGCCTGCAACCTTTTCAGTGAGCTCAGCATTGACAGACTCTAAACCAGCCAATGCTTTATTAAGCGCAGCTTGTTCAGTCTCCAGAGCACTTAACTGCTCAAGTGAAGCATCGCGGGCTGCGGTTAAGTCTGCGACCTGGGTATTTAGCTCAGCATTGCTGGCTTCCAAAGATTCTGCAGCCGTTGCACCTTCACCCAACTGAGCGTCTTTTTCGTTGATCGAATTTTGTAACTGAACAACACGGTCGAACAAAGCCGTCTTATGCGACTCTAGCTTTGCGACATCAGCGCTGGCCTCAGCATCACTCTCTTCCAACAAGTTCTGCATCTCACCAATCTTCATGAACAAAGCAGATTTTTGAGTTGAGAGTTCACCCACTTGAGATTCTGCAGTGGCTTTGACTTCAGCTGCTGCAGCTAACTCGGCTTCAAGTTCACCAACACGCGCCTGTAATTCAACGGTTTGGCTTTGCAATTCGGCCATAGCAGAACCATTGGTCTCAGCGTCAGCTGACATGGATTCGAGTTGAGTCTGCATGTCACCCACTTGTAATTGCAATGCAGACTTCTGCGTTTCTAACGCTGCCATGTCCGCATCGGCGGACCCTTTAGCTTCTGCAGCAGCTTCCAAATTACCCTGCAGTTCACCTATTGTTGCTTGAAGTGCAGCTTTCTGAGCTTGCAACTCAGCGAAACCGGAGTTGTTCGCTTCAGCGTCTGCCATGATTGACTCAATACGAGTCTGCATGGTGCCTATCTGCATTTGTAAAGCAGCCTTCTCAGCTTCGAGGCCTTCAACCGCTGACGCTTGCTCAGCAGCTTCTGTTGCAACGGCCAACTGCGCTTCCAGATCACTTATTTGAGCGACCATGCCCGCACGTTGTGCATCAACATCACCGATCTGACTGCGTAAGAGAGAAATAGCCGGGACTTGCTCGTCAACGGTTGCCTGAAGCTCAGCGATTTCTACATTCTTTCCTTCAATCTCGCTTTGCAAAGAGGCGCTGCGCTCACGCAGTTCTGCCAATGACGATTCCTGTTCTGCAACGGTTGCCATAAGTGACTGACGCTCAGCCTGGCTGGCAGACAATTCACCTTCTAACGATGTTGCCCGGCTTCTCAACTCAGAGATGGCCGGTACCTGCAAATCGATAGTGGCTTGCAATTCTTCAGATATTGCCTGTGCCGCTGCAACCTGTTCGCTCTGCGTCCCTTTGGTATCCTCAAGCAGACCTTCTAACTCAGTAACTCGAGTCGCCAGTTCGGCTCTTTGGGTGTCTAGCTCGTTACTGCGCGAACGTAGCTCTGCCAATGCGGGAACCTGCAAATCAATCGTTGCCTGGAGTTCTGCTAGTTCTGCGTCATAGGCAGCTTGCTCTTCTGCAGCAGCCGCTTTTGCATCTGCCAGTTCTTGCTCTAACGACGCACTTCTTGCGCGAAGTTCGCTGATAGCAGGCTTCTGTAAATCAACGATAGCTTGAAGCTCTCCTGCCTCAGCTTGCAGCTCTACAATTTCGCCAGTCGCCGCTTCTTTCTCTGACTCCAAAGCCACCTGTGCACTGGACAGAGTGTCGCGATCGGTTTCAAGCTGCACCACTTGCGCAAGTAGAGCCTCTTTTTCGGCGAGTAATGCGTCTCTCTCTTCAGACAATGCAGATGTCTGCGATTGCAGCTCAGCCAAGTTACTGTTCAAGGTTTGACTCTGAAGACCAAATTCACTTTGTAAGCTCTGGATTTGTGCGTTGCTTGATTCAGCAACTTCTGCACTCTCAGCCTCTACTGCTTCAAGACGTGTTTGCAATCCACCCATCGCCAATTGCAGCTGCGCTTTTGAATCGCTGAGCACCACCGTTTGAGCGGTGAGATCATCGACTTCTAGCTGAAGGGCCTGTTTCTGAGCTTCGAGTTCTCCAATTTCGGCGTTCAATTCGACGACCTGGTTATCGAAGTCAGCTTGAAGCGTGGCCAAGTTTTGTTCTGTGGTTTCAAGTGCGGTGTCTTTCTCACCCGCACTAAACAACAACGACTGCACTTCTGTGCTCAGTTCACCCATTTTCGAGTCGCGTTGTTCGATTTCACTTTGAGCAGCAGCGTACTGATCATTCAAAGCAGAAAATTGTGATTCCAGATCAGCCAAAGCAGCAACTTTCTCAGCAATTTGCGATTCTAGATCAGCTGCCGTGTTGGCAAGATTGGTTTCGACATCAGCCAAGGCTTGTCCTTGCGCACCCAGTTCGTCTTGTGTGCTTGCCAGCATGGTGCGAGAGGTTGCCAACTCCGCTTCTGTATCTTCCAGCGCCATCTGAGTTTCAACCAATGCGGTTTCAGTTTTCGCAAGATTGGTGCGGGCAAATTCCAAGCTGTCTTCTAACGAGCCAACCTTAGTACGCAGGCCGCCTAGCTCACCGTCCAACAGTGCTTTCTTAGCCTCGAGTTCGCCAATCTCTGCGTTCATTAGCGCAACATCTGTGTCGTATAAGCTCAGCAGAGTGTTGTAACTGGCTTGCGCATCAGCAAGCTCGACACTGACCGAATCGCTTGATGCTTGAAGCGACTGAATCTGAGCATCGAATGAGCCCATGTTGATTTCCCGAGATTGCAGAGCAGCTGTCTGGCTACCCATTTGCTCGTTCAGGTCAGCAATTTCTGCCTGAAGAGCGGCAACGCGCGTTTCGGAACTTGCCGTGAACGCCTCGATCTCACCTTGCAAGGCTGCGATTTCTGCCTCCAGGGCAATCGTTTTCTCTTCATTGCTGGTGGCAGTGGATGCTAACTCAGCTTCCAGCTCACCAATTCGTTGTTCTGCAGCTGCCACGGTGTCGCTAGCTTCTTGCTGTGCCGCTGCGAGGGCCTCTGATGCCGCTTGGTTGGCTCCGGCCAGTTTCTCGTCAGCCGCTGCCAATGAGGCGCTTAGCTCAGCTTCCAGAGCTGCAACACGTTCGTTGGTCTGTAAGTCAAATGAGGCAACTGCCTGTTCGAGTTCGGCAGAAGCCGCAGCTCGCTCTGCTTCCAAGGCTTGGAATTGTTCGGAAGATGCCTGAAGCTGGGCTTCTAAATCGGCAATCGTACCCTCCAGGCCAGTTTTTGATTCCGTAACGTTAGCCAACAACCCTTGGACTTCAGAACGGCCTTGGTCTAACTCGGATACTTGAGTTTGCAACGCCGCCAATTCAGCTTCTCGCGCGCTTATGGCCTCTTCCAGAGAGGCTTGCTCGCTTCTTAAATTTTCGATGTCTTTTTCAGCATCGCCCAATTCAGCGGTTTTTTGGTCGAGAAGAGCACTAACTTTAGCCCTGTCTTCCTGTGTGCTTCTTAAGTCGCTTTTGGTACTGGACTGCGCAATCCATGCTCCCAACAGCCCCAACAGGGCTAATGCAGCAAGGACGAATTTCAATTGATACGAAGATCGGCTAGGAGCCTTCTCAAAATCTCTAAACATGAGGTCTATTCCGGTGACAGGGGTCGTACAACGAATTTATTCGAACACGGCCATCGTAGCGAAAAGAGAAACGCGCCACAATCTCGACAGCCATGAAAAACAGTTTTTACTCGATCCTTTCAGTACACTACCCATTATTCCATCCTATTCCTGACGGAACTGTAAAACAGTGCGTATTCATCTTAGCGCTCTAGGTTGTCGGCTAAACGAAGCCGAATTAGAGCAATGGGCAACCGCTTTCAAGGGCGCCGGCGACCAAATCACCACAACCCCGGACGATGCGGATGTCATGGTGATGAACACTTGTGCGGTAACGCGTGAGGCGGTTCGAAAATCACGACAAAAATTACAGCGCCTACAACGGGACAATCCTGCTGCAAAGCTTGTGGTTAGTGGCTGCTACAGCGAACTGGCACCGGCATCCGACATGGCAGAGCTCGGTGTAGACCTCGTCGTTCCCAATACCAAGAAAGATAATTTGGTTGCTCTGACGCGTGAGGCATTTGTACAACCCGATATGCCGCAGGCAGCAACAATACCAGCCACTACTGCACTATTTAACCGGAATAGACACCGCGCGTTCATCAAAATACAGGACGGATGCCGATACCGATGCACTTTTTGCATCGTGACTGTTGCCCGCGGAGCCGAGCGCAGTCGCACAATCAGCGAAATCGTCGAAGAGGTTCGCGCGCTTCAATCAGAAGACGTTAAGGAAGTTGTTTTAACCGGCGTTCACGTCGGTGGCTACGGATCCGACCTAGATACGGACTTGGCATCGCTAGTCAAGGCGCTGATTGAGGATACCGACATACCCAGGATAAGGTTCGCGTCGGTGGAGCCTTGGGATCTGTCGGAGTCTTTTCTCGACCTGTTCGAGAACCCACGAGTGCAACCCCACATGCATCTGCCACTTCAAAGTGGCAGCGATACCGTCTTAAGACGAATGGCTCGTCGCTGCAAAACGCAGGCGTTTGACGAACTGACAACAGCGCTGGTCAGGGCCGTGCCCAATTTCAATATCACCACCGATATCATCGCAGGCTTCCCGGGTGAAACAGACGAGGAATGGCGTGAGTCTCTGGCGTTTATCGAAACCCAACGTTTCGGTCATATCCACGCTTTCACTTATTCTGAGCGAGAAGGCACCAAGGCAGCCTCACTACCCGACTCGGTTCCCATGGCGGTTCGTCAGGAACGCAGCCGGGAGCTCCACCAACTGGCGGAACGCTTGAAGCAAGCACAGCTCGAACGCTCAGTCGGAGAAACTGCCGACGTATTGTGGGAGCGCGGACGTGAAATGACCGAAGAAGATGGCTCGACCGTCTGGCGGCATCAGGGATACACGCCAAACTACCAAAGGGTGATGACCGTTAGTAAGCGCAATCTTGCCAATCAGATTTTGCCCGTAAAAATGCGTGCGGTAGAGAACGGCAAATTACTGGGGGACGTGGCCTAGGACGTCAGTAGGATCTACAACTCCAGCGGCATATGCCGGTTGACGTCTTTGTATAGCAAGTAACGGAATTTGTCGGGACCGCCGGCGTAACAAGCCTGAGGGCAAAAGGCCCGCAGCCATAAAAAGTCCCCTGCTTCGACTTCGACCCAATCCTGATTAAGCCGATACACCGCTTTACCCTCAAGGATAAAAAGACCGTGCTCCATGACATGCGTCTCTGGAAACGGGATGACCCCGCCCGGTTGAAACGTCACGATATTTACGTGCATGTCATGGCGAAGGTCTGTCGGATCGACAAATCGCGTTGTTGCCCAAGCGCCATCAGTATCCGGCATAGGAATCGGTTTGACATCCTGATCGCTGGTAACAAATGCCGTGGGTTTTTCAATGCCTTCTACCGATTCGTACTTTTTGCGTAACCAGTGGAAAGACGCAGGCGTGCTTCCTGTATTTAACAATTCCCAACGCGTACCGCAGGGAATGTAAACATAGCCGCCCGCCTTCAAATCATGGGACGCAGGCTTGCCTGAGGCATCGTAAAGTGTCAGCGACAAGGACCCGGACACCACGAATAAAACACTCTGAGCCTCTGGATTGGGTTCCGGATTGACCGATCCACCACCGGGTTGTACCTCAACCAAATACTGCGAGAATGTTGTGGCAAACCCTGACAAGGGCTTTGCAATAACCCATAGCCGAGTCTCATTCCAGTGTGGAAGATAACTTGTGACAATGTCGGTGAACACACTACGTGGAATTACTGCATAGGCCTCAGTAAATACCGCACGCTCGCTCATCAGCGCAGTCTGTGCGGGTAATCCTCCCGCAGGGACATGATATTGACTCATAGCAGCATAACTCAGCAAAAATGACAGAAAACCGGCCAGTTAAGGTGGTTTTCCTGGGTAAATGGTTAATCGCAGCGTAACCGTTGTTACCACCACAATCACGTACGTATACCCCAATACGATAGCAGCTAGCTTAGCTGCCGCCCATACTCGGAGTAGTCATGTTCACACCGCAAGCCTTTGCGGTTGAAATGATCACAGACTTTGTATGAGCAGACGAGAGAACCAAACCGTATAATGGGGATCTACCTTGTGCCGGTTGAGTCTCCTTGTACGTGATGAACCACCCGGTAATTGCCTTTAACCAGATATCGTGTTGATGGAAGCATATATTCTTGATTGGCTGAATTTGCTGGGCCGGTGGGCTCATCTAGTGACCGGCATTGCCTGGATCGGAGCATCTTTCTACTTTATTTGGTTGGACAACAATCTCAAGCCGCCGAAACAAACTGATGACGCCGACAAAGGCGTTGGAGGCGAGCTTTGGGCTGTTCATGGCGGTGGGTTTTACCATTCGCAGAAGTACAAAGTTGCTCCACCTGAGCTTCCTGAAAAACTTCACTGGTTTAAGTGGGAAGCCTACACAACGTTCATCACTGGCGCATTTTTGCTTGCGCTCATCTACTGGTATCAAGCAGAAATCTATCTTATTGATCCAGGCGTTATGGATTTATCGAAGCCGGTAGCCATCGCCATAGGCATGTTTACTATTGCTGGCGGCTGGATAATCTACGACACGTTATGTAAATCCCGCCTCGGTCAAAATGAAAACACGATGACTCTCATCTTGTTTGTAGTGTTGAGTTTTGCGGCCTGGGCTTTGTGTAACGTTTTCGGTGGTCGGGGTGCATATATGCACTTTGGGGCGATGTTAGGCACGATCATGGTCGCCAACGTGTTTTTCATCATCATGCCGGGACAGCGCGATCTCGTCGCCGCGAAGGAACAAGGAAGAGCACCAGACCCCTCTCATGGGGTCAAAGCCAAACAACGGTCCGTGCACAACACGTATTTCACGCTGCCCGTACTGTTCGTCATGATTAGTAATCACTACAGCATGACGTACGGCCATGAGTACAACTGGCTCATTCTTATTGTCATGACGCTCATAGGCGCGCTAATTAGAGTGCACTTTGTCAAAGCTCATTTTGGAAAACCTTCTCCGTTTCCGCTGATTGCAGCGGGGTTACTTCTGGCAGCTCTTATTGCAGCACTGGCACCTGCTAAAGTGGGATCGTCGGCGGGCATAGAAATCGCTGAGACTACCGTGATACCTACGTTAGATGAAGTTCATGGCATCGTTCAGCAACGCTGTGCTTCGTGTCACCACGAGGCGCCAACACACCCGGGCTTTGCTACAGCTCCTGCAGGAATCCAATTTAACGACGCCGAATCGGTATCGGCACAGGCTCGCGCTATTTACCAGCAAAGTGCAGTTACACGAGCCATGCCCATCGGCAATTTAACCGGTATGACTGACGAAGAACGTCAGTTAATCGCAAATTGGTTTTCAGCGAAATCTGCCGAAAACCAATGATTTAGTTCAGAAATGCGCACCTTGGCCCTAGCGGGTCGAGCTATACACTTGTGCCTTGGCACGAGCTGTGTAGGTTATAGAGAAACTAGTACCATAGTTCATTCGACCTAACCTTTAAGGGAAGACAATACGACGACATGGCTACAAACCCGATGCTTGACGCTGATGAAATCGAAACCCAGGAGTGGCTAGATGCCCTGGAAGCGGTAATAGAACACGAAGGCCCTGAGCGCGCCCACTACCTTCTTGAAAGGCTCATAGACAAGGCCAGGCGCTCGGGTGCAAACCTTCCCTACGATTCAAGCACAGCCTATGTGAATACCATCCCCTTGCATCTGGAGGCCAAGAGCCCCGGTGACTCGGAGATAGAACATCGCCTCCGATCAATGATCCGCTGGAATGCAACCGTCATGGTTCTGCGCGCTCAACGCAATGACTCAGGTCTGGGTGGTCACTTGGCGAGTTTCGCTTCAGCAGCCACGCTATACGACGTCGGCTTTAATCACTTTTTCCATGCGCCCACACCGGATCACGGTGGAGATGTTGTCATGATGCAGGGCCATTGTGCGCCAGGTATCTACGCACGCTCATTCATGGAAGGCAGGCTAACAACCGATGATCTCGATAAATTCCGACGTGAGGTCGATGGCGATGGGCTCTCTTCATACCCGCATCCCTGGTTGATGCCCGACTACTGGCAGTTCCCAACGGTTTCTATGGGCTGGTGCTCGCTAACGTCGATCTACCAAGCGAGGTTTATGAAGTACCTCCAGGATCGCAGCCTTGCGCGAACAGACAATCGCCAAATTTGGGCCTACCTGGGTGATGGCGAAATGGACGAGCCAGAGTCACTGGGCGCTATCTCACTGGCAGGTCGCGAAAAACTGGACAACCTTAATTTCGTCATCAACTGTAATCTGCAGCGCCTGGACGGGCCCGTTCGCGGCAACAGTAAAATTATTCAGGAACTCGAAGGTGTTTTCCGGGGTGCCGGCTGGAACGTTATCAAAGTTATCTGGGGTTCTTACTGGGATCCCCTGCTCGCCCGAGATAAGTCTGGCAAGTTGATGCAACTCATGATGGAAACGGTGGACGGTGAATACCAGAACTGTAAAGCCAAAGGCGGCGCTTACACCCGTGAACACTTCTTTGGAAAATACCCTGAAACAAAAGCACTGGTAGCCAACCTCTCAGATGAAGATATCTGGCGACTCAATCGAGGTGGTCATGACCCCCATAAGCTTTATGCAGCTTATACACAAGCGGTAGAGCACAAGGGACAACCCACCGTCATATTGGTAAAGACCGTTAAAGGTTATGGACTGGGTGAATCTGGTGAAGGTACCAACGCAACTCACCAACAAAAGAAAATGGATCTGGAATCGCTGCTGAAAATGCGCGATCGCTTTGGCTTGGATTTAACCGATGAACAGGTTAAGAACTATGAATACATTAAGCCTGATCCTGAAAGTGCTGAGATCAAGTACATGCAAGAGCGCCGCAAAGCGCTGGGTGGTTACCTGCCTCAAAGAAAGAAATTTGCAGCACCTTTAGAAGTCCCCCCATTAAATGTTTTCCAACCGGTGCTTGATGGTTCGGGCGATCGTGAAATGTCCACAACGATGGCATTTGTACGCATGCTCACCATACTCACTCGTGATAAGAAGATTGGTAAAAACATTGTTCCAATCGTGCCTGATGAAGCCAGAACATTCGGTATGGAAGGCATGTTTAGACAACTGGGTATCTACTCCTCAGTGGGACAGTTATACGAACCACAAGATCGCGACCAGATCATGTACTACAAAGAAGATAAGTCCGGTCAGATCTTAGAAGAAGGTATTACCGAAGCGGGTGCTATGGCCAGTTGGCTTGCCGCTGCTACGTCGTACTCAACACACGGCGTAAACATGTTGCCTTTCTATATCTACTACTCCATGTTCGGTTTTCAGCGTATCGGCGATCTCGCCTGGTTAGCCGGTGATATGCGTGCCTGTGGATTTATGATTGGTGGTACCGCTGGGCGTACAACGTTGAATGGCGAAGGCCTTCAACATGAAGACGGTCATTCATTGGTTTTGTCTAACACTATCCCCAACTGTGTCAGTTACGACCCGTGTTTTGGTTATGAAATGGCTGTCATTATTCATAACGGTATGACACGCATGTTCACTAATAACGAGAGCGTGTACTTCTACATCACCGCGATGAACGAAAACTATATTCATCCGGCTATGCCTAAAGGCGCTGAAGAAGGCATCATCAAAGGTATTTACAAGTTCAGAGAAGTCGCCGACGGCGATGCTAAAGCTGCCGCTAAGTTTGACCACAAGGTTCGATTGTTAGGTGGTGGAACCATTCTGCGTGAGGTTATCGAAGCCGCAACCATGCTTGAAAAGGAATGGAATATTGGCGCTGAAATTTACAGTGTCACGAGTTTTAATGAGTTAGCTCGAGACGGTCTGGACGTTGAACGTTGGAACATGCTGCATCCGAATGACGAGCCACGAATCCCTTACATCACCCAGATTCTAGGCGATGATGACTCACCGGTTGTCAGCTCAACGGATTACATGAAAACCTATTCGGACCAAGTACGCGAATATGTTCCTGCAACATTCACAGCATTAGGAACAGACGGTTTCGGCAGATCCGACACACGCGAAAAACTGCGTGAGTTCTTTGAAGTCGATAGACGATACGTCACTGTGGCTGCGCTGCACTCTTTGGCAAAGGATGGAAAAATGGACAAGGTGAGCGTTGCCAAAGCTGTCCAGCAATATGCCATTGATCCGGACAAGCCAAACCCGGCAACGGTTTAGGGGGCGATACTATGAGCAATGAGGAAAACACCCCAAGCATTGATATCGTAGTCCCAGATATTGGTGACTCTGAAAACGTTGAGGTCATCGAGATTCTTGTCTCGGTGGGCGATAGCGTCAGCGTCGATGATTCAATGGTAACGCTTGAAAGCGACAAGGCCAGTATGGAAATCCCAGCCAGTGATGCTGGAGTTATAGAGTCCTTGTCCATCTCCATCGGCGACACCGTTAATTCAGGCGATGTTATTGGAAAAATGAGCCTCATAGGCTCATCAGCGATCGCTGAAGCTGAGAGCACCGTCGAAACTGCGCCAGAAGCTAAAGAAGAGCCTGTTAAAGAAGAACCGGCTAAAGAAGTTGCGCCTGCGCCCGCACCTGCGCCCGCGGTGGCTCCAGGTGGAACACCTAAAAATGTGGGTAGCAGCTCGGCCGGTAAAACCGGATCCCCCACAGCGCATATCAAAGATGACAACATACGTAAGGCCCATGCGAGCCCCGGTGTTCGACGCTATGCACGGGAACACGGTGCCGACCTCGCTCTCGTTCAGGGAACCGGCCCTAAGAACCGTATTTTAAAAACCGATGTCATGGCGTTTATTAAACAAGCCATGGAAGGAATGAGCTCTAACTACGGAGCGAGTGGAAGCGGCTTTGCCGGTGGCGGATCGGGCATACCCCCTATCCCTGAAGTGGATTTCTCCAAGTTTGGTGAAGTTGAACGTGTTGAGTTAGGACGAATCAACAAACTCAGTGCAGCCAATCTTCACCGTGCCTGGCTCAACCTTCCCATGGTGACTCACCATGACTCCGCTGACATCACTGAAATGGAAGCATTTCGTAAACAGTTAAAAGGTGAGGCTAAAGAAGGAGACGCCAAAATCACGGGTCTGGCGTTCCACATGAAAGCCCTCGCTAAAACACTAAAGGTATTCCCCAAGCTGAACAGTTCTTTGTCAGCAGATGGAGAAGCTTTGTTTTACAAAAAGTATTTTCATATTGGTATTGCTGTAGACACGCCGAATGGTCTGGTCGTACCCGTCTTCAGAGATGTTGATAAGAAAAGCATCACTGAGCTTGCCGAAGAGATGGCAGACATGAGCACGAGGGCACGAGCAAAGAAACTTAAGCCTGATGAAATGCAAGGCGCAAGCATGACGATCTCCAGTTTAGGTGGAATCGGTGGCACGGCTTTTACACCGATTGTTAACCCTCCTGAAGTAGCCATACTGGGAATAACCCGCGCCAGCATGCAACCGGTTTGGAATGGAAGCGAGTTTATTCCACGACTGATGTGCCCGCTGGATCTAACCTACGATCACCGCGTGGTCGATGGTGCAGATGCAGCAAGATTTATGGCGCAGTACATCAAAGAAATCAGTGATATTCGTCGATTGAGTCTATAGATCATGAGTGAATTACAAACGATCAAAGTACCTGATATCGGCGATGTCGATGACGTCGAAGTGATTGAAGTGTTGGTGTCTGTTGGTGACACAGTTGCATTAGAAGATTCTTTAATTACCGTCGAAAGTGACAAAGCCAGCATGGAGATTCCTGCTCCAGCCGCCGGTGTCGTTACATCACTCATTGTGAAGACAGGTGATAGAGTCGCAGAAGGCAATGACATATTAGTGATTGATGTTGCTGCTGCAGATGCAGCTGAGCCCGCGCCTGCGCCCGCTTCCGGACAAACTGACGAAACAGAAGTATCCACAGCGAGTGAATCGCCAGCGGAAGTTCCCAAGGCCGCGACAGCATCGGCTACAGCAGTCTCTCCAAGCAACTCGCCCGCCGCAGATGAAAACTACGATCTGGTTGTCCTCGGCGCAGGACCCGGAGGGTACACGTCCGCATTCAGAGCCTCAGATCTAGGGCTTAAGGTGTTGTTGGTTGAACGCTACCCCATTCTAGGTGGCGTTTGCTTAAACGTCGGGTGTATCCCGTCCAAAGCCCTCTTACACACCTCAGCAATCATCCAGGAAACTCGTGACATGGCCGCTCATGGCGTCACGTTTGGCGAACCTAGTATCGATATCGATAAGCTGCGCGGATTTAAAAACGATGTTATCGGCAAACTAACCGGTGGGCTAGCAGGGTTAGCCAAACAACGAAAAGTAGCCGTTGCCCACGGTAACGCGGCTTTCACCTCTACTCATACATTGAGCATCACCGATGGCGATGATGTAAAAACAGTCGGGTTCACCCACGCTGTTATTGCAGCAGGTTCGAAAAGCATTCGTATTCCCGGTTTTCCTTACGACGACCCTCGGTTAATGGACTCGACCGGCGCTCTGGAGCTTGCCGATATTCCCAAGCGACTGTTAGTCATTGGAGGCGGCATTATCGGGTTAGAGATGGGCTGCGTGTACGCAGGCTTAGGTTCTAAAGTGACTGTCGTTGAACTCTCTGAAGGCTTGATGCCGGGTTGTGATAGAGACCTGGTACGTCCTCTTGAGAAACGTTTGCGCGCTGATTTTGAGAATATATTCTTAGGGTCTAAGGTCACGGGTATGACATCAGCTGATGCAGGACTAACCGTCACCTTCGAAGGTGGGAAAGCGCCAGAGAGCGATACTTTTGATCGTGTACTCCTAGCTGTTGGACGCAGCCCTAACGGAAAAGAAATTGCCGCAGATGTTGCTGGTGTTCACGTTGATGAACGTGGGTTTATCCCAGTTGATTCTCAGCAACGTACCAACGTCGACCACATCTTTGCTATCGGCGATATTGTCGGGCAACCCATGCTTGCACACAAAGCAACACATGAAGGCAAAGTGGCGGCAGAGGTTGCAGCTGGACAAAAATCTTACTTCGATGCCAAGACTATTCCATCCGTTGCCTACACTGACCCTGAAGTTGCTTGGATGGGACTCACAGAAACAGCAGCGAAAGCTGAGGGCATTCCAGTGGCTAAGGGAGCTTTCCCATGGGCTGCCAGCGGACGCTCATTGAGCATGGGACGAAGCGAAGGTATGACCAAAGTCATCTATGACCCGGAAACCAAGCAAGTGCTGGGTGCGGGTATGGTTGGACCGAATGCCGGAGAACTTATCTCAGAGGCTGTGCTCGCCTTAGAGATGGGTGCAGATATTGAAGATATCGCACTGACAGTCCACCCGCATCCGACACTATCAGAAACGTTTAATTTTGCGGCTGAGGTGGCTGAAGGCACAGTTACCGATATTTACGCACCAAAAAAATAGACACAGCGTACTTTGCAAGCGATGGTAAGCCATGCTTACCATCGCTCTAGCAACGTGACGAACACATAGACAATTTCTAAATCGAACTAGCAGGCCTACCCGTAGCTAAGGCTGATATGCGGCTTTCGAAAAACACTGTTTGATCACCGTCTTTGACACTGGTGTCTTTACGATCAAACGATATCGTTAATGAACTCGCTCCAGCAGCCGTGGCCTTCTCTCTCGCTAATTGCTCGCATTTGTCTTTGGCCGCTTGCACCCCCTCTTCCAGATCTTCAAACTCAACTGGCCCATCTGGAAACAATACGCTGACGCGCTTGCCGCCAGCAGGTGCAATTGAAATAACCTGCTCCTGCCTGACAGTCCCTACAACGGCACCCAGCGCATTCGCCACGTGCGCGTATTCAGGTAAAACTACATCTGTATCCAACAACGTCGCAGCACACGAGTAGTAACTGGCAGCAGGAGCGCCCAGTCCAACCACCGGTACATCTAACTTCGCATTGAGCGATATCAAACTATCGGCATTACCACTGATTGTTTTTCTTATAAGTGATAGTTGAGAATCAGTTAGAGGAGCCGTTTGATCATCACAGGACGCGACAGTATCCAGCAAGACCATTGCAGTCTCTTCAGATATTAGCTGCATCACAGATGCGGCAAAGGCTTCTGTATCAGCAAACTCCTGGCCGAGATTATCGACCGAATACCGCATCAGCAGCGAAGCACCCAGGCTTGCTCCCCGTGCCTCCCAGTCGGTTTGAATTCCCAGAATATGGCAGGCATCACTGGGGGTAAACCCTGAGCGTAGAACAACCCCTCGTTGTTCAAGCTTATTCAACGCACGCTCAAGTGTTTGGTCACTAAAAAGCGTTTGTACCGATATGGGACCCTCTGCTATCCGCTCATACAACTCACGCTGTTGCAAAGACAGATCGCTGGGTTCCGCACCATGGGTCATGACAAACTGTGCGCTATGCGTTGTACTAAATGGAAGAGCAAGTTGCGCCTCCAGCTCAGAAACTAGTTCAGGGTATTTCTTCGTTAATAAGCTTAAGGGCATGACGCGGTTTGGACCGGCCGTAAACGAATGCGAATCTCGATTAAAGCGAATTGCGCTGTCCCCGCCCAATCCGTAAGTTCTAACATCGACGGCCTGCACCATGGTTCGCCAGCCGCCAACAGTCGCTCCATTGGGATTCAACCTTGGCTGGGAGTCACGAATTAACGCAACGTCGGTGGTAGTCCCCCCCATATCAGAGACCAGCAACGTGCTCTGCTTGCAGAGAAATTGAGCCCCAACAACACTTGCTGCAGGCCCACTTAAGATGGTTTCAACCGGATACTTAATCGCCATCTCATCGCTAATTAAAGACCCGTCACCTTTCACCACCATTAAGGGGGCTTGGATACCATGTTCTGTCAGTAGCTTTCTAGCAGCTTCCAGCAAAGAGCCAATCATGGGTATAAGACGCGCGTTGAGTAAGGCGGTTAACGCTCGTCTGGGTGCATCTAAGCCCGAGCTTAAATGGTGGCCGCAGGTAACAGGCTTGCCGGTGAGAGACGTTATCAGCTCCTGAACTTGCATTTCGTGCTCAGGATTCCTAACAGCAAAAACACTGGATACGGCATAAGCATCAACCTGAGCATCAACGCGTGAAACAAATTCCTCGCATGTTTTCAAATCGGGGTCACACAGGGCATGTCCACTGGCGTTGTGCCCGCCATTGATAAAAACATGAGGATCGCCGGCTAAGGCTTCGCCCAGATTGGCTCGCTTCATTTGAGATGGCGTAAAACCGACCAATACCAATGCAACCGAGCGTCCTCTTCCTTCCACCAACGCATTGGTGGCAAGTGTGGTCGATAGTGACACGAGGGAGATATCGGACATTAGAGGTTTGTCGGTTAACCCCTCCACCGCCCCTCTCAACCCTTGAATGAGATCATCGTGAGTCGTCAGAGATTTTGCGCTAGCGAGAACATTGAGAGTGTCGTCAACGATTACGGCATCGGTGTAGGTACCACCGGTATCAAGACCAAGCTGAAAACTCACTTTTTTCCAAGACCTTTAAAATATTGCGTGACTATTCATCAACCCGTAGCCGTTGTAAAGGTACAAAGTTGAGAATGAGATATCAAATGTCGCCCGTCTGGAAGTCCACTAAGTAACCCCCGTAAATCAGGCCGCCTATTGGAGCTAGCAGATAGCAAACATTTGACCGACTTCACATCTGTAGAGGTATCGCGCTACCAAATTCCTAACGCTAAGGCACTGCCATTGCATGCAATTCAGAACTCTTATTGCGCAATGGCCTCCACTATGCAGTTTCCTTCGACAGCAAAATCATCAACACTGACGCTGAAGCAGCGATTCAGCGGATTCACACTAATAGAGATACTTATCGTTGTTGCAATTCTAGGCATTTTGACAGCAATTGCGATTCCGAATTACTCGAGTTATACGAAAAAAACCCGTCGGGCAGATGGACAGGTTGCTTTAATGAACGAAGTGCAGGCGCTGGAAAGATGTAAAACGACAAGTTACACCTATGTCGGTTGTAGTGTTGTTTCGACTGATTCGCCCGAGTCTTACTATACGATTTCACTCTCGGGCACTACAGCCACAGCTTATACACTGACAGCCACAGCCAAGGGTTCACAAGCAAACGATACCCCTTGCGTAACGATGCGAATCACCTCGCAAGGCATCCGCACCCCCGACCCGGACACCTCAGAATGCTGGCCTGATTAATACGCAGCTATTGGCAAGCTAACACCCATCAATAAGTAACCGGCAGCCCAGGCTGTGAGGATAGTGTTAGCCGTTCCCTTCGCTTCGTTAACTTTCACTGTATATCGCCGCTATGCCACTTATGGAAAGAAAATCTGCAAAAGGTTTCTCGCTTTTAGAGCTTCTGATAACCGTGGCAATCGCTGGCATTTTGCTGGGTATTGGTGTTCCGGGGTTCGGAAACCTTATCAAGGAGAGCAGAATAAGCTCGCAATATAACTCCTTGGTGGGGTCGCTTTACCAGGCACGCTCGGAGGCTATTAAAGGTGCAGCTGATGTCACCGTTTGTCCAAAATCGTCTCCGGGAGCTAACAGCTGCGGTGGCGCCAACGACTGGGAAAACGGCTGGATAGTTTTCCTTGATCGTAACAACTCAGCTAATGAGGCAAACGCCGCCATCAACGGAAGCGATGAAATTATATCTGTAAAGCCTCAACTTAAAGGCGGTAACACGATAAGCGCCATAGGCTCGACAACTAACACAGTCACGAATGTGCAGACCGTCAGCTACGTCAGGTACTTGCAGAACGGAGCTTCGTCCCTCTCCACCGGTTCAATTATTATTTGCGATGAGACTCGAGGCTCTGCTGACTCACGCGCTTTAAATATTGTGCAAACCGGTGATATTCGAAGGGGTGCTATTACCAGCGCGAACCCGGCACCGCTTGATGCCTTCAACCGCCCCATTGTTTGCCCTTGATTCATGACGTCACCTGCCATGAAAAAACCAACAATTTTTACAGGTCCAACCGTGAACCAGACAAATAAAAAGTCTATGGATTCTCACGCATCTCGGAAATCTCAAAGCGGCGTAGGACTGATCGAAGTATTGATCGCGGTCGTGGTTATGTCCGTAGGTTTTCTGGCCGCCGCAAGAATGCAAGTAGAAGGGATGCGATTTAGTCAGAGCGCATACTATCAATCGCAGGCGCATTTTCTCGCCAACGATATGATCGATAGAATGCGCAGTAATATTCAGGGAGTCCTGGATGGTGAGTACAATAACAAGTCCACCTCATCGAGTGCGGTTAAACCGGGGTGCGTTGACTGCACACCGGCGGAAGTTGCCCTTTTAGATTTGTTTGATTGGAGCGCAAGTCTGCATCCCATCGCCGGTACAGCCGGATTTATTCCAGCATTACAAGGCGGTACTAGCCCTGCGCAAGGACGAATAATAGCGATGGGCGGCGAACAGTTCGCCATTGAGATGACTTGGACCGAGGTCATAGCCGGCGCAGATACAACCCAACGTCTCCGGATTCAATTCGAATTGGAGACACGTGGAATATGATGACTTCAAAGTACAACAAAGGATTCTCGCTAATCGAGTTAATGGTTGCGATGGTTCTCGGATTAATGCTGTCGGCTGGCATTTTTACGGTCTTCTCTGGAAACAAACAAAGCACCGATCTGACCACTACCATGGCAGATATGCAGGAGAACGCCCGATTTGCACTCAACCAGTTATCCGGTGATATCCGTATGGCAGGTTTTCAAGGATGCAACGATATCGGTCGAGGCGGCCCTAATATCCTTGCAAACAACGCCCCTACAAATAATCTGACACTCTCTGCAACCACAGGCTCGGTGGTGAACTCAGCATCAAGTTGGACGCCTGAATCTGCACTTGGAGCGGCGGTACCTGTACAAAACCAAAATGCGGTTGGAGGCACACATGCACTCAGTTTACAGTTTGGATCAGCCGCGACCTACCCTTTGACACAACACGTCGGAAACGGCGGTGTCCCCAATAGATCAGCAAATATTCGCGTCGATACATCCGATGGTGTATCCAGTGAACCGTTTAACATGCAGGCAGGTGAATTCGCCATCATCAGTAATTGTCTGGGTGCGGACTTAATACAAATGACATCTGTTAGTAATAGTGGAACCGTTGCAGATATTGCCCATGCTAATTCTGGAAATTCCTCTAATCTGCTTTCGATTGACTATTTGAATACTCCCAGTACCAAGTTTATGCGATTCAACTCTAACGTTTACTATGTTGGAACAACCGGAGTTACTGCAGCAGATGGAACACAGCTGACGGGCCTATACAAACAAACACTACCTTATACCGCCGCCAACCCCCCTATTCTGATGGTACCCGGTGTCGAGAATATGAGAATTCTTTTCGGTGTTAGGACAGGCGCAAACATGATACGTTTCGTTACCCCGAATGGCGCGGGTATCGATCCTGAAAATATTGAGAGCGTTCGTATTGGCTTACTGATGGCTTCCGAAGAAGAAATCGCCGAAAACGAAGACGACAAGACATACAACTTAGCCGGTCAGCAAATAGTCGCCGCAGGTGGTGGCGGTGCTGGTGCAGATACACATCCTCGAGACAATCGATTTCGCCTTGCCTTCAATACGACGGTAAAGATACGTAATCGCCGCATTGAATGAGAAATAGGATGAATTCAATGAAATACGACAAATCTCAGCGCGGCGGTGCTCTCCTGGTAGCGATGGTGATGATATTCATGCTGTCAATCATGGGTATATCCGTCATGCGCAGTTCAACACTTGAACATCGTATGGCAGTCAATGCCATTAGAACAGCGGCAACGTTCCAGGCTGCAGAATCCGCTTCCAACTTAGCGCTCAATGATGCTGCGAATCTACAGGCTGCATTTGCACAGGGACTTAACAATAGCTTCATCGTTATCGCCCCGCCCGTAGATACCACTATAGGACTGGATTCAGTTTCTAGCTTATCCTTTACAGGCGAAGTCCCTATTGAAGGGTTTTCCGCTGGAATAGGTAATAACTTTGAAGCACTCGTGTATGTGGCGACCGGTATAAGCACTATGGATAACGCCGGTACACAATCAACTGTTGAGCAGGGTGCTTACCGAATAGTGCCTGCTGACTAGAACGATCAAGGGCTTTGATTATTTAAAGTCTAGACACTATTTGCCTCTTGTTGCCCGTGCTCATACCTTGAGCATCCGTCTCTCACTGATTGTGTAATATAGACACCACCTGTTGATCTATCTCCACTAAACCGGTGTTATTCACCGGATTAACGTGTGCCCGTTATCACATTTTTATGTGATCGACTCAACAACACACTGCCAAAGCAACAGCATAAATCCGCCAAGTAATATTATTTATAGGCAGATTAAAGAGCACCACCCTCTTGGCCGATATTGCCACTATAGTTAGGCAATGAGAACCACCACTGGTTATGGAATTTATCCAACGGCTATTCCGTGCGGGCTCCAATGCTCGCATTAGTAAACGAGCGCTATCAATTTCTGCCCTGATTGCAGCGCAGGCTTTTTCAGTGGCCAGTGCTGATGATACTGAGATTTTCTTCTCAGCCTCTGAGGGCGATCCAAGCACATATCCTAATATCGTTTTCGTCTTGGACAACTCTGGCTCTATGCGTGGGCGGGTGCCCGGCACAAGTCAATCCAAGATGGAGGCCATGCAGCAAGCCATGAACAGCATTATCGATTCCGTCGATAATATTAATCTTGGGTTGGTTAACTTTAAGGTCGGTGATCCGCAGCGCGGCTCCACTATGGTGTACCCGGTTACGAACATAGATGCTCCAGGCGCTAGACAAGCAATGAAAAACGTTGTTAATGCTATGCGCCCTCGCACCGCAACGCCACTCGTCGGCGCACTCTACGAGTCCGCCATGATAATGCGCGGTGGCAATATCGAAGAGACCACAGCCACGTACACCAGCCCAATGGCAGGTGAATGTCAGAAGAACCACATTGTTATGCTCTCAGATGGACAAGCATGGGGAAACAATGCAGTCACCAAGACCCGAAATCTAATCGGCGGAAATTGCGCCACATCGGGTGCGTGGGGCTCAGAGACTTGTGGTGTGGAGTTGGCTGGATGGTTAGCCGGAACCGACAACTCCTCTTCAATTCCAGGCGATCAAAACATCACGATTTCCACCATTGGATTCAACATACGCAGTACGTTTTTAGATCGCGTAGCGACAGCCGGTGGTGGTGATTATTATGAAGCCAGCCGCTCCGAAGAGCTTGTTAGTGTATTTAATGAAATCATCACCTCCGTTAAAGATATTGACACGACGTTTGTTGCACCAGCCACATCTATCAATCAGTTCAATCGATTGACTCAAAGCAACAACTTATACTTTTCAATGTTCAAACCTGAGTCGAGCACGATGTGGCCGGGTAATCTGAAACGCTATCAATTATCCTATCAGTCGGGTAACGTCATTATTGCCGACGCTAATGGCAACCCGGCTGTCGACCCAGCGACAGGGCTATTCAAAGACACAGCGAAAAGTTTCTGGAGTGACGTTCAAGATGGCGGCGATGTCAAACTCGGTGGCGCTGCCGGTGAACTAGTTTCCACACAAAGAAGAATCTACACGCACCTGGGAGCAATTCCAAACGGTGGTGTCAACCTGAGCAACGTATTGGCTCCCAATAGCCCGGTAGTTAACGCCTACATGGGTTCTCTGCCTGCCTCTATTCGCGATCTGGTTGTTAGATGGGTCAAAGGTGAAGATGTATTGGATGAAGTCGTAGGTCTGGAACGCCGCCACATGGGTGACGTCCTGCACTCCTCTCCAGTTACCGTAAACTACCCCGGGCAGTCGCTAGTCTACGTAGGTACTAACGAAGGTTTTCTTCACGCGATTCGAGAAAACGATGGAAGGGAAGAGTTTTCGTTCATACCGGAAGAACTCGTATCCAACCTGATTGACTTCTACTCAAACACCGGTGCAACAAATCGGCCTTATGGACTGGACGGCAGCATCACCTTAGAGCACGACGACATCAACGGCGACAACATCGTCAATGGTTCTGACAAGGCTTACTTGTACATTGGTATGCGACGTGGTGGTAACGATTACTATGCCCTTGATGTAACCAGCCCCGCCAACCCTCGCCTATTGTGGAAAATTGATGGCGGTGCCGGAGACTACGCAAGATTGGGACAAACATGGTCCAAGCCGATACCAACCAACATATTTTATAACGGTGCCAAAACACCTGTTGTGATCTTTGGTGGTGGCTACGACACCAATCAAGACCCTGAAAACAATCCTAATGGCACCGACAGTGTCGGGAACACGGTATTCATAGCAAATGCACGTACCGGCGCAAGACTATGGAGCGCTTATGACAATGCATCGGGTGTCAGCAGCAGTATGCAACACAGCATACCTGCCGATCTGCGTATTATTGATATCAACGGTGACGCACTAGCTGATAGGATTTATGTCGGTGATTTGGGCGGCCGAGTGTGGCGCTTTGACATCAAGTCGTACCACCAGAGCAGTGATGGCGTATCGAATCTTGCGCAAGGTATTCTGTTAGCAGACCTGCGACCTGCAGGTGGCGGTCGTAACCGTTTCTTCAACGAACCGGACGTTGCTTTCATTTCACACGAGGGTGAACGCTTTATGTCTGTCGGCATAGGAACAGGCTGGCGCGCTCACCCACTCTCTACGGGTGAAAACGATTATTTTTACATGGTACGTGATACCAACCCACTGACGACCCCTACTGCCTGGACGCCGGTAAGGCTTAATCAGCTGCAGGATGTCACTAACAGTCTGAGCACAGACGGGGGGCGCAACGGTGAAGCCGATCCGGAAGGATGGAAATTGCGTTTAACCACAAACGGTGAAAAAAATCTAAGCCGTAGTATCACTATCAACGACCAAATTCTGTTTTCCAGCTATGCACCCATCGCAGCACCTGATGCCTGCTCACCGCCATCTGGGCAAGGGTTCGTATACGCAGTCGATGTTATACACGGTGATCCGGTTCTTCCACTAGCATCCGGTGGATCGGGCTCAGGCGGGGGAGGTCTCTCAGTAAGCGATCGTAAAAAAATCTTAGCGACTGAAAGCATTCCACCCGGCCCCACAGCGGCAATAGCAGATGTTGGCGGAGAAATCAGAACCAGCGTCATGGTAGGGACAGAAACGCCCTTACAAAATCTGTCATTTTCTGATCTAACTAAACGCACCTATTGGCAAGATAGAAGACGCGGAAGTTCTACGCCGGCAGCTTGCAGGGCGGGTAGCTGTTAACCCATCAAAACGAGTAACAGGCTGGCTTTGCACGATTCAAAGCCAGCCATTTCAAAGCCTCCTGACAGTACTCGCCAATCGAATACGGTACTGATTCTCAGCACTTATTGGCAGGAAATTTGAATCAGATCTACCTAGGGCTCCCTCGTGAGACCTCAGCAGTTAACCGTTATACGCAAGTAATTTTAAACACATTGCTTACGGTTTCCAGTACCAATTTATGATCGAAACGTTCTAAGAACCACTTATTAAGGCAGCTGTAGGTCAATATGAAAAAGGGTAATTCTTTAAGTCGTTTTGTGAGCAAGGCAGCTCTATCAGGCTCCGTAGCAGTACTCACACTCGCAACAGTATTTACCCTGTCTACGGCTAACGCGTACGACACAGACATTTACTATTCTGCCGAAGAAGGCAATCCGGTAAATCACCCGAACGTTGTATTCGTGCTCGATACGTCAGGCTCTATGAATGCAATGGATGGTACATCCACATCCAGAATGACAAAGCTTAAGGCGGCGATGACAACGGTTCTACAAGGGACGACTGATGTCAACGTAGGCATGATCCGATTCGGTATAACCAATCTTAATAATCTGCCGCAGTCTGATCATCATATGCCTATGGCATACCAGATAGCCCCAATTTCTTCTATAAACGGCGCAGGTGTTAGAGACTCGCTTATCGGTACTGTTAATGCACTACCTGCCAGTGGTGGGACACCGCTGGTTGACGGCCTTTGGGAAGCAGGCATGATGATTACCGGAGGGACAGTAAGAAATTCAGAAGGTGGCACTCAGGTAATAAGCACCAACACCACAACGAACCCCATAACCGGCGCAATTGAAACACAAGAGGTTTTTGGCCCAACTCCTTTAGTAAACTACCCGGATCCAATGCTCGGTGAGTGTCAACCAAACCACATCATTCTATTGTCAGATGGTGATGCCACTAAAACAAACGTCACTCAACTAATTCCCGATGAACTCGGTTTAAGTTGCTCGGAAGGTGGTGCTAGAGCATGCGGTACCGAATTGGCCTCATGGCTCCAAAATACCAATCATGCCCCAGGCTTTGTCACACCGAAAAACGTAACGGTTCATACCGTTGGTTTTCGTACTGACAATACCTTCTTACCTAGCCTCTCCAACGTTGGCGGCGGTGATCATTACTCGGCTGACAATGGTCAGGAACTTGTCGATGCTTTTCAAGCAATATTGACAACGGTGAAGGACAGTGACGCTGCGTTTACACAACCCTCAACATCGATTGATCAGGCGAATCGCTTGTCGCAAAGCTCAGACCTGATTTTCGCGTTGTTTAAACCGCAACCCAACGCAACATGGAATGGCAACCTGAAAAAATATCAATTGGGTTTGCACAATGGAAATATCACGGTACTCGACGCGTCAGGCTCCCCTGCTTTCGACGCTAGTACCGGTGGCTTTGCTGACTCTGCCCGGGATGGCTTTGGCAATATGAATGACGGGAACAATGTCGAGCTAGGTGGTGTAGCCAGTCGAATGCAACTGGGACGAAACATTTACACACACATCGGCGGTATACCCAACGGCGGCCAAACCCTTTCCACACAACTCAACTCGGGCGCAGTGAGTTCCGCCATGCTGGGAGTGGATAATAACACCCGGACCGACCTCCTAAGTTGGATCGACGGACGCGATATCAAAGACGAAGATGACGACGAAAATAGAACTGAAGGGCGACAACACCTCGGCGACATCATTCATTCAACTCCCGTTAGCGTTAACTATATGGGTGGACAATCCACAGTATTTGTAGGCACTAATGAAGGTTTTCTGCATGGTTTTGACATGGGGTCTGGCAACGAGTTGTTTGCCTACATACCCGAGGAATTATTGCCCAACCTTGGAAAATTCTATAACAGTGTAGGAGCCTACTTAAGACCGTTTGGTTTGGACGGCGAAATCTCATTAAAGCACGACGACATTAACAGCAATGGTGTTGTTGACGGCTCAGAACGAGCCATTATTTACGTGGGCATGCGTCGAGGTGGAAGAAACTACTACGCCATCGATGTGACTAGCAGAAGCAACCCACGATTACTCTGGAAAGTCGAAGGTGGCAGCGGTGCATTCTCAAGACTAGGACAGACTTGGTCAAAGCCTGTTCCAACAAAAATTATGTTTCAAGGCAATGAGAGAGATGTCGTGATTTTCGGTGGTGGGTATGACATCAATCAAGACCCTGTAGATCGACGCAATGACAGTCCTCGATCCTCAACAGATTCAATGGGCAACTCTCTCTACATCGTTGATGCATTGACCGGGGCCCACATTTGGAGCGCTGATCAGAACCTTGGGGTTTCTGGAATGAACTTCAGCATCCCCGCGGATCTTAGAGTTATCGATGTTAATGGAGACTCCTACGCCGATCGGATTTACGTGGGCGATATGGGTGGCCAGGTTTGGCGCTTCGACATTATGGGATATCATCAATCCGGTGGCGCAAGCTCACTGGTCAAGGGTGGAATCATGGCAACACTAGGCTCGCGACGCTTTTACAATGAGCCTGATGTTGCGTTGATGTCCGACAAAGGGCAACGCTTTATGTCTATCAGTATCGGCTCAGGGTGGAGAGCTAACCCCACTCATACCGGCACAGCGAATAGATTCTACATGGTGAGGGATAACAACCCTTTGAATGTTCCCGATGGCTATGGCAAACAGAATGGCAATGTCTGGGATCCGATTACAGAATCTGACCTGCCGAACGTAACAAACTCGGTTAGCACATCAAGCGGAAATGACCCCGATCCCGATGGCTGGATGATTGACTTGAAAGACAACGGTGAAAAAAGTCTAAGCCGTAGCACGACCATTAACAACCAGGTACTGTTTACTACTTACACCCCTATTGCTGCACCTGACCCGTGCTCTCCTCCATCAGGACGCACGCATATCTACGCACTCAATGCCGTGACTGGCGATCCAGCCCTAGCGTTGTCATCCGGTGGCTCTGGAGTGGGCACAGATCCATCCGATAGGCGCCGTTCAATGTCGACAGAAAACATCCCACCGGCGCCTTCCGGTGCCATAGTGGAAGTCGGTGGTCAAATTTATACCGGTGTTATTGCGGGCACTGAAACACCGATAAATAACCTCCCGTTTTCAGATTTGACTAAACGCACATACTGGCAAGATAATAAACGCGGTTCTATGACGCCTGCCACATGCCGACAGGACTCCAACCGGGCTGCCATATGCCGATAAGGCCCTTGTCATCAGCTTATGCCCTCCCCTTATAAGCTGATAGCAAAAAAGCCTTAAACAAACTCGTCTAGTCCTGCTCAAATAGCGCATCTCCTAATTGATGCGAATTTGTACAGGACATGACGATTGAAACTGATGTAGTCATCATCGGCGCAGGACCTTGCGGTCTTTTTCAGGTTTTCGAACTCGGGTTACTCGATATTCATGCACATGTCATCGAGACTTTGCCCAAGCCCGGCGGACAGTGCGCTGAGCTTTATCCCAGCAAACCCATTTACGACATCCCTGCCTACCCAACCATCGGGGCTCAGGAATTAATTGATCGCTTGATGGAGCAAATCGCTCCATTCAACCCTACCTTCCATTTCGATCAGCAAGTTGATGTACTGGAAAAGCAACCGGACGGACGCTTTTATCTACACACCACTGCCGGTCAGGAATTTCTGGTACGAAGTGTCATCGTAGCTGGAGGTGTCGGCTCTTTTGCACCGGTTAAACTGAAGATTCCGGGCGTAGAAGAACGGGTAGGAAACGACATTTTCTACTCAATCAAAGACCCTGAAATACACGCAGGTAAAGATATCGTCATTCTGGGTGGAGGCGACTCTGCGCTTGACTGGGCACTGGACATGCAACCGCGTGCAAATAGTGTTCTGCTGATTCATCGATCCGAAAAATTTAAAGCCTCCCCTGCTTCAGTCTCGCAAATGCGCAAGCTTTGCGACGATTATGAAATGCAGTTCCTAACTGGCAATGTCACACGTCTAATGACAGATGATGCCTCCAGTAATGACTCGTTAAAAACAAAACTTCAAGCTATTGAGGTGACTGGCGGTGATGGCGTCGCACGCAAAGTTGAACTCGACCATTTACTCGTCTTTTTCGGTCTCTCTCCTAAATTAGGACCCATCGCTAACTGGGGTCTTGATTTACAAAAGAATCAAATCCGCGTTGACACAGAAAAATTCCAATCCAGCGAGCCTGGTCTTTACGCGGTCGGCGACATCAATTGGTACCCCGGTAAGAAGAAGCTGATTTTATCGGGATTTCACGAAGCTGCTTTGGCCGCTTTCGCAATAAAAGAACAGTTGAATCCAGGTCAGAAAGTTCACCTGCAGTACACAACAACCAGCCCGGTAATGCATGAAAGGCTGGGTGTCGATGATCCGTTTGCCGATGAGATAGAGGCCGCTTAGTCATGTATCAATACACCGAATACGACCGAGAGTTTTTACACGCACGCGTAGACGAGTTCCGGGATCAAACCGATCGATACATCGCTGGACAAATCGATGACGATGAATACAAACAACTACGTTTGAGAAACGGTTTATATCTTCAAACCCACGCCTATATGCTGCGCGTGGCTATTCCCTATGGATTACTGTCAAGCGTGCAAATGCGCAAGCTGGGCCATGTCGCAAGAGTCTATGACAAAGGCTATGGGCACATGACGACAAGGCAGAACATCCAGTACAACTGGCCGCAACTAGAGCAAGTACCCGATCTTCTTAGCGAGCTTGCCGATGTCGATATGCACGCTATTCAAACCAGTGGAAACTGCATTAGAAATACAACTACGGACCCTCTCGCTGGCGCAATTGAGGACGAAATAGAAGATCCAAGACCTTGGTGCGAATTGATCAGACAATGGTCCACACTACACCCGGAGTTTAATTGGTTACCGCGGAAATTTAAAATTGCAGTAACTGGAGCGCTTAGCGACAGAGCCGCGGTACAGGTGCACGACATAGGGCTTCGTCTAAAGAAAAATAACAGTGGCGACACGGGCTTCGAAGTTTTTGTTGGAGGCGGACTGGGACGAACACCCTACATCGGTCAAGTCATTAACTCCTTTTTACCCAGCCAACATTTACTCACCTACCTAGCTGCGATTTTACGGGTATACAACCTCGAAGGTCGTCGCGATAATTTATACAAAGCCCGAATAAAGATATTGGTTAATGCTATGGGCATAGACCGCTTTCGCGAGCGAGTAGAAGACGAGTGGCAACACGCATCAAACAGCGATGACACGTTTACCGAAGACGAAATAGAGTCATTGAAAAAACAATTCCCACTCGCCCCCCACCTCGGTGGAGAACTGCAACAACCTGATCAAGTATTCAGCAATCCTTTGTTTAATCAGTGGTACCTGGCAAACACAAAAGCGCACCGCGACTCTGGCCGGCGTATTGTGTACATATCATTAAAAGCTCCAGGAACGCCTGCCGGTGACATCACCGCTGAACAAATGGAAGCAGTTGCCGATCTGGCAGATGAATTCAGTCTGGGTGAAATTCGCAGTACTCATGAACAGAATTTGGTGCTCGCCCACGTGCCTGCGGACCAACTGTTTTCACTTTGGAGCGCATTAAAACAGCACAAATTGGCAACGCCTAACTTAGGCAAACTGACCGATATGATTGTATGCCCGGGCCTTGATTATTGCTCGCTAGCAAATGCGGGAACCTTGGCCATCTACGATCAGATATATCAACGCTTTGACAACCTCGACTACTTACACGAGTTAGGCGATATCAGCATAAAAATATCCGGTTGTATGAATGCCTGCGGCCACCACCACATCGGAGACATCGGCATTCTTGGTGTCGATAAAGGAGGTGTGGAATGGTATCAACTCACTATTGGAGGCCATTCAGGAAATTCAGCCGCTATCGGTAAACGCTTAGGGAAAGCGATTGCGAAATCAGAGGTTGCAGATGCCATCGAGCGCCTGCTTAGCGCATACATCGCCAACCGTAATGACAATGAAAGTTTTCACGAGGCGGTTAATCGCCTAGGTACAGAACCTTTTAAGGAGAGAGTCTATGACACTGCTGCGTAATGGGGTTTGGACGGACAACGATGCTTGGACACCCGTTGAAAGCCACGATGAAAATGAATCACTTAAAACCGATCTGCAAGCACATCATTTGTTGAATATCGATCAGTTTCAAAGCTTGAGTTTGGAGGAGAAAACACGTGCACCCGGAGTCATGTTGAATCCGGAAGATGACGTGCAAGTACTCAAAGAGCACTTGTCCACACTGCAGCTCATCGCCATAAATTTCCCTAAATACACCGATGGCCGAGGGTATAGCCAAGCGAGGATTCTAAGAACCCAGCTAAATTTCCCAGGGGAAATACGAGCGATTGGTGATGTCAGACCGGATCAGATTTTATTTATGATGAGAGCAGGTATCACGAGTTTTCAATTTGAGACTCAACCGAACGAGCAAGTCGTTCAACAAATCCTGACAAGATTTAAAGCCAACTATCAACCCAGCTATTCTCTGCCAATAGCGGGTTAATTTCGCCTGTTTGAAACCCATTGGGTCTGAGTCTGAGCTAGACTCAGCCCATGGATAAAAGACTGCTCGATATATTGGTGTGCCCTGTAACTAAGGGCAAATTAATACATAAAAATGATGAACTCTGGTCTCGACAGGCTGCTCTCGCCTTCCCTATTAGAGATGGTATTCCGGTGATGCTAGAGGAAGAAGCCAGAACGTTGAGTAATGAAGAGATCTCTGAACTGGATAATAAACCCTCTTAAAGCACCGCCTGCTTACTGATAAGCAGGCAGTTTGACGGTTACCACTGCAGAGCGAGCCTCTATCCATGCTTTGCTCGAACCGCTGTACCGTCGTAGCTGAAGGTAAACTTCATCTTCATCGGACAGGCTCGATGTCAACGCAATTGACGATTGAAATCGTTGCCATTTTGCACCTGTAAATGAAGGTGTTCTACTGACTCGGTACTGAGTTGCGTCCCCTTCAACAGACGGCGTTAATGTTGTGCTGTAAGCACTTTCAGTGACTTCAACGTTACCGATCTTAATGGATGAATTGTCGGCAATAGTTTGGCCGGCATTACAACGTGGGCCCGGATTACCTTCGCTTAGCGTCATCTCTTTGAGCATATTGAAGCCGCGAGCTGGCTCGTTCACACGCATTGCACTAAAACGCGTCTTTGAGATCGTTACCACCAGTGGAACATTAGGCACGTCAACCATCGCGACACCACTTTCGTCCGTGATTTTTGCACCGAACTGTTTGTAATTGCCTGGTAGGCCAATACAAACAGCAGCACCGGGAATCGGTTGACCCCGATCATCTACCACCTTTACACCGAATGTCGCGGCGTTGGCTGACATTGTCACAATCGTACCAAGCAATGACAAAGATCCGAATACCAAGGCTCTTCCAGAGCGCAGCGCATGTAATTTTAATAGCGACAATTTACTTCTCCTCAACCAGTCTTACCCGCAAATCGTCAGTACTTTGGCGATTCACATCCGAACGGCGATAATATGACAGCGACAGTGCACGCGTTAGGATTACGATGAATCCTTGCGGATCGCTTCACAGAGAGAAGTTTAAAAATGGAAGTCGTTATACACTTTGGCCACACCTGAGTATCTGGCGGGCCTCTAACTATCTCGCTAATGGATAATTAGCGGTGGCTACTTACCCCAACGACGTATAGCACCCGTGTCGATATGGATAAAACCGGATCGGCTGTAGATACCAACGCCACCCGCATCGAGATCAACTGCAGCGGAGCGCAGTGTTTTAACGGGAACTCCGGGGAGATAGAAATCGACAGCGCGGCCTTCAATGTGGAGGCTGTTCTTAGCAACACCGTTGGACCGACGGCGTAATTTTGCATTCGTTTCAGGCGTTCGGTATCCCGACAAAATGTGTAATGGCCCTTTCCCTTCGAATTTACTTTGCACCAGAAAGAGCTGATCGTAGAGCTTGATATCCATGGAAGTGGCTACGTTTGCACGACGATCTCGCATTAAATGATTGAGCGCCTGAATGTTTTCATCGATATACATTCCGTGCGTAAAGTAGACAACGCTTAATTCCTCTTTGGTGTGCAAACTGTACAGATCCAGCCGACGAGGAGCCTTGTTATCCAAGGCCGCTAATGCAGCTGGCAACTCAGCGTCTGCTTCATTGGCCGAATGCGCAGCCGTAGCGGCCACTGAGGTTGCAGCACCAGCAATGACTCTCGCGCCAGTCGAATTAAGTAGTGCAGCAGCACCGATAGAGGAACGCAGTAAAAAACGTCTTCTTGATGGGATATCGGTATTTGGGGTAGTACTTTGGCTCATCGAATTACCACGTATAGTGCAGGTTTTCGGGCAAATCTACAGGTGTTGAGACCGCTGCGCATTGCTCGTCAATTATGTGGCACAGCATGCCACAGAACGACTCTCAAGCAAAGTTAAACATGCGCGCAAAGGTTGTGGCAATTCGCGTTCACAGGCGAAACTGCCAACGAATTATCAGATGTAATTTACTTCCAGAATTTCATACTCACGGATACCATTCGGCGTGTTCACCCCGACTTCATCTCCTTCCATCTTGCCGATTAGTGCTTTGGCAACCGGAGACCCGAAGCTGATACGGCGCGCTTTTAAATCTGATTCGTCATCACCCACGATTTGATAGGTGATTTCATCTTCCGAATCCATATCAAGCAACTTTACAGTTGCGCCGAACACAACCTTTCCATTGTTTTGAAGTGTCGTGACATCAATGACCTGAGCCGTAGACAGCTTCGCCTCAATTTCCTTGATCCGACCTTCTATAAAACTCTGTTGTTCACGAGCCGCATGGTATTCAGCGTTTTCTTTTAGATCGCCATGTTCACGCGCATCGGCAATAGCCTGGATTACCACAGGTCTCTGATTACCTTTCAGATCAGCTAACTCTTCGCGCAACTTAGTTTCGCCGCGCTTTGTCATTGGAACTTTATTCATGCTGTCTCCGAATGTATATCGCTAAGTCTGTACACAGGATCGGTTACCGAATGCGAAAGCGCTGCACAAATTGCAGTTGCACCCGAGATGGTTGTTGAATACGGTATTTTACGCCGTAACGCTTGCTGCCGGATATAGGACGAATCAGAAATAGCTTGTCGTCCGTCAGTGGTGTTGATAATAAGGCTGACAGCATCATTTTTGATTTGATCGAGAATGTGTGGTTGACCTTGGCTGAGTTTATTAACGCGCTCACAGTCAATACCCGCCGCAGCTATTGCCGCTTGCGTGCCGTCTGTGGCTATAAGCGTGAAACCAGCCGCTACCAGACTTCGTGCAACATCAACCACTTTATCTTTATCTTGCTCTCTAACACTAATAAAGGCCATACCGGACTGCGGTAGTTCTGAAGATGCGCCCAGTGATGCCTTATAAAAAGCCTCACCGAATGTCTTACCGGTTCCCATAACTTCACCGGTTGATTTCATCTCGGGGCCTAGAAGAGTATCGACTCCAGGGAATTTCGCAAATGGAAACACAGACTCTTTAACGCTGTAATAACTCGGCGTTGGCATCTCTAAAAACCCTTGTGATGCAAGACTTTGCCCTGCCATACAACGAGCTGCGACCTTGGCCAGCTGTACGCCAGTTGCCTTAGATACAAATGGGACAGTCCGCGATGCACGTGGATTGACTTCCAAGACGTAAACGTTATCACCCTGTATTGCAAACTGAGTGTTCATCAAACCAACAACGCCCAGCCCTTTTGCCATCTGTGCAACTTGTCGAGACAACTCTTCGCAGAGCTCTTCAGAAAGTGAAAATGGCGGCAGCGAGCACGCAGAATCTCCGGAGTGAATACCAGCCTCTTCGATATGCTCCATGATTCCACCGATAACAACATCGGTACCGTCACAAATCGCATCGACATCGACTTCAACTGCATCATTAAGAAAGCGATCGAGAAGGACGGGCGAATCGTTGGATACCGTGACCGCTTCGGTCATATAGCGTGATAACTCAGAAGCTTCGTGCACGATCTCCATAGCTCTGCCACCCAAGACGTAACTGGGTCGAACGACAAGCGGATAACCGATTTCTTCTGCAAGCTTAAGCGCCTCTTCAGGTGTTCGCGCTGTTCTGTTAGGCGGCTGTAAGAGACCAAGGTCTTGTATCAGTTGCTGGAAACGCTCACGGTCTTCTGCCAAATCGATTGAATCAGGAGATGTACCGATGATAGGTGCGCCGGCTGCGAGAAGATCCCTAGCCAGTTTTAAAGGGGTCTGTCCGCCATATTGGACGATGACACCAAACGGCTTTTCAACATCAATGATGGCCAACACGTCTTCTAATGTCAGCGGTTCGAAATACAGACGATCTGATGTGTCGAAGTCTGTAGATACCGTCTCAGGGTTGCAGTTAACCATAATGGTTTCATAACCATCATCGCGAAGCGCTAAGGCGGCATGCACGCAGCAGTAATCAAACTCGATGCCCTGGCCAATTCGGTTCGGGCCTCCGCCCAACACCATAATTTTTTTCTTATCGCTCGGGTTTGATTCGCAAAATTGCTCGTACGTTGAATACATGTACGCTGTATCGCTAGCGAACTCTGCAGCGCAGGAATCCACTCGCTTATACACAGGATTAACACCCAGGCTTTTACGATAATCTCGAAACTCTTGCTCTTTAACATTCAGCAAATGAGACAGGCGCGAATCGCTGAAACCGTCGCGTTTAAGTTGTTTTACAGCGCGCGCATCCAGAGACTTCATATCCGAGTTAGCAACCGTTAACTCTGCATCGATGATCTCTTTTATCTGGCACAGAAACCAAGGATCTATTGCGGTCGCACTGAATACATCGTCGACACTTTTACCTCTGCGGAATGCTTCTGCCACAAACCAAAGTCTGTGATCACGAACCTGGCGAATTTCGCGATCGATAAGCGCAAGACTGTCCTCTTCAGACATCGTTGCAGGTACGATTTCATCAAAGCCGCTAACACCAATTTCAAGGCCTCTTAATGCTTTTTGCATCGACTCCTTAAACGTGCGACCAATGGCCATAACTTCGCCAACAGATTTCATCTGCGTGGTCAGTAAGCTATCAGCTGTCGGGAATTTTTCGAACGTAAACCGTGGCACCTTAGTCACAACGTAATCGATGCTGGGCTCGAACGAGGCAGGTGTTGTACCGCCAGTGATTTCGTTACGAAGTTCGTTGAGTGTGTAACCCACCGCGAGTTTTGCAGCGACTCTTGCGATCGGAAAGCCAGTAGCTTTGGACGCTAATGCTGAAGAACGGGACACACGAGGATTCATCTCGATGATGATCATCGCACCATTAACCGGATTAATCGCAAACTGCACGTTCGATCCGCCGGTGTCCACCCCTATTTTTCGAAGTACAGCACACGACGCATCACGCATGATCTGATACTCCTTATCAGTCAAGGTTTGTGAAGGCGCAACAGTAATGGAATCGCCTGTATGGACTCCCATTGGGTCTAAGTTTTCGATAGAACACACGATGATGACGTTATCCGCGTTATCGCGAACCACTTCCATCTCGTACTCTTTCCAGCCCAACACTGATTCTTCAAGGAGAACTTCTGTGGTGCGCGACAGGTCCAGACCACGCCCTACAATCGCCTCGAATTCTTCGCGGTTGTACGCAATTCCACCACCGCTGCCACCCATCGTGAATGACGGTCGAATGATGCATGGGAAACCGATAGTTTCCTGTCCTTCCCAGGCTTCTTCCATAGTGTGAGCAATGGCAGCCTTCGGAGTATCGAGACCGATCTCTGTCATCGCCTTACGAAATTTGTCGCGATCCTCTGCCATGTCGATAGCTTCAGGCCGTGCACCGATCATCTCAACGCCAAATTCTTCAAGCACGCCTTCACGGGCTAAATCCAATGCGCAGTTCAACGCGGTCTGGCCACCCATTGTGGGAAGCAGAGCATCCGGCTTTTCACGCTCAATGATGTTGCGAACCACCCGCCAATCGATCGGTTCAATATAGATAGCGTCAGCCATGTCCGGATCGGTCATGATGGTCGCTGGATTCGAATTAACCAGGATGACCCGGTACCCTTCTTCGCGAAGAGCTTTACAAGCTTGTGCGCCTGAATAATCAAATTCGCAGGCTTGCCCGATGACTATGGGACCAGCACCGATAATCAGGACGCTTTTTATGTCAGCGCGTTTTGGCATGTTAGAGAAACACCGGTTATCAAACTGTTGCTTTAGGCAGCTTGCAAAAGTGCCATAAATTGATCGAACAACTCCTCAACATCGTGAGGCCCCGGGCTTGCTTCCGGGTGTCCTTGAAATCCCATCGCCGGTACATCCAGTCGTCGAAGCCCTTGCAGGGTTTGATCGAAAAGCGACACATGCGTTATGGCCAAGGATTCGTTCAGTGAATCAGCATCGACAGCAAAGCCGTGATTCTGACTGCTTATCATGACTTTACCGCTCGCAGTATCAAGCACAGGATGGTTTGCACCATGATGGCCAAACTTCATCTTCATGGTTTTAGCACCGGAAGCCAATGCAAGGAGCTGGTGCCCGAGGCAGATACCAAACGTGGGAATACGCTCATTGAGCAGTTTGGCGATGGTTTCAATAGCGTAGTCGCAAGGCTCTGGATCACCGGGACCATTCGACAAAAACAAACCGTCTGGTTTTAGTTCTAGGATTTGTTCAGCTGTGTAGGTGGCCGGGACAACTGTGACCTTGCATCCTCGGTCGACAAATAAACGAAGAATATTGTGCTTTACACCGAAATCCATAGCCACAATATGCTGAGCCGCTGAAGTATTGCTGTGATCGGGTGCTTTAGGCGTCAAAGACCAACTACCTTTCGTCCATTCATAAGGCGCGGCACAAGTCACTTCCTTCGCCAGATCCATACCTGATAAGCCCGGGAAACCTTTTGCCGCTGCTAGCGCTGCGTCGACGTTGAGATCTGGGCCAGCCATAATGCAGCCGTTCTGCGCACCATGCTCCCTGAGATGCCGAGTTAAGGCGCGTGTATCGATATCGGCGATGGCCACGACGTTGTTGGCAACGAGAAATTCGTCCAGCGATTGCTCAGCACGGAAATTACTGTGAAGCCGAGGCAAGTCACGAATAACAAGCCCGGTACAAAAAACCGAATTCGATTCCATATCCTCGGTATTCGCACCCGTATTGCCGATGTGCGGATAAGTCAGAGTGACAATCTGTTGGGAATAGGAAGGATCACTGAGGATTTCCTGGTATCCCGTCATGGCGGTATTGAAGACAACTTCACCGACAGATTGGCCATCAATTCCAATGGCTGTTCCGTCAAAACAGGTGCCGTCAGCAAGTACTAGGATGGCAGGTCGAGACACAGGCGTGAGAGATTCCAGCGTTGCACACACAAAAACGGAGAAAGTCGCTGAAATAGCCGAATTTCTCCGTAACCAAATTTCATCTATAGTACTAGGGCAACAGCAAGTTTGTCCACCTTGAGCCGTCCTAAACTCCCCCTCTCACGGGGATAGATTTAGTGAACGTCAGGCTCGAACAAATCTAACCACACCGTCAGACTCAGATCGACACAACAGCCCTTTGGCTTCCAGATAATGCAGGTGGGCGAGACTTTCGCCGAGTGCAAATGAAGTTTGTTGCGCATCCAGTTCACGACCAAACAGCACATCAAAGAGATCGAAGGCCGATTTTTCAGCGGTGCATGCCTGCAGCACTTCATCCAATCTCTGCTCATGATGATGCTCCAATGCTTCCAGTTTGGCCCAAAGCCCCCGAAACGGCGCTCCATGAGACGGAAGCACAAGTGTGTCTTCGGGTAATTGTCGCAAACTAGCCAAGGTGTCAAGGAAGCTCTTGAGCGGGTTCGGATCTTTAATACGGGGCATCACACTGACGTTCGGCGTGATGCTCGGAAGCACCTGGTCGGCGGCGATAAGCACCTTGTCAGCCGGACGATAGAGCATCAACATATGCGGCGCATGTCCCTTTCCAATCAAGACCTCATACGCCTGCCCAGCCAGCTCAATGGTATCGCCTTGATCAACATAGCTCCAAGAGTCTTTCGGAGGTGGCCTATGAACCAGTTTCTTGTAGGTATTAGCGTTTTCACGGACCGTGGACACTGTTTTCTGTGGCAGCCCATGGCTCTGATACCAATCAGCATAAAACTCAGCGTAAGTCTGATCTTCGATGTCCCAAAGCTGCCTCGAAAAATCGGTTTCGATTTGGGTACCGATCAGCTTAGACCCTGCTGAAGCAAACCATCCCGCCAATCCCATATGATCCGGATGAAAATGCGTAATCAAAACACGCTCTGGCCTTGCCTGTGAGTCACCTGAAGTTGTATGACTGAGATGCTCTGACCAACTGTCACGCGTATTGCGCACGTCAACGCCCGTGTCAACAAGCACCTGATCTCCTGGCTCGCCTAATAACCAGCAGTTAACATGATCAAGCGCAAAAGGCAGAGCCTGCTTAACACCTAGAATGTGGTCCGCAACCTGAATCGGCTGCCCGTCAGCACCGCCTACACCGCGGGTTGCACCGAAGGGGAATTCAAGGCCAGCGTGCTTATCTGGATGGGTGCTCACAACTGCACATCCGCCAAGTCCCCTTTATTTTCGAGCCATCGTTTTCGATCACCCGCCCGTTTTTTCGCAAGCATCATATCCATGGTCTTGTTGGTGTCGTCTCCGTCCGCAATGGTCAGACGAATGAGTCGCCGAGTATCAGGCGCCACAGACGTCTCGCGCAGCTGCATGGGATTCATTTCGCCCAGCCCTTTAAATCGTGTGACTGAGACTTTCCCTTTGAGTTTTTCAGCTTCAATGCGGGCCATGATGCCGGTTCGTTCAGCCTCATCTACTGCATAGAAGACAGCCTTCCCGACATCAATGCGATACAAAGGCGGCATCGCGACATAGACATGTCCGGCCTGAACCAGCGCTTTAAAATGCCTGACAAACAGCGCGCACAATAAGGTGGCTATGTGCGCGCCATCAGAATCAGCATCGGCCAAAATACAAATTTTGCCGTATCGGAGCTTGTCCAAATTCATCGACCCTGGGTCAATTCCAATGGCCACCGATATATCGTGTACCTCTTGCGAACCAAGTATCTGATCGATGTCAGCTTCCCAGGTGTTCAGGATTTTTCCACGGAGCGGCATGATGGCCTGAAACGTTCTGTCTCGTGCTTGCTTTGCAGAACCGCCGGCTGAATCACCCTCGACCAAAAACAGTTCTGTCAGACTTAAATCAGTGGAGCTACAGTCGGCAAGCTTGCCTGGCAATGCAGGACCACTGGTGAGTTTTTTCCTGACAACCTTCTTGCCTGAACGCGCTCGTGCCTGCGCACTGGCAATGGCCAAGGCGGCAATTTGATCGCCAGTTTCCGGGTGCTGGTTTAACCATTGGGCCGTATGATCTTTGACCACACCCGAGATAAACACGACACATTCACGCGATGACAAGCGCTCTTTCGTCTGACCGGAAAATTGAGGGTCTTCAAGCTTTACAGAAAGCACGTAGTTGACTTTATCCCACACATCTTCAGGAGCTATTTTTACCCCTCGAGGTAACAAGTTTCGAAGATCAGCAAAATCACGAATGGCATCGGTTAAACCTGTTCGTAAGCCGTTTACATGCGTACCGCCTTGCGCCGTAGGTACCAGATTGACATAGCTTTCATGAACTCCTTCGCCACCGTCGGGCAACCAAACCACCGCCCAATCTGCCGTTTCAGTGCTCGACGCCATACTGGCTGACAATGGCGCATCAGGAAGGCGTTCGAAACCCTCGACAGCACTGGTTAGATAATCAACCAATCCATCTTCGTAAAACCATTCGTCTTTCTCGCCTGAGGCTTCGTCATGCAGCCTGACTCGCAAGCGCGGGCACAAGACTGCCTTGGCGCGCAGCAGATGACGCAGCCGCGTTACCGAGATTTTATCGGTATCAAAGTACTTTTTATCCGGCCAAAACCGGATGCTCGTACCCGTATTTCTCTGCCCTACTTTGCCGACCTTTTTTAGTTTTTGATCAACGTTCCCGTTCTTGAACGTGGCTAAAAATTCCTGACCTGTTCGACGGATGGACACTTCCAGCTTTTTAGAAAGAGCGTTGACCACCGAGACACCCACACCGTGAAGCCCACCGGAAAAACGATAGTTATCATTGGAAAACTTGCCGCCGGCATGCAACGTGGTCAAGATGACTTCTACACCGGGCTTTTTTAACTTAGGGTGTTTATCAACAGGCATGCCTCGCCCGTCATCAATAACCTCAAGCGAACCATCCTTGAAAAGCGTTACCCGAATATCAGAGGCATGCCCCGCCAGCGCTTCATCAACACTGTTGTCGATAACTTCCTGCGCCAGATGATTTGGGCGCTGTGTATCGGTGTACATACCAGGACGCTTGCGCACCGGGTCCAATCCGCTAAGGACTTCAATGGACGAGGCATTGTATTGATCACTCACGATGGCTATATATATCTAGTGGTTGCAGCTGATGGTGTTGGGTCATTGCCACACTATACTGTGGGCTAACACCAAAAAAGACGTGAGAATCTTCTCACTTCCGATCGCGTGAAGTGTAGCGTATGACGGCGCTCTTGAATTAAACATGAGCAGACGACACACTTGTCACATCTCTTAGAACATAAAATTTCCCGCATATCCATGACCGACTCACCTTATATCGTTCAACTCGACGAACAAAACTTCATGGAAGTCGTCGTTGAAGGCTCAGACAACACTCCGGTACTGGTGGATTTTTGGGCTGATTGGTGTGGTCCGTGTAAAAATCTGATGCCCATTTTGGAAAAGCTGGCAGTCGAATTCAACGGCGCTTTTATTTTGGCTAAATTAGACACCGAGGCCCACCCGGGTATCGCTCAGCAACTGGGCATCAGAAGTCTTCCCACGGTCAAATTGTTCAAAGACCGTCAGCTGGTTAATGAATTCATGGGGGCACTACCGGAAAGCGAAGTCCGGACATTTCTAGAAACACATGTGGGCCAACCCCTTGCCGGCGAAGAAGTAGAAGATGAAGACGCTGGCGATTCACGAGTTAGCAACGCTATGGCTCTGTTTTCGCAAGGGCGTGCAGATGAGGCAAGAGAAATGCTTCAGGCTGCGCAGGCTGACGATCCGGCCAACCCCGAAATTTTATTGGCCTTAGGACAGATTTGCATCAGCACCGGTGATTTAGAGACCGCTGAAAGTTGTTTGAAAGCTCTGCCCGAAGCAGATAGAGACGGCGCTCAGGGCATGCGTCTTTCGGGCACTTTAGAGCTGGCCCGGGAAAGTGATGCCAGCGCGAGCCCGACAGAACTTCAAGCGCAACTTGATCAGGAGCCCGGTAGTAGCGAGATTCGATACAAGCTTGCTATCGCCGAAGCACTGGCTGGAAATGTCCAAACTGGCATGGACCATCTGTTAAAACTGGTGCAGACAGACCCTGGATACAACAATGGCGCACCGAGGGAAAAACTGTTAGCGCTGTTTAAGGTACTCGGTGACGATCCATTGGTTGGGCAGTATCGTCGCAAGCTATTCGCCACGTTGCACTAGCCACTAGCGTTAAAAATACTCGGCGGCTTTACGAGTCGCTGAGCGGCCGTGTAAGACCGCATTGCCAACAAGCCCCAAATTCGCGCCCCAGCCATTCTGCACAGCGAGTGCATTGCCACTCCTGTTCGGGTTTTCGTCGGCCAGCTTCAAAAGCATCAATAATGTCTCGGGCCCTCTGCTCGTGCTGGGACTCCAGAAGCCAGACACCAATAACCTCCGAAGGTGGAAGCTCACCGATAGCACCGCTTAAGTAGGAACCCGTGACGTGAGCCTGCATGCCGCCTGCTTGAAGCTCATCAACAATAAGCTGCGCTTCAACGACGTTAGCCGCCCGGTATATTAAAGGCATATCGGCTAGGTAGACTCGTTTGAGCCATCCTCCAACGACGGTAAGTCATAAGGCAGATCCAACGCTTCTAATTCGCGACCTTCAAATAACAAGGTGGAAGCATCCGACGAAACCTTGACCACCGCTATCAACAGTGTATGCCGCGACTCCTCGCCCTCACCGGTATGGTTAATGGTTACGGCATCAATCACGGTGCCCGCATCCGCATCTTCACCCGCACTCAGCTTTGCACCGGGAACCATTGGCGCATCACCGTCCGGCAATTTGAACAATCGCATGTGACGCTTCAACTTGCCCAGATACTGCATACGAGCCACGATTTCCTGGCCCGGGTAGCACCCCTTCGTAAAACTTAGCGCATCAATCAGCTGCAGATTAATCATTTGCGGTACAAACGACTCAGATGTGCCCTCAGTGATGGAGGGAATTCCCGCACTGATGTCACCGGCCCTCCAACGAGCGAAAGACTGTCTTTCACTGCCGGTGGAGTTCCACATAGCCGTTGAATCAGCTTGGTTAGCTATGTGCACAAAGCGATGACGAGTCTGGCTCACGTGATCGTCATGCCAACGGATCAATTGAGAGGATTCTGATGTAGCGACATCCAGAGGCGCAAAAGGAAGCGTACCTAGCGCGCCTTGAAGATCCCCTACTGAATTAGCACTGTCCGCAACAACTCCACTACAAATGAGATCATCACGATCACTTAGCGTGACATCGGATCGCATAATAAACATGCTTAAACGTTTGATAAAAGCGTCCTTAACTGCGCTTTTAATCAGGAGACGAAACCCGCCTTCAATCCCCACAATGGTAGGTAGAGCAAGCAACCTTCCCTTAGGAGTACAATACCCAGTTATCTGAGCTCGAGTTACTGAAACTTGCTGAAGATCGTTACAGAACTGACCCTGAAGGAAACTGGCAGCATCCGCGCCGGTTACATCGACGACTCTCCAATCAGACAAATCGTGCAACTGCACCGACACATCAGAGCCGTGCTGTGCCTCTGTTACTTCCGGCAATTCGCTGACATCAGGCTCAACACCCAAATTTTTAAGCATTTCTGCCCATTCATTACTCATAAGACGGGGTCCTTATCCTCGGATTCATCATTAAACCGGCACATTCTTCGCACTCCAGAGAATATGAATTGTGCCTAATTGCTACTATTCTCGTATCAACATCATAATTGAAGGTTTTCTTCCTTACTTATGAATTCAAAGACATCTGCAAATTCCCAAGCGGACGAGATTCCTGCTGATTCGGCACAGAAATCACGACAATCTGACAACATCGCCGCTCATGTGGCACAAGATGCTGTTGCCCCTGAACACGACCTGCCTGCAATTCGACCTGCAGAGAGCGGTGGGCAAGCCGGTCTGGAACCCACAAGATACGGGGATTGGGAAAAGAAAGGCAGGTGCACCGATTTTTAGTTCTTACGTAACATAAACAAGTACAGCGAAAATACCACTTCATCCGCTCGGCAGGGACTCGTTGAGCAACTAATTCGGAAAATCTGATCATCATGGCCTGGAATGACAAGCGACCCTTATCGCCACACTTGCAGCACTACAAACTGCCGCTGACGGCTTACCTATCTGTTGCCCACAGAGCCAGTGGTATCGTCAACAGCGTCGCAATTGTATTGCTGGTGTTGTTAATTGCCAGCGCATCCGGCTCACCGGAAAGCTACGCATTTATGTCTGCCATCGCCAACTCATGGTTCGGCAAATTGGCCTTGTTCGGCTTTACGGTAACCCTCTACTACCACATGGCTAATGGCATTCGCCATTTGTTCTGGGACGTCGGCTTAGGGCTTGATGTTGAAACCGCTAAAAAGTCTGGCAATGTTTGCTTGATCGCGGCTGGAGTCCTCTCGGTAATTACTTGGTTGGTGGCATTAGCATGAGCAATTTCAGAACTCCCCTATCAAATGTTAAAGGTCTGGGTTCAGCCAAAGAAGGCACGAGCCACTTTTGGTCGCAGCGCCTCACCGCTATTGCCTTAATCCCCATGGTGATATGGCTTGCGTTTTCCGTAGCCTCTTTGCCCAACATGGATTACCTGGCCATTCGTGAATGGTTATCGCAGCCGTTCAATGCCATTGTGATGATTCTGTTCATCATTGCGGGGTTCTACCACGCGCGCCTGGGACTGCAAGTAGTCATAGAGGACTACGTCGGGTCGCATGGGCCTCGCACAGCAGCGATTATTGCTGTGACCTTCATTGCCGCCGCACTCGGCGTAACGGGTGTCTTCTCAGTTTTGCGAATCGCATTCGCAGGCTGACTCGTATCCCTTATCGACGACAAGACTGAATATCGACTATGACGAACGCATACAAAATTATCGATCATTCCTACGACGTAATCGTCGTTGGTGCAGGCGGTGCTGGGCTTCGAGCTACGTTAGGTATGGCTGCTCAGGGGTTATCTACCGCATGTGTGACCAAAGTATTCCCTACCCGCTCACACACCGTCGCGGCGCAAGGCGGCATGAGTGCAGCTCTGGGTAACATGGGTGAAGACCACTGGACGTGGCATATGTACGACACCATCAAAGGTTCTGACTGGTTGGGTGATCAGGACTCCATTGAATATATGTGTCGCGAAGCCATGCCTGCGGTTATCGAGCTTGAACACTTTGGCGTTCCTTTCTCGCGTACGGACGAAGGGAAAATCTACCAGCGTCCGTTTGGCGGCATGACTACACATTTCGGTGAGGGAACTGCACAGAGAACCTGCGCTGCAGCCGATAGAACCGGACATGCAATCTTACATACGCTGTATCAGCAATCGCTGAAACACAATGCCGAATTTTACATTGAGCACTTCGCTACCGACCTCATCATGGATGACGGCGTGTGCAGAGGGGTTATTTCACTGGATCTCGCTACTGGCGAGTTACACCGTTTCAGAGCCCATCAAGTGGTTCTGGCAACTGGTGGCTGCGGTCGTACTTACTTTTCAGCAACGTCAGCACACACGTGCACGGGTGATGGTAACGCGATGGTTCTGCGAGCCGGGCTTCCTTTGCAAGATATGGAGTTTGTTCAATTCCACCCGACTGGTATCTACGGAGCCGGCGTGTTGATCACAGAAGGCGTGCGTGGCGAAGGCGGCTACCTCACCAATAATGAGGGTGAGCGCTTCATGGAGCGCTATGCACCCAACGCTAAAGATCTGGCCTCTCGCGATGTCGTCAGCCGCTCAATGACCATGGAAATCAATGCAGGTCGTGGCGTGGGAACTGACAACGATCATATCTTCCTCAATCTGCAGCACTTGGGAAGCGATGTTATCGAAAAACGACTACCGGGCATTTCTGAATCTGCGCAGATCTTTGCAGGTGTAGATGTTACTAAGAATCCAATTCCGGTCATTCCAACGGTTCACTACAACATGGGCGGCATACCCACCAATTATCACGGTGAAGTCGTCACGCTAAAAGACGGAAACCCCGACGAAGTCGTACCCGGTCTTATGGCTATAGGTGAAGCAGCTTGTGTATCGGTACACGGCGCAAACCGTTTGGGTAGTAACTCCTTGTTGGATATCGTAGTGTTTGGCCGTGCAGCCGCCATCCGCGCCGCTGAACTGGTTAAACCCGGCACGCCTCACAAGCCGCTTTCTGAAGAGGCCACTGCACCGGCACTCGATCATCTAGATAGAGTTCGATTTAACAAAGGCAGCACCGGCACAGCCGATGTCAGAGACCGCATGCAACGCACTATGCAGAAACACGCCGCAGTATTTCGTACAGGTGAAAGCCTGGCTGAAGGCATCGACAAGATGCGCGGTATCGTCGACGAATTTGACGACGTTAAGGTCGATGATAAAAATCTAATCTGGAACACTGACTTAGTTGAAACTCTTGAGCTTGAAAATTTATTGGCTCAGGCGCAAACCATTATTCATGGTGCTCATAACCGTCCTGAAAGTCGTGGCGCGCACGCCCGCGATGACTTTGAAGAGCGCGATGATGAGAACTGGATGAAGCACACACTGACTTGGACCGACGATCGGGCCAACGTCACCATCGATTACCGTCCCGTTCATATGTACACCTTGACGGACGATTGCGAAGTGATACCGCCTAAAAAGCGTGTCTACTAAACAACTCCAAGGTAAACGGACAGCAACGGATACGAAATAGAACCATGGCAGAATTTAAGCTCCCAGCAAATTCCATCGTTAAGCAAAACGGCAAACACTTTGCGGCCCCAGAGGGCGCCACAAACACCCGGCGTTTTAAGGTTTATCGATACGACCCAGATAGCGGTGAGAACCCACGCGTCGATTCGTTTGATGTTGACGTTGATAACTGCGGCCCGATGATCCTCGATGCCATCATCAAGATCAAAAGTGAAATGGACTCCACCCTGACGTTCAGGCGTTCTTGCCGAGAAGGTATTTGTGGTTCATGTGCCATGAACATTGGTGGAACCAATGGTCTGGCATGCACCACAGCTATCGCTGATATCGAAGGTGATATCACCATCTACCCTCTTCCGCATCAGCCAATCATCAAAGATCTGGTCTCCGATCTCACTAATTTCTATGCGCAATATGCATCCATAGAGCCTTGGTTGAAATCAGATACTCCTGCGCCACCTGATCGTGAACGCCTGCAATCACCCGAAGATCGTGAAAAGATCGACGGTGCTTACGAATGTATTCTCTGCGCTTGCTGTTCAACCAGCTGCCCAAGTTACTGGTGGAATCCGGATCGTTACCTGGGACCTGCTGCATTGTTAGCCTCTTACCGTTGGCTTGTCGATAGTCGCGATGATTCAACAGGCGAGCGTCTAGACGACCTAGAAGATCCATTCAAGCTCTATCGTTGTCATACCATCATGAACTGCGCTCAGGTGTGCCCAAAAGGCCTTAACCCGGCCAAGGCAATAGCAGAGACTAAAAAGATGCTCGTTAAACGACGTCTGTAGGCTTAACGATATCCAGATGAGCACAGAGACCGCTAATATCGCGAAACTACGGTGGAGATGCCGTAGAGGTATGCGCGAGCTGGATGAAGCTATGCGTGCTTATCTGGATAATCATTACGAAGGCGCTTCAACAAAAGAGCGCCTGTTGTTTGAAGAATTGCAGGAGATGCAAGACCCGGAGCTATTCCAGCTCGTCAGTGGTAAGGCCAAGGAGGCCCGTTATCAAAACATTCTCGACAAAATGTCGGCCACCATGGCTAGCCGCACTTAAATTTAGCAGGCTTTACTGTGCCGTTTTAGTAGCAGGCGCCACCTGCTCACTGTGGGCAATATCAATCAGCCCGTTGCATCCAGTATTTCATTGTTTGCTCATTGCAGGCTTACTCGTCTCTGTAGCTTCGCAAATTGCCCAAGCCAGACGCCTCACCTCAATCAAACATGATGTTGAAAAAAACATCTGGGTTATCACTACCAAGGCAAGCTCTCCCCGTATGGGCCATTTAGTCAGTGCGGGATACCGTTGTAGTTTTCTCGTTATTCTGGTTATTCAATCCGACAACAATAACTGCCACTACGTGCCGGTATGGCAAGATCAAATCAGCGATTTGGAATTCAGCTACCTACACTACCAACTTCTCTATAACACGGTTAATCGCAGGTCAAAATGGACCGCGGTCTTTTCTAAACGCGCAAAGCAACAACGTCAGCCCGACCAATAATTTTTTTTATGTTTATATTGCGGGTAAACTGTCTCGATCCGACTAAAGGAAAAGACAGGTGAAACAACCAATCTATTTGGGCGTAAACGTTGACCATGTAGCAGCGGTAAGACAAGCGAGAGGGCTAACCTACCCCGATCCTGTCCATGCTGCCCTGCAAGCAGAACTTGCCGGTGCCGACAGCATCACCATGCATCTTCGGGCGGATAGACGACATATCCAAACGCATGACGTTGAGAGATTCGCAGCAAGCGGCCAAACAAAGCTCAACATTGAAATGGCCGCAACAGCCGAAATGCTTGAAATAGCACAAAGAATTAAACCGCACACTGTCTGTATCGTCCCTGAGAACCGTCAAGAAATAAATACCATTCGCGGGGTAGACGTCACAGCTGAAAAAGATGAACTCGCAGACTTTATTGATGCATTGCAGTCTGCAGGCATTCAAAGTTCAATTTTTATAGATCCTGATGAATCACAGGTGGAGGCTGCTGCACGTATTGGGGCTCCCTGTGTCCAACTACACACAGGATATTATTCTGACGGGCAAACGCATATAGAGCTCAGCACTGAACTATCGAGAATCGTGTCATCAAGCGAGTATGCGTTCAGCTTAGGCTTAATGGTTAATGCGGGGCATGGCTTGCACTATGACAATGTTCAAGCCATTGCAGAAATTGAAACTATCAACGAACTGCGAGTAGGACATAGTTTAATCACCAGGGCACTGTACTGGGGCCTTCCCACAGCAACCAGCAAAATGAAACGACTGATGGTCGAAGCCCGGCATCGTTCCTAACAGAAGAACACCTCTGTTTTTTCTTATCTAAGAGACTCACTCTATGATTGCAGGAATTGGTGTTGACCTAGCAACTATCAGCAGAATCGAGCAAGCCCATGCCCGTTTCGGCGAGCGGTTCGCCAAGCGTATATTAAACCCTCTAGAATGGGATGAGTACTTAAACCATCAAACCCCTATCCGCTTTCTGGCGAAGCGTTTCGCAGTAAAAGAAGCCTCAGTCAAAGCCCTGGGTACCGGTGAACGAGCGGGTGTTCTACTTAAAGACTTTTACCTTGAACACGATAGTCTTGGAAAACCTATCCTCCAAGTTTCCGGCGAAGCGAAAAATCGCTGCGAACAACAAGGCATTAAACATTTCTGGGTGAGCATAACCGACGAAGGCGACACAGTGGCCGCCTTCGTCGTGTTAGAACTGGGTTAAAGAGCTACTGCGCGGCCTGATAAACCCGTATATAGTCAACACGTGTAGATGCCGGACTAGGCGTTGTCCCATCAGGTGCGCCAGGCCAAATGCCACCAACTGCCAAACTCATAATCAAGTACATGTTTTGACTGCTGACGTTCTCCCCGACAATGCGATACCTAGGGACATCATTGATATAAAACAGCAGTTCCTGCGGCGACCATGCTACACCCACTTTTTGAAAGCCTTCTGAAAAGGCTGTCGATGAAACCTCCCATTGTCCCGGTGAGCGCAGATTTCCATCAGTATCTGTGTAGTTATAGTTGTGGAACAGACTATTAGGCTTTGCTCCATCATATTCCATGATGAACAACTCCGGCTTTAAGTTATCAAAGTCGGTGCTCAGCATCCAAAACGCCGGCCATAGTCCTCTGCCCTCTTGCAGCTCTATCGAGGCTTCTGCATACCCGTAGGTAAAATCAAATTTCCCAGCAGTAGTCAGTGCTCCGGATAACCAGGCTTGTTCGTTCGCCGCACTTCTAAGTGCTTCAGGGGTTTCGGTTGCGGTGATCGTTAAGTACTCACCATCTAGACTGAACGGGTTATAGCCAAAGTCTGCGTTGTTTTGCGTATCAACGTAGTACTGCAGCTGATTATAAACAACCAAGTCCGGCCCCCACGTCAAAGCAGTATTCCACTTTGACGCATCAAGACTTTCGCCTTGAAACTCGTCACTGAACACGAGGTTATAGTCAGATAGATCGAATGCTGTTGACGGCCGATCGGGATCAGGAGTCGGCTCTTCACCACCAGGTGCCGGCAACGCAGCAGCAAAACGTGCGGCTGCAAGTTGCCTTTCGTGCTGTTCGACAAGATCGCTTTCACCACATGCGCTTAACAATAAAGATGCGCCAAGTAAAACAGGCAACCACGACACGACGTTTTTTTGATTATTCATTATGTGTATCCTCCTTAATAGTAATAACGAATGCCCAGACCAAGCAAATCGTTATCGCCGAGTTCAAAGCGTGATACAACATCTAGGTGTGGAGTCAGATGCCAGTAGGCACCACCAAAGGCTTTTAAATCCCCCTTGAAGAAGGTGCTGTAGCCTAAGCCACCTCGTAATTCCATCTGGCGATTGACAACCATTCGAGTGGCTGCGCCAAAGTACAAGCCCGAGCTTCCGTAGTTCACGGAAATACTGGAATCTTGATCGTCTTCTAGTTGAAACGATCCGTGCTCAACGCCTGCCTGCAGCACCATAGTAAAACGGTCTGCAACGCGCGGGGTCAAGTACAAGCCTCCACCAATCATCACTTCCTGATAGGTGTTAGTGACGGCTACGCTTCCCACATAGTGGAACCGGGAGTGACTCTCGGTACTCCCCTTGAGAACGACACCATTCCCGCCCACATCAAAATTCGCGGGCATAGCTTCAACGTAAGAAAAATTGTCTTCTCTGCTTCTAACACTGGCCGGAAGCTTCAAAGCAGATAAAATACCTACCTGAGCCACACTGTTTTCAGTCGCTGAATTTTGCAATTCTTCATTCGCTGCTGAGACTTGCTCCTGGGTGTTTTTCACAGGCAACTCAGCCTCAGCAACAGACGCCTCTTTTTCCAATTCGGGTTTAACAACAATAGTCTCAGGCCTTGCGACTGTTGTTGGTAACGATTCTGATTTCTCAATGGCAGACAATTCCGCAGCCGTTGTTGTTACAGACTCCGGCACCACAGGTTTACGGGGTATCTGATTGCGGCCATCACGATCTGGCAAGTTAGCTGTCGACGATGTTGAAGCAACAGGTTTGGCGACGCTAAAACTTTTAGTGCTCGGCTGTTTCACAACGGCAACCTTGTTAGGTTTAACACCGTTGTTAACTCGGCTTACCGCTTTGCTCGTTGTTTTCTTCGTATTGCCGAATTGACGTCTGTAAAGATCCTTTGGCGGGATACTACCGTCATCAAGCAAGTAGACTTTTCCATCGAGAATAATCCTAGACCCGGGCTTACCGCCTTTGGCCGGAATATCGTCTCTGGCCTGCATGTAACGTTTACCTTCAATGGTGATCACTTTGCCCGTGAACGGTGGAAGCGTTTCCTTCTTTGCTAATTGAGGCTCGGTGGTTGAGGCCGTGCTGACAACAGTGGTTTTTACAGGTTTCTGAACTTTCGCAGTATCGGAAGGTTTTTGTACGGTTACCGATGTGACGACGGGTTTGTCTTGGCCAATGTTACTCTTCGCTGCAGCAATCTCAGCTGCAACTTTGGCTGCACCCTGAAGCTCAGTTTTTGCAAGCTGCTTATCTGCGGCACTCGCACCAGAATCATTATCTGATTTAGCAACAGTGGACTTTTCAGCTTTCGGTTTCTTAGCAAACGCCGCTTTTAGATCCCACTTAGCTCCCGGGGGGTTATCTGAAGTATTGCCAAGGGTTATTTCACCATTAAATGGACCGTGTCCACATTGAGGATCTTTGTAAACCGGGTGATTAAACTCACCATTCTCCTCAGTTAACCCCGGCCCCGCGCCAATACGTTTACACACCTGCGCGACGGTTTGTCCGCCGATGGGCGTTGGTACAATCGTGTTCTTGATATCAGCGCCAAGCTCCCCGACGCAGTGGCATTGGCTACCGGTAGAGTAGCTACCACTCCATTCCGACGCATGCGATGAGGACAACAAAAGATGAGCGCCGATAAACAACGCTAACGAAGATTTGACTGTGTGCGGCCGCATTTGCGATTCCAAGGACGTAAGTTCTCTGTAAAGCAAAACAGAAAACATGCCATCACATTGCCAACGCATTAAAGCATGACCGGATTCGAATTCCGATACGAAGTCGTCAAGGCTTTAACCGACGTTCCGATAACTACTTAATAGTGGTTGAACCCGGGGTTTACGGCCTCGATAACACGCCGAGTAACGCACATTTATGTGCGGTAACTCACACAACGGAATGCCTTCGGTATCAACAATGAATCACGCTAAATCCACAGAGAAAGGTCGGGTTACTTGCCTATGGCCTGTTCCCGCATCTGTTGTTTTGCTGTCTGTTTTGAGTGCCTGCGGTGGCGGCACTAGTAGCGATACGACGAGCTCAAACACGACTGACTCCACAGCCGTTGCCGGTCCTTCGGTGAGCGCAGCTCAGCTATCCAACGACGCAAGCTACTCAGTGGCGTTTGCACAAGCCGTCGCTGCCGGCGATATAGAAGCGCCAGATCCACTCCAACCAGCTGGGTCTGCCCCCGATATTGGCGCTGCGACCCCCGATACGACAGTGCCTACGAGTAATACAGACAATTCTGCCCTGGTTCCTGGCGGTGAAAATTCAGCTCAAGGCGAATCCTCTTCAGAAACCGACACTGATTCGCAAACATCGCAGCCGGACACGGAGACCAACTCGAATACTGATTCAGAAACTGACACTAGCTCAACAACTGAATCCAACCCGGATGCACTGCAATTGCCTGAAGAACCCAGTGGCGCCGGTGAGGACACAAGCACAGAGCCGGATGCCGGTGCCAGCGAGGAAGAACCACCCGCAACGGAATTTTTCTCCGCTACAACACCAGGCTTTAATGGCGAAGTATTGGATGATTCTATTCGCGTTACCTGGCCTGTAGATCCGAATGCTCGCGGATATAATGTTTACAGACAAGCCCAGTTCGTGACCTCGGTATTCACTGAAGAATACATTGATGAGGATGTCTTCGACCGCGATTACTATTATGAGATTCAGGCGTTCGACAATTCAGATACCCTCTACTATGTGGCAACGGGCCTTACAGTGAAAGCTCGCACTTTCGGACGAACGGACCCTGATGCACCAGTGCCGAACAACAACTTGTTAGATGACTACGAACTTGTTTTCTCTGATGAGTTTAACGGCGATTCTCTCGACACCAGTAAATGGAATACAGCGTATCTGTGGGGAACCGATCTTGTTATTAATAGCGAGGAACAATACTACGTCGATATTGCGAACGAGCCCGACTTCGGCTTCAATCCGTTCACATTCGATGGCAATAACCTGACTATTAATTCCATTGAAACACCGCCTGAGCTTGCCAGCAAATCGTTGAATCAACCTTATTTATCCGGCGTAATTACAAGCTATGACGCTTTTAAGTTCACTTACGGTTATGTTGAAACTCGTGCAAAAGTCACTTTCGGCAGAGGGTATTGGCCCGCGTTCTGGCTGCTAAATGCCTACTATGTAGACGATAAACCCGAGATTGATATCATGGAATTTATCGGACACGACCAGGATGTTGTTTACCATACGTACCACTACTACGATTCCGAAGGGCAGCTACGCTCCACCGAATCAAAGCCGACACCTGGCGTCGACTATACCTCTGACTTTCATACTTACGCAGTAGAGTGGAAACCGGGTACCCTGATTTTTTATATCAACAATGTGGAAGTACATCGAGTAACGGATGCGAAGGTATCTCAACAAGAAATGTATGTCATCGCCAACACCGCCTTAGGCGGATGGTGGGCGGGATCGCCAGATGCGACTACACCTTTTCCGGGGAAGTACACACTGGACTACATTAGGGTCTATCAAAAGACAACGCCCTATGACGACGTTCTGCTTGATGATGGCTTAACTCAAGTACCTTATGCAGACGATATCATTGGAAGAGCGTCTCCAAGTCATCGCCCTTCTATCGAAGATTGGCCCGAAGGCTACCCTGACGGTTTATAAAGAATGAACTAGGAGGCTGCAGTTTATGCAGTCTCAAAGGGTTCTAAATAGAATCCAAACGTTCTCACTAATATTTCAAACGCCGCTGACATGAGCTCTTCTCTGTCCGGCTCTCCAATGGCGTAGAGACCCACCGTATATCCTAAACCGCTTATCTGAGCTTGGTAGATAGTCAGGTCAACGTCTTGAAGCCCGGTCTCCGTGGCTTTTATATCCAGCATATCTATCCATGCGGGACGCCCATCTATCGAAACATCTATGCGGTTACTACCATCAGTTTCAAAAGCACCTGAATCACTACCCGGTAGTATCTCGATCATGATGTAATCGGCAAAGAGGTCGTAATCGCCACTCTTGGGGGCTTCAAAGCCAACCGTATATCCAGGCTCAAGAACGCTGAAATCATTTGACGGAACCGCTACGATTTTATTCCAGCCTGCAGGAATGGCTACGCTAAAACCGTAGTCGTCATCCTCGTAGTATTCGATATCCATGAGGAGTTCAACCGAAGACTCCACTGCCACACGACTACTCTCAGCTTTTGCCGTTTTCGCAGGAAACGGATAGGTCGTCACTAATGCTGAAGTGCAAAAGCCTAAGATCAGTGGCAGAAGAAGTACGGGTCTCATGCAGTCAAGCATGCCGACTATAGGTGCACGATTCCGAGAGCGGTGACTCAGAACGGTTATATCGCCACCGATCTGTAATACGCCTGCTCACCCAAGGGTGAGCGACGTCTCAATTACGCTAGACCTGGCAGACGTCGCCGACACCATCGTTGTCGCTATCTAGCTGATCAGGATTGGCATCAACTGGGCAATTATCTACGGCTGTCAGAACTCCATCAGCATCCGGATCATCGTCGACTGTGTCGCACGCATCGCCGATTCCATCACCGTCTGCATCTGCTTGATCCGCATTAGCATCTATCGGGCAGTTGTCTACCGCTGTCAGGACACCATCAGCATCTGGATCATCATTGACCGCATCGCAAACATCACCCACTCCATCGCCATCTGTATCGGTCTGTGCAGCATTCATATCGTTAGGGCAATTGTCTGCCGCATTCAACACTCCATCGCCGTCTAAATCCAGGTCATTAATAGTGTCACAGGCATCGCCAGCTCCGTCACCGTCCACATCCGCTTGATCAGCATTAGCATCTGTTGGGCAGTTGTCTACCGCTGTCAGGACACCATCAGCATCTGGATCATCATTGACCGCATCGCAAACATCACCCACTCCATCGCCATCTGTATCGGTCTGTGCAGCATTCATATCGTTAGGGCAATTGTCTGCCGCATTCAACACTCCATCGCCGTCTAAATCCAGGTCATTAATAGTGTCACAGGCATCGCCAGCTCCGTCACCGTCCACATCCGCTTGATCAGCATTAGCATCTGTTGGGCAGTTGTCTACCGCTGTCAGGACACCATCAGCATCTGGATCGTCATTGACCGCATCACAAGCATCACCTACTCCATCGCCGTCTGTGTCGGTCTGTGCGGCATTCATATCGTTAGGGCAATTGTCTGCCGCATTCAGAACACCATCGCCGTCTAAATCCAGATCATTGATAGTGTCACAGGCATCCCCAGCGCCGTCACCGTCTGTGTCGGTCTGTGCAGTATTAGCATCCGCCGGGCAATTATCATCAGCATCAGCAACCGTGTCGCCGTCGC
>JAHDGK010000049.1:9875-30645 GCA_020627685.1 Granulosicoccus sp. | reverse complement strand
TAAGTCCCACAAAACGTCGCAGTAACAACCTCATCCTCAGCGGGTGCGGCGGCATAAACTCCGCCATCATGAGACTCGCTATAGGGTTGCTTTACTGCGTCCAGCAACTTATGAAAAGGCTCGAAATCCTTTTCCTCGACGGCCGCGCTAATCACAGCCTCGACCTGATGATTACGCGGAATGATGGCAGGGTTGCTTTTGCTCATAAGCTCTTGGCTAGTAGCAGTGTTGTCCTGTGCCGATTCCGCTTGGTCGCCCTCACTAGACTCTAATCGTTGTGTCCAGCGTAAATGCCAGTCATGAAGAGAGCCTCCCGGTGCAAAGTTATCTTCAGCAGATCGGTGTGTAAGCTGTCTGAACGTCAACGTAAAGTCCAGTTTATTCTTGGCCATAAGAGCTAGTAGATCGCTGGCCAGTGAAAGATCATCATCGCGTTCATCAATCAACCCAAGCTTTGACCGCATGTGATCCAAATAATGCTGGATGAAACGATCGTCAAAGCTATTGATTGCCTCCTGTGCTATTTCAACCGCGCTTTCCTGATCTTCATGCATTAAGGGGAGGAGGCATTGAGCCAGGTTTACTAAATTCCATTGGGCTATTTTGGGTTGATTCTGATAAGCGTATCTTGCTCCTCTATCAATCGAACTAAAGACTTTATCAGCAGCATAAGTATCCATAAACGCACAAGGACCGTAGTCAATGGTGTCTCCACTTATAGAACAGTTATCAGTATTCATGACGCCATGAATAAACCCTAGAGATTGCCAGTGGGCAACCAGGGCTGCTTGGGCATTAATCACGGCATTTAACAGGGCAGTAGCTTTATTCTCAGTATCGTTGGCGTCCGGATAATGCCTATCTATAACGTGCTGTACAAGCTGTTCGATGGCGTTTGTATTCTGTCTTGCTGCAAAGAACTGAAACGTTCCGACGCGTATGTGACTACGGCCGACACGCGTTAAAACAGCACCGGGTAAGGGACCGTTTTCGCGTAGTACCGAATCACCGGTGGTCACAGCTGCCAGTGCTCTCGTGGTTTGCACACCCAATGCGGCCATTGCTTCACTCACAACATATTCTCTTAACACCGGGCCTACCCAGTTTCGTCCATCCCCGCCGCGAGAAAAAGGAGTTCGACCAGCGCCTTTCAATTGGATGTCATAGCGTTGTCCATCAAGAGCGATAACTTCGCCCAATAACAGCGCTCTGCCATCGCCAAGCTGTGGAACCCAATTACCAAACTGATGACCGGCATAAGCCATAGCTAAAGGTTCCGAACCCTCAGCAGTTTCATTGCCGGCAAGAATATTGATTCCGGCGTTGCTTCGCAGCTGAATTGCATCAATTCCTAAGTGATGTGCGAGTTCATCGTTAACAACGATGAGTTGAGGGTCACTGACGGCCGTCGGGGACAGGCGAGCAGAAAATTCCTCACCCAAACGCGCATAGGAATTATCAAATGGTATTGATACGTGCTCGTTGAGTGTGCTCATGATGACGTTCCGCGATAGTGAGTGACGACACCCGGGTGTGGGAAAGGGGTGTTACTGATCCAGTCGTTTGCCAGATTATGGGGATGCTTTAAACTTTCTTCAAAGTCCAGGACGGGTGTCAGGCAGCAATCCTGTGCCAAGGCACGTTCTGCCCAGTCATCACGATTTTTCATGGCGATGGTCTTTGCAAACGCTTCTATCATGGATGGCCAAACAGATTTATCGTACTGACGATCCGAATCAAAATCTGAACTGAGCTCTAGCACCTGCAATAAAGCTTTAAAGAATGGTTTTTCTAAGGCTCCTAATGCAACAAATTTATCGTCGAGAGTTTTATACACGCGATAAAAGGGAAGCCCGCCATCAAGTATATTTTCTTGTCTATTCAGAGTCCATCGACCATCGGCTATAAGCCCGTGGGTCATAGTGGTTAGACCCATAGTCCCCGCAAGAATAGACGTTTCAACAACGCCTCCGCGTTTGCGAATACTGCGTTGCACCAGTTTTGCCAGGACCCCGGTCAGTAGGTGCATGGCACCACCACCAAAATCAGCAATAAGATTCAAGGGTACGACAGGTGTGCATTTTGTACCAATTGCAGCCAATACACCGGACAGGGCTAGGTAGTTTATGTCGTGTCCGGCTCTAGGGGCATAATCGCCGTTATAACCGAACCCAGAGAGCCTGCCAATAATCAACTGAGGAAATTGTTTAGTCAGCGAATCAGGTGACAGTCCCAGTCGCTCTAAAACCCCGGGTCGAAAACCTTCGATTAAAACATCAGCGTTGGACAGTAACTCAAAGAGTTGGTCATGACCTTCTGCGCTCTTTAGATTGATTGCAGTATTAGCTTTGCCGCGGTTCAATAAGTCCGCGTCCTCATTCATGGCTATGCCGATATCTCTGGTTTGTGGCGGTGACACGCGAGTCACCGATGCTCCCATCTGCAATAATTGAAGACCAACGAAAGGCACCGGGCCGATCGCAAAGAGTTCTATAACGTTCAGCCCTTCAAGTGGCAGCTCGGACGCAGCCTTGGGTGGCGTACTTGCAGTATCGATAGCCAGTTCGCTGTCTAACTCAAGCCTTGCGCGTGATGCTCAAGGTGATCTTCAATCAGGCTTGCAATAAACCAGTAGGAATGATCGTAGCCGGGTTGGATTCTGTAATTCAACGATTGCCCGGCAGCCTCACAAGCGTTAATGAATAATTCTGGCTTCAATTGCTCTTCCAAAAACGGATCCGCATCGCCGGTGTCTATTAACATGGTGGCACCACTTGCGTGCTTAGCAACCAGCTCCGTGGCGTCGTACTGTGCCCAGTCAGTGGTGTCGTCACCAATATAAGCGGCAAACGCCTTTTGGCCCCAAGGTACCTGTGAAGGTGCGCCGATAGGTGAGAATGCAGAGATTGTTTTATACGTGTCAGGGTGTTTCAAATGCAGGGTTAAGGCCCCGTGACCACCCATGGAGTGTCCGGTAATTCCTTGTTTGCTCGCATCGGCCGGAAACTCGCTTAAAACAAGTGCATTGAGTTCTTCAGTGATGTACTTATCCATTTGAAAGTGCTTCGCCCAAGGGGCTTGTGTGGCACTTAAGTAAAACCCGGCACCCTGACCTAAATCGTAGGCGTCATCGTTGGGAACATCGTCACCCCTCGGACTGGTATCGGGCGCGATAATCATCAAGCCAAGGCGCGCCGCTACCCGTTGCAATCCCGATTTTTCCATCACGTTTGACCAATTGCAGGTCAGCCCGGATAAATACCAAACAACGGGAACCGGGCCATTGGCTGCTTGTGGTGGAGTAAAGACTGCAAACTGCATCGGACAGCCGCATACGGCGCTGTCATGTTCATGTACAGACAGAGTGCCGCCAAAACTTTTCCAACTGGATACAGTTTGCATGAAGTCTTAAACCTTAATAAGTTAACGTGAACTTAGAACAATACAACGCTGCGAATACTCTCACCTGAGTGCATTAAATCGAATGCTTTGTTGATATCTTCTAACGGCATTGTATGAGTTATAAGGTTATCGATATCAATCCTTCCGTCCATATACATATCAACAATTTTTGGAACGTCTGTTCGACCACGTGCACCACCGAATGCACTTCCACGCCATACGCGTCCGGTTACCAATTGAAACGGGCGGGTACTGATTTCTTTGCCGGCTCCGGCGACACCAATAACAACGCTTTCGCCCCAGCCTTTATGGCAGCACTCTAATGCTGCCCGCATGACTTCAACGTTTCCGATGCATTCGAATGAGTAGTCAGCGCCACCGCCAGTCAGTTCAACAAGGTGATCAACCAAGTTATCGCCATGATCTGCCGGGTTAACAAAGTGTGTCATGCCGAATTTTTCGCCAATAGCCGCTTTATCAGCGTTGAGATCCACACCGACAATTTGGCGCGCACCGACCATGCGTAAACCTTGAATGACGTTCAGACCAATACCGCCCAAACCGAAAACGACAGCCGTTGAATTTGGTTCAACCTTGGCTGTGAACATAACAGCGCCGACACCTGTGGTGACGCCACAACCGATGTAGCAAATTTTCTCGAAGGAGGCATCTTTACGAACCTTCGCCAAAGCAATTTCAGGCAGCACCGTGTGATTGGCAAATGTAGAGCAACCCATGTAGTGCAAAATGGGTTTGCCTTTATAAGAGAATCGGGATGTCCCGTCGGGCATCAATCCCTGGCCCTGCGTTGAACGCACTTTCTGGCACAGGTTGGTTTTGGGGTTTAAGCAGTATTCGCACTCGCGACACTCTGGGGTGTACAACGGGATGACGTGATCTCCAGGTACTAGACTGGTCACGCCCGGGCCGACCTCCAATACGACACCCGCACCTTCGTGTCCTAAAATGGCAGGGAAGGCACCTTCCGGGTCAGCACCCGAGCGCGTGAATTCGTCGGTGTGGCAAACGCCTGTGGCTTTGATTTCAACCAGTACCTCGCCGGCTTTCGGGCCTTCAAGATCAACTTCGACAATTTCCAGTGGCTTACCTGCTTCAAAGGCGACTGCGGCGCGTGTTTTCATGGATAAATCTCAAGTGGCGGGTGTGAATAGCATGATAAACGCTCTTTTTATCGCGCGATAGTCGGCCGTATTACGCATAGGCGACGTCAAGCAGTACACTTGCGCATTCTCGAAAGAGCTTCCATCTAATTCTAGCGGAGACTGAAGACTTTGACTCAAATCGGAATAGGCGTAATCGGCGCCGGATATATGGGGAAATTGCATAGCGTGGCTATGCAGGCTGTCGGTGCCGTCTTCGATACGCCTTTGCGCCCCGTCTGTGAAATGTTGTGCGCCACCACTGAGGCTGGTGCCGCTGAAAAAGCTCGGCAGTTTGGTTTCAAACGCTCAACGGCTGACTGGCGTGCACTAGTGGCAGATCCCGCTGTCGAGGCGATTGTCATTGCCTCCCCTCAGGTGACCCACCGAGAAATTGCCCTGGCAGCCATTGCTGCCGGTAAGCCGGTATTGTGTGAAAAACCCATGGGGACATCGGTTGCTGAGAGTCTTGAGATGACTGAAGCGGCCGAGAAGGCTGGTGTGGTCAATATGGTGGGTTTCAACTACGTGCGTACGCCTGCCACCCAATTTGCCCGGCAATTGATTCAAAACGGTGTCATCGGCGATATCACTTGGTTTCGAGGTGAGCACACTGAGGATTTTTATGCAGACCCCGAGGCCTTGGCCACGTGGCGAACCCGGGGGCGGGCAAACGGGACGATGGGGGATTTGTCCTCCCATATGATTAATGCGGCGATGGCATTGGCTGGGCCCATCGAATCGCTCTGCGCCGATGTCGGCACGGTTCAGGCAGAGAGACCCAACGCTCAGGGAGAAATGGAGGCGGTGACTAACGATGACCATGCGCAGTGCCTTTGTCGGTTCAAGTCGGGGGTCATGGGGCATTTATATTTCAGCCGGGTATCCACTGGCAGAAAGATGGGTTACGCCTATGAAATCAGTGGGAGCAAGGGCGCCATTCGATTTGATCAGGAAGATCAGAATGCAATCTGGCTATACAAAATGGAGGGTGCGGAATCGGAGCGCGGATTTCGAAAAATTTTAACCAATACCGACCATCCAGATTACGTCAACTTTTGTTTGGGACCTGGGCATGGGACCGGTTATCAGGATCAGCTTATTATTGAAGCGAAAGATTTCCTAAACGCTATTCACAGCGGTCAATCTCAATGGCCGACTTTTCGCGATGGTATGGAAGTTAACAAAGTCATTGATGCTGTTTGGGCGTCCTATGAACGTGCCGGGTGGGCTAATGTCGATTAAATCTATTAACCAGGGCGGTACTTGGTTAAATGAAGGTTCTGCTGATGTCAAGCTTCTAAAGGAAGCCTGCGCAAGAACAACGAATGTCAGCGATGTTCCTCTCGCAACACGGGTGTCCGGAGAAATCCCGATATACGATGGCGATGCTATTCGTCACGCATCCGGCTTAGAAGATTCGTCCCCACAGAGAATACGAGCCTATCAACAGGAATGGGCCGACGTGTTGTTATCCGGTGCCGGTGCCGTAGTAATTGAAAACGGCATTGATGATTTAGAGCTACTGGATAGCGTTACAGATGCGTTTTATAAAATCATAAAGCGTGAGGCGCAGGCCGATAGTGGGGCAGACCACTTTGCTCCGGCAGGCTCAAATACACGCATCTGGAATGGGCATGAAAAACTGTGTGTGGAAGCGCCGGAATTATTCGCTCGCTACAATGCGAATGCCGTAATGGCGCAGATTTGCCGCGCCTGGCTTGGTCCGGGTTATCAAATCACAGCTCAGGCAAATATCGTTCATCCGGGTGGTCAGGCGCAGCACTGTCATCGTGATTACCACATGGGTTTTCAAACGACCGAGCGCTTGTACGAATACCCTGCGCATGTACATGCCATGTCACCCATGTTGACGTTGCAGGGTGCAATCGCACACTCCGATATGCCCAAAGAATCTGGACCAACCAAGCTATTGCCTTTTTCACAAACATTTCTGCCCGGATATCTGGCAACTGCCCGTCAAGACTGCGTAGATCTGTTTGAATCTGCTTATAAGCAGCTTCCGCTGAAAAAAGGGGATATGCTGTTTTTCAGTCCTGCACTAATGCACGCGGCGGGCGACAATAAAACTAGCGACGTCGACCGGTTTGCCAATTTGGTTCAAGTCGGGTCTGCCTACGGCCGAACCATGGAGCTTTTAGACAAAGCAAGGATGAGTATTGCTGTGTATCCCGAGTTGCAAAAACTTCAAGGCACAGAAGGTTGGACGGACGCCATGACCAGGTATGTGATTGAGGCAACAGCTGAAGGATATGCGTTTCCGGCCAACATGGAATTGGAACCGCCAACCAGTGGTCTAGCGCCGCCGTCTCAGCAAAATTTATTGAGCCAGAGTCTTCGTGAGGGAGACTCCCCCGAGACTTTTCGAGACAAGGTGTTGGCGCAGCAGGCACTGAAGCGTTCCCATTGAACGGTTAATTGTCTGTGAGCTCTAGAAAATTAAGCTATTTGCCCATACCCACGTGTTCTTATGCCAAGCCTGATTAAAGACAATCACCGACGGTTGGTCGTGGCTCCCATGATGGAACTAACAGACCGACACTATCGTTACTTGGCGCGTCTGCTAACGCGGCACACGTTGCTGTACACAGAAATGCTGACCTGTAAAGCCGTCATCCATGGCGACAGAGAATACTTGTTAGGTAAAGATTCTCAAGAAGGTCCAGTCGTTCTGCAGTTGGGCGGCTCTGAGGTCGCGACAATGGCGGAAGCTGCCCGTATCGGTGAAGAATGGGGCTACGATGAAATAAACATGAACGTCGGGTGCCCTAGCGATCGAGTCAAAGCCGGGCGATTCGGAGCTTGTCTTATGGCTGAACCTGAGTTGGTGCGAGATGTTGTTTCCGGTATGCAGGACAAGGTTGATATCCCCGTGACCGTGAAATGTCGGCTGGGTATTGACAGAGACGATAGTTACGAGGCGCTCGAGTCCTTTGCAAAAGTTGTTTTACAAAGTGGTTGTAAACATCTCATCATCCATGCCCGCAAAGCCTGGCTTGATGGTTTAAGTCCTAAAGAGAATCGCACCATTCCGCCACTGCGCTACGAGTATGTTTACCGCCTCAAGCAGTCCTACCCCGACGTGCATATCAGTATCAATGGTGGCATCGATAACCTCGTTGACACGAAAGAACATTTAACCCGGGTTGACGGAGTCATGATTGGACGGGCTGCGTATTACTCACCCGCCATTCTTGCCGGTGCCGATCAAGAAATCTTTTCAGACCTGCCCGATGGATACTCGCACACAGCTGATCTCCAGACGCTCACCGCTGTTGCAAGAAGTTATGCGACTTACATGCAAAGCTGGATGGATCAGGGAGTTCGGCTAAGTGCTATGAGTCGCCATCTGGTGTCTTTGTTTCAAGAGGTGCCGGGAGCTCGCCTGTGGCGCCGCCACATCAGTGAGCAAGCGGGAAAAGCTACCGATGCCTTAACGTTGATCGATGGTGCGTTGGAATACGTAAATGCAAACTACAGCGCAGCAGATAAATCTCAGCCGTTTGTGCAAACCACTGGCACCTGTGCCAGCAACACACCGTCATCATCTGATGATAAAACTCGGGTTAGTTAATGCACGGTAGACTTGAAGCACCTCATAGCAACCGACGCGACTTTGAAAATTTAAAGAAGCTTTCGACCTACTTGTGGGAATATCGCGGCAGGGTGCTTCTCGCCTTAGGCTGTTTGATGCTCAGCAAGCTGGCAATTGTCGCTGTACCGCTATTACTCAAAGAAATTGTTAATACTCTCGATCGAAACGGCACTGATGCCGTTGAGGCTACCACTGATAGCGCGATAGCAAACCAGGATGTACTGCTGGTTGCCTTGGGTTTAGTCGCAGCTTATGGGCTGCTTAGACTGTGTAGTTCGTTGTTTAAAGAATTACGTGATGCTTTGTTTGCGCGGGTTCGCTACCGAGCCATGCATCAGTTATCGACCCGTGTATTAACGCACCTTCACGATTTATCCCTGGCCTTCCATTTAGAGCGCCGTACCGGGAGTATTTCGAAGGACCTTTCAAGAGGAACAAACAGTTTAAGTTCGATTGTTAATTTACTGGTCTTCAATATTGTTCCAACCGCTGCAGAATTTTTGCTCGTAGCAGGCATCTTGTTGGGCGGATACGGCTGGCAATATACCTTAGTGGTTTTCGTCACCGTTATTATTTACATCGGTTTTACACTGATGTTTTCCGGTTGGCGTATGCAGTTTAGACACGAAATGAATCGATTAGATTCATTGTCTAATGGTCGAGCTGTCGATAGTTTGTTGAACTATGAAACGGTCAAATACTTCAATAATGAACGCCGCGAAATCGCGGCCTATGATGAGCACATGGAAGATTGGGCAGATGCCGGCGTAAGAAGCCAGGTGACCATGTCCACGCTTAATTTCGGGCAGGCGGCGATCGTTGCTATCGGTGTCACCATCATCATGATGTTGGCCACTCGTGATGTCAGCAACAATACAATCACCCTAGGCGATATCGTTTTAATAAACGCCATGATGCTCCAGCTCTTTGTGCCGCTTAACGTGTTGGGTGTGGTCTATCGTGGGTTGCAATATGCGCTTGCTGATATGGATCTGGTGCTAAAGCTTCTTGAGAAAACTCCCGGAATTCAAGACAAACCCAATGCGCCAGATTTGAAAATACAAAATGCGCGCATCGAGTTCAAGGATGTTGAGTTCGCCTATTTGCCTGAACGCCCCATACTTAGAGGTATCAGTTTTACGGTCGAAGCAGGTAGTAAGGTGGCCGTGGTTGGTCCGTCTGGTGCGGGTAAATCAACCTTGTCACGCTTGCTGTTTCGTTTCTACGATGTCGATAAGGGGCAAGTGCTTATCGATGGCGTTGACGTGCGAGATTGCACACAGTCCAGTTTAAGACAGGCGTTGGGTGTGGTGCCGCAGGACACGGTCATGTTTAACGACTCTATTCGGTACAACTTGGCGTATGCACATCCGGAGGCCGATGATGAGCGAGTATTCGAGGCCGCCAGACGCGCTAACTTATCTGAATTTATCAGTGAATTACCACAGGGCTATGACACGGTTGTCGGTGAACGTGGATTAAAGCTATCGGGTGGTGAAAAGCAACGCATGGCGATTGCCAGGGTGGTCGTTAAGGATCCGCCCATCATCATATTCGATGAAGCGACATCCTCTTTAGACACCCGGAGTGAGCAGGCGATACTCGAGGGAATGAATGCGGTGGCTCAGCGTGCGACGTCTCTGGTGATAGCTCATCGATTATCCACGGTAGTGGACGCTGATCAGATTCTGGTGCTCGATGCTGGACGTATCGTAGAGCAGGGGACGCATGAAAGCCTGCTCGCTAACAATGGTTTGTATGCCAACTTGTGGCACATGCAGCTGGGTACCGATGAAGAGAGTGAGCATCCAACGTAGATTGGATACTCCTCGAGCGGCTCAGTACGAAGCGATTTGATCCTAAGATCGAATCAATGACAGGAATTCATTCCGCGTATTGATATCGGATCGGAACCGTCCAAGCATTGCAGATGTGGTCATGGATGAATTTTGTTTCTGCACACCTCGCATCATCATGCACATATGTTGGGATTCCACGATAACGCCGACCCCGATGCCGTCGGTGACCTCTAAAACTGCATTCGCGATCTGCTGGGTCAATGATTCCTGAATTTGTAACCGACGTGCGTACATGTCGACGATGCGGGCAACCTTCGACAGACCAATGACTTTGCCGCGCGGCAAGTAAGCAACATGACATTTGCCAATAAACGGTAATAGGTGATGCTCACAAAGGGAGTACATCTCGATATCCCGGACGATAACCATCTCATCACTGTCAGATTCGAACACAGCGCCATTGAGTACTTCTTCCAATGTCTGGTTATACCCTTGGGTGAGGTAACTCATCGCTTTGGCAGCACGGCTGGGTGTATCGACTAAACCATCACGGGTCAGATCTTCACCAATTGCCTCTAGAATGGTTGAGTAGGCGTCTTTTATTACATCCATAAGATTGTTGCGCTGTATTGTCTTAAAGCCCGTTATATACGGCTCTGGCAGATGCCAGAACTATAGCCGAAATTAAGGGGTGAAACTTGCGATCCAAGCCAGAAAAAGAAAGCGTATAAGCAATTTATGCTCACGGAAGGACGGTAAGTGGTGACTCGTTAAGCGCCAAATAACGTCTACGACAGACATCTGAAACAGTGATTAACAGGCGTTGCAGGTGGAATTCGCGTAACTTTGTGCGTTAAGTGCTGTCTGTACCTACTATCGCTGAGTAACGCGGCATGCCCAGTGCTTAGCTACTAGTCTTCATCTGTAACTCTTCGTGTCCCGGCACGTTCTTCGAACTTAATCTGAGAGGTCCTTAAATGGGCGTTTTATTCTGGCTGGTGATCCTGGCGTTGACCCTTTTCGTGGTTTCACGACATCGTTTGAGTCTTCCGATTGCCACCGTCGCAGGAGCGCTCATTTTGTGGCTGGCCTCTGCTATAGGTGCACTATCAGGCATCCTTGGCTCACTGGTCGTCATTTTGGCGTTGGTTGCAGCCGTTTTGTTCAACATTCGGGCATTACGACATCGTTTCGTAAGTTTGCCGGTATTGAAGTACGTTCGAGCGGTATTACCCCCCATGTCCGACACTGAACGTGCCGCCATTGATGCCGGTACAGTGTGGTGGGAGGCCGAACTGTTTCGTGGCGCTCCTGCATGGGAAAAGCTCACCGAATACCCGGAAGCCACGCTCACAGAGGAAGAACAAGCTTTCGTTGACGGCCCAGTAGAGACGCTCTGTTCGATGATGGACGACTGGGAAATAACCTATGAGCTAAACGACTTGCCGCCACGAGTGTGGCAGTACATCAAAGATGAGCGCTTTTTGGGCATGGTTATTCCCAAAGAACACGGTGGCTTAGGTTTCTCGGCTATGGCTCATTCTGAGGTAGTGTCAAAGCTTGCCACACGAAGTGTTACCGGTGCGGTGAGCGTTATGGTGCCTAATTCGCTCGGACCTGCCGAGCTGCTGCTTCATTACGGCACTGAAGAGCAACGAAATCACTACTTGCCACGATTGGCTGTAGGCAAAGAGATCCCTTGTTTTGCCTTAACAGGGCCGTCTGCGGGCTCTGATGCTGGCGCGATGCCGGACTTCGGAATTGTTTGCCATGGTGAATACAATGGTGAGCAAGTGCTCGGTATGCGGGTCACCTGGGAAAAGCGCTACATCACGCTGGGGCCGGTTGCCACGCTGCTAGGTCTTGCGTTTAAGGCGTACGACCCCGATGGGCTGCTTGGCGATGAAGAAGAGCTGGGAATCACGTGTGCACTGATTCCAACTGACACAGCAGGCGTCAGTATTGGTCGTCGTCATTTTCCTTTAAACCAAGCCTTTATGAATGGTCCCAATAGCGGTGAAGACGTTTTCATCCCTATGGAATGGGTCATCGGTGGACAGGAGATGGTGGGGCAAGGATGGCGAATGCTAATGGAGTCGCTGTCTGTTGGGCGCGGCATATCACTGCCATCAAATGGTGTTGCTTCTGGTAAGTCTGTCGCACGTTTTGTGGGTGCTTATTCGCGCGTGAGAAAACAATTTAATCTGCCGATTGGAAAATTCGAAGGCATCGAAGAGGCCTTGGGCCGTATCGCCGGTTTAACCTACACCATGGATGCGGGCAGAAGGCTCACTTGTGCCGCACTCGATCAAGGTGAGAAGCCGTCCGTTGTCTCTGCGATTTTGAAGTTCTACAACACGGAGAATATGCGTTTAGTCATCAATGATGGTATGGATATCATTGGTGGTAAGGGTATATGCATGGGGCCGAATAATTTTCTTGGACGTCCGTATCAGGCTATCCCGGTGGGTATCACTGTAGAAGGTGCGAATATCCTCACGCGCAGTCTCATCATATTCGGTCAGGGTGCGATACGTTGTCACCCATGGCTTATGAAAGAAATAACGGCAGCTTCATTACCCAATAAGCAAGAGGCCTTGGAGAGTTTTGACGAAGCCTTGATGGGGCATATTGGATACGCCATTCAAAACGGTGCACGCTCTTTATTTCATGGTTTAACCAAGGGCGTATTTGCAAGTTCACCCATCGAAGGACCGAATGCAAAGTACTATCGCAGACTCGGTCGTATGAGTGCCGCTTATTCCTTCCTAGCTGATTTTGCCATGCTCTTCTTAGGCGGTGGTTTAAAGCGCAAAGAGATGCTCTCCGGTCGTTTTGCTGATGGTTTAATGCACATGTACATGGCATCGGCTGTTTTAAAGCGCTACGAAGACACTGGTCGCCCTGAAGCGGATCAACCGCTGTTGGAATGGTCAGTTAGGCATGCGCTGTTTGAAACACAAGTAGCACTTGATCAAATTTTACGAAACTTCCCCAGCACATTCATCGGGCTGATTTTACGCGGAATTGTATTTCCATTAGGTCGACGATATAGAACACCTAATGATTCATTAACCCAAGCCTGCGCACGTATCCTCTTAAGTGAATCAGAGGCACGAGATAGACTCACACAAGGCGTGTATCTCAGTGATGATCCTGAAGATGTGACGGGTAGTATCGAGTTTGCAATGAAGGCGGTTCTGGCGGCAGACGCAGCGGAGCGTAAGCTAAAAGCTGCTAAGCAGGTTAAGCCATACGATGTCGATTACGTCGATTGGCTGCATACGCTGGGTTCTGAAAATGTCATCTCAGAAGAAGATATCAATAACCTGATGGTTGCCGCGGAAGCCGTTAAAAGGGTCGTGGATGTCGACGACTTTCCCAACGATGTCAGGCACGGTGCATCAGTTGCCTAGCAACAGATTCGATTAAACAAAACCGTACATAAAAAAAGGCGGATCGTCTTGCTGAAATTTCCATTCAGCCGGACGATCCGCCTTTTTGATATTGCCTATGGAGACAGGTAACAGCTTGTTCCGAAACAAAGGCAATAAGATTTTTGAGAGAGGCTTACTAGCCTCCCAGCATCGCTTTCTTCAAGGACTTTTGAGCCGGTTTGTCTGACAACCAGATTCCAAACAACGCTTGTTTGAATTCCAGACCTTCAATAACCGAAATGGATTGATCTCCGTCCATCAGATGTGTACCAACGCCAGGCTCATAGGCCAACGTCATCTGAGTTCCAGGCTTGATTTTCTCAGGCATAACTTCAATCAGTTGATCAATACCGGATTGAATGGCAGAAGTATCACCACCGGTGGATTTTTTAAATCCATCGTTAAGCGCGTCAACCATTTTCTTGCGAGTCAGGAGGTCTGACAGCATGTTGAGGCGAATAGCCATGGCTTCATCGGCATTCACGATGTCAGAGGCAGCCCCTGAACCCGATGCGGTGTACAAACTACCCACATACAACTTGATGAAGAGCTTCTTTCGAATACCCGCACCGTTCAAGTTTAGGGATTGGTCAGCAACAGTCATCGTCTCTGCCAGCGTAACACCAGCCACTTTCGCAGCGTTGGCAGAACTTGCGATGAACATCAGTGCGCCAAACAACAGCGCACTGAATGACAACAGTTTTGTAGATCGTGAAGTGTTCATGATCTACTCAACAGCCTGTATGACGCTAGCGTCTGTTATTGGCAACACAGTACCTTGAGTTGCTGCGAAGGTCGCTGTCTGAGTCTGCATCTCAACCGTTGTTTCAAGGCTTGCCGTCGGGCTCAAAATTGAGCCATGGTCGCCCGCAGAGAACTTGACAAATGCACTGCCACTGGTTGTTGAATCAACTTGCGTCAAGCCAAGCATGCGAGCAAGTGGGTCAGTACCCGACAGAGGAGCTGTTGCAACGTTGTTAGGCACAACCGTGTCGCCAACGACTTCCATTAAATGCACGCTTGTTGCGCCCGAAGCCGCAACAATGGCCGCATGGTTAATCGGGTCACCGGAATCGATCATGGTCTGCGCAGCAATTAAGAAGCTGTTGTAATCCGCAGACCCAGTTTCGATACCTGCACCTGCCAGGCCTTCGTTAATCACTGGTCCAAAACTCTCTGAGTTGGCCAGTAACTGAGCGATACCGCCACCGGACATGGCGATTGTTGCCGTTTGAAAGTTAGATGTGTACGAGAGCATCGTAGTACCGACGATGCCGCCCAATGAATGACCGACAAAGTTCATGTTGCCGGCATTAAGTTGTACATCACCTGCCTGCGCTCCACCAATACTTGCAGAAAGCACCAACAAATCGGCCACCGCTTGTCGCAAGTTGTCACGTGAATTCGCAAGATTCAGCAGGTTGTAAAAATGGGTTCCTGAGCTGTCAATTTCACCGTCAGGAGCTCCGCCTGCTGCGTCGATATCAAACGTTCTTTCACGCTCGTTAAACGCTGTGTTGGCGGCGTGGAAGGGGTTCGAATCATCAGTCAGCCCATGCATCGGCATATCGATAGCAATAACCGCTCGGCCAGCATCAGCCATGGCATCGGCAATCGCCAGCATTTGCGTACGGTTGCCTGTAATACCATGTTGGAAGACACTCACAGGCCAGCCACCGGCAGGCATGGCGCCCGTAGTTGCCGATGCTGCATTCGGCACGGACATGATGACGGGAACCGTCTCGACACCCGTCGCAACCGGTGCGTATTCAAAGCCACCTGAGCTACCCACGGACCCTACAACGCCGCCCGATGCGTTTTTCCAAAACCCGTTTAGCGCTGGGAGAGGGTTGAGGTCTTCACCTACCGCCGTCTGGTAGTAGGGCAGAGTTAAAGCACCGACATAAATGTCGGCTTTACCTTGTCCACCCACCGCAGCCGTCGTTGTTTGTGAGTTGCCTAGGGTCAGGCTTCCTGCTGCAGACTGATCACTGGCTGCTTGCAGCACATCACGAGTGGATTGCGTTCTGAAAACCCAAGTAAGGGCAATAGAATCTGCTGCAATGCCTGCGCCTTGTGCGGCTAAGATGTGCGAGCCGGTCGCACCACGTAAAGCTTCCAAAGAAGGATTTGTCAGTGCTGTATCACCGGTGAGAAGGCCGTAAACAAGACCCGGCTCAAGTCCGTTGCCATCGACGTCAGTGATTCCGTTAGTTAATACAACGAGGTAATCCGTCTTAGGCTTCAATGGAACCGTTGGCACCAGCACTAAGTTTTTGTCGACTTCCTGGGCAGCCATTAACAAAGGATTGTTAAGTTCCCCGACAATACCGGTGACAGCAATGGCTTGCTGAGTGGTGACCTCAAAAATACGGATAGTGCTGCCAACAACCAAAGACGCAGGGTCGAGAGACTCGCTTACTGCTGTTGAAATCGGAGATGTGGTTGAGAAACCATCCATCTGATTCAAAGCCACCTGCGGGTTAGAGAGCTCCTGATCTGCGGTTGCAGCAATGGGTATATTCAACGTACCGTCAGTGCTACCCACGAAAAACAGATTGTTCGGGAAAGGCAGTACTGGAGCTGTTGGATCTGGATTAAACAGCGCTTCAGGTGAGCTTGCTGCTGCAACCTGATCCGCACGATTCTGCTCGCTAGCGGCAAAATCGTAGTTGGTATCACTCGTACAAGCTGCCAGTGTTACCAACAGCGGCGAGACAACTAATAAGGGATTGAGTTTCATATTCATTAGCCTCTAGTTGAATGCCCAGTTGAGTTGTGCACTGAGAATATCAACGGCAGGATCGTACACACCGCGTAGTTCTGTTGCTGTGCCATTGGATTCAGGGTTGATGTTGTCGATAGGTGTCTCGTCCAGAAACAAGTGTGCGTAGCCGATGTCGAACGATAAGTTCTTGTTCACTTTGTAGCCTGCACCAAACGATAACCATGTTCGATCGTTGCCCGGGATTCTGGCCGTACGACGCTGTGCGCTAGGAATGGCTTCTTCGTCAAACGCTACACCGGTACGAAGTGTCAGTTTGTTGCTCATGGAGTAGTTCAAGCCTGCTGACAAACGAATGACGTCTTCCCATTCCTGTACTGACAATGTGTCGGATTGAACGGGGTTGTCATACACAATTCGCAGTTCTTCGAATGTGCTCCAGCCGGTCCAGGTGAAGTCTGCAAGCAACTCAACTTTGTCAGTTGCCTGCCATGCTCCGGAAACCGAGAAGGTAGCGGGTAGATCAATTTCTGCTTTGGCGCCGACATCGTTCAAGAACCCATTCGTGAGAGGCTGGCCTGCAGCAATTGTGTTGCTATCCAGAATGCCTTGCAGAGTTGGGTTGACATCGAAATCAGCATCGCCGTCCAGCTCGTGGCTTGTGGAATGGCGATACGCAACACCGATTTTCACACCTGGCTTAGGTGTAAATAAGGCACCGATATTAAAACCGAAAGCTGTGGAGTCGCCTGTGATTTCACCGTAGCTATCATTGGCCTGCACGCCTGGGGTCAAACCCACATTGACACAATCAGCAGCAGTAAAGCTAGTAGCTGCGCTTGCTGCGAGTCCTAAACAAGATGCACCCGAATCCACTGCACTGGCAAGTTCAGCGGAAAGTCGTTGCAAGCTGATGCCAAAACCTAGAGAGACTTTGTCAGACATTTTAAAGGAGACAGCCGGATTGATATCAATGACACTCACGCCACTTTTGACTGAGTTGTAACGTCCTTTCCACGCACGGTCATACTCTGTCGAAGAGCCGTAGGGAGCGCCGATGCTTAAGCCATAGCTCCATTTCTTGTTAACTGGCGCGACATAGTAGAAGTTAGGTAGTACGGCAGTGGTGCCGGGGCTGGCTGTATCAGGACCGGACACTGTGCCACGTCCGAGAGCTGCACCGAGTGTTGAACCTTCGTCGGTCCACGTTGTGTCAGTGGTTAGGACGTGGAACGCAACTGAGGTCTCGCGGCCGTCAATTTGTGTCATACCGGCAGGGTTGAACCATACGGTAGATGTGTCTGAGCTGACGGCGGCTGCACCGGCATAGGCATTACCTAGTCCAGATGCACCGTGCTCGATAAGAGCGAATCCACCTGCGGTAGCATTACCTGTGACACCGATCAGGCTTACCGAACCCGCTACAGCACCGAGCAAAATAGCTCGCTTGGGATTTCGAAACATGAAAATTCCTCGTAATTAATTAGAGTGAGATGGTCTTAATTGTTGCCTGCCGCTCACAAGGTTGCGAACTTTAAGGACGCAATCTGCGGATTATAGGCACTCTGCAACCCTTTTGGCTAAGGGTTTCCAGTGTTTGACACTCTTATTTAACAAAGAAAATTGAATTTGCTCTCTGTCAATAGAAAATTTCGTTAAAAATAGATTTAATCAATTGCTCGAATGACCGAATTTGTCTGTATCCAGAACATTACAGTCGCGACTTCGGCAAGCGAATATCGGTGTGGCGGGTATAGTGGTCTTTATGTTGTTATCACGCATTGTCTGTACGGCGATAGTGTTGCTTGGCTTGTGTACGGCATCGTCCCGGGCCGAGGAGTTCTCTTTTGCCCGTCTACAATATGGTGTGTCGGTATTTGATGATTGGCCGCGCTGGCAGGCGGATTGGCCAGAAGCCGAAACGCACTTCACGAAAGGCTTAGACCGACTGACGCTGATCGACGTTGCAAGCTCAGGGGTTGTGATGCAACTCGATAGCGATTCTGTATTCGATTACCCGTGGATTTACGCTGTTGAAGTTGGCTCTCTCAGCCTCAACAAGGACGAGATTGGCAATTTGCGCGAATATTTGCTGCGTGGCGGGTTCCTGATGGTAGATGACTTTCACGGTCCGTACGAGTGGGAAAATTTTGAGAGAGTCATGCGGCTCGTATTTCCCGATCGAACCATTCAGGAGCTGGGTAATTCAGCCGAACCCTTCCATGTCCTCTATGATCTAAGTAGCCGGGAACAAATTCCCGGTATTCGTGCTCTGATGAATAACAGGACATGGGAAAAGGGTGGGCGCTTCCCTCATTGGCGCGGAATATTAGATGACAATGGACGGGTCATGGTGGCAATTAATTTCAATCAGGATATTGGAGACGCCTGGGAGCACGCTGACGATGCGAGATATCCAGCGACTTTAACTTCCCAGGCCTACCGTCTGGGCGTCAATTATGTGGTGTATGCCATGACGCACTGAGCCATGGAACGCAAATTCAGTAATACTCACCCTGTACGCTTGTCGTCGAACGGCAAGTAGAACAGGCCCTTTTTACACTCATCAAGGCAGACAGCTCGACACCTATGTTCGAATGGTTGTTTAACTACCCGCTAGCCGTTTGGCGAGAGGCTGCACTGGTCTTCGACTCCAGCTGGCCTGTTGCACTTTTACCTGCTGCCTTGTTTTTGGTATGTGTGGTGATTGTCGTGAGTCTGTGGAGGCGCTCCATCAGCGTCGGCCGACGATTTACTGTCGCAGCCCTACAGATTGCCTTTGCTGCAATCGCTTTACTCATGCTTTGGCAACCTGCCTTGTTGGTTGCGATCTCTGAAAAAGGAGAAAACACAGTGGCATGGGTGGTGGATCACTCAGGCAGCATGTTAAGACCCGACGCGAGCCCGCGAGCGGGCGACGATGTATCCACGCGATTTGAATCTGCAGTCGGAATCGTTGAATCGATAGCGTTGGACGATACGTCCGATTTTACTCCCAGTCTTCATGGCATCGGTGGTGAATTGTCGGCTGTTGAATCCATGGATGAACTAAGGGGTTTGGCAGAGAGTGCAAATACGGATATCGCCGGTGGTCTGAGCGATCTTCTAAGTGCTATTAACGACACTGCGCTTGCTGCCGTGGTGTTGTTGAGTGATGGCGCAGATAACGCGCAACAGTTTAGTGCTCAGTGGTGGAAAGAAATTGAGGCAACCGGAGTGCCCATCCATACGGTGGGTATCGGACAGTCGCAAGATCTATTGGATGTTGAGTTGGCGGATGTGAGTGTACCGGACAGAGTCCCTCCCAATTCACTGGTAAATGCCCGTGTGCGTATTCATCATGCTCAAGCGCAAACCGCGCGTATCAGAGTCAGCGCCGGAAAGGATTTGCTGTTCGCAACCGATATTGAATTGCCCGCTGATACGAACCAGAGCATTCACAGCATCCGTTTTCCAAGCGGTGAGAGCGGTGTGCGCCAGCTGGAGTTCTCAATAGAGTCTGGTTTACTCGACTCTGATGGTCTTGCCGCGATTGATCCGATACCTGGCAACAATCGTCAGCCTCGCATCATTCAGGTTATCGATTCGCCCAAGCGCATTCTGTATGTCGAAGGCGAACCTCGCTGGGAATACAAATTTATTCGTCGCGCACTTCATGACAACCCATCGGTTGAAATAGTCTCCTTACTTAAAACCTCTCCTAATAAGTTCTATCGGCAAGGTGTGGAATCGGCGGCCGAACTCGCAAATGGATTTCCACGAACACGCGAAGAGTTGTTCCGCTATGACGCGGTAATTATCGGTAGTCTCGATGCAGCAGAGCTTCTTAGCCAACAACAAGCTGCGCTCCGAGACTTTGTCAGTGTACGCGGCGGGTCCCTCCTGATGCTTGCTGGACGACAAGGTTTAGCGGATGGCGGTTGGGGGCGATCGGTAACGGCTGCAGCTCTTCCGGTTGTGCTCAGCAATCGTTTAAATAGCGATACGTTTAGCCGTACCCGCTGGAAGGCGGTACCCACGTTGGCAGGTTTGCGTACTCCTTGGCTTCGATTAACCGATGACGACACAGAAATTGTAGATGCCTGGCAAGGTTTGCCGGCATTAGCAGATGCACAAAGTTTAGGACAGCCGAAACCCGGTGCCGTGACTCTATTGGAACGTGTGTCTCTTGAGCAGCAAACAACACAAACTGAACCCTTGCTAGTCACTCAACGCTACGGAAAAGGTCGTAGCAGTGTTCTTGGTACAAGTGGAACCTGGCGCTGGCAAATGAGTTTGCCATCTGATGATGATCGCCATGAGAGGTTCTGGATACAGTTGTTAGGCGCTCTGGTGGATAGCACGTTACCGCAAGTGGATATCGAGCTAGAACAAGCTGTATTGCGTGATGCACAAATAGCCAAGGTTAGTGTTACCGCTTTTAATGCCGACTACTCAGCTATGCGCCTAGCGAATTATCCCGTAAAACTAAGCACCCCTGATGGCCTTGTTGAGACGATTCAGCTATACGCCGATGAAGAGCAGCCGGGGAGATACACGGGTGAAGTACCCGTGGGCGATGTGGGTGCTTATTCCATCTCGGCAAGCTCAATGCTTGACGGTGAATCACCTTCGGTTCGTCCATTGCAAAC
>JAHDGK010000049.1:0-9775 GCA_020627685.1 Granulosicoccus sp. | reverse complement strand
TGGCAGAAGCTTTACGTTCACCTCAATCCGATGTTGACCGTAATGAAATCTTAACCATAGCTGAAGCCTTTCGGTATGCAGAATCACGTACGGTTGAGTACTACGAACAACAAAACTTATTGGCGCCGGAACATGCCAGGCTTCGTGGTGACAACGCCACCGAGATTCCATTAGCTTTGTTAGGCTCTTTGAAAGATGCATCCGAAAAACCTGAAGTGGCTGCCTTATTAGCAGAACGTTTGGTGCTTGAAAGTCGGTTTAAAACGTTGAGAGAAGCTAAGCCATCCATGAGCAAGCCCGACTACTACAGGGATTTGGAAGTGTTGCTTCTTGAGATAGCACGGCTACAGCAGTCAATAGATTTGGCCACAGGCTGGAGTGAAAACGATGCAGATAGCTAGACGTTTTTATCCTTCTTTGTTCCTATTGCTGGCTTGCATTGCATGGGGTTTACCATCCCATGCGCTCACTATTCACTATGATTTAACACGATCAGAGGCAATCAGAGCGTGTGACCAGCTGTTGTACACAGGTAAGCGTGATGAAGCTGACGACTGTTATGAAAACCTGCTAGCAACGTCCACAGGATTAGAGCAAGCCGACGCGGCGGCCGCCTTGGGAAATACACGGCGAGCAAATCAGTTGTATCGTGATGCAGCATCACGAAGCACCGATCCAACAATAAAATCGCATTGGGCGAAGCTCTATCTTCAAACTCATCAGACAAGCGATGCGGAAGCCCTGTACAGGGAAGCCCTTTTGTATGATGAATCGTTTTTGCCAGCGCGTATCGGATTGGCCGAGGCGCAGTCTGAGGGATTCACAGGTAGAGCTAGGGAACAGTTAAACGCTATAACCGAAGAGCATCCGGATAATGTGCATGCTCTGATTCTACTGGCAAAAATTGAATTAGAACTTCAAAATCTATCGGTTGCTCGAGGTTTGCTGAATCGTGCGATGGTGGAAGCGGAGAAGCAAAACCTTCCACCTTTGGAAATTTATGCTTTACATGCCGGGGCAGATTTACTGGATGACAAGCCGCTTAGAATCTGGGTAGATAGAGCCCTTAGATATAATCCCAGCTACGGTAGTGTTTATTCTATTCCTGCGCGTTATTACATCATTACTTATCGATACCGAGAGGCGGTTGATCTCTATCAAAAAGCGGTGAATGTCGATCCTGATCTTGCGACGGCGCATCGCGACTTGGGTATTAACCAACTGCGTATCAATAATGTATTTGCAGCGCGATACCATCTACAGCAAGCCTTCGTTCGAGATCCTTACGATGCGATGACAGTGAACACGCTGCGATTACTCGATGATCTGGACAGCATGAGAATCAGTTCAGTGGATGTTCCTGATGCGAACGATCCGAATACCATTGTTGGACGTGTCCTTATCCGATTGGACAGGGAAGACGCGGATGCATTAGAGCCTTACGTTATCGATTTGAGCATTAAAGCGGTTCAGCAGTTTACCGAGCGTTACGATTTTCAACTACAGCGCCCGATGGTGGTAGAGCTTTACCACGACCATGATGATTTTGGAGTGCGAACTGTCAGCACGCCGGGTATCGGTTTGTTAGGAGTGACTTTCGGCTATCTAACGGCCATGGATAGTCCCAAGGCTCGACCCGCTGGAGACTTTCATTGGGGCAGCACTCTCTGGCACGAGATGGTTCATGTTTTTACTCTAGAGGCGACCAATCATCGTCTGCCTCGTTGGTTCAGCGAGGGCCTCTCCGTCTACGAAGAATGGAATACGGGGCCGTTACCTAATCGAGAACTGTCTATGGAAGTCTTAGACGCCATAAGATCAGGGCAACTATTGCCTATCGATATACTCGATGAAGGATTTGTCAGGCCAAGATACAACGGGCAGGTTCAAGTGTCGTACATGCAGGCCGGGCTTATTTGTGACTTTATCGCAACCCGCTGGGGACATGATGCGCTCATTTCAATGTTGAAATCCTTTGCGGATAAGCAAGACACCACAACAGCATTGCTAGATTCTATTGGTGTGGAACCACAGGTGTTCGACCAACTTTTTTCAGAGTATTTACAAGTTAAGTTCGGCTCACTGCTCGACTCTCTTGATGAATTCAATACCGCTCAGCAACAATTGCAGCGTGCGTGGCAATTGGAAGATTGGATAAGTGTCGAGGCACTATCACGTGATCTGGTTAGGCGATACCCAGAACGTGTCGGTAATGGCAATACTTACGTTGTCTTAGCCGAAGCACAGCGAAAACAAGGTAATGAATCAGACGCTATCGCCACGCTTTTAAGCTGGCATGAACGCGGTGGTCACGATCCTGAAGTATTACTCGATCTGGTGAAAACGCTGCGAGAGGCTGATCGATATTCAGAGGCAGTGCCCGTTATGGAGTCTATTAACTGGGTCATGCCTTACAACGCCGATGTACACCGTTGGTTGGGTGAACACTACTTGTCTGTCAGTGAGCCTGATCTGGCCACGCGCGAATACAATGCATTACTCGGTTTGCAGAGTGATTCGTCTGCTACCGCCTACTTGGGTATGGCACGTGCTGCGATGCTTAATGACGACAAAGAAACAGCACGTCGGCAGGTGTTGTACTCGCTGGAAAGTGCCCCTTTTTATCGACCTGCTCAGCGATTGTTGCTGAGTTTATCTCCCGGAGAATAAAGTGAGCGACTCGGATTTTAACAACGCTGATGTTGGACAATTGGTCAATGAATTTCGAACAGTTACGCAGCGACTGAGAAGCGAAGTCGGGCGGATCATCGTCGGGCAAGATGAAGTCGTCGAGCATCTTCTCATTACCTTGTTAGTGGGAGGTCACTGTTTGGTCACGGGTATGCCCGGCACTGCCAAAACCTTACTTGTAAGAACCCTGGCTGATGCATTGGGTTTGAAATTCGATCGTATTCAATTTACCCCGGATCTAATGCCCACCGATATTACGGGCACAGATATAATTGAGGACGACGACAACGGCAAGCGTTCCTGGCGCTTCATACCTGGCCCGATTTTCACCAACGTTCTGCTGGCCGATGAAATCAACCGGACACCACCTAAGACACAGGCGGCCCTGCTTGAAGCAATGCAGGAATACTCCGCAACCGTTCGTGGAACACAGCATGTCATAGAGAAACCGTTTTTCGTTCTGGCGACACAAAATCCGCTTGAACTTGAGGGAACCTATCCATTACCAGAGGCGCAGTTGGATCGCTTTCTCTTCAATATTGTGCTCGGCTACCTTCCCTTGGAAGACGAGCTTACGGTTGTTGAACGTTTTACTACTGACACTCCACCGGACCCTGTCGTGGCGTGCACTAACCCGCAGCAAATACTGGCTTTCCAAGCGTTAACGCGACAGGTGCCCGTTAGCCAGCAAGTCGGGCGCTATGCGGTTGAGCTTGTCAGAGCAACACGGCCAGAAGACGTGGGTGCTCCAGCGAAAGTTAAGCAATATGTGAAGTTTGGCGCATCAGTCCGGGCAGCGTTGTTTATAACGCTTGCGGCAAAAGCCAGAGCTCTGATGGCTGGTCGATATCACGTCACCACTGAAGACATAGATGCATTAGCAGCACCTGTGTTAAGGCACAGAGTTATGTTGAATTACTTTGCCGAAGCGGACGGTGTGGATATAGACGATGTTTTGCGTGACTTGGTTGATACCAAAGCTGCGGCTGCGTAGCCAGATGCTTGTGCGCAGTCAAAACCTCGGGCGGTCTATTTAAATCATGGCTGCACAAACTGCCAATAGGTTGTTGAAGCCTGAAGTACTTGCACGTCTGGGTTCGCTCGAGCTGATTGCGCGCACGGTAGTTGATGGAGTCACAACCGGTTTGCATCGATCACCGCATTTTGGATTCAGTCAGGAGTTTGCTGAGTATCGCGCGTACAACGAAGGTGACGATTTACGCTATGTCGACTGGAACGTGTACGCAAGGACTGATCGAACCTACATAAAGCGATTTCAGGGGGAGACCAATACCTCTGTGACATTGTTACTCGATACCAGTGCCTCTATGGCTTTTGGCGAGAGCACATCCAAGCTGGATCAGGCGCTTTATCTGGTTGCATCGCTGGCCTATATGACCCGCAAGCAGCACGATGCGCTGGGTATTGCAATATTTGATGAACAGGTTCGTCACTATATAGCGCCGTCGGCCAGACCGGATTCACTCATGCGCACGATGGCATTGCTAGAGAATACGGAAGCGGGTGCAGGCACAGACATACTGGGGGCGCTCGAATCGTTGCGTGCAAACATGAACAAGCGTGGGTTGGTCATTGTTGTGTCCGACTTCTATACCAATGCGGATGATTTACTGTCAGCATTACAGCCGCTGGCGCACTCGGGTCAAGACATCGCCTTGTTCCATATTCTCAGCCCGGAAGAAACTCAGCCAACACTAAAACGCATCAGTGCGATGAAAGACATGGAAACGGGTGAGTCAGTGATTGTGGATCCAGAATTCATGACAACAGCTTATCGCGCTAAATTTAAAGCTCACTGCGAGTCTATAGAAAGTGCTTGCAGACGAGTAGGCGCTGACTACACGCCAGTGAGTACCAGCGAGCCACTTGATGCTGCCTTACAGGGTTATTTGCGTTTTAGAGAGGGAAGAGGGCGATGAGTCTACTTTTCCCAGCCTATTTAATTGGACTTTTGGGTCTGGCACTGCCCTGGCTCTTACATCGCTTCAGCGATCAGAATCCTAATGAGCAACTGTTCCCTTCACGTCGGTTTCTGGAAGAGACGGCCCCACCAGTTTCTCGTACCCAGACTCTTAAATATCGAATATTAATGGCAGTGCGTATGCTCTCGCTACTGCTTCTTTGTTTCCTGTTTGCGCAACCTTGGATTACTCAGGCAATCAATTCGATTGATTCAAAACAACATCATATTGTGGCTATCGATTTGTCCCTTTCCATGCGTGCAACAGACCGTTGGGAGAACGCGTTAAAGCAAGGGCGTGAATTAATTGATTCTCTGTCGTCTGACAACAGTGTTGAACTAGTCGCTTTTGACAATACAGTGAAACGCGTTGCCGACAACAGTGTTTCTAATGCGGACCTGACGAAAGGTCTGTTTGCATTGCAGCCGGGCTACAGTCGCGCCGACTATGGAGTTGTTATGCAGCGCTTAAACCGCTTGGCTGTTGATAGATCTGAGCCGGTAAAGTTGTGGATTGTCACCGATCAACAAGAGAGTGCTATGCCTGCGCAAAGCAATGCCCTATACGCGCCGGGCGTAAGTGAAATAGAAATACTTTCCACCGTATCTGAACCGCAACGAAACATTCATCTCCGTGCCTTAGCGGAATCCTTAGATGGCGTTAACGTGCGCGTGTCTGTGCAAATGAGCTCGAGTGTTTCAAGTACTTTAACCGAGTCGGAACTATCGCAGGAATCTCACACTATCAGAGTGAAATATGACGAGCGAACCTTAGCGGAACGTGCCGTCAGGCTAGCCGCTAGCGACGTTAAAGTGATCGTTTTTGAAGATATTGTTCTACCACCGGGCGACTCATCAGTCATATCAGTTAGTGTGGCTGAAACCGATGCGCTGTTAGCGGACAACATGGTCTCAACAGTGGTGCAAGAGGCAAATCCGGTATCAGTGTCTCTGGTCGATAGTGACGCTGGCACGTCAATCAATGCTGCTGTCTTTCTAAGCACTGCATTGGAAACAGACACGCTTGCGAGTGTTTCAACGATAAACGGCTCGGCAGAACGGGTGGCTTCTGACGTTGCGCATATCATTTCGGGTCGCAATATCCACGGCTCAGAACTGGACAAGGACGTGCTTCTTTATGTTGAGAGAGGCAACAATGCACTGTTGTTTTCCAGTGTGCCTTCCAGTGGAGCCGGAGCTTCATTGGTGCAGGGGGCCGAAGTGGGTCTTGTTGATGAATCCCATCCACTGGATCTCGGGGCTATCGATTGGTTCGGCATTGAGTTTTATGATGTGACACCAATGTTTCTTAAATCCGATGACAAGGTTTTAGTTGAAACAACTCAACGACAGCCTATCTTGGTGGAGCGCGAAAGTGCCGGTGGTCGTCTTCTTTTATTGAATGACCGGCTCGATGGTAGAGGCAGTAACTTACCCCTACAGCCTGCGTTCGTTAGTCTGGTGCAATCTATCTTGACGTATTTCAATACCAGCACAGCCCTGCCGGATACCTTGTTGGCGGGAGAACGTTTACTAGTGCCCGGAAATGTTCAAGTGTTTGACCCGGAAAACGAGCCCATGCTGGAAATCAATCAAGATGCACGATCCGGTGGTCTCGTCCTCGATATGCCTGGTTTGTACAGAGTCATTGGTGTGCGAGGCACTCATATTGTTAATGTGCTGATGGACAGCAAAGAGGCTGATTTATCTTCAAGCAGTGACGCATCAATTGATAATTGGCGAAGTCGTTTTGAAGCGGATGATTCAGTAGCGGACGCATCCAACGAAGAAGCGCTTGTGATGCCGGATTCCACTTCGCGTGCAGCAGAGGTTGCCCGGGATACCGTTTTGCGGTGGTTGCTGCCCATGTTGCTGCTTGCAATTTTTGTAGAAAATATTCTGGCCAATCGTCGCCTAAACGTTAGGAGGGATGGCTCATGAGGTCATCGGTCAATGCCATTACACGATTTGGAGAATATCTGAATCAAGCCCGGCGTCGCGAATCTTATCGCGTAGTTTTGCAGTTTCTTGCGTTTCTAATTGTAGCTCTGGTTTTTATCACAGCTCTCGGTGTGTGGGCGGGTATGTTTAGTGGTTTTACAACCACCATAACCAACGCTACGCGCATCACCTTATGCATTGGAGCTCTGCTTGTGTTCGGTCTTGTTTTTGTAAGACCGCTGAACCGACTGCGTGGTGATCGTGGAGCAAGCCTTGTTGAGAATGCAGACGCCTCATTCGACGGGCGTGTTCACACTTACTTGGACACAAGTGCAAAAGACCCGCGTCAACCTTTTTTGTCGCTGCTTGCAAGGGATGCTTTATCGGTAGCCAGACGTGTACCTCTTCAAAGAGTCGTGCCGACATCGGCTATCGTCTGGCCTCTATTACTCATCCTATTCATGGTTGCAGGCCTTTTTGGATTTAAGCAGGTAGCTCCGGAACCCGTGCGTAATGCTGCTTTGCATATATGGTGGGGTTGGAATAATCCGACATTGGTTGAAAATAGAGCCGTTGAGGTCATCCCAGGTGATATAGAACTGCTTGCGGGTGAAGACTTAGATATCGGTGCAACACTGGTAGGTTTTAGCCGTCCGAATGTTGTTTTGCACGCTAAGACCGAAGGCAACGAATGGCAGACAACCAATATCGAAAGCTCGGCTGATGATGCGTTTCGTTTTACCCTTTTTCGCGTCAACAAGCCACTTGAGTATTACGTCTCGGCAGGTTTTGCCAAAAGCGACACTTATACCGTGTCTGTCACGCAGCCCGCTCGTTTACAACGTATTGATGCAGAGCTGACCTACCCCGAGTGGACACAACGTGCACCGTTAAGTCGTGAAGATGTCGGTGACGTCAGCGGTGTAAAAAATACAACGATTGAATTGTCGTTTTACCTGGATAAACCCCTGCAAGATGGAGTTTTGCAATTAGGCGATCAATCGTTGGATTTACAAGCAATTGAGCAGTCCAGTGATTCCACTCAAAGCCTGTATACAGCCTCTTTCGTGATCGGCAACGATACACAGTATCAACTGTTCGATCGGATGCTGGATCGACAAATCGCCATCAGTTCAGAGTTCGCCGTCATAGTCCGGGGCGATGAAGCCCCCGAAGTTCGCTGGATAAAACCGGGGCGTGATGTTACTGCTTCTCCTGTAGAGGAGGTTTCTATACAGGTCGAAGCGTTCGATGATTTTGCCATCGAGTCAATTGAACTGTTTTATTCGGTGAACGCTGGAGAGTGGCAATCTGTCACCTTGCCGGTAGATGATGTTGCAGAACATGTTTTTTATTTAGAGAACATGGGAGATCCGCTCGAAACATTGCAGGAAAATTCTGACGCCGATTTAACTAGCCCCATCCCCGATGGCCTGCTGGGAGTTCCCATGCAGCCAGGTGATTTGATCAGCTACTACGTGAAAGTACGTGATCATGATAGCGAAGCGCAAACAGACATGATGCTGGTCGACGTGCGACCCTTCGAAAGGCGCTTTTCAGAAGGACAATCCCCGGGAGGAGCTGGTGGAGGTGGCGGTGGTGGTGCCGCTAACGAAGGGCGTGAAATCTCACGTCGTCAAAAAGAAATTCTTCTGGCAACATGGAATTTGCAACGCAGTGCGGAAGCTGCGGGTGGGGAGTTAGCGGGGCAGGAAGACAACGCTCGATTACTCAGCGAATTGCAGATTACTCTGGCTGAGCAAGCGCGAACTTTAGCTGACCGGTCTGAGGCTAGAGAATTGGTGCAGCAGGGTGAAGAGATTCGTCAGTTTGTGAATTATCTGCGCGATGCCGCCGATCAGATGCAACCCTCAGCAACTGCATTGTCGGAGCTTGCGTTCAGCGATGCCATTCAACCTCAACAAAAAGCGCTACAACTATTGCAGCGCGCTGAAGCTTTATTTGCTGACATCCGCATGACTCAGCAAGAAGGGCAAGGTGGTGGTGGACAGCAGGCCGGGCAGGATATGGCTGAGATGTTCGAGCTTGAAATGGATCTTGAGCGTAATCAGTACGAGCAGCCGGACAGAGGCGGAAATCAATCAGGATCGCAACAGCTTGACGAGGTGTTTAACGAACTTGAGGAACTGGCGAGGCGTCAACAGGAGTTAGCAGAGGCGGCGCGAGAGCGTAATTCACTAACGCGAGAGGAAAAGTGGCAACAGCAGCAGTTAAATCGCGAACTGGAACAACTCCAGCGAGACTTGGAAGAGATTCAAGAACAAGCTGCGAATGCTGAAGGCGCTGAAGCTGAGGCGCTACAGGAAGCTGCGGCTGAACTATCAGAACAAATTCAACGAGCGCGCGATGCGCTTGAATCCGAGCAACCATCCGACGGGTTAAACGATAATCAAACTGAGTTTGCAGAGAACGGGAATCAATCTAGAGATGAGAATACGGGCTCTGAATCAGGGGCAGATTCCGGCGAAGGGCAGTCTGAAAGCGATTCCTTGCAGACGGCTAGTCAAGCGTTGCAAGAAGCGCTGGAAGGTTTGGGGGATGCACGATCAGAACAATTGCAAAGTGCACTTCAACTAGCACTTGTCGAGTCAGAACGGCTTTTAAATGAGCAGCGCAATACAGAGAGTCGCTTACGTGAAATCGTTGACTTAACGCGCCGGGCATTTGAGAGCGGTATCGGCGCGCCGGAAATTTCATATGAAGAAATGACAGCGTTGTCAGAGCGCAAACATCAAATTCGTTTAGATTTAGAAACTGTTAAAGCCGACGTTGAAGCTATTGTTGATCGTTTCGGCGAGCAGGCACCTAGAACCCGAGATGCGTTGGCGACAGCCGTTGATCGCCTGGAAAACTCAAGAGTCACCGAAATGCTGAATAGTGCGGCGGATTCCTTAAGTTACGGCTCTGTGGTTGCTGTGCTACCCGGAGAAAGTCTGATAACCAATGCGATTCGTGAATGGCGTGATCGTATTAGTGAGACGCTTGAGATCGCTGAAGATGAAGAGCTTCGCAATAGAGACTTTGATTCACTGCAGGTTGCTGATGCACTCGATCAACTTCAGGACCTAAGAGATTTGTTATCGGGCGGACAACAAGGACAACAAGGACAACAAGGACAACAAGGACAACAAGGACAACAAG
>JAHDGK010000048.1 GCA_020627685.1 Granulosicoccus sp. | reverse complement strand
TTATTCAACTTTTGAACTTTGCCCCGCTTCACCTCAACGTTTTATCAGATTTAATAAATAGGGAATTTCTGAGTCAACGATAATACCCTGCCTTTAATATTATCTTCGATTTGTTGGTTGCCAGATTCTCCATTGTTTGCCAAACCATTTAAAACCTCTAAGATCAACTCACCCACCTCCACAAATTCTTTTTCCCCAAACCCCCGAGATGTTGCAGCGGGTGTTCCCAACCGAATTCCCGAGGTTACCATTGGAGATTCCGGGTCATCTGGAATACCATTTTTATTGCATGTTATACCGGCGCGTTCCAACGCCGCCTCTGATGCTTTTCCGGTTAAAGACTTAGCCCGCAGGTCGACCAATAGAAGATGTGTATCAGTCCCCCCCGATACCAAATCTAGACCACCAGAACTAATGGTGCTTGCTAATGCTTTCGCATTATCAACTACTGCTTGTGTGTAAGCTTTAAATTCTGGCTGCAGGGCTTCACCAAAAGCAACTGCTTTAGCTGCTATCACATGCATTAAGGGTCCACCCTGTAGACCTGGAAAGACGGATGAATTAAATCTCTTTCCCAAATCAGCGTGATTGGACAAAATCATGCCACCTCTGGGTCCACGCAATGTCTTATGCGTCGTGGTTGTTACTACGTGCGCGTAGTCTAATGGGTTTGAATGCACCCCACCTGCAACCAAACCGGCAAAGTGAGCCATATCAACCATTAGCATTGCGCCAACTTTATCCGCTATTTCTCTAAAGCGGGCGAAATCAATAATACGTGGATACGCTGAACCGCCGGCTATGATTAGCTTCGGTTTATGATTAATGGCGAGCGCCTCAACCTCATCGTAATTAATTTGATGTGTAACTTTATCAACTCCATATGGAACGGCATTAAACCATTTACCAGACTGATTAACAGGTGAACCATGAGTCAAATGACCGCCGGCTGAAAGATTTAACCCCAGGTATGTGTCTCCTGGTTCCAACAATGCATAAAATACGGCTTGATTAGCATTCGCTCCAGAGTGAGGCTGAACATTGACATACGAGCAATTAAATAGTTTTTTAGCACGCTCACGAGCTAATTCTTCTGCTTTATCCACATAGTGACACCCCCCATAATATCGACGACCGGGATATCCTTCAGCATACTTGTTGGTGAGCACAGATCCCTGTGCTTCCATGACCGCCTGAGACACTATATTTTCAGATGCGATCAGTTCAATCTCATTTTGCTGTCTCCCTAGTTCCTCGGTTATGGAGTTCAGTAACTCCGGGTCGCTCTCAACTAATCTGTTTTTCAAGAATAAGGAGCTGTTGGTTTTCATTGAACTTGTTGAAGTCATATTATGTTACTCGATGCACTTTCATTGTGTTTTATTTAAAAGCTATCCGACCCGATCTTCCGGCGACAAGCCCGTGAAATGCTGTTCAAGATTTCTAACCACCCTGAATCCCATTGCTTCACGCGTTTCAACCGTTGCACTTCCGAGATGCGGAAGCAATACAGTATTTTCTAGATCAATTAGTCGCCTATCAAGGTTCGGTTCATTCTCATAAACATCAAGTCCTGCGCCGGCTATTGTGTTGTTAGACAGTGCACATATAAGTGCGTCACTGTCTATCACTTCGCCTCGCGCAGTATTAATAATGTAGGCAGTTGGTTTCATATTTTTGATGCCTGCAGCATTGATTAAGTGATGGTTTTGTTCGCCACCAGGACAATGAAGCGATAGAAAATCAACGCTTTGTAGTAATGATTCTAATGAATCCACTTGGACCGCACTATTCTCTTTGAGGACGCTAGCTGAAATTTCAGAGCGATTATATATAGATATCTGCATCCCAAATCCATGATGAGCACGGCGCGCAGTTTCTTGACCTATCCGTCCATATCCTACAATGCCGAGGGTTTTCCCGGATACCTTACATCCGGTCATATGTGTAGGGCGCCACCCATTCCAATTTCCGGATCGAAGCTCACGTTCTCCTTCTCCGGCTCTACGTGCAATCATAAGCATAAGCGTGATTGCAATATCGGCAGTACACTCACTTAGAACATCAGGTGTATTAGTAATGACTATATTTCGAGCTGTTGCAGAAGCAATATCTATGTGACTGTATCCCACACCATAGTTACCTATAATTGATGCGCGAATATCTGACATATCAAACACATCGGATTCTAGCTTGTCAGTTACAGTCGTTAAAACTGCATCAGCAGAACGAAATGCTTCCTGCATTTTGTTCCTCGTAAAGGGGACATCATGTTCATTGATTTCCACGTCGTATCTTTTACACAACAAGTCTTCCACTGCTTGAGGCCAACGCCGTGTTAAAATAATTTTTTTTTTCATTTTTAGTTATCTGCCGTATTTAAATTCGCAAGAACTTTTGAAGTAGTACTTCCTATTTCAGAGGGGCTTGGAACAATCACTGCTCCAACATCTCGAAGTATTTCAACTTTTTCATCAGCACTTTCTCCGAAGGCTGAAATGATGGCTCCTGCGTGCCCCATCGTTCGTCCTTTAGGCGCAGTCCTTCCTGCAACGTAGGCGACGACTGGCTTTCGCATTGTGTCACGGATATAGTGTGCAGCTTCGGCCTCTTGCGGTCCGCCAATTTCTCCCACCAATACGACGACATCGGTGTCCTCGTCAGCGTCAAAGAGCTTTAAGATATCCAGGAAAGAGCTGCCATTTATTGGGTCTCCACCTATTCCCACACTCGTTGATATACCAACATTTAACTCCATCATTTGGGAGGCGGCCTCATATCCAAGGGTTCCTGAACGCCCAATAACTCCCACGTTTCCTTGTAAAAATATTTCACCAGGCATAATTCCTAACAAAGATTTTCCAGGGCTGATAATCCCAGAGCAATTCGGCCCAAGAAGCGTCATCCGATTCGCCTCACGATAACGTCTCATGTAACGTTTAACTTTAATCATGTCTTGAGCTGGAATGCCATCCGTTATAGCCACCGCTAACGCCAGAGAGCTATCAGCCGCCTCCATGATCGAATCTGCAGCGAATGGAGGGGGCACGAAAATCACACTTGCCGTAGCGCCTGTCTGTTTTACAGCAGCCTTAACCGTATCAAACACAGGTAGACCTTCGACTTTCTCTCCAGCCTTGCCGGGCGTGACACCGCCAACGACATTGGTGCCGTACTTCAGCATTTCTCTGCAGTGAAAAGAACCGACCTTGCCAGTTATCCCTTGTATAAGGACAGGGGTACTCCGATCCACAAGAATACTCATCCTGCAACAACTCCGTTTACCCCGGCGATGCTACTTTTTTGAGCTTGAACAACCCGCTCCGCCGCTTCCTTTAGCGTGTTTGCTCGAATTAAAGGTAATCCACTTCCCGATAATATTTTTCGACCGGCATCAACATTCGTTCCAGCAAGCCTAACTACGATCGGAATATCAACTGGTTCTTTCTTCAACGCTAGCAGGATGCCCTCGGCTACCCAATCGCAATGATTTATCCCCGCAAAAACGTTGACAAGAATAGCTGTTACGTTTTCATCCGACGTCACAAGTCTGAATGCTTTCGCTACTCGTTCCGGAGTTGCGCCACCACCAATGTCGAGGAAATTTGCAGTTTGACCACCAGACTGTTGAATCATATCCATGGTAGCCATTGCAAGCCCTGCCCCATTTACAATGCATCCAATATTGCCGTCACATCCTACGTAATTCAGCCCCCTGTCAGCAGCTCGAGTCTCTCTTGCATCTTCTTGCGATTTGTCTCTAAGTTCTGCTATTTCAGGGTGTCGATAAAGAGCATTGTCATCAAAAGTCATCTTTGCATCCACTGCGCACAAACTGCCTTCTTCTGTTATCACTAATGGGTTTATCTCCACCATAGTTGCATCCAACTCTTCAAATGCTCTGTAACACCCGATAATGACCTCGATTACTCTATTAATTTGTTCGGCTTCTACTCCAAGTTTGAAAGCAATTTCGCGCGCTTGAAAAGCTTGCATTCCTACAGCAGGTTCAACAATACAGCGAATGATACTTTCAGGCTCCGAACTTGAAATTTCGTCAATTTCCAGTCCACCTACTGCAGAAGCGACGACCATAACTCGTTCAGTTGATCTATCCATAACCAGACCAAGATAGAGTTCTCGCTTCACCGGCACTTCGCCCTCAACGTATACTCGATATACCGTCTTGCCCTGTTGGCCTGTCTGTTTTGTCACCAGTCGTTGTCCAAACATAGCGTCTGCTGCTTTGTAGACGTCGTGTTCTGTATTGCAAAATTGCACGCCGCCGACTTTCCCGCGCCCACCGCTGTGTATCTGAGCCTTGACAACCCAATTGTGCCCCCCAATTTCCCTAGCCCTATAGGCCGCCTGTTCCGGACTGTAAGCCAACCCCCCTTGAGGAACGCTCACACCGAACTCTGACAGCAGCTCCTTAGCTTGATATTCGTGGATATCCATAACGACCTCAAATTAGTACAAAAAGCAAACTAGGCCAGTTTCTAACCCAATAAATCCAGCCATGTGCTGTAGTAATGAACTTATATCTGTATATGCTGGCCCAGTTTTGGATACACGAAAACACTCAACACAGCACTAATTAACACCTAAAAGAGTGGGGAAAAAAACGATTAAAAGTATAGGCAAAGCAGCCTGTACAGTATAATATCGCGGCGTCCTTTGCTAACCACCCGGCCATCTGGCTGCAAATAATGAAAGTAGACATCGCTCTCGCTGACGGTAACACTCTGATGCTCTCGGCATTGTCGGAGTTGTTTGAAAAAGACGACCGTTTCAGCCTCGTAAGCGCAACAAACACTGCCGAATCTTTCTTGCAGGCGACTCTAACGGTTCCGAGCAGCGTGGCCGTAATCGATTGGTCGTTACCAGATCTAGGAGCTGAACGTTTACTCCAAGTATTACGAGAGCAACAAACTCCAACACGAATTATTGTTAGCACTCATGGCACCTCTAACGATCTACCGAAACGCGCGATGGCTGCTGGAGCTGCTGGCTTTTGCTCACACAAAGAGCCACCTGAAAGACTCGTCGAAACTGCTTGGGAAGTATCCACAGGAAAGATGGTATTTCCGTATTTAGATGTCCGTGATCTGCAAGACCCACTACAATCTCTGACTAAAACCGAGAAAGCGCTATTGATGTCTCTCTCGCTAGGGAGAACTAACAAACAACTAAGCAGCGATCACAGAATAAGTATAAACACAGTAAAATTTCATCTTAGAAACATGTATGACAAGCTAGCTGTGAATAGTCGTGCGCAGGCAATCGCCTTTTACTACTCTAACAGTCCTAATCAGAGTTCGAGAGATGTCGACCAGGGTTAAGATTCTCAGCCAGTCCTTTTCATTGCTTCCTTAACAGCCAATTCAATTGGGAGTATTGTTCGGTGTTCAATAGAGTTTCGTTGTGTCATAGATCCATCGCGCTGGCTATTTTTATTTTCCGTCACTTTGTCGCTCGATAGACGATCTAAAGAGACCTTTGCGCGGGAATTTGATCTTGATGTTTCAATGCGGTTCATAGCTAGACTTCTCCAATTAAATGTCTGAGGGTATTCAAATTCAAGTAATGTGGTAAATAAAACAGGTCTTCTAATAAATTTACGTGACTAGGAATGATTGCTCACAATGCTTGTTCTGTTATTCTTACGCGGCAGCAGTCTCTGATTTATAAGCTTCGAAAATATACTCCTCTATGAAACACATTGAGAAGTTAGCACCTGACTCGATCATGACATCTCCAAACCTACGCACTATTTCCGTTATAGCGGTTTGGGTTAGCTGATTAAGAATACCAATCCGAATCTGTACGGGTTTGCTAAGTGTCGGCCAAATACCGAAGCCTCTACTGCGACAAACTTGTACAAGCTCCATTTCTCGCCCAGCAAGTTCGACAGGCAAATTAAATACAACCAAGCTGGTCATATTGGAGGTCACAGTGCATCCCATCTTCTCTAAAGCACCTTTCAATACCGCCTCATGCATTCGGTAGCTTGCCGCTCTAGATGCAACGGTTTCTAGAAGAGTTAGTCTCAAAGCTTCATGGAACGCTGCGACTGCATACCCCGAATGAGTGCGATGGTAGGTGCCTTTATCAACATCCTGCCCATCAATAATCCCCCAATGTCGGGCCTCAAGAATTGGGTGGTGAACAAAGGTACGTGCCCCGCGGGTCTTTAAAACGTCAATGTATGTTTCGGTGAAACTTACTGGTGCGTATGTTAAGGGTAAACAACAAATACCTTTTTGTGGACAAGAAGCCCAACCTGCAACACCGGGGTAATCGTCAATCGAAAAATTCTCCACGCCCAGCGATGACACTGCATCTACTAAGCCTAAGACCCCTAGCTGTTCACAACTTTTTGAAAACGACGCTATGTCATTTACTCTGCCTGAGCCCGTTTCCCAATGAGCCATGAATGCCCATTTCGGCTTATGCTCTTCAAGGGACTCCCTTATTATTTCCTCCGTTACTGACTGCCCGTGAGGTATTTCAATGATCTTCACAGAAGCGCAGCTCGGATCTAGGGGAGACTCAGCCAATTCCTCTGCCGTCGCCGCCTTCATGCGCAGTGTCAGGCCATCAATGGTCGAAAAAGTACCATTAACAAATGCAACAACTGAATCACCAGGCATAACCGCGCTCATCATTACGTCTAAGCCACTCCATCCAGTCCCTGCGACTCCAAATGTATGAACATTACTTGTACCAAATACCTGTCTGAGCATTTTTTTACATTCCACCATGCCGCGCAGAACATCAGCCTGCATGTGGTCCGCAACACCGCTATTGGCGAATCTGTCTAATACTCTGGGGTCTGTGTTTCCAGGTCCGGGACCAGCTGCCAGTGTGTGGGGAATTTCGAGCTGCGGGTAGATTTGATCTAACACTGAATGCCTCTGAATAACTATTTAGAGGATGAATATTAGGTTTATGCCCCAAAAGTGTTCAACGTTCATAAAAGTGAATTTGAGTATACAAAGGGGCTGTATAAATACCACCCTATAGTATTGTTTATTCGAGTTAGACCTGTTCTCATGCCCATGCTTAGGGGTGGTTTTTTGATTTTTAACAAGTGACTTGTGAAACCAAAGCGTATATCAAGAGACGTCGTACACAATCCGCGACCAAAGTTTGCCAGGGATGTCACTTACCACTAAGCTATGGCGCTATTTAAAAGATCGTCACTCAATACTTGCTAACCTGTGTGCCATGAATAAATCTCTACACCCCGACCTTGATCTCGTCGGAACAATAAGACCGGGTCTAGACATTCTGGCAAACGAAATTGTCATTGCGCTGAAGAAACGCACACGATTCTCACACAACAACCCGATCTACGCGCCGGGCCTGGTGTTGTCGGATCCGTCCATATCCTTACTAGATCATGTCCTAGGACGTGTTGAGTCTTGCCACGCTGAACTCGGTCGCTACACATTCGCAACGCAAGATTCCTTCACATCAGTCGCAGATGTAGCCTCTGTCGTCGATCGTGTTGCTCCGGACAGCCCCATACAAGAAATGCACAGTGGCGTCGGACAGCAAATTATCGATTTTTATCGCGACTGGATAAACGGTGCTTGCCCTCAAGGCGATAATTCGGACACCTATGGTGAGACAGTCACCTCCGACGTTAATGCGCTGTTGGCTATCATGGAACGCGTGAATCTTGGGAAGTCGGTTGCAGAAGCAAAGTTTCTGGAACTGACAGACGAATTTATGTCGACAGATGGTGAGCGCGAGGCGTTACTTAAGTACATCGTGCGTAAGGATCGCGAAGACCAAGTTATCGAGTTAGCGCGTAGGCTTGCTGAGCACTACGATATGCCTGCAGATGAGATAATCAGCGTTTTTAAATTCATGATTAAGACGACGATAGATATCGAAATTGACTATCTAAAGATACGCATCGCAAACTACCAATAGATATAAACGACGTTTCAGCTAATTCCATTAAGATTAGTCACTACATGGGTATGAGGCGTAGACAAGGAAATACCATGTTCTCTGGATGTTTCCAGTATTTCTTCATATAGGCGCTGCCTTATAGCGATGATGTCGGAAACCTCTTTTATATAGTAAAAAATTCCCCACTCAACGGCATGATCCCCGGTTTCAAGCACGCGTATCTCTAACGGGTGTGTTTCGTCAATCGTATTGCTATCGTCATTGGCAATTTTATCGAACGCTGCGTTGAGCATTATCTTTACATCAGTGGTGCTTGAGTCGTAGCCGATTTTAAATATCAACTTTTCTCGTAAACCTTTTGCAGACGCAAATTTCGACAAACTATGAATCGTTTGTCCACGCAGCTTGGAGTTGCTCACCATGATGCGATGATTGTTCACCATATCAATAAGCACGGTGTGGAATATCTTGGTTTTAAACACTCGGACTAACAATGGGTTTGTGTCCCCCAGCTCAATAACATCGCCCTCACTGAGCATCTCGCTATTTAATAGAACCAAGCCGCTTATGATGTCTGGAGCCCAGGCTTGTTGCGTCAGCGCCAGAAATACACCCACAAAACCGATAACGCCGCCTGCTTCAAGGAGACTATTGAACCCGGCAATTCTGATGACAGCGATCAACGCAACAATGCCAATAAACGTGCTAGCCACCAGCGTCAGCATACGGGAGTGGTACGTTTCTGAAATACGCACGATTCCATCACTGTTCTTGTTCGACTTCCCGTAACGAAGCCTCATGACATAGCTGGCTATGTTCGACGCTAAATAGCCCAAGTAAAGTACTACGAGTATAGAGATGAGTTTAACGGCTATACCCTGCTCTCCTTGACTGTTATCACTTCCACTGGAGTAAATGGCGTTGTAGCAAACCACGGTGAGGATGGCGAGGTTCAACACTCGCAGCATGTTGACCCTGAAGCCAACCTGCCGTTCTGTTAACTTACCGCCGGTTTTCAGTATTAACGGCTTGGCCAGCAACATTAACAGCAAATTTGTTGCGATGACTAAATAGTGCATCGCTCCAAAGTGGGCAAAAAACTCTGAGATAGCATTTATCATTGTGTTGTGGAATAGAGTAAGCTGAATTCAGCGAGTGGCTAAACAGAAGAATAGCAATGCCGGTAAAGAACGTCCTGTTTATCATGTGTGACCAGCTTCGCTGGGACTATCTAAGTTGTTACAATAAGTCGGGTTTGCAAACACCCAATATTGATGCGCTTGCGTCTCGTGGTGTTCGCTACGACCGCTCATACGTACAGTCGCCCATTTGCGGCGCCTCCCGTATGTCAACATACACGGGACGATACGTTCATGCACACGGTGCCAGCTGGAATTTTGTCCCCTTAAAAGCCGGCGAGATGACCATTGGCGATCATTTACGTCCACTGGGTGTGAAGTCTGTGCTTATTGGTAAGACGCATATGAAAGCCGATGCTTACGGCATGGCACGACTTGGAATAGACCCAACCAGCCGCATTGGAGTACGAATTTCAGAATGCGGGTTTGACCCTTTTGAACGTGATGACGGACTACACCCCTACTCCGGCCATGAGCCAAATCCGCCCTACAACGCTTATGTACGCAGCCAGGGTCTGGACGCTGAGAACCCCTGGGAAGAATATGCCAATGCGGCGGATGGTGACAACGATGAGCTCTTATCAGGGTGGTTTTTGAAATACGCGGATAGACCGGCGCGCGTGCCAGATCCTCTGTCAGAGACACCGTACATCACCGGTCGTGCAATAGACTTTATTGATGAGGCAATAAGCAATAACCCTGACCAGCCGTGGGTTGCCCACGTCAGTTATATCAAACCGCATTGGCCCTACATTGTGCCTGAGCCGTACGCCAGCATGTATGGACCCGAGGACGTCCCAGCAGCCAATCGCAGTGAGGCCGAACGCCAAAATGCGCATCCCGTTTATAACGAGTTTATGCAGCGCCGCGTCAGTCGTAATTTCAGCCGTGATGAAGTTCGCGACAAAGTAATTCCCGCCTACATGGGGCTCATTAAACAAATAGACGATCAGATGGGACGCCTTTTCAATCACCTTGAAGAGCGAGGTATAGCCGATCAGACCATGATCATCTTCACCTCAGATCATGGCGACTATCTGGGGGATCACTGGCTTGGTGAAAAAGAGCTATTTCACGATGAATCTGTACGAGTACCGCTGATCATTTATGATCCGTCACCGAGTGCCGATACAACACGCGGAACAGTCAACAACGATCTGGTTGAAGCCATTGATATAGCACCCACCTTACTTAATCTATACGGTGGCGCTGCTGTCCCTCATATTCTGGATGGGCATTCATTGATGGATACCTTAACCGGAAAGCGCAAGAGTGACCCCAGGCGATATGTCATTTCTGAATACGACTATTCGTATGTTGAACCTAGGCAGAACTTGAATATGCCATCGCGAGAATGCTGGTTGCGGATGGTGTTTGATGGTCGCTTCAAATACGTTCATTGCGAACGTTTCAGACCCATGCTGTATGACCTTCAAGATGACCCTAATGAACTGCAAGACCTAGGCGCTGATTCAAACTACGCTGATGTTCGTGCACGCTTGCATGAAGCGCTTTTCGAATGGGCGCGAACGCCTCGCCAGCGATCAACGATCTCTGATGGCTTGATAGAATCTACCAACATAACCGACAAAATCACCGAAGCCGGCATTCTGATTGGTTTCTGGGATGAAACAGAGCTTGAGGACGCTTTGGTCAACGAAATGGGACCGCGCATGAGTAATGCAAACCCTATCGTTGCTCCAACCCTAAACAAGCTATTACGACGCACTCAGACGGACGATAAACAATGAGCCTAACAGCTGGAGTTACAAAAAAGAGCGAAGGTATTGACGACGTCCACTGGAGTATTTTCGGGCAGGTTTATACCCCTAAAACTATTACAGAAGACTGTTTTAGCTGGCACGCATTGTTACCCTCAGAAACGTTCGTCCCGCCGCACATTCACCCGACTCAAGATGAGTACATTCAGGTTCTTTCGGGCGCGCTGGATTTAACAATTGATGGGCAACAGTTTCACGCTTACGAAGGTGATCTGGTACATCTGCCACGAGGAATACCTCATGGCATATTTAATAACACGGGTCACGACGTCAATTGCCTGTTTTGGGTCACACCCACCGGAAAGCTCGTGGACTTGTTTCGTAAGCTACATAATATGGGGAGGCCTGACGAAGTGGTCGCGCTTTGTCCGGACTACGATGTAAATTTTCTACCTTCTGTCCGCGCAGCTGATGTTATCGATCTGAAATAAGCTCGCTGCATAAAAACGGAAAGAGTGATTTATGACTGAGCGGGTTTACATTATTTTTTAACAGGCCCGGTAGAAGCACCCAGTACAAGTGGTGCATCCAACAATTTGGTTAAGGGTGCTGCACCATTAGGTTGGTTAATAAGATCAATTAACATCAGCGCTGCCCGTTCTCCTGCATCTCTGACCGATGAGCGCGTTGCGGTAAATTGCGGAATATCGCCGTCATTTTCAAAGTATGACAATTCATCGTCATGAATGATGACAGAGACATCGCTCCCCATTTCTAATCCTGCATTATGAATGGCACGACGTACTCCAAGCGCCCCCACATAAGACGACACCAGAAACGCGGTGGGCTTTATCGTGTTGGCCAATGCACTCGCTGCTGCGCTGTAACCGTTTGCCTCGGTCAGGTCTCCTGAGTACATGAGCTCAGGATGAATATCCAGATGATCTGCTGTCAGAGCATCCACATAGCCTTGACGCCGGCGCCAGGCAAAATTCAGGGTCTCCCGGCCATTAATGAGGCAGATGTTTTTATGGCCCAGATCGATGAGCAGCTTAGTGGCTCGGAAAAAAGCTCGCCGATTATTCATGTCTATCCATGAATAGTCCGTTTCATTACTGCTATCACGACCGTGAATCACGAACGGCAGCTGTAATTCCTGAAGCAAGCTTATCCTGGGGTCATTGACCCGAGGCGCATGCACAATAATTCCATCTACTGAGCCTTTTGATGCAATTTCGCGGTAAATGGATTCCTCGGCATCCTCGTGAGCCATCGTCAGCGACAATTCGTACCCGCATCTGGAGTAGGCCTGAGAGGCGCCTGCAATGAATTCACCGAAAATCGGGTTGAAAACCTCAGTGGAATTCATGGGTATAACGTGACCAATGGTCTTGGATTTTCCTGTCGCTAGCCCCGTTGCGCGAATATTTGGCTGGTAGTTGTGCTCTCTGGCAGCTTTTTTGACGCGCTCGCGAGTAGCTTCATTAACCTCGGGATAATCGTTCAACGCACGGCTTACCGTGGTCTGCGATAACCCGAGCTTATCTGACAGCTGTTTGAGATTCACGTTTTACCGAATAAATTTAAAGCGCTTTGGATGGGTATAATAGTCGTATATCTCTGCGATTAACAAGTCAAAAAACCACTAAAACCGAACAATTCATGATTAAAAGCGCTAAATGTTGACACCGTGAAGGGTGTGGTTGATACTTCACATTCCAAGGCGCTTTGATGCCAAATACCATCTTTTGGAGGAGTACTATGAAATACACACTAGGAGCAGTGGCCAGCGTGCTAGCTACTGTTGTCACCCTGTACGCAGGGCCAGCAGCGGCTGATGTTTGCGATACGCCTTCTGCACTGGGTGATCTGGGCAAGTTCGAAGGTGAAGTCATCACCATCATGGGATCAATGGAGGGCAAGGACGAAGAAATGCTCACCAACACAGCTAGCTGCTTTGAAAAAGCAACTGGTGCAGTTGTTAAGTATTCCGGTTCACGTGACTTCGCAGCGCTAATCGTTGCCGATCTGCGTTCCAACAATGCGCCAAACATCGCTATCTTCCCTCAGCCTGGTTTGGCTGGCGACATGGCTAAAGAAGGTCATTTAGTACCTCTAGGCCAGGAATCTGCCGATTGGATGACTGAAAACTACGGTGCTGGCTCTTCATGGGTTGCTCTTGGCACTTATGCTGATGCAGATGGCAAAGAAGACTTCTATGGCTTCGCCTACAAAATGGATCTGAAATCTCTGGTTTGGTATTCCCCAGAGCAGTTCGAAGACAACGGCTACGAAATTCCATCAACAATGGAAGGACTGATTGCTCTGTCTGATCAAATGGTTGAAGACGGAAACACACCTTGGTGTATCGGTGTTGAGTCTGGAAACGCAACTGGTTGGACGGCAACTGACTGGATGGAAGATTTAATGCTTCGCACCACAACGCCTGAAAACTATGACCGTTGGGTATCTAACGATCTTCCTTTCAACAGCCCTGAAGTTATGAACGCCATGGATGTATATGGCTCGTTCTCACGTAACGACGACTACGTCGCTGGTGGCGCTTCTTCGGTTGCTACTACGTTCTTCGGTGATGCACCTAAAGGCCTGTTCTCAAGCCCTGCTTCTTGCATGATGCATCGTCAAGCGTCTTTCATTCCTGCGTTTTTCCCTAAGAAGGGTGAAGAGCTTGCCAATGGCGAAGCTGATTTCTTCTACTTCCCTCCTTACGAAGCAGCTGACTTAGGCAACCCTGTACTGGGTGCTGGTACGCTTTGGACTATGACTAAAGATAGCCCTGCTACACGTGCTTTCTTTGAGTACATGAAAGAAGCTTCTGCTCACGAAGCATGGATGAGCCAAGGTACATTCCTGACAGCACACAAAGGTGTTGATCTGAATGCCTATGCCACTCCTGCTCTGCGTAAGCAAGGTGAAATCCTGTCTAACGCCACTACTTTCCGTTTCGATGCTTCAGACTTAATGCCTGGTGCAATCGGCGCGGGTGCGTTCTGGTCAGAAATGACTGCGTTCGCAAACGGTCAAGACACCAAAACGACAGCAGACAACATTCAGTCTGCTTGGGATGCGATTAAGTAAATCGTGTTTCTACGGGGACTCTTAATCTAAGAGTCCCCTTTTTTTATCGCGTTTACATTCACGCGACGAACGCTTTCACAGCGCTCCACATGTTGCTCCTCGACCCTCTCACACTCGGAACACGACATGGATTCATATAGGCCGGTTTTAGCTGGTAATGGCCTTGCCATAGCACTCACGGTTATCTTTGTACTTCCGATTACCGGGATCTTCGCCTACGCCGCAACCTCTCCGCTAGACGACTGGATGGTACAGCTCGGCACCTGGCTTCACGAATCTAACAACTGGTCATTCGCGTTACTAGAGACTAAGGAGCGATTTGCAAAAGTCGGTTTTGCGTTGCGATCTATCGTTATCGCTGTTGGCATCTCCTTTTTGTACTTCTGGTTAACCAACTGGTTGAATCAAAACTTAGCCCGCCGGGCATCAAAAGGCTCTTGGGGACGAGAGTCTTACATTGTTGAGGCTATTCAACCATGGATATTTGTTGGGCCTGCATTGGTCCTACTCATACTCTTTCTATTCGTTCCCGCTTTCTCAACACTGAGCTTATCTTTCCAAGAAGCTGACGGCGCTAGAACAGTCCGTAACTATGCGTTTCTTTGGGACCCCTCTTCGCTCGGCTATGAGCAGTTCCGATACGCGATGCGAAACAGTGTCATGTGGTTGGTACTCGTACCCACCGTCTGTATTTCCTTAGGGCTTCTCATAGCGGTACTGGCCGACTCAGTTCGCTGGGGAATTGTGGCAAAAACGCTTATCTTCGTGCCTATGGCCATCTCTTTCGTGGGTGCTGCCGTTATCTGGAGAAACATATTTGCCGGTGGTGGCATTCAAGCTCAAGAAGCCATCAACGGATTAACCCCGTCTTATCAAATCGGTCTATTGAAAGCGATGCTGGGACACACAGCTGCTTACAACGAACCGCTTTACAGCCTGAAGTTCTGGGGGAATTTCTTCTTAATGTGGATTCTTGTCTGGGTTCAAACAGGATTCGCAATGGTTATTTTCTCAGCAGCGCTTCGTGGAGTTCCAGAGGACACTATCGAAGCTGCAAAAATTGACGGTGCCAATCCTTTTCAAATGTTCTTCCGGATAAAGCTGCCACAAATATATTCAACCGTTGTGGTTGTGTGGACCACCCTGGTCATACTGGTATTAAAGATGTTCGACATACCGTATGCCCTGTCCGCTAATGACGATGACAAATTGTTGCTAGCCACCATGATGGAAAACGCCCGAAACAATTGGTCGGTAGGAGGCGACAACGTTGAAAATCTCTTTGCGGCCATAGCAGTCATGCTTATGGTCACAGTTATACCCAATATGATTTTCAATGCTAGGCGAATACGGCGTGAACAAAAAGAGATGGGGCACTGACAATGACGAGAACATTCAAACACGTCGTCCTCGGCTTAATTGTAGTTATCTGGGTTTTGCCATTTATAGCCTTGGTAACAACCTCACTACGCTCTGAGACCGCCTCAAAAACATCGGGCTTCTGGACGGCGTTCACACCGACCGAATTAGGCCATCGATTTGGTACCCACGATAGAGGCGAAATAGAACCCTTTGTTACCATGAGCGGCAATATATTTGAAAGGCTCAATGAAGGTAAGGACAGCTTTGAGGTTGAGGGTGAAGTCAATTCCATTCTGTTCAAGGGCCGAGTAGACGACCCTGACAACCCTGGAAAGACAAAGCTTATTCGTCAGCTCATCTATGCCGGCGAGGTAATGGATGTACGTGATGGCGATTTTGTCTTTCAGTCTAATGGTGACTTTACGTGGTCTTTTCCCGAAGCCACGGCCCCTAAACCGAAAAATCTTGATGCATTTATTAACCAAGACCCGGTATTTGGTACTGACGCTTATGTAGAGGTATTGTTCGAGAACGAAAACGTGCCGAATGCGCTTATCGCCTCGTTCATCGTCACCATTCCAGCAACCATTATCCCTATTACTATTGCAGCATTTGCGGCTTATGCCTTCGCCTGGATGCGTTTCCCAGGTCGTGATTGGCTATTTGTGCTGGTTGTGTCGTTGATGGTTGTACCTACTCAGTTAGCGTTTCTGCCCGTTTTACAAGGTTTTAGTGGCATAGCATCGTGGGCAACCTCATTGAACGCCTGGATGACGGACTGCGAGGCCACGAAAACCTGTCAGGTAGCATCGAAATCGTTCGCCAGTTTGTGGGTGACGCACACGGCGTTCGGTTTGCCACTGGCCATCTACCTACTGCGAAACTACATTGTCGGACTGCCTAAGGAGCTTCTGGAGAGCGCCCGAATAGACGGTGCAAGCCACCTGCAGATTTTCACACGATTGATAATTCCTTTATCAGTGCCTGCATTAGCATCGTTTAGTATTTTCCAATTCCTGTGGGTATGGAACGATCTGATCGTCGCACTTTACATTGGGCCTGCAGATTCATCCGATTTAGTATTCCCGATTCGATTGCAGAAACAGCTCGGTACGTTTAAAGATCAGTTGCATCTACTTAACGCATCGGCCGTTATTTCAATCATTGTCCCTGTTATCGTCTTCTTATCCATGCAGCGTTACTTTATACGTGGCCTCTTAGCAGGCTCAGTCAAGGGTGGATAAAGAGATGAAGGATGCGTTGAGTTGGTGGGAAACAGCGGTTATCTATCAGATATACCCCCGCTCGTTTCAGGACTCAAACGATGACGGTATTGGCGACTTACCGGGTATTACATCGCGTTTGGAATACATCGCAAATTTAGGTGTCGATGCCATCTGGATAAGCCCGTTCTTCAAAAGTCCTCAGAAAGACTTTGGCTATGATGTGTCCGACTATTGCGACATCCACCCGGAGTACGGAACGCTAGACGATTTCGACTCACTGCTGGCTAAAGCACATAGTTTGAACCTTAAGGTTATGGTCGATATTGTTCCGGCTCATTGCTCTGATCAGAACGAATGGTTTGTGGAAAGCCGCCAGTCACGAGATAACGACAAGGCCGATTGGTTTCATTGGGTTGATCCGATGCCTGATGGCACACCACCGACCAATTGGTTATCGTTTTTTGGTGGACCGGCTTGGAGCTGGGAGCCGCGCAGGCAACAGTATTATTTGCATAACTTTCTCGATTCACAGCCGAATCTAAATCATGCAAACCCGGCTGTTCGTAAAGCTTTAATGAATGTTGCTCGTTTTTGGTTTGATCGCGGTGTCGACGGTTTTCGCTTAGACGCCGTTCATACCATCAACGCCGATACCGAGCCTTATAAGAACAATCTAGCAAACCCGAATTTTGTACCGGGCCCCTATCCCCAGCAACAACAACCCTTCTTTCGCCAATTGCACGATAGCGCTCAGCTTAATCAAGAGGCTATCCAATCCTTTAGTGAATCTTTCAGAGCCGTTGCCGATGAATACGGCGATCGCTATTTGATGGGAGAATTGCATGGCGATGACCCCATTAAAGCCAGCCTAAACTTCACAGCACCCGGACGTCTTCACGCAACCTATAATTTCAATTTGTTGCAATGGGAAGGATTGAACGTTGATGGCTTGAAGGCCGCTATTACGAAAGCCATTGAAGCGTTTAATGGCACCGGTCGACTCAGTTTTGCGTTTTCCAATCACGATGTCCCACGCAGCATAACTCGACAAATGTCGGCGTTAAATATCAGTGCCGATAAGCAGGATGCCCTGCAGCTGCTGTTGCTTAAACTCGAAACCTGCCTGATAGGTTCCACCTGCTTGTATCAAGGTGAAGAGTTGGCGTTTGAAGATGCTCAGGATATTCCTATAGACAAAATGCAGGACCCTTGGGGAATAGAGTTTGCGCCTGTTTTTTCAGGCAGAGATACGTGCAGAACACCGATGGTTTGGAAATCGGGCGCCTCAAATGGCGACTTCTCCAAAGCAAACACGACTTGGCTTCCCATTGAACAGAAGCATTTGAACAGAGCAGCCCTAGATGAAGCTGCTAAGTCAGACTCTGTTTATAACGCGTTTGCAGAATTTCTAAAGTGGCGTAAAAATCAGCCGGCAATCATGCAAGCTAATACCATGAGTGCGTTAAGCGGTGACGCCAATCAAATTGTTTTTGATCGTATATCTGAAAAGCAGACACTTCGTTGTGTTTTTGACTTTGAATCGTTAACAGCCACCTTTGAGGAGATATAAATGGCCCAGGTTGCACTCAAAGGTGTCAATAAGTCCTTTGGTAACGTCGATGTTATCCATGACGTTGATTTACAAATCGATGACGGTGAGTTTGTAGTTTTCGTCGGGCCCTCGGGCTGTGGTAAATCCACGTTGTTACGCCTCATCGCCGGATTGGAAAATTTAAGTAGCGGTGAGATTCATATTGCCGATAGGCCTGTTATGGATTTACCGCCGTCAAAACGCGGTATCGCTATGGTGTTTCAATCGTATGCGCTCTATCCGCATATGACGGTGTTTCATAACATGGCGTTCTCGCTGGGCTTGCAAGGTGTTAGCAAAGCTGAAATCCATGAACGTGTAGAGGCTGCGGCTAAGATACTTCAAATGGAACATCTGTTAGATCGTCGCCCGGCGGCTTTATCAGGCGGTCAGCGTCAGCGTGTGGCCATAGGGCGAGCAATCGTTCGTAACCCTGACGTATTTCTTTTCGATGAGCCACTGTCAAACCTTGATGCCGCATTACGACACGATACTCGCGTAGAGATCTCGAAACTTCACAATCAACTAGGTGCGACCACCATCTACGTCACGCACGATCAAGTCGAAGCGATGACATTGGCTGACAAGATTGTGGTACTCAAAGACGGTGAGGTAATGCAGGTTGGTGCTCCCATGGATTTATTTAATTTTCCAGCCAATGAGTTTGTTGCAGGTTTTCTCGGATCTCCCAAGATGAATTTTTTCGACGGTGAATTAGTCAGTGGTGCGGGTAGCAATTCGGGCGAGTTCAAAGGCGATAGCCTACATTCAAACGGTGTGCGGCTAGTCAGTACCAACAAGTCTAATGGCGACAAAATAAAACTGGGTATCCGGCCACAGCACCTGGTGATTGATCCGGACGGACAGCTGAAAGGTAAAGCGACTCTGGTTGAACGTTTAGGTACTGAGACGGTTATTGAGCTCATTACTGAATCGCAAACGACATTTCGATTTGCATCGCCAGAGAGCCTTGACATAGTGAATGGTCAGGATGTCAGCTTCTCGTTCGATCCGGCTTCCGCACACTTATTTTAAGTGTGCGCAGGCTCTAGTGTGTCCACGCACTAAGGCGCTACACAACTGAGCAGCTTCTCTTTTCACCCCACACGTACGCTTCTGGTGATGGTAATTCTGTTACCGCCTTTGGAATGGTGTGCCTGATATCAAAAAGATCAGAATGAGTTGAAGGTAATCCTCTGCCTTTCACTACGAGTATGTCTTTAACGCACTGGTTATCGCTTGCCCGGTATTCGCTTGATCCGTTGCCCGTACCTGTAAACGAATGTCCCTCAAGGCTTGTCGAGACATCACACGGCTGAAACGAGGCTGCACGTTCTACCGCATCGGCATACTGAAGCGTCTGTACATAAACCGTATGGGCAGCTTCCGTCGGTTTCTGGCCATATTCGGCTTCGTATGATTGCGTGAACGCTACGCTTCCTGCATCTTCAAGTGACCAATGCCAATTTAAGACGCCATAAACACCTGCACAATCCTCAGCGGTTTGTTGAGCAATGACAGAGGTGAAAATGGGAATCCCCAGTTCAACCGCCCTACCATTTAATTGCAGATCTGAAATTCCGTAAGCTTTGGCTTGGCGAAGTACTTCGATGAGCTTTGTTCCATAGTAGGCCAGTACCAAAACATCCGCGCCGGAGTTGATAAAGTCTTCGAAATATTCGGAATAGGATACCGTCTCAATGCTTGTTTGCTTTGTTTTTATCGTGCGCCAACCACGTTGTTCACTAGCGCTTTGCATGGAATCCGCGGCATCCTGCACCCATAGCAGGCTGTCGGCTAAATAGTACGCTGCTCGATCCTGTCCTAAATCACGTGCCATCCCCTCAGCCAATGCAACACCGGCAATATACGCATTGATATTCTGACGATAAAGGTAGGGTGTTTTAAATTTATCGGTCAAATCATTGTCGTGAGCCATAGCTGTCATATGGACAATGCCAGACTGCGCGGAAATTGAACTTATGATGGTTGAAACCTGAGAAGACGAGCCACCAACAATCATTGAAATCTGATCATCGGTTGCCAAATCTCTTATCGCAAAATTTGTTACGCCTAAATCAGATTCATTATCGGCGGTGACAAATTCTACAGCCTGCCCCATGACGCCGTTTCTGTGCAAGGAAATTGGCTGCATCGTGTTGAGCATTCCTCCGTCCCCTTCCCCGTTGAGATGCCGAATAGCCAGTTCAAACCCTTTACGTTGTGCCTTACCCTCAATGGCATGGGTGCCGGACAAAGGCGCAACTAGACCAATTTTTAAACGATCGGGGGCGCGCCTTGGCAGTGTGCTCGAAGGAACACCTGACGCGTTGCCGCTTGTGCGTTGGAAAAGAGCATCTTCCAGTTGGGTGCAAGACGTCAATACGGGCAGTGAGGCAAGCGCCATTCCTCGGCTACCAAGCTTTAAAAATGACCGTCTGCCTTGCGTATCGTATCGAGGGAGCTGGACTCGCTTCGCCATAGCAATTGTTCGAATAATTGACCTTACAGTGGTTCTAGACGTCTACGGTGCGAATACAAGCTGTTCTTAGCTACTAGCTAACCTATTGGTTTAATTGAATAGATACCATGACACAAGTAGAAATACTCGTCGCATTAGCGTGGAAACCCTTAAACCGCGAAAGGATTCCCACGCTTTCGAAGATAAACGTACGGCCTACACCATGGCGAATATACGCGCAGGCCCGCCAGTCCCTCCTTTGTGTTTAGGTGCGCCTATGACCAACGTAGCGCCAGCAACGGGTACTTTATCTAAGTTCGCAAGGTTCTCAATACCAAAGCGACCGGTAGGCAACCAGGCGTAGTGAGTGGCGAAGTCAGCAGATATCCCGTGATCCAATGACAGCGTATCAACGGCTAGAGAAGCTGCTTGAGTCTCCTCAATCAGCATCTGCGTGGCCTCAACATGAAACCCCGGGTAGTGCTGAGCCTTACCATCAAAACCTCTATAGTCCTCGCTATTAACTTTTGACCCCCAACCTGAATGCATCGCAACACACGCATGCGCCGGAATCTCACCGTTGGCAGCAATCCAGGCCTTTATATCGTCAGGAGTCACTTGGGCATCAGCGTCACTTTCAGCTCGTGATGCAATATCTATAACGCATAACGGTGCTATTAAATTACTGACCTCGATTTCATCAACAGAACTTCCATCAGCGGAGAAATGCAGAGGTGCATCGATGTGAGTACCGGTATGTTCATTAACCGTGTACTGAAATAAGTTGAAAGAGTGTTCAGCGTAATTAAAAATTTGTTCCATGCTGAACTGGGATTCTCCAAAATACGTGGGGAAATCCGGGCTTAAGGTATGAGTCATATCCTCAACGGTGCCATGACCTGCTGCTAACGCCGGTGTGGATGTTATTGAAGATCCCACTGCTGCAGCTGCACCCAACGCAGCTCCGGTTTTGAAAAAACGTCGGCGCGACAACATTTTGTCTTTTACCGCATTCATTACACAAATATCGCACATGCTCTTTGCTTCCCCATTCAAATGTGATGAAGCTGATCTCAGCGAATCTGACTGGCCAAAATAAGTGACATAACCAGACAGAATACTGTGCCTGATAGCCTCAAGAGCTTTGAGTGTGCCACGTCACGATATGGATTGGAAAGTGGCCAGTGGATTATTTTTGCGCATCGGTGGAATGCTCTTCCGTGAAATGGGCACTCTTCAAAGCGAGTGTCAATATCCGCGATTCCTGTCCACTACACAGGCTAGAAGTTGGAATCTAACAGTTTGCCGTGTGAATACGAATTTCAGGGTAGAACAAAAATGTGATTAAGAGAACGTTTTTACTGTGCCAACTCGGAATTCCGACCCCAATTAATTCTACGTTTTGATTATCCCGCCACATCATTAAAACCCAACAGAATTAATGATCATTTCATATCGACAGCGTCACATAAATAAACCATGAACTACGGATAAAATCCGCTCGCTGTATCAATAACTAGCCTACGCAAGATAGGAAACAAAAATGATTGAATTTAACGAATGGATCCGAATGGCGCTGTTGTATGCGCACTTACTACTTTGTGTTCTTGCTATGAGTCAGGTGTTTGAGACTGACTTAAAAATAGCTCTTGGAAAAATCAGTATCACGGCGTTGTCGAAGAAATCAGTAAGGGTGGGGGTTTTACTTTTCGCCATGTGGCTATCGGGACTTGGCGTTATCTACATGGACACAGGTTTTAATATCCTGGTAATGGCAGAAGATTCTAAACTGCAGCTAAAAATACTATGCGTCACACTACTATCGTTGAATAGCTTGATGCTGCATTGGTATTCTCTGCCTACTGTAAAAAGACAAGATACAAAGGTAACTAGACGGCGTACTCGCAAACCACTCAGCACAGTAAAGTCGGCGATTATCATCTACATCGCGGCTCTAAGTCTGAGCAACTGGATGCTAGCTGCTTTTATCGGTGTTGCAGAACCACTGGCAAACCTAGGTTTCATGGCTCTGTTTAAAATCTATCTCGTCGTGCAAGTGCTGGTGTTTATCGTCTCCATGATTGCATTCCCATATCTGAACAAGCGACTAATGCTAATGAAGTCGGAATACGATGCGGCTCAACCTGACTTCGCTTCAGAGTTTGCAAAAGCGGGGTTTGTTGAAAGACGTAAACCTGCGTATAGCGTCATTCAACTCGGCGGCTCTGCACCAACGCCCAAAAACAGGCGAAGATGACAAGAGCGTCAAGGATGTTCGTAAGCTAGATTAGTTGTATAACCGCCGCACTGCTAGAGAATTAGCTCTAGCAGTCGGCTGGTATTTTCCTCAGTCATTTCAACCGGGTTACCGCCTACGCTGGGATCTTGCAAGGCTGAGGCTGTCAGTTGTTGAATATCCGGATTACTCACTCCCAACGCTGTCAGCGATTTAGGAATGTTCATGGATGTATTCAATTCATCGACATAAGCGCAGAATCCTTCAAAACCACCCTCGATAGATAAATAGGCAGCCGCACGATCAAAAACCGATTCGATTTTTGGTCGGTTGAATTGTAAAACGGCCGGCATGCATACCGCATTGGTTGTACCGTGATGAGTATGGTGCACCGCTCCAATAGGGTGTGACAAAGCGTGGATGGCTCCTAAACCCTTTTGAAACGCCGTAGCACCCATCGCTGCCGCAGACATCATATGCGCTCTTGCCTCGACATTAGTGCCATCTTCGTAGGCTATCGGTAAGTATTCTTTGACAAGACGCATCCCCTCTAATGCAATCCCCTGACTCATGGGGTGATAGTGAGGTGAGCTAAACGCTTCAACGCAGTGTGCAAATGCATCCAGTCCTGTGCCAGCGGTTAAAAACCGGGGCATGCCAATGGTCAATTCCGGGTCACAGATGACAGCCACGGGAAGCATCTTTGGGTGGAAGATAATCTTCTTTTCCTGACTTTCGGTATTTGTGATGATGCTTGCACGGCCTACTTCTGATCCTGTGCCTGCGGTAGTCGGAATCGCGATGATAGGGTCAATTCCGTCAGGGTCGGCTCTCGTCCAGTTATCACCAACATCCTCAAAGTCCCACAACGATCGGGTTTGTCTGGCCATCAGGCCCAGTACTTTGGCAGTGTCTAAGGCAGATCCGCCGCCAAACGCTATAACGCCATCAAACCCACCTTCGCGGTAGACTTCCAGCCCTCGCTTAACATCTTTGTCGGATGGATTAGGGTCCACATCTGAGAACATTTCGCAGATGATGCCCGCATCGGTCAATACGGCCATTGAACGCAGCGTAATTTCCATATTTGCCAAACCTTTGTCTGTTACAAACAACGGTTTTTTAATCCCGGCACCCTGACAAGCATCTGCTAACTCACTAATACGTCCGGCACCAAATCTGAACGCCGTTGGGTACGACCATCCGCCAATTAAATTCATGGGTTTATCGCTTCTTAAGGTGAAAAGATTGTGGGCGAGTTAAGTTGTGATAAGCAATTTGCGAAAGACCGCCACCACGCCCTGTATTTTTACAACCGGTCCAACACAACGCCGGGTCCAAGTAATCACAACGATTCATAAACACGGTGCCTGTTTGTAGTTGTAGACCAATTTTCTCTGCTCGTGCTGTGTTCGTTGTCCATAACGACGCTGTTAAACCGAACTCGCTATCGTTCATCAGAGCGATGGCCTCTTCATCATTCTTGACCTTCATAATGCCCACCACCGGGCCGAAACTCTCGTCTCGCATCACTCTCATGGAATGATCAACATCGGTCAGAATTTGAGGTGTGAGGTAAGCGCCGCCATCGTCTTCCGTAAACGTCTCTATGTGCGCTTTAGCGCCATTGGCCACGGCCTCTGATATTTGCGCACGCACCTCATTTGCAAATCGTACGTTAGCCATTGGCCCAAGCGTAGTTTCCTCATCAAGGGGATTGCCCAATTTGTAGCCTTGAACAATGGACACCGCTTTACTGACAAACTCATCGAATAAGCTCTCAACAACATAAATGCGTTCGATACCGCAACAACACTGACCCGAGTTAAACATTGCACCGTCAATAAGCGTGTCAACAGCCGCATCTAAGTCCGCATCTTCCATGACATACCCCGGGTCCTTACCGCCTAGCTCAAGTCCAATGCCGGTAAATGTTCCGGCAGCAGCCTTTTCCATGGCGATACCGCCTCCAACTGAACCTGTAAAGTTAACGAAACCAAACTGTTTCTCAGCGATTAGTGCTGATGTTGTATCGTGATCTAGAAACACATTTTGAAATAAGGCTTCTGGAACGCCAGCCTCATGAAACGCGCGGGCCATTCGCTCTCCAACCAGCAGTGTTTGAGTCGCGTGCTTAAGGACAACGGCATTGCCACTCATTAAAGCAGGCGCCACCGTATTAATGGCTGTCATGTAAGGGTAATTCCAGGGCGCTACAACCAGCACCACACCATGGGGTACTCGCGCGATATACCGGTGAAAATCATCGGAAGCCTCTATTTCAATCGGGGCTAATGAGGACTCCGCAATGGATGCCATATAGCTGGCCCGCTCATGAAATCCACCGTATTCACCGCCATATCGAATAGGACGACCCATTTGCTTTGCAAGCTCCGGAACGATGTCATTGTTCATGGCACCGACGGCTTCTACACCTGCCATAACTCGCTGGGTGCGTTCTGAAATCGGAAGCTTAGCCCAGGCCTCTTGTGCCAGGCGTGCAGCCGCTATGGATTCACGAGCTTGCGCCAAAGAGCTTACCGCTCGTTCGGCCAACAAGGATCCATCAATGGGTGAGATACAGCGCAGCATAGTAGTCATTCTGAATTACGCTCTCTCAAACCCATGTTGAATTTCCCAATCGGTGACGACTCGCTCAAAGGCATCAATTTGTACTTGAGCGCTATTGACGTAATGGTCAATGACTTCATCACCCATAGACTCACGTAGCATGGAAGAGTTTGCTAATGTCTCTTTAGCCTCTAACAGGGTGCCCGGTATGTCTGGCAAGGAATCATCATCGTAAACATTGCCTGAATAGGGATCAGACAACGGTAGTTTTTCCTCTATGCCTTTCATGCCTGCCGCTAACATGGCTGCCAGAACAAGATACGGGTTCATGTCCGAACCGGGCACTCTACACTCTACGCGTACAGCTTTCGTGTTCTCTGCGCAGAGTCTGAACGCGGCACAGCGGTTATCAACAGACCATACGTTTTTGGTCGGTGCAAACGTTCCTTTGGCAAAACGCTTGTAGCTATTGATGTAGGGCGCCATGAAAAACATAAAATCGGACGAATATTTTATAAGTCCAGCCATGTACTGCTTCATGACCTCAGACATTCCATGCTTTGCATCTGCATCGTAAAAAACCGATTCACCCTCCTTCCAGAGTGATTGGTGTACATGAGATGAGCTGCCTACTCGAGAGTGATGCCACTTAGATAAAAATGTCACTGCATGGCCGTTTTGCCAGGCAATTTCTTTGACTGCATGCTTTGCGATAGTGTGGTGGTCAGCACAACCCAATGCGTCGGCATAACGAATATTAAGTTCTTCCTGCCCTGCTTCAGCCTCCCCTTTAGTACCTTCCACAGGAATACCCATGGCATACAAGTGATTGCGTACAGGGCGCATCACGTGCTCTTCTTTTGTGGTCTGCAGGATATGGTAATCCTCGTTGTAGGCACTGATGGGCGTCAGGTCTTTGTAGCCGTTATCGGCCAGGGTTTGGAAGCTGTCGCGGAACAGAAAAAATTCCAGCTCTGTGGCCATAATGGCGTCATAACCCAAGGCACCCAACCGCTCTAGTTGTTTTTTGAGCATTTGGCGCGGTGAGAATGGGACCGGTGCATGTGTTTCGTGATCAATGATATCGCTAAGCACCAACGCTGTACCTTCAAGCCAAGGAACACACCTTAAGGTGCTGAGATCGGGCTTCATGATGTAATCGCCGTAACCCGATTGCCAACTGGTTGAAGCATACCCATCTGGCGTATCCATCTCTAAATCGGTTGCGAGCAGGTAGTTACAACAATGCGTTTCCTCGTGAATACTGTCAATAAATATTGCGGCATGCACACGCTTACCCATCAACCGGCCCTGCATATCCACCATACAGACCAGAACCGTATCAATAGCGCCTTCATCATAGAGCTTGCTAAGTTCTTCTATAGAAATTGTGGAATTTTTTGACATGTATATTCACTGTGAAATTAGGGCACTGCGGCAACTCTATCAGATTCCCGCACCAATGCCTGACGGATGCATAGCACCCGCCAGGCGATGATTACTTCCCGGTTTTAGTCTACCCGTAACGGTACGGGCGACCCGCCTTCGTCATGGTCTCGTTATACAGTTTGAAGATATCGACCACTTTTTTCTTGGTCTCAGATTCTGACGCAATTTCATCCCAGAATTTCAGTGCAGCAGCCTCAACAGTGGCCCACTCCTCATCGGGAATAGACGTCAGCTCCATCTTCGGACCGTTAACACGTAGGTCTGCTTCGCCACCCCAATACCACCATTGACGATAATAATGCGAGCTATCCATGGTGAGTTTTAGCAGTGTCTGTAAGTGCTCAGGTAGTTCCTGATAGCGATCCATATTGGCAAAGAATGACCCTGCCCAAGCGCCCGAAATATTATTCGTTAAGAAGTAATTGGTTACGTCAGCCCAACCCACTGTGTAGTCTTCAGTGATACCGGACCATGCGATACCATCAAGCTCACCAGTTTGAACGGCTACTTCAATGTCCTCCCAAGGTAGTGAGACGGGTACAACACCGAACTGGGATAAAAAGCGCCCTGCCGTTGGAAATGTAAATACCCGCTTCCCCTTCATATCGTCCAGGCTTCGAATTGGATCTTTCGTCGCGAAGTGGCAAGGATCCCAAGCGCCTGCTGACAAGAACTTCACACCAACTTTTTCGTATTCCGATTCCCAGATCTCGTTGAGCCCATACTGATTAAACAACACAGGCACGTCTAAGGAGTAACGGCTGGCAAAAGGAAAGTACCCACCAAAGACAGTAACTTCGGTAGGAGATGCCATGGAATCGTCATCGGACTGCACCGCATCAATGGTGCCTTTTTGCATGGCTCTAAATAGCTCGCCCGTTGGGACAAGCTGATCGGCAAAATAGAGTTCTATCTCCATCTCATCACCGGCAACTTTATTAAATGCATCGATGGCAGGCTTGATGACATGTTCTGCTAACGCCGGGCCTGCATAGGTTTGCAAACGCCACTTGATCTTTGACTGTGCATGTATGGCGGGCGCACCCAGAATGGCAGGTGCGGCACTAACCGCTGCGGCTTTGGATAAAAAATTTCGTCTTGAAGTCATTGTTAGCTTTCTCCTTATTGGATGTATAAAAGGATTACTGACAAGAGCACCGGGTGCTCACGACGGCTCACCTTTTGTTTTATGGTCTTTATTTAAACTATTTCGAACCCCTTATTTTCCATAGACATACTCGGGTAGCCACAGAGCTATCTGTGGGAACAACATAACGATGGTCAGCGCTACAACCATCACCAATACAAACGGACCTATCGAACGATAAATATCTGTCAACGTAATTTCCGGTGGAGCCATAGCCCTCATCAGAAACAAGTTATAACCAAAAGGTGGCGTCATATACGCGATTTGAGTGGTAATCGTATAGAGCACGCCATACCAGATTAAATCAAAGCCTAACGCGCTCACGAGAGGAACATATAAGGGCGCGACAATAACGAGCATGGCAGTATCATCTAGAAACGTTCCCATCAGTATGAAAGACAACTGCATGAGAATTAAGATGGTCCAAGGGCTTAGACCTAGTTGCTCTGTGAACAGCCCCTCGATTGCCCGTACCGCGCCTAAGCCATCGAATACAGCACCAAAACACAACGCCGCTAAAATGATCCACATAAACATGCAGGAGATAGCCAATGTCTGCCGCACACAGGTTTCAAACACCTCGCGATTCATACGGCCCTTAACCACAGCGGCTAGAAATGCAGTCATAGCCCCTATAGCTGAGCTTTCTACCAAGCTGGTCCATCCATTAACGAACGGCACCATCATGGTTGCGAAAATCACGATGGGTAGTATTCCCGCGCCAAGGAGACGCACCTTCTCCCCCGTGGATACTTGTCGTTCTTCAGCAGGCAACGCCGGGCCTAACTCAGGCTGTAATCGGCAACGTATGTAGATATACAACACAAACATAGAGGCCATCATCAGCCCCGGAAAAACGCCGGCGAGCCAGAGTTGCCCGACCGGTTGCCTCGCGATCATCGCGTAGAGCACTAAAACTACCGATGGCGGAACCAGTATCCCCAAAGAGGAACCCGCTTGAACGACACCGGTAACCATACGTTTGTCATAGCCACGCCTGAGCAGTTCAGGCAGCGCTATCGTTGCACCGATTGCCATGCCGGCAACCGACAGTCCATTCATGGCAGATACCAACACCATAAGCCCGATAGTACCGATAGCTAAACCACCGTTAATAGGCCCCATCCATACATGAAACATTCGATAGAGATCATCGGCAATTTTTGATTCTGACAAGATATATCCCATAAAAATAAACATGGGTAAGGTCAGCAGTGGATACCATTTCATGAGTTTCATGGCCGCTGAAAATGGTAAGTCTGTCCCACCGACTCCCCATAGCGTTACCGCAGCAATGGTCGCAACGGCACCTATGGCGCCAAACACCCGTTGACCTGTCATGAGCATTAGCATCATGGAGGAAAACATTAAGATGGCAATCATTTCCTGACTCATGGAATTTGTACTCCACGAATTCGCGCAATATCCCTGACAAACTCAGCAAGCACCTGCAATAGCATCATAAATATTCCGATGCACATTGCTACTTTTAACGGCCACATCAGCGGGCGCCAGGCAGAGGCACTGCGTTCATTGTATTTAAGCGCATAGGAGGTACTGTCTATAGCACCGTAAAGGAGCACGCCAAGATAGAAGAGTAGAAATAGAACCGTAAACGCATCCACCCAGGCTTTCGTTTTAACTGACCAACGCCCATACAGTAAGTCCATCCGAACATTGGAATTCAGTTGAATCGAGTAAGGACCGCCAAAGATGTAGTAAGCCACCATCGCAAACTGCGCAGCTTCTAAGGTCCACAGAGACGGCAAGAAAAAGGTTTTTGAGACAGAGGACCACAGAAGGATGCCGATGAGCAGGAATATTAAGTACATGGCCATCCGACCAAGTCTGTAATTGATCGCATCGACTAGCTTGACGAACCGGACAGCAAAAACGGGCATGTTTACTGTGTACCTTGGTCAGACACTAAAGACTACTGAATCACCATGACACCCTGTGCACCGATATCGCGCGCTGTTGAGCTTATATCCTGCGAAAGCTGCGGGTTATAAGGACACAATTAATAATGAGTTATCGATATGAGATGTCAGTAATCAGCAAATAGGTTGTCTAAATCATTGTACAAAGCACCGCAATCTGTCAATGCCAAATGCCAACTAACACTTGCTGGGCTCAGGCGGTAGGCCTTAGACATGGGTTCCGCGGGTTGTTCTAACGCTGATCTTTACCGTCTCTTACGTGATAAAAACTGACTAAACACCCTTCCAGACACTGGCTGGAATGTAGACATTTCCATCTGCAAGCTTTCTGGCGGTTCGTACCAACCCCGCAGACAACGGATTAAAACCCAACTCGCTTCGTTCGTACTCAACAATCACATCTATCTGACCCGAGGGATGTTCAAGTGTAATGGTTGCAGGGTTATCCTCAATTTTTGGTGCTATATCTGCTGCCACTGTATGGGGAGTCAGAATACAGGACGCAAGACACTGCGCTCCTGTAACCGCCATTGTAGGATGACAATTCCAGGGCATGAAGTATCGACACGCCATGGATCCACCATCAACGGCTTGAGCCAGCAATCCGAATTTAGGTGCAACAGACTGACTGACGTCTCCAAGCCCCATGGCCATTCCGGCTTGAAGTCTTATGGCTTCCATCTGTTGAAAAAAACCAGCATTACTATCCAGTTCTTCAACGGTTTCGTATCCGCTGAGTCCAAAACTACTGGCTTTTGCAATGACCATAGGCATAGCGACGTCCATACAGGTGACTTCAATGCCATCAAAGACATCTACGCTATTTCCTGTAGGTAGAAACGCCCCGGTGACCCCGCCAATGGTGTCCATGAATTGCAATTGCACCGGACTTGCAGAACCCGGTACGCCATCGACAACGGTTGACCCGTCGTAGTTAACGCCATCGGGAGTCTCTATCGTGGCTGTCACTCGAGCATTGGTGTTCACGGCACGAATTCTCACCGTCGTGATATCTGATGTGGGGTTAACCAGACCCAGCTCCACAGACGCTGCGGCAACGCCCGACAAAATATTTCCGCAACTGGGTTTAAAATCCACCTGCTGATCATCCACAGAAACTTGCGCAAAGAAATAGTCAATATCGGAATTCTCAGTTGAGGATTTTGACAACATCGCAACTTTCGTGGTGACCGGTCGTCCTCCACCTATTCCATCGATATTCAAGGGATGGCCGGAGCCTATAACTGCGATAAGAACACGAGCCAATGTTTCCAAATCATCAGGAAGATGGGCGCGATTAAAATAAGGCCCTCTGGACGTGCCACCACGCATGAAAACGTAAGGAATAGCGGTCTGTTTCAT
>JAHDGK010000099.1 GCA_020627685.1 Granulosicoccus sp. | reverse complement strand
GAAACTAGGAAACTAGGAAACTAGGAAACTAGGAAACTAGGAAACTAGGAAACTAGGAAACTAAAAAGTATTACTCGAGAAAAAAACCATCAACAAAATAGCGGCCGCCTTTAACGGCGACTGTGGTGACTGCCAACACCTGATCTTCGGTTCGATCATAGTGTTGATGCCACAGTACGGTGAATGATTTTTCTTTGCGGAAGATGGTGACCACATCGCGTTGGGCGGGCCGCCCCCAGCGCGCTTCCTGAAGGTCGCAGCGTTGCAGGAACGCCTCGGATGTGAGTGTTGACTTTAAGTCAACGGAGAAATGGCAACTGTGTAGCGCGTAGTCCCGCTGGTCAACGCCAGACATCACGTCGTCCATCATGGGTTCCACTACGTGCAACACCGCTTGATCGTCTAATTCCATGCAGCTCATTCTGCAATTCTACAAGGAACGAGGATTTGCCGCCATGGCGAAACCACGTCAGATGGCTTGGCCATGGCGGCGGCTCTTACTGACCGCTTAGATCGAATTAATCTTCGCGGTTTTGCTTACCCATGCGGTAGCCGCCGTACCATTCTTTCTCTAACTCGCTACTTGCGAAATACGAGTGGTGGCAGTTAGAAGGCGTTGTGCCTTTGATGCCTGCGTCCATACCGGCTTTGCGTGCCGTAGCGGGGGTAACGTGGTGTAACGGCTTAAACGCTTCACTAATAACCGTGTTAAGGCCGATAAAGTCAAATTTGCGAGTCATCAAGACAAGCTCCTAAAGTGAGACAGCCACAGACACCGTTGCCTGTGTGTTGGAACGGAAAAGTAGCATTAAGCTACCGCCCGGCCGTTCGACCAGTTCTCACTACCCCCTAGTCGAAAGGACCAAGTTGAGCACTGGCGCAAACCTTCCCCGTTCGTGTGTCCACGCTGTGACATTTCGCACGAAATATAAACCCCAATTACGTCAGTGCTATGACCACCAGGCGTCGGCCGCTGGCTGCAAATCGTTCGCACGGAACCGCGCTTTCTGGTTAGACGGAGCCAGTTCTTCAGCGTAGAAAAACTCGGGTAAATCATCATCTTTTTGCGTAAAACCCGCATCACGATTGAACTGGTTCTCAAGTTCCAGGGTTTCCCGACCCAGAGCCGGAAAGAAGTCTGCCGGTAACTCTGCGTTAACCGCATCCTTCAATGCCTGCAGGATGAAATCCTGCTTTACCAACGTGACCGAACGACCAAATATGCAAAACCCTAACGAGTCTGTGGTGGCACACAACGCCTGTAAATCCAGGCTGGCCTCAACCAGCTCTTCGGCAGGCTTACCTTTACTGTCGTACTGCGGCAGATTGCCGGCAGTGTGGTCAGCACCTTGTGCCGTCATTTGCATGCTGATGCCGGTCACTTCAATAACGCGTGGGTCATAAGCACTGATGGCTTGCCCTTTGATTACCGGTATGCGGGCAACCGACAAGCCTTCACCAACACGTTGCGTGCCCTGCGCGTAAAAACGACCCTCTTCACTGCCACTGCGCATTTCGTCCATAACGGTATGCATGTAGGCAGCATCACCAAAATCACCTTTGCCCGCTTCCATTAAGACGCCAATCATGGCACCCAACTCGATGGTGTCGACACCTAGATCGTTCGCTTGCCAGTTCAGTGCGGCAAGATCATCAGGTTCTTCTAATCCGCAGTTGGTACCCATTAGACCGATGGTTTCATACTCCACCGGCGAGACGACTTCATTGCCGTCTTTATCTGCGTACACGTTACTGCACTGGATAATGCACCCGGGCATACACGCATGCGTCGTGTTACCACCGCGCTCAAGGTTTAATTCACGCAGGTAGTCACCACCTAACTTAAAGCGCTCTTCACCGGATGTATCGGTGGCTTGTCCCTGGCTGAAGTTTTTTACTGGAATTCCGCCCACCGTATTGGTGTAGTCACCTACCGCAGCCGTTCCCTGTTCCTGGAATGTGCGAATAGCCGGTTGCTCTTCCAATTGTTTGCGATAACTTTTAACCGCCTGCATCACCTGCTTACGCTCATGCAACGGAGGCATGCGATCAAGTTCTGCAATGATGGCTTTCACTTTCTTACTGCCCATCACCGCACCAACACCGCCACGTGCGGCCAGACGTGACGGTCGCAAATCCACATCACTGAACGCAACACCTGCCATTAAGCCCTGGTATTCACCGACCAAACCGCACAGTGCAATGCTGACTTTTTTACCAAACCGTTCATGCAGGCGTTCAGCGGTTTTGAAGTTGCCTTCGCCCAAATAATCTGAAGCATCCAGAAATTCAATCTCGCCACCTTTTTTAAGATGGATCATGACCCAGTCTTCAGACTGACCGGTGAGCGTGAACCCGGCAATTTCCAACTGCCCTAACGCAAACGCAAAGTTACCACCGGCATTGGCTTCTTTGATGCCACCGGTGAGCGGGCTTTTGCAACCAACGCTTAAACGATTGGCGTTAGAAAAGTTGGTACCAGCCAACGGACCTGCTGAAAAAATTAATGGGTTATCCGGGCCCAAAGGGTCGACCTTGGCCACGCCCATTGCGTTTAGCGTTTTCGCAATGTGATAACGGCCGGCTTTGACCAGCGCTTCCCCCGCAAGGGTTTCGGTTTCAACTCGGCGTTGGGCTAAATCGATCGTGTGGTACTGACGCATGGGCTCTATCTCAAGAACAGGCTGATTGCCTTATTCTACACTCCAACCGCCCGCCGGCAGACCCAACTAGCTGGGTTGTTGAAGACCAGCATCCAGCAACTCAATCCAATGAGAAACCGGACGACCGCTGCCTGCCTGCAAATGCAACTGGCAACCTATATTGGCCGTCACGATGACATCGGGTTCGCTGGCCATAATGTTGTTCACTTTGTTGTCTCGCAACTGATGGCTGATGGTGGGTTGAAACAGCGAGTAGGTACCGGCCGAACCGCAGCACGTGTGTGCATCATCAAAGCTGGTCAATGTAAACCCGAGTTTGGTTAAGAAGGTCTCGGTTACCTGAGGCAACTTTTGCCCATGTTGCAGGGTGCACGGTGGGTGAAAGGCGACCCGACCTGCACTTTTTGCCGCATGAGCCAAAGCCGAAACGTCGTCTTCCGCACTGAGCACTTCTACAATGTCTTTCGCCAGTGCGCTGACTTTAGCGGCTTTTTGCGCATAGTCTTCGTCGTGCTGCAGGAGATGTCCGTAGTCCTTAACCATGACACCGCAACCACTGGCGGTGGTGATGATCGCTTCCGCACCGGCTTCAATCTCGGGCCACCAGGCATCGATATTCTGTTTTACAAACACCAGCGCGGCGTCTTGCTCATTCAAGTGGTGGTGCACAGCGCCGCAGCAACCACTGCGTTCAATCGATACCAGGCTAATGCCTAAAGCATTAAGTACACGCGCTGATGCAGTGTTGGTTTGTGGGGTCATGGCCGCTTGCGCACAACCATCCAATACCAGCATGCGGCGTTCGTGACTGGCGGTTGGCCACTGTCCGGTGGGCAGTGCTACCGGAACACTGGCTTTTATGGGTTTAGGTAGTAGCGGTCGCACCAAACGACCCAAGGCTAACAAGGGTGCGAGGCGTGCTCGATAGGGTAATACGGTCAATATCGCTTTTCGTTTGAAGCGCTCTACCGGCGTGCGAGGAACACGTTCTTCAACCAACGCTCGCCCGTGGTCGATCAGCTTGCCGTATTCCACTCCTGACGGACAGGTGGTTTCACAATTACGACACGTGAGACAACGGTCTAAATGCGTTTGCGTACTGGCGGTTGGTTCATGCCCCTCCAGCACTTGCTTAACCAAATATATTCGCCCACGCGGGCTGTCTAACTCATCGCCCAGCAGATTGTATGTTGGGCAGGTAGCCAGACAAAAACCACAATGCACACACTTGGAGATGACAGCTTCTGCAGCCAACGCGTGAGGGTTATTGGCCAGTGCAGAGTCCAGTCGCGTATCCATGACTTACGAATCCAGTTCGGGGTGAAAACGGCCGCGATTACACAGGCGATGAGGGTCGAAGCTGGCCCTGAGTTCAGATTGTAACCGAGCACTCACCCCATTAATCGGCTGATGGGTTGGTGCGCCGGCAGGGGCCTCGCTGAAACGCGTGGCGTGGCCTTTGGCACCTGCAGCTGCTGCAAAACAAACCTCGGCAGAAGCGTTGGTTTTCACCCAGCGTTGTGCACCACCCCAATCGTATAACGTAGCCGCAGGAGTGCCGTCGTCATCATTGGGTAGCTCAAGCGTACTTGCGTAGTCAGGCACCGAAAAGCGCCATGTAGGCCGAATATCATCAAAAAACGCGTGGCTCAGATCTCGCACCCCTGTCCAGGGCCCATCATCGTTAACGCTTTCACCACCAAGTTGCGCCGCGGCCGCTTTAACACCTGCCTCGCTGCCCGCCAATCGAATAAACCGCTGTTCGCCAATCAACACAGCACCGGTTACGGGTAAGTATTGCCGCGCAAGTTGCACCATCGGTACGGTGTCGTGCGCTGCTTGTTCAAACATTAAGGTCACTGTAGATTCGGGCAAAGGCAACACTTTTAAGCTGATGTCCAACAGAACGCCTAAGGTGCCGAACGCCCCAACCTGCACACGCGAAACATCATAACCAGCCACGTTTTTCATGACCTCTCCACCGAAACTGCAGTCCTCGCCCTTACCGGAAATGATACGCACGCCCAGCGCGTGGTCGCGCACCGAACCCGCGTAGGGACGAGTCGGTCCTGATAATCCGCACGCTACTGTGCCACCGAGCGTTGCATTCGGGAGCTGGGGAGGATCGAACGGTAGCTGCTGACCGTGTTCATGCAGCGTGCTTATAACAGTACTCAACGGGGTTCCGCTGCGTGCGGTCATAACAAGCTCAGTGGGCTCATAGTTGATCACCCCATGATGCTCGGCCACTGAGACAACCGCGGGCGGTTCGGACACCGCTGGGCGGCAGCCTAAAAACGATTTACTGCCACCGCCGACGATAACGAATGGGTTAGCCCCTGCGACGTACTGTTGCACCGTCTCGAGTAAGGCAGCGGAGGCATCGTTGGTCATGGCAAACGTTCTTTTTTAAAGCGATTAGATAACTAAGGTCGGTCCGCACCGAGATGCGAGTTAAAAGCGTTCCAGTTCAGGGTGTGAACATTGGCCATTGTGAACATGCATGGCACCAAACTCTGCGCATCGCTGAAGCGTGGGAATCGCCTTACCAGGGTTCAATAACCCGGCCGGGTCAAACGCCGCTTTCACTGCATGGAATTGATTTAACGTGTCTGTGTCGAACTGCACACACATCTCATTAATCTTTTCCACACCCACGCCGTGCTCACCGGTAACGGTTCCACCTACCTTTACACACAGCTGTAAAATTTCGCTTCCCAGGCGTTCGGTGCGCTCGGTTTCACCATCCACACTTGCATCGTACAAAATCAGCGGATGCAGATTGCCGTCACCGGCATGGAATACGTTGGCGATACGCAAGCCGAACTCTTTCGAAAGCTCGTCCATACGACTGAGCACGGTCGACAACTCGCGTCGAGGTATGGTGCCGTCGATGCAGTAGTAGTCCGGTGAAATACGCCCAACCGCGGGAAAGGCTGACTTGCGTCCTTTCCATAACAACAGACGTTCGTCTTCAGTTTCTG